>CAVRSI010000014.1:0-31790 GCA_963723855.1 uncultured Actinomycetes bacterium | reverse complement strand
CGGCCGCTTCGCGCCAAGGCGCCACTACGCAACCGGCGGCGCCCGCCTCGCTCGCGATCGGCGACCTGAACGGCGACGGCAAGCCGGACCTCGCGACTGCGAACTGCGGATGCGGACACCGTCTCCGTGCTCCTGAACCGGGGCGACGGCAGCTTCGCAGCCCAGGCGCGACTACGCGACCGGCGCCGGCTCCGGGTCGCTCGCGATCGGCGACCTGAACGGCGACGGCAAGCCGGACCTCGCGACCGCGAACTGCGACGCGGACACCGTCTCCGTGCTCCTCAACCGGGGCGACGGCAGCTTCGCGCCAAGGACGACTACGCGACCGGAGCAGCCCCGTACCTCGTCGCGATCGCCGACCTGAACGGCGACGGCAAGCCCGACCTGGCGACCGCGAAAGCGAACACGTCTCCGTGCTCCTGAACCAGCGGCGACGGCACTTCGGGGCGAAGCCGACTACGCGACGCGGGCGCCGGCCAATCGTTCATGATCGGCGACCTCAACGGCGACAACAGAGCCAGATCTCGCGACCGCGAACTACAAGGCGAACACCGTCTCCGTGCTCCTCAACCGGGGCGACGGCAGCTTCGCGGCCAGGCGCGACTACGCAGCGGGACGGCCCGTTCGCTTGCGATCGCCGACCTGAACGGCGACGGCAAGCCGGACCTCGCGACCGCGAATGGCTGCGAAACACCGTCTCCGTGCTCCTGAACCGGGGCGACGGCAGCTTCGAGCCAAGGCGCGACTACGCATTGGACGCGGCCCTTCGTCGCTGCGATCGGCGACCTGAACGGCGACGGCAAGCCGGACCTCGCGACTGCGAATGTCGACCGGACACCGTCTCCGTGCTCCTCAACCGGGGCAAAGGCAGCTTCGCGCCCAGGCGCGATTACCCAACCGGCGTCTTTCCGGACACCCTGGAGATCGCAGACCTGAATCACGACGCCAAGCCCGACCTCATCACTTCGTACGACGGCGACTCCCCGACTCGAACGCCGTCTCCGTTCTGTGAACCGCGGCAATGGCGGCTTTCTGCCCAGGGCCGACTACCGAACCGGCGGGTCGGACGCTGCCGATCCCGATCGCCGACCTCAACGGCGACCGTAGGCCAGACCTCGTGATCGCGTACGGCGACTCCGTGTTCGTTTTGATCAACAAGCCGGGTGTCTGCGACGTGCAGCGGGTCACGGGAATGATGCTGGCGGCCGCCAAGCGGAAGCTCGCGCGCGTCAACTGCCGTGTCGGGAAGGTCATCTCCTATTCGACGAGGGTCAGGAGGGGCCAGGTGATCTCCCAAAAGCCGAGGTTCGGCGCGTCCAGCGAAGGGCGCGAAGGTCGACCTCGTCATCAGCCGCGGGCGCTGACTCACCGCATCGAGCCGAGTGCATCCGCTCCAGCCGCGAGCCACGGCGCGCGCGGTTCACGTTCGGGCCGTCCGGTGCGAAGGCGACCGTGTCCGTTGCAGCTCTGTCATGACCAGCAGCGCGCGCCGTGGGTCCGGCTCTGAGAGAGCCTCCTCGATTCGCTCCGCGAGTCGCTCGGGCTTCACCGCGAGCGGCGCCACGCGTGCCGCGAGCCGTTTGTGCGTCGGCTCCCAGACCCGGTTTTGCGCATAGACGATACGGAGGACGCGCGACGCATCATCCAGCATCCGCTCCGTGCGCGCGAGCCGCTCACCCGGGCGCGCCAGAGTGAGCAACCCCGCGGGCGTGAAACCGCCCCAGGTCAGTGCAGCTTCCTCGATCTGCGCCGCCGCGAGCTCCTCCGGATAGTCGCCGAGACGCGCCTGCCACCGCGACAGCGAGCCGGACGTCCGTAGCGCTACGCCGTTCGCGATCGCGTCGGCGGCAGACGAACATCACCGGAGAGGATCGCGTCGATCGACGACTCCGCGTGGTCGCGCGACCACCAGATGAGCTCGAGCGGCACGCCTTCGCGGTAGCCGGAGACGCGCTGCGTCGGTGTCCCTGCGTGCCCCAGGTGTCGAGCTCCTCAAGGCCGGCAGCCCGAGCATGCTCGAAGCAGGCCGCCAGCTCGAGCGGCTCGGGCGTGACGATCAGCATCTCGATGTCGGAGATCTCGTCGGCCACCCCGCGCGACACGCTGCCGGTGACCACGACCTCCTCCGCCACTTCGAGCGGAAGCGCATCGGCGACGCGCTGGGCGAGATCCAGCAGCTGCCGGCTCCGCTCCGTGCCCACGGCTGAAGTCTTCCGGACCTCGATCTATGAAGCTAGACCTCACGGCAACGACCCGGCGGCTCGCCCCTTCGCGTATTCGGCAAAGGCGATCGTCGCCTCCGCGCTTCCGGGCGGCGGGGGCTCGTCGGGATCCCACCCACGCGCCCGGTCGTCGAGCACCTGCTGGAGCAGGCCGCGCCACGCAGGGATCAACGCGTTCATTGCCCACTCCAGCGAGGCCGGCTTCGACGCCACCTCGCCGCTATCGAGCGTGTACAGCATTCGGCACAGGGTCGCGACGGCGTAACGCTGCGACCAGGCGATGTCGAGACTGGTCCAGCTGAACAGGTCCGGCAGGAAGGTCTCGATCAGTTGTCGCGCCCTGCTGCGGAGCGCGTCTGCGGGGACCTCGCGGACAAGCGTGCGCGGGTCGGGGCCGGCGAGCGGGATGCCGCACTCGCGGAGCGTCCATCGCGCGTCTTCGGTGTTGCAGTGGGTCGACCAGCGCATCTCCCGCCAGCCGCGGTCGATGTACAGCCATTCCTCGCCGAGAGCCGCGAGCGTCTCGAGCTCGGCCCTTGGCGCGTACGAGCCCTCGAGGTCGTGCGCCCAGTGGCCGGGACGCGTCGGGATCTCGTCGTGAAGCTCGCGAAGCGCTCGTTCTTGCTCCGCCGTGACCCGATCCTCGGTGACGACGAGAAAGTCGCAGTCGCTGTGGATGTCAGCAGCTCCTAGCGCGAACGAGCCGGTCAAGTAGGCGCCGACGAAGTTGCTCCGAGAATCGCCTCGACGCGGGCGACGAGCTCCCCAGGCAGCTCGTTGAGCTCGGGAAAGACCGTCGGCGCCGCCGCTTCCCTGTCCGGTGGCCACCGCTTCATTCAACATCAGCCACCCGGCCGGCCATGGGTTTTTCCAGGTCCTAACCCTCCCGCCCAGCCCTCTTCGGTAGCGTCTGACGACGAAGGAGTTGGCAGCGAGGAAGGGAGAGAGATGAAAGGGACGATCGTTCACGTAGAGATTCCCGCCGACGACACTCAGCGCTCGATGAAGTTCTGGAGTGAGCTCGCCGGCTGGAAGTTCAAGCCGTACGGAGACGGCGCCGAAGGTGCGCCGGAGTACAACATGTTCGAGGGCGAGCCCGGTGGAGCGGTTTATCCGTCACGCGAGGGCGAGAAGGGCATCGTCATCTACTTCGAGACCGGCGACATCGACGCAGAGATCGGCCGCGTCCGCGAGCTCGGCGGCAACGCAGAGGACAAGATGCCGGTTCCGAGCATGGGCTGGTTCTCGCAGGCGAAAGACCCGGAGGGAAACGCCTTCGGCATCTGGCAGACCGATGAAAGCGCGCCGATGCCGGAAGGCATGGGCGCAGAGTCGGCTTCTTCCTAGAGAAGCCGCGCGGGGTCGAACAGCTGGAGCTCTGGTGCGGGGCGACCGAGGATCGCCCCCGCCACGAGCTCGCCACACGCGAGCCCGAGGACGTTGCCGCGCCCTGAATAGCCGGCGGCGACCCAGAGGCCCTCGCGGCCCGGGATCCGCCCCGCGAGCGGGAGTCGATCGTCGATCGCGCCGAAGATGCCCGCCCAGCGATGGACGACTCGCGGCGGCTCGCCTATCAGCTGCTCGGCGAACGACTCGAGCGCCCGCTGGATCGTGTCCGTGATCACCTCGTCGTTTGTGTACTCGGCTTCGAGGCTCGCGTCGCGCCGCCCGCCGAGGACGAGATTGCCCTCGGGCGTCTGTTGCCAATAATCGAAGCCGTGCCGCGCGGAATGCGGGCAGTCGTAGAGCCGGGTTCCGAGGGGCTCGGTCACGAGCACCTGGCCGTGGACCGGCTGCATGACGGCGTCCAGGGTGGGAACGAGCCCGCCCGTGTAGCCGTCCGTGGCGATGACGACGTGGTCGGCGTCCAGCTCGCCGAGCGATTCGACCCGCCTCTGCTCGACGATCTCGGCCCCGGCGGCCACAGCGTGGGCCGCGAGCCGCCGGACCCAGCGCGCCGGCTGAAGGGCGCCGTCGGTCGGGTGCCGGATCGCGCCGCGATAGAGGCCGTCGAGCGGTGGATCGAGCCTGTCGAGCCATTCCGCCTCGAAGCCGTCTGCACGAAGGGCCTCGAACTCGGCCCGTACCTCTGCGAGCTCCTCTTCGTCGGCGAGTCGCAGCCTTCCGACCCGGCGCAGGGCGTCGCCCGCCAGCTCCTCCATCCTGTCGAGGTAGCGCTCGCTGAGGCGCCAGAGCTGCGCCGATCGTTGGGCGCCGAGCTCGCGCCGGGCTTCGTGGTACGGCAGAGCTCCGCCGCGGAGCGCAAAGCCTCCGTTCCGCCCGCTCGCCCCCCAGGCGACTCGTCGCTCCTCGTACACGCGCACGCGCAGCCCACCCTCGGCGAGCGCTAGGGCGCATGCACAACCCGTCACGCCTCCACCCACGACCGCGACGTCCACGGGGCCCTCATCGCGTGGAGCGAGATCGGATCGGCCGGCTCCGCCAGCCAGTACGTCTCGGTCATGGGGCGATGCTAGTGCGCATCGCCGGAGATTCGGCCCGGCCCGGAGACGGACGAGCATCACAGCTCGCCGTCCGGCAGCTGTCCGCGCCGGATGCTCGCAGCCTGCTCCGGCGTAAAGGGAGGGCGAAAGAGCTCGGCGCGGAGATGGAAGGCGCAAAACAGGTGCACGATGTAGTGCATCCGCTGGTGGAGGTCTGACCAGTCGCGCGCGCCGCACTGATCGGGCGCAGGCGGGAGCGGCTCGAACCGCGCCAGGAGCTCGACCAGCTCCGCGTTCGCGGGGCGGCGCAATGCCTCTGGATACTCGTCCGCCAGGTGCGGGCCGAGCGCGAGCACTCGCCCCGGCAGCGCCAGCACCATCAGCGAGTCCGTGATCACCTCGCGCGCGAGCCTGCTCGAGGCGCGCTGCGCACTTCCCGCGGCCACGCCCGCGAGCGCGGCGAGCGGCCGGCGAACGAACGCCCACCAGCGCGACGTCCAGGGAAAGAACGCCTCAAGCGCTCGCCGACCGAGATCCTCCTTCGTCGTATACGCCGCATCGAGCGCCTCACGGATCTCCGGCTGCAGACGCGTTTGCTCGTGGAATCCGATCTCGAGGTTCGCGAGCACGGCGAGCTCCATCCGCGCCTTCGGGTCGCGGCTCGAGCCGCAGGTGCTCGTACCGCTCGAACGCCTGGCGCAGGTAGTGCTGCCCGGCAGGCGGGTCGCCCGGCCGCAGCCGGTCGAGGAACCGCCGGAACGCGGCCGAGTCGACCTCGCCGGGTGGGCATTCCTCGAGATAGCGGGCGAACTCGAGCCCGATCTCCTCGAAGACCTTCAGGTTCCCGCGCGCGACCGCGTCGCTCGCACGCTCGAACGCGTCGAACGGCGTGTGCAGCTCGGCCGTCAGGCGCCCGATCCGCGTGTCGCGCTGGAAGAGGCCGCGGCGCAGCAGCCGGCGCCAGAGCGTTGTGATCGGATGCAGGAGCCGGCGGCCTCCCCCGAGCTTGCGGCCGAACTGCTCGAGCAAGTCCTCGCCGCGGATCGTTCCCCCTGCCTGCCGGGAGGCCCACGTCGCGTACGTGCACCAGTTCGCGCCCTCGCCGCTCCGCATCGCGAACTCCGCGGCCAGACGCGAATAGCAGTCGGTGATCTCGAGGTTGCGGATGACCGGATTCGCAACCGCCACGATCCGCCGGACCTCCTCGACGCTCGGCGCGGCCGCCGGTTGGCTCGGATCGGCCTCGGTCATGTGGCGATGCTAGTTCGCGCGGAACACGCCGCCTGCCGCGACCGCCGCACCGGCGAGCTCGAGCTCGGTCAAGGCGGATGCGAGCGCCCCTGCCTCGAGGCCGGTGGCGCGAGCCAGCTCGTCGGCGCTCGCCGGGCCGTCGCGAAGTCGACCGAGCACTGCAGCCCCGACGTCACTCAGCTCGACCGCGGCGGCCGCGGCCGGGGAGAGCCCGTAAAGCTCGAGCACGTCCACCGACCGGGTCAGCGGCGTCGCGCCGAGTCGGAGGAGGTCGTTCGTTCCGCACGAAAGCGCCGATGTGATCTCGCCCGGTACTGCGAGCACCTCCCGACCCTCCTCCAGCGCGAGGTCGGCTGTGATCAGCGCGCCGCTTCGCTCCCGCGCCTCGACCACGACCGTGGCGAAGTTCGCGGCGGCGGGGAAGTCGGGCGGGAAGAAGGACCTCGGCATGATCGCCACGGCGTACGGCAACGTCTACGTCGCGCAGATCGCGATGGGCGCCGACATGCCGCAGACCGTCAAGGCGTTGGCGGAGGCGGAGGCCCACCGCGGTCCGTCGCTCGTGATCGCATACAGCCACTGCATCGCGCACGGGATCGACATGTCCACGGCGATGGGCCACCAGAAGGAGGCCGTCGACAGCGGCTACTGGCCGCTCTACCGGTTCGACCCTCGCAACGAGGAGGCGGGCGAGCGAGCGCTGCGCCTGGACAGCAAGAAGCCCTCGATCCCCTTGAAGGCGTTCACGTCGAAGGAGGCGCGCTACGCGATGCTCGCACGGAGCGATCCCGACCGCGCCGAGCGGTTGGCGCGTGAGGCGCAAGCCGACGTCGATGCGCGGCGTCACCTCTACGAGCAGCTCGCCGGCGTCGACCGGAGCATCGTCCGCGATGAAGCGACCGAAGAGGCCCCGGAGGACACCGAAGGAGGACCCGACGGATGACAGACCTGCGCACCCGGTATCTCGGTCTGGACCTTGCGAACCCGATCGTGCCCTCGGCGTCGCCGCTCGGCCAACGGATGGAGACGCTCCGGCGGCTCCAGGATGCCGGCGCGTCCGCCGTCGTCCTCCCCTCCTTGTTCGAGGAGCAGATCGAGCACGAGGAGATGCAGATCCACGGCGCGCTCGAGGCCGGGGCCGACAGCTTCGCTGAAGCCCCCACCTACATGCCGGCGTTCGACGACTACAACACGGGATCCGAGGCATACCTGCGTCACGTCGAGGCGACGAAGGCGGAGATCGAGATCCCCGTCATCGCGAGCCTCAACGGGATCTCGATGGGAGGGTGGACGAAGCACGCGCGACGGCTGCAGGATGCGGGCGCCGACGCGTTGGAGCTGAACGTGTACTTCATCGCCGCCGATCCGGACGAATCCGGCGCCGCGGTGGAGCGCCGCTACGTCGACCTGGTCGAGGCGGTGCGCTCGGAGATCACCATCCCCCTCGCCGTCAAGATCGGGCCCTTCTTCAGCTCGGTCGGCCACACGGCCAACCGGCTCGTGGAAGCGGGCGCGGACGGTCTCGTTCTGTTCAACCGCTTCATGCAACCGGACATCGATCTCGACACGCTCCGCGTCGACCCCACACTCACGCTTTCGACGTCGGATGAACTCCGGCTGCCGTTGCGATGGATCGGGATCCTCCACGGCCGCATCAAGGCCTCGATCGCCGCCACGACCGGCGTCCACACCAGCGCCGACGTGCTGAAGATGCTGCTTGCAGGCGCCGACGTCGTGATGATGGCGTCCGCGTTGCTGCACGACGGGCCCGAGCACATCGCCGTGGTGCTCCGTGAGCTCGAGGCGTGGATGGACGAGCGCGAGTACACGTCGGTCGAACAGCTCCGCGGCTCGATGAGCCAGGCCAACATCGACAATCCGGTCGCGTTCGCTCGCGCGAACTACGCGCAGCTCGTGACGTCGTTCGTCAGCCCGTACGACTGGCGGATGCCGGAGAACGAGCCGCGCGCCTGAGCACGAACGCGATATCGTCCGACCCCATGAGCACCAGCGACCTCCGTGCACGCATCTCTGCCGACCTGCCGCGGACCATCGCGGACCTGGAGCGTCTGGTGCGCATCCCGTCGAAGGGGTATCCGGGCGACGACCCGGCGAACGTCCGGGCATCGGCGGAGGCGACGCGGGACATCCTGATCGACGCCGGAGCCGCGGACGCCCGCCTGCTCGAGCTCGACGGCGGCCATCCGGCCGTCTTCGGACAGATCGAGGGACCGGAGGGTGCCCCCACGGTGCTGCTGTATGCGCACCACGACGTCCAACCGGAGGGTCCGATCGAGCAGTGGGACTCGCCGCCGTTCGAGCCCGAGGTGCGCGACGGACGTCTGTACGGGCGCGGCTCGGCCGACGACAAGTCCGGCGTGGCGATCCACGCGGCCGCGCTGCGGGCACTCGGCGGCGACGTGCCCGTCACCGTGAAGGTCCTGGTCGAGGGCGAGGAGGAGTGCTCCACGGCGCACCTTCCCCAGCTGGTCGCAGGCAATGCCGATCTCATCCGCGCCGACGTGGCGGTGATCGGCGATTCCGGCAACTACCGGACCGGCGTCCCCACCATCACGACGAGCATCCGAGGCGTCACTGACTGCCTGGTGCAGGTGCGGGTGCTCGATCAGGCGCAGCACAGCGGCTCGTACGGCGGGCCGATCCCGGACGCGATCATCGCGCTGGCGCGGATCATCTCGCAGCTCCACGACGACGACGGCAACGTCGCGATCCCCGGACTGCGCCGGTTCACGTGGGAGGGCGCCGCCTACCCGGAGGGGGACTTCCGGGAGGAGGCCGGAACCGTCGACGGGCTCCAGACCATCGGGACCGGCTCGATCGCGGACCGCGTGTGGGCCGGCCCGGCCGTCGCGGTCCTGGGCATCGACGCACCGGCGATCCACGGCTCGTCGAACCAGGTCGTGCCGGTAGCTCGCGCACGGGTCAGCCTCCGCCTCGCGCCGGGCGACGATGCGGTCGCCGCGACGGAGAAGCTGACCACGTTCCTCCGCGACGCCGCCCCCTGGGGCGTGGAGGTCACGATCGAGGGCGGGGCGTTCGACGCCGGGCAGGGGTACATCGTGGACACGTCGTCGCCGGCGCTCGTCGCGGCACGCGAGGCGCTGCAGGAGTCATACCGCGCCGACGTTATCGAGACCGGCTCGGGTGGGTCGATCCCGCTGGTGCCGATGCTCGCGGAGACGTTCCCCGGCATCGCCGTGTTGATGTGGGGAGCGATGGACGAGCGCTCCAACATCCATTCGGTGAACGAGAGCGTGGATCTTGGAGAGCTCGAGCGTATGTCCCTCGCCGAGGCGCTGTTCATCCGGAAGCTCGCCGAACACGCGTGACTCCGGGATGACGCCGATCGACGACCTGTTGTCCCGCATGGACGCGCTGTTGCAGCCGATGCGCGCGGCAGGCGACGAGCGGCAGCACTTCCTCTCGACCTACATGCGCACCACGATCGCCGTGAAGCAGGAGATCGAGCGCGGCGCGTTCGTGGACGGCGACTGGACCGAGCGGTGGGATATCGCGTTCGCCGACCTCTACCTCGACGCGATCGAGCAGTGGAACGCGAACGGCCCCGTGTCCGGGCCGTGGCGGATCGCGTTCGAGGCCGCCAACGCGACGCCTCGCGTTCCGCCGGTCCGGCATCTCCTGCTCGGGATGAACGCGCACATCAACTACGACCTGCCGCAGGCGTTGATCCTGGTGATCACCGATGACCAGTTCGAGGATCCGGCGCTCGTCGAGCGTCGCTCGCGGGATCACGAACGGATCGATGCCATCCTGTCCGGCCGCGTGGCCGCCGAGGACGGCGAGCTGCGGAAGATGGAGCAGCCCGGTGACCGGACGCTCCTCGACCACCTGCTCACGCCGTTCAACCGCGCCGGGTCGAAGCGGTTCCTGAAGGAGGCGCGCGGCAAGGTGTGGCGCAACGCCCAGGCCCTGAGCCACGCGCGGCGACAGGGCCTCGAGCCGCTCGGCGAGCGGCTCCGTGAGCTCGAGGCGCTGTCTGCGGAACGCGTGGCAGACCTTCGCCGCCCGGGCCAGGTCCTGTTGCGCCTTGCGCGCGACGGGTTCGGCGTGCTGCTCCCCGGCGCGTGACGATCGCTCCACGGGCGGGTTGCCTTGCCCCGGTGTTAGCGTGAGGCGATGAGCGATCCCGAGACTCCTGTCGAGGTGAAACAGGCCGTGCCCGTCGAGGCGGGAGAACAAACGCCTCCTTCGGAGACGATCACCGAACCGGCGAAGCTGCTGCGGATCGCCAGCATGGTGCGTGAGTTGCTCGAGGAGACCCGGCATGCGTCCCTGGACGAGTCGGGTCGAACCCGGCTCGCGGACGTCTACCAACGGTCGGTCGAGGAGCTGGGCGAGTCGATCTCGGAGGACCTCCGCGACGAGCTCGCCGCACTCGCCCCCCCCGTGGGCAAGGTCCCGAGCGAATCCGAGATCCGGATCGCCCAGGCGCAACTCGTCGGCTGGCTCGAGGGACTGTTCCACGGGATCCAAGCGGCGATGTTCGCGCAGCAGGCGGCGGCCCGCGCCCAGTTCGAGGAGCTCCGGCGACGCGGCCTCCCCGGCGGACAGGAGGAGCCTCCCCAGCCCGACGGGCCACCCCGGGGCGGCCAGTATCTCTAGCCGGTACCTCTAGCCCGGGCCTGCGCTCTCCAGTCCGGGGACGGCCGCGGCGGAATCTCGCCTCGAGACGGCGCCGAGCGCCTGCCCCCCTCCCGCCAGCCGCTGCGCGAAGTACACCGGGACGATCGAGAGCAGCATGAGCACAAGCGCCACCGCGTTCACGACCGGTTGCTGCTTCGGGAGCCGGAGGTTGTTGAAGATCCAGATCGGCAGCGTGAGCGTGGAGCCGGCCGTGAAGTTCGTCACGACGATCTCGTCGAACGACAGCCCGAACGCGAGCAGCCCGCCGGCGACGAGAGCGGTCCGGAGCGCCGGGAACGTGACGTACTTGAACGTCTGCCACCCATCGGCGCCCAGGTCCATCGACGCCTCGACGAGCGACGTCGGACTTCGGCGGAGCCGGGCGATCACATTGTTGAACACCACCACGATGCAGAACGTGGCGTGACCGATGATGATCGTGAGGAGCCCGGGGGTCAGGCCGACCGCGCTGTTCGCGTAGTCGATCGAGGACGAGAGCGCGATCGCCGTGACGATGCCCGGCAGCGCGATGGGGAGCACGAGCGCGAACGAGATGGTGTCGCGGCCGAAGAACGTGAACCGGTGGACCGCGAACGCCGCGAGCGAACCAAGGACCAACGCGATCGTGGTGGCGCCGACCGCGGCCAGGACCGAGTTCTTGAGGGCACCCGGCAGGAGATCGTCGTTCCACGCCGCGGAGAACCATTTCGTCGTCCACAGGTCCGGCGGCCATGAGCGCGTGACGCCTTTGTTGAACGCGTAGAGCGCCAGGATCACCAGCGGCGCGTACAGGAACACGAGCGCGATGATCGTCCCCGCCTTGATCAAGAAGCGCGCGAACGGCGACTCCATCGGCCTACAGTGCCTCGAACGCGCCGAGCTTCCGCGCGACGGACAGGTAGATGATCATGATGACGACCGGGATCATCGTGAGCGCGGCAGCCAACGGAAGGTTGCTGGCCAGGCCGACGAGGTTGTAGATGGTGTTCCCGATGAAGAAGCCCTTGCCGACGAGCGTCGGCGTGATGTAGTCGCCCAGCGTCAGGGCGAACGTGAAGATCGACGCGGCGACGATCCCGGGGAACACGAGCGGGATCACCACGCGACGGAACGTCAGGGCGTTGTGCGCTCCCAGGTCGCTCGACGCCTCCAGCAAGGAGTCCGGCACCCGTTCGAGGGCGCCGAAGATGGGCAAGATCGCGAAGGGCAGCCAGAGGTAGGAGAACGTCAGCCATACGGCCCAGTTGCTGGCGGAGATGCTGTAGTGGATCCCGAGCAACCCCAGGAATGACTGCAGCGGTCCGTCACCCGCCGTGATCACCTTCCACGCGAACACACGCACGAGGTAGTTCGACCACAGCGGCATCACGACGGCGAGCAGCAGGAGCGAGCGCATCCGGGGCGCCGCGACGCGAGCGGCGAAGTACGCGATCGGGAGCGCGAGGATGAGGTCGGTGATCGTCACGGCCGTCGCCATGCCGACGGTTCGGATGGTGATCGAGCGGATGCCCGGCGAGTTCGCGAGCGTCTGGAAGTTCTGGAGCCCCCACACGCGTTCGATCTGCGACGACAGCTCGTTGAGCCGCCAGAACGCCGTGACGAGCATCAGCGCCAGCGACGCGAGGTAGATGACGAGCATCCACGCCGCGGTCGGTCCCAGCGTGAGCCAGAGCTTCAGCCGGGGATGCCGGAAGAGGGCAGCCGACGTGCGGCGGACGATCCCCCTCGTCGGCACCGCGGTCGGCGTCGAGGTTCCTGCAGCCATCGATCCCCTCGTCTGTCGGTCGCGCGGTCGGGGGCCCGGTCTCCCGGGCCCCCGCGGTCCGCGTCGATCCTGCCGACTAACTCGCGCGGATCTCCGTCCACGCGTTCGTCCATGTCGAGTAGTCCGTACATGTTTGGCCACGGTCGTCGCCGCATTCCGACAGCGGCGTCTTCCACAGCTTCACCTGCGACAGGAACGCGTCGTCTCCGCAGTGGTAGCTCGTGGCATCGGCACCCAGGTCCTTGTTCAACTGCGCGCACGACGCGGTGTTGGAGGGCGTCGCTCCGTAGAACTCCGCGACCTGCGTCTGCACGTCGGGCTGGAGCGTGTACTTCATCCACATCAGCATGCAGTTGGGGTCCTTGGCGTGGCTCGACATCATCCAGGTGTCGGCCCAACCGGTCACGCCTTCGGACGGGATCACGAAGTCGACCGGCACCTTGCCGGCCGCCGCCGTGTACTGGAGGTTCACGGGCCACGCAGTGCCGATCACCATGTCGCCCGCGTTGAACCCGTCGATCTCGTCCGTGTAGACGGCCCAGTACTTCTTGATCATGCCGGCCTGCTGCTTCAGCAGGTCGGTCGCCGCCGTGAGCTGATCCTGGGTCAGCTCGTACGGGTCGGTGATCCCCAGGTCGGGCTGTGTCTTGGAGAGGTACAGCGCCGCGTCGGCGATGTAGATGGGGCTGTCGTACGCCGTCACCTTGCCGGCGTACGGGTTCGGCGCACCGTCGAGCGTGGTCTCGAACACCGACGCCCAGCTCGTGGGCGCCGTCGTGACGACGTCCGTGTTGTACATCAGGAAGTTCGGACCCCACATGTATGGAACGCCGTAGTGCACGCCGTTCACCGTGTTGTGGGCCGGCGACTGCAGGGACGGCATCACGTCCGCGTAGTCGGGGAAGAGCTTCTGGACGTCGATCGCCGCGACGTCGCCCGCCGCGATCAACCGGTTCGTGGCGTCACCCGACGCGGACACGCCGTCGTACTCGCTTCCCCCGCCCTGCCGCATCAGGTTCACCATCTCGTCCGAGGTGTTGCCGTACTTGACGGTCACCTGGCATCCGGTCTGGTCTTCGAACGGCTTCACCCAGCCCTTCTCGGTGTAGCCCGGCCACGCGATCAGGCTCAGCTGGCCCTCCCCGGTCCCGATGGTGTCGATCGCCGTCGGACCGGTGGAGCCGCCTCCACCTCCGGTGCTTCCGCCTCCGCCGTTGTCGTTGTTGTTGCTGCACGCCACGGCGACCAGCGTCAACACGCCCGCCACGGCGAGCCATCTCATCCCCTGCTTCATCGAGCCCCCTCCTGTTGGTCCATCGACCCCTCGAGCGCACCCCCGGCCTCCTCGACCGGGCGGTTGTTCCTCCGTTCCCACACCAGGAGCACGGCCTTGCCGCGCACCTGCAGCGCCTCCATGGACGAGGTGGTGAGATTCTGCTGCATCACGACCAGCTCGCCACCCACGTCGAGCTGCACGATGTATCGGGTGACGGCACCCAGGTATACGACCTCGCGAACGTGCCCGGATGCCGAGCACTCCTCCGCGCCCACCGCAGAGCCCGGCTCGCGCAGGGCGATCTTCTCCGGCCGGATCGTGAACGCCTGCGCGTCGCCGGTGACCTCGCGGGCCGCCGGTCCATCCAGAACGTTCGACACCCCGACGAAGCCCGCGACGAACCCGGTGGCGGGACGCTCGTAGACCTCGGCGGGCGTCCCGACCTGCTCGACGCGTCCATGGTTGAACACCGCCAGGCGATCGCTCATGGTGAGCGCCTCTTCCTGGTCGTGCGTCACGTAGATGAACGTCAGCCCGACCGACTGCTGGATCTCCTTCAGCTCGATCTGCATCGCCTGGCGGAGCTTCAGGTCCAGGGCGCCGAGGGGTTCGTCGAGCAGGAGCACCCGGGGACGGTTCACGAGCGCCCGCGCGAGCGCCACCCGCTGGCGTTGTCCGCCAGAGAGCTGCGCGGGCTTGCGTTCGCCGAACGCCGCGAGCTGCACCATGGCGAGTGCCTCGTTCACCCGCTCGGTGCGCTCGTCCTTCGCCACGCGTTTGACCCGCAGGCCGTACTCGACGTTGTCGGCCACGGACATGTGCGGGAACAGCGCGTAGTCCTGGAACACCGTGTTGACGTCGCGCTCGTAGGGCGCCAGGCGGGAGACGTCCTGTCCCTCGAGCAGGATCCTGCCGGCGGTGGGCATCTCGAAGCCGGCGATCATGCGCAGGCAGGTGGTCTTGCCCGAGCCCGATGGTCCGAGCATCGAGAAGAACTCGCCTTCGAAGACGTCGAGATCGACCCCGTCGACGGCGGCCACCTCGGCGAATCGCTTGACCACTCCCTCGAGGCGAACGGCGACGCGCTCGCTCGCGGCAGGAGCGTCGGTGGTGCTCATGGCAACTTCGGCCAAGCGGGCCCTCCCTCGGACGCGGCCGGGAATCGGAACATCTTGAACGGGAACCGACCCGGCGGCAACACCCAGTCTGTACGACCTACGTGATCCCGGCGCGGAGGGCATCCACGAACAAGCCGGCGAGCACCAGGACGCTTACCGCTGCGACCGCGGTCAGGGCGAGCCGTCGCCCGCTCCACCGCTGGATGGAGATGGGCGCCTCCGCCGGTGCCAGCTCCTTGAACCGCTCACGGAGCGGTCGCCCGTCGGCCTTGAGCTTGGACGAGAGCTCGGTCGGCACCGCGAGGCCGACATCGGACGCGAACGCCTCGGCGATCTCCTCCGGGGTGAAGAACGCGGTCGCCCGCGCGTACA
The DNA here is from genome assembly GCA_963723855.1 of uncultured Actinomycetes bacterium. Lineage (GTDB taxonomy): Bacteria > Actinomycetota > UBA4738 > UBA4738 > HRBIN12 > JBBQVZ01. The sequence goes on along the minus strand of CAVRSI010000014.1, from coordinate 16,677 downwards.
CACGGTCGGCATCCGTCTGCAGGGCGAGCGTGAGCAGCATGTTCGCCAGGTCGACCGCCTGCCGCCACGACGACGGTCGGATCTCCAGCCCCGAGACGTCGACCAGCTGCAGGTGCCCTTCCTTGATCAGCATGTTCGCGGGCTTCACGTCCCGGTGCGCCGCCCCGATGTCCCACAGCGTCCGGACGAGCTGGAGCCCTTCGTCGATCGCGACGTCGTCGATCTGGGAGTCGCCGAGGTTCTTCGATCCCTCGAAGAACTCGGTGACCAACATGTACTCCTGGTTCGGCGTCAGCTCGACGATGCCGTACGTCGTGGCGACCCGGATGCCGGAGTCGCGGAGGAACCGGAGCGCGAAGTCCTCCAGGATCACGAGGCGCCGGACCGATCCGATCGGGGTCTCGTCCTCGAGCTGCCCGTACAGGATCGTCCGTCCGATCCGGTACCAGCGGTCGGCGCGCACGTGCGAGGTCGAGTAGATCTTGCCGAACACCCGCGTGCCGTCCGCGAGCGTCATCCGCAACGGGGACGATCCTCCCGACCCCTCCAGGCCGAACGGCTCGACCTTCGTCACCTCCATGCCGAGCTGGTCCGCCATGGCGTGCGTGACGGCGACCTGTCGCTCGCCCCCCAGGTCGAGGTGCGCGGCGTTCCCGCCGCGCGAGTACGACACGGGGAACACCTCCTCGGGCACGGCCCACCGGAAGACGAGCGGCGGGACGACGACGGCGAGCAACCAGGAGTAGAGCATCGCGCTGGGGACGTCGGTGGCAAGGAACAGCTGCGCCGCCACCTCGGCGGCGATCAGCACGTTCCCCACGACCAGGACGGCGCGCCGGGCCGGCCCTCGCGGCACGAGCACGAACGCCATCAAGATCACGGTGATCGCGATCGCGGAGATCGGGCGCGACGGAAAGGTGAACGGACCGGGCGCCACGACGGGTGCGACGTCCGGCGCCGGCAGCGGTACCGAGAGCGCGGTCGCGACGAGCCAGTCCACGACCACGAACGTCGCGAGGAACGCGACGAGTTGCCGGAACCGCTTGAAGACGACCAGCACGAGGGCCACGACGACGCGGGTCAGGAGGACGGCGGTGAGCCCCGACGCCGACAGCATCGACTTCGAGATATCGGTGAGCGTCGTCGTTCGGTGATCGGCGAACCAGCGGAGCACGGAGTCGTCGAAGGACGTCGCCGAGTCCGAGCCGGCGAGGATGGCCGCGAGGAGGACGCCCAGCAGGACGACGCCGAAGACGATCCATGCCCAGCGGGTCCATCCCTGCTCTCGAGGGAGCGGTGGGGGTTCGCCGGACGGGCGGCGCCGGATCCGAGCCGACGCGTGGACGTTCGTCACGGCCGCATCATCCCCGCGAACGGGTCCGCGCGCCAACCGTTCTACGGCACGCGGAGGCCCGAGCGGTCACGTCGCCGGCTCGGACGCCCCCGTGAGGTCGATGACCGACGCTCCGCGTTCCTGCAGGGTCCGAGCCGTTCCCCGACAGAGCGCGCCGACGATACCCGGGCCCTGGTAGATGAGCCCCGAGTAGATCTGCACCGTGCTCGCGCCCGCCTCTAGGCACGCCACGACGTCGTCCGCCGTCCACACGCCGCCGCACGCGTTGATCGCCATCGCTCCCCCGGTCGCCGCGTGGACGTCCGCCACGATCGGGACGGTCCGTTCCCAGAGCGATCGGCCCGACAGGCCGCCCATGCCCACCGAGAGCCGCGGCTCCCCCACGAGCCGTGTGTTGGAGCAGGTGATCCCGGATGCGCCGGCGTCCTGCGCGATCCGCGCGAGCGCGAGCACGACGTCGCGCTCCACCGGCTCGGTGAACGGAGGGAGCTTCACGAACAGCGGGGTGTCCGACCGCGCGCGCATCCCGGCGACCAGATCGCGGAGGTGCGTCTCGTTGTCGCGATCGCGACCCCACGACACGTTGGGGCAGCTCGCGTTGAGCTCGACGGCATCGACGAGGGGCTCCAGCAGCTCGAACGCCGCGAGCGCATCCTCCACGGCTTCGTCCGCCAGGCTGACGACGCGCGGAGCCGTCGAGCGCCGCGCGTTCGCCAGGTGCACGGCCGCGACCTCGGCACCGGGGTTGGGCAGGCCCATCGCGTTGGCCATGGACGCCTTCGACGGGTAGCGCACGATCCGCGGCCGCGGGTTGCCTTCGCGGGGGGCGCGGGTGACGGTGCCCCCGACGACGTAGCCGAAGCCCAGCTCGCCCAGGGCGTCCAGGTGCGCGCAGGTCTTGTCGAACCCGGCGGCCAGGCCGATCGGATTGCGGAGCGGGATCCCGGCCAGCGACGCCTCGAGCCGAGGGTCGCCGACCGCTCCTCCGATCCGCCGCCACGGGAGTGGCAGACGCAGGGTCGCGCGGGCGACGCGATGAGCGGTCTCGGGAGGGAGTGCGAAGAACAACGGACGACCGACGGCCGAGTACCAACCCATCGACCGCCTATGCTACCGGCCCGATGGAGGAACACCGGAACGACGACCTCGTCCGACGCCTGGTCGAGGCATCGGAGCTGCACGGCGACTTCGTCCTGTCGAGCGGCACGCGCTCCACCGTCTACTTCGACAAGTTCCGGTTCCTGACCAGGCCCGACCTCCTGGACGAGCTCGCCCGCGAGGTCGTGCGCCTGTTGCCACCCGGCACCGACCACCTCGCGGCTCCCGAGGGGGCCGCGACGCTGCTCGTGGCCGCGGTCTCGTTGCGGACCGGCCTCCCGCTCGCGGTCGTCCGCAAGGAGGCGAAGTCCTACGGCACCATGGAACAGCTCGAGGGGTACGCGCCGGCCGGCGCGCACGCCGTGCTCCTCGAGGACGTCAGCACGACCGGGCACCAGGTCCGTGCGGCCGCCGACGGTCCTGGAGTCCGCGGGGGTCGAGGTCATCCGGATCGTGCTCGCGATCGACCGCGGAGGCGCCGACCACCTGCGGGAGGCGGGCTACGACGTCGCCGCCGTCGCGGTCCTCCGCCCGGCGGATCGATAGAGTCTACGTCGCCGCGGCTCACCTTGACGACCTTCCGCAGCCCGAACGACGCGACGATCTCCATCGTCCCGTAGACGATCAACCAGATCCCGAGCACCCATGCGAGCGTCACGAGCGAGATCGCGGGCTGCATCAGCACGACGAGCCCGGCGACGAAGCCCAGGACCCCCATGAAGATCGTCCACCCGCGTCGCGGCATCCCCTTGATGAAGACCCCGGCGAAGAAGTCCATGACGCCGACGATGACCCAGACGATCCCGAGGATCAACGCGAGCGCGGCCACGGTCTGGAAGATGTGCCGCAGACACAGGATCCCGACGAGGATCGAGAAGATCCCGATCAAGCGCGTACGCCACGCGGTGACCCTCGCCCTGCGTCGGTGAACGCCATCACCAGCCGGAAGATCCCGGCGACGAAGAGCTGGATGCCGAACAGCACCGCGACGACCAGGACCGTGCGACCGGGCCACGCGACGGTGAGGATCCCGACGAGCAGTGTGATGATCCCGAACGCGAGGACCCACCCCCAGGACCTGCCGATCGCGACGAGCGCGTCGGCCGGATCCGCCGTCATCTCTTGCTGCATACGATCCCCCTTGTGTCGAACGAAGTCTCGGGCAAGCATCGCCCACCGCGAAGACCGGTGCAAACATGGTCGGTCTCGGAAGGACCTCCCCCTGCTATCGTCCCCCGCGGGACGGTGGTGGGACCCCGGCCGGTGCGACCGACACGTGCGCTGAAAGGCAACCGTTCGTGCTACAAGACATCAGAAGATCCCAGCCCATACAGACCTCAGGAGGGCCTCGGTTGTCCAAGCAGGTGCTGAACGAGCAGACCTTCTCCGCCGCGCACACGCAGGAGCTGACGGGCGGTCGACCCGTCACGAAGTCGATGACCTACGGCGGGACCATCGTCCGCTCGCTGTTCCTCGTGGTCATCACGCTGGGGTTCGCCGCGGTCGGCTGGCAGTGGGCGGCGCGTGTCGCGACCACGTCGGGGATGTGGTTCTTCCTCGGGTACATCCTGTTGATCGCCCTGACGTTCGCGGCCGTCAACAACCCGCGCATCGCCGCGGTCGCGGGGATCGTGTACGCCGCGCTGATGGGCACGTGGATGGGGTCGATCTCGCGGATCTACGAGGCCTACTACCAGGGCATCGTGGGGCAGGCGCTGCTGACGACGGTCTGCGTGTTCATCGCGTGCCTGCTCCTGTATTCGTTCCGCGTCGTCCGCGTCACCGGCAGGTTCGTGCGGGTGCTGTTCATCTCGATCGTCGGGATCTCGTTCCTGTACCTGTTCGGATGGTTCGTGAGCATCTTCGGCGTCCGGCTGAACTTCCTCTACAACGGCTCGACCACCGGCATCGCGATCAGCGTCGTGATCAGCATCGTCGCGGCCATGAGCCTGATCGCCGACTTCGCGGTCGTGGAGACGGGCGTGAAGGCCGGCGCGCCGGCGGCGTTCGAGTGGTACGCGGCGTTCGGATTGCAGACCACGCTCGTGTGGCTCTATCTGGAGATCCTGTACCTGCTGGCCAGGGTCAGGGGCAACGGATGAGCGCTCGACCCGCGCAACCCTCGACACGAACGGAGGCATCGTGAGCGACATCACCGATCGACCAGACCCCGGATCCCGCGGTCATCGCCGCCGAGAACGCGGAGCTGCAGCACAAGCTCGAGCGGTACGAGGGCGAGAAGGTCGTGAAGCGGCTCAAGCTGCGCAAGATCCTCGTCGGCGTGATGGTCGTCCTCACGATCCTCTCGGTCACCGTGACCACCGTCGACACCTGGGCGCACCGGACGCTCCTGAACACCAACGCGTGGGTCGAGACGGTGGCGCCGCTCGGGACGAACCCGCAGGTGACGGCGGCGCTCGCGAACTACGTGACGGATCAGATCGTCACCACGCTCGATCTCCAGGCGCGGGCGCAGAGCGCGCTCGAACAGGCGGCGCCGCAGGCGGCGTTCCTCGCGGGACCCATCACGAACGCGATCCAGGGCTTCGTCCACGACAAGCTGCTCGCCTTCTTCAACTCGCCCGCGTGGGCGACCCTCTGGACCGAGGCGAACCGGTTCGCGCACGAGACGGTGGTGAACATCCTCCGCGGCCGCCAAGGCCCGAGCCTCAGCATCGAGAACGGGCAGGTCACGTTGAACCTCCTCCCGGCGATCACGGCCATCCTGCAGCAGATCCAGTCCGTGGCGCAGGGGCTGCTGGGCGATCGGATCACGCTGCCGCAGGTCACCGGCACCGAGCAGGTCAGCAGCGCGATCGCGGCGCTCTCATCCGCGCTCGGCCGGCCGCTCCCGCCGGACTTCGGCCAGATCGTGATCTTCCAGTCGGCCGACCTCGAGGCGGCCCAGAACGCGGTCAAGCTCTTCGACACGCTCACGTACGTGCTGATCGCGTTCTCGTTGCTGCTGATCGCCATCACGATGGTCCTGTCGGTCAACCGCCGCCGGACGGCGGTGCAGCTGGCCGTCGGCACGATCGTGGGCGTGCTGATCGCGCGCCTCATCATCAAGAAGGTCTCGACCGACGTCGTGAACTCGATCGCGTCGCAGAACCGTGGGGCCGCGAAGGCGGTGTTGGACGACGCGTTCGGGAGCCTCCGCGGCTTCACCCGATGGTTGTTCGTCATCGCGCTGATCGTCGCGGTGGTCGCGTTCCTGATGGGCAAGCGCGAGTGGCTCGACGCGGCGCGGAAGCAGGCGGCCCGGGCCTACGGCGCCGGGAGGGACGTGGCCGCATCCGACCGACCGTTCGCGATCTGGATCCGCAGCGCATGCCGATGTCGTCCGGTTCGCCGGACCGATCGTCGCCGTGGTGCTGCTCTTCTTCGTCGGCCTGTCGTGGGTCTCGGTGATCGTGCTCGGAGCGCTGGTCGTGCTCTACGAATTGGGCATGCGCTGGCTCGCCGAAGGCGGTCCCGACGTCGCCGCGCCACCTGCGACGTAGGCCGTCAGACGCCGACCTCGGCCTTGATCTTCCCCTTGGCGATCGCGTCGAGCATCGTCTGGTGGTCCCGCTCGGTCTGGTCGGCGTAGGCCTCCGAGAAGTCGGCGACCGCCTTCGCGAAGACGTCGCTCTTGCCGAGGTAGGCGGCGATCGCGATCCGGTCGCCCGAACGCGCATGCGCGCGAGCGAGGGCCCACCCACAGAGCCCCGCGTAGGCCCGGTACCCGTCCGGGACCATCTCCTCGGCCGCCACCGATCCCTTCATGTCGCGGAGCTGACGCCAGTAGTAGTCGATGCCGGCCGGGGCGCGGATCCACCCGAGGAAGATGTCGCTCGAGGCCTGCATGAAGCGCTGACCGGCGACGACCCGCTGGCCGTGGTTGCGGAACCGGCTCTTGGGGAGGTGCCGTTCGAGCACGGAGCTCTGGGCCTCCTTCACCTGGAGGAACAGTGGATCGGCGTCGTCGCGGCCCGCGAGCAGCGCGATGAAGCAGCGGGTGCCGACGCTCCCGACCCCCACCACCTTCAGAGCCAGGTCCACGAACTCGTACTGCTCCAGGAGGTGCTTGCGATCGTCCTGGAGCGTGCGACGGTACTGAGCCAGGAGGGTCTCGATCTCGACGGGGAGCTCGGCCGCGTCGACTCGGATGATGAGCGGTGGGTCGTCGACGATCCGCGGCCTGCCGTCGACGACGGTCGTGAACTTCGCGAACGCCTGCATGCTGTTCTTCGTCCGTGCCTTCGCCATCATCGCGTCTCGTGCGCTTGCGCATCCTGGCGGTGGTCGTGGCGGCCAGGATCTCGTCGGACGTGATGTGCGAATACCAGACGTCGAGGTCGCGCATCGTGGCGTACTCGGCCATCCGCGCCCGGTACGACTCCACCGCAGCCATGGCCGCCTGCCGTCCCGTTCCCTTCGGGAACCCGACCGCGCGCGCCCCGATCACGAAGCTCGCGGCCATCCGCTTCACGTCCCACTCCCACGGCCCGGGGAGCGTCTCGTCGAAGTCGTTCAGATCGAACAACATCCGGCGCTCCGGCGAGCCGAAGACGCCGAAGTTCGACAGGTGCGCGTCCCCGCAGATCTGCGCCTTGATCCCGCTGACCGGCGTTCCGGCCAGGTCGTCGGCCATCACGATCGCCGACCCTCGGTAGAACGTGAACGGTGAAGCGGACATCCGGCCGTGCCGGATCGCGATCAGGTCGGGGAGCCTGGTCGCGGCCTGCTCCTTGAGCAACGACACCAGGTCGGGTCGATCGGGCGACGGCTGCCAGTCCGCGTGGCTCGCACGCGGCGTCTTCTCGCGAGCGGACTTCCCGCGCGCGATCCGCTCCTCGGCGGAGAGTTTCCGCTCGCGAGCGATCGTCTTCTTCGCCTCCGTGGCGCCCTCGGCCTTCACCATGCTGACCCCCTGATGTTGCGCGCGTGACCCCGCACCGACGTTCGTAACAGTATCGGCATCGAGGCGCAACCGGGGGCTGGTTGAGTCCGGGGGTCGAGCGAGGTCACGGCCGCGGGCGATCGCGGTCGAACCCGAGCGCCAGGTTGACCGCGGAGCCGAGCGCGACGCCCAGGCACGCGCCGCCCGCGACGTCGAGCGGCAGGTGCGCTCCCACATGGACGCGCGCGAACGACACGAACGCGGCCAGACCGGCGGCGGCCATCCGAACGGGAGGCGGGAGGAAGGGAGCGGCGGCGGTCGAGAGCGCCGCGGAGACCGCGGCGTGGCCGGACGGGAACCCGAGGTCGCCCTCCTCCTTCCCGCGGATGACGACGTCCTCCAACTCGGTCGCCGGGCGACCTCGTCCGACGTATCGCTTGGCGACCTTGGCGAGGGCGTACGCGGACGTGCCGGCGAGCAGGAGTCCCGTCCCGAGACGAGGGCGCCGCCGCGCGAAGGCGAGGCCCGCCAGCGCGGGCACGGTCGCGAACGTGCCGTACTGCATCGGGACCCATACCGCACGGTAGTCGAGGGCTGCGCCGTTCGCCGCGCGGAACGCGACGCGTTCGCGTTCGTCGATCCCTTCGCGCGCGGCGACGATCGCGGTCAACGCGAAGCCCGAGGAACCTGCGACGAGCAGCGCCACATCCCGGAGCCGACGACGCCGGGACACCGGTCGTGTCAGGTGCGGACGCAGCGCCAGATCTGCAGGCGCCAGAGCCAGCGGCTGCCGCGGCGGTGGAGGTTGAGCAGACCCTTCCTTCATCATGCGGGCGACGGCCACGGACTTGCCCACGATGTCGGGGAGCGGGAACTCGCGCTCGATCACGGGCTCCATGTTGTCGCCGAACATCAGGTGCGCGGCGGCGATGATGGACTTCTCGTCCTGGATGGTGCCGGTCGGCAGGTACAACCGGCCGCCGACGGCGAGGGTGTCGCCGATGCTCTGGAGCATCAGGCTGGGCAGCTCGGCGCCGGTGGGCCCGCCCGCGCGCCCGTCGGGGAACCAGCCGGTCACCTGCGCGATCTCGTCCGGGATGCCGGACACGTCACCGATCAGCACCGACGCCCGCACGTCGCGGACCGGGTCGAGCAGGCTGCCCGCCCGGAACTCGACGCGATCGTCCAACCCGAGGCGCTTCGCGTTCCGCGTTGCCGCCTCGACGGCCTCCTCGGAGATATCGCAGCCGATCACGCGCTTGGCCCCCATGCGCGCCGCGACGAACGACAGCACGCCGCTGCCGCAACCGACGTCGATCACGGTGTCGTCCGGACCGATGTCCAGCGCGTCGGCGATCGTCCGGCTGGTGTGCGTGGGGCTGAAGACCCCGGGGTTCAACAGGATGGTGAACGGGCCCGTGCGGCCCTTCCACTCCATCTCGGTCGGTGCGACCTGGCTCATACGCACAGGTTACACGTCGGGCGGTTCGAACGCGGCGTCCTCTCCGGGCACCAACGCGCCCCGCGCGACACGGGCCGCATCCGCCTCGAGCTTGTCCCGGAGCGCCAGCGTGTGGATCCCGCGATGCCCTTCCGGATAGCGGCCGACGCGGCTCGATGCTCGCCGCAGCAACGTCACGGTGCCGTGCGCGTTCCCCCGCATCAGATGGACGTACCCCGCCCCCATCTGCGAGAGCCCCTTGAAGAACTCGGCGTCGTGGGTGCCCCGGGCCTGCTTCCACGCCGTCTCCCAGGCCTCGTGAGCCGGGAAGAAATCGCGTTCGCGCGTGTAGCGGCGCCCGAGCTCGTGGTTCTCCTCCAGGGTCATCTCGTCGAAGTTCGGCATGTGGAGCTGGTTCTCCGCTCCCCACGCCTGCGGGCGGCCGAGCCGGTCGCGCGGACGCTCCGCCTTCTGCCGTTTCTCGCTGGGGATACCCGTCTTACCGACGGCCTCTTCGGGCATGACGTCATGCTACTGCCGCTCAGCCGTCCTCCCCGCCGGGGTCGTCGCTCCCCTTCCGACGGCGCCCCATGAGCTTCGCGAGCGCGCCCTTGCGAGCTTCGGCACGCGCTTCCGCCACCGCCTCAGCCTCCGCCTCCGCCTCCGCCTTCTCCTCCACGTGCTCCCGCGCCAGCTCGTCACCGGCCTGCACACGGTCGTGGAGCCACACGTCGTAGATCACGACCTTGATCGTCGCCGCGACCGGGAGCGCCAGCAACGCCCCCGCGAATCCCAACAGGCTGCCCCCGATCAGCGTGCTGATGATGACCGCCGCGGGCGACAGGTCGACCGCGTCCTTCATGACGCGCGGCACCAGGAAGTAGTTCTCGAACTGCTGGTACAGGATGAAGTAGGCGAGCACGAGCACGCCCTTGATCGGCGACTGCAGGAAGCCGATCAACACCGCGGGTGCCGCCCCCAGGTACGAGCCGAACTGCGGGATCAGGTCGGCGACGCCGGCCCACATCGCGAGCGGGATCGCGAACGGCACGCCCAGGACGAGCAGGGCGAACATCGACGCCAGCCCGCACACGCCCGACGTCACCAGGTTGCCGCCGACGTAACCGCCGATCTTCTCCACGGCGCGGTTCAGGACGTTCTCGCCCCGTTCGCGATGCTCGGGCGCGAACACGATCACGGCCGTGCGTCGCATGCTCGGGAGCGCGAGCATGAAGTAGATCGTGAGGATGGCGATCGTCACCGAGCTGGAACGCCAGGCTGCCCAGCTTCCCCGCGATGCCCAACACCGTGTCGAACGAGTGGGCGATCTTCGACGGGATGTTCTCCACGAAGTCCTTCACGCTCTGCGTGACGTCGTGGTCGCGGAAGTACTTCCCGATCGCGTCGTTGCGGTTGGCCAGCTTCTGGACGTAGTCGGGGATGTGGCCGGCCAGGTCGGATATCTGACGGGCGAGCGGCGGGCCGAGCAGCAGGACGAACAACGCGAGGAAGGCGATCACCCCGAGGATGATCAACGCGGTGGCCGTCCCGCGCCGCATGTGGAACCGCTGGAGGTACCGGACCGCGGGATCGAGGCCGACCGCGATCACGAGCGCCATGACGACGAGCAACAGGATGCTCGAGACCACCGTCGCCGCCTGCAGGACCATGTAGGTGAGCAGGACGACGACCGTGACCTTCACCCAGTACGTCATGGGCGGCCAACGACGATGCCACTCGTCGCGCGCGCGTTCGTCGCTCATCGGCTCACCGTCGCGAGTCTCTACCCGGTCTAGGGCGATTTCCACCATGCATGCGCCGTGGCACACTCCGCGCCATGGATCCGACGCCGGTGACGCTCGTCCCGCACACGCACTGGGATCGCGAGTGGTACGACCCGTTCAGCGTGTTCTCGCAACGGCTGCTCGCCATGATGGACACGCTCCTCGACCTGATCGAGGCGGGCTTCCCGCACTTCCACCTGGACGGGCAGACCGCGATGATCGACGACTACCTCGCCATGCGCCCGGAGCGCGCCGAGGACGTGCGGCGTCTGGTGCGCGACGGGAAGCTCTCGGCCGGTCCGTGGTTCACACAGATGGACGAGTTCCTCACGTCGGGCGAGTCGCACATCCGCAACCTCGAGCGGGGACTGTCCCGGGCCACGGGAGCTCGGGCGCGCGCTGGAGGTCGGGTACATGCCGGACCAGTTCGGCCACGTGGGACAGATGCCGCAGATCCTTCGACACGGCGGCGTCGAGCGCGCGGTCGTGTGGCGAGGCGTGCCGGCGTCGATCGATCGCGACGCGTTCTGGTGGGAGTCCCCGGACGGGAGCCGCGTCCTCACCGAGTACATGGCGTTCGGATACTTCAACGGCGCGTCGTTCGAGAAGGCGACGGGACCGGAAGAGCTCGCCGAGGCGTTGACCGGTGCCGTCGACCGTCAGCGGCCGTTCATGGCGAGCGACCGGGTGCTGGTCATGGTCGGGTACGACCACGCCGGACCGGATCCGTCGCTGGTCGAGCGGCTCGCCGGCGCGGCCGGGACCCTCGACGAGCTCCGGCCCGCCATCGGCGGCCTGGGAGACCATCTGGCGGGTCAGGCGATCGCGACGGATCCTCCGACGTGGCGAGGTGAGCTCCGGTCCTCCGCGCGCGCACATCTCCTGCCCAACGTGTACTCGGCCCGCGTCCACCAGAAGCGCGAACGAGGCAGGATCGAGTCGCTGGTCGAGCGCTACGCGGAGCCGTTGGCCGCGCTCGTCCCCGGGTACCGATGGCCGGCCGACGAGCTGGACCGCGTGTGGACCCTGCTGCTCTGGAACGGCGCCCACGACTCGTCGTGCGGCTGCTCGCACGACCAGGTGGCGCTGGACGTGGACGAACGCTTCGCGGAGGCCCGGGCGACGTGCGAGGGCATCGTCGCCGACGCGCTCGGGTCGCTCGGTGGTCAGGTCGGGACGGCCGGCGTGATCCGCTTCAACCCGTCCCCGTTCGAACGGGATGGCGTGCCCGGGCTCGGGTGGACGGTCGGGGCCGCCGACTCGCCGCCGACGGCGCCGGTCGATCTCCGCGAGGGCCACGATGGCGCGATCCTCACCGACGGCCTCGAGCTGGTCCTGCTCGACGAGCCGGACGTCGGCGACCTCTACAACTTCTGTTACCAGGAGGCGGACCAGGTTCCGTGGGGACCGGCGGAGATCCATGTGGCGGGCGACGACGTTCGCGTGTGGTTCGACGACGCGCTCGAGATCCGGATGCGCGTCACGCGCCGCGCGGACGAGCCGTTCATCCGCCTCGAAGGCACGATCCGCAACGAACGCCCCGACCATCGGCTGCGGCTGCACGTGACGCTGCCGGGTGCGGCGACCACCTCCATCGCCGGGTCGCCGTTCGAGCTGGTCGAGCGTCCGCTGGTCTCGGAGGGCGGCGACCTCGAAACGGCCTCGCCGACGTGGCCGGCACGGGGCGTCGCGATGGCGGCGAACACGGCCGTGATGCACGAGGGCGTGTTCGAGTACGAGGTGGTGGACGGCCACGCCATCGCGGTGACGTTGCTCCGCTGCGTCGGCACGATCAGCCGGGACCAGATGGCGACGCGGCCGTTCCCCGCCGGGCCCGGCGTACGCACACCGCTCGCGCAGATGATCGGCGAGACCGCGTTCCGCATCGGCATCTGGCCGAGCGCGGACGTCGACGGACTCCTTCGCCATTGGGAACGGTTCGCGCATCCGCTGACGTCCGCCGTGACCACCGGCGGGGGCGCCCTGCCCGCGAGCGGATCGCTGCTCGAGGTGTCCGGCGACGCGTCGCTGTCGAACGTTCGCCGCCGGGACGGGTCGCTCGAGGTTCGGCTCTGGAACCCGCGGACGGACGGGCCGGTGCACGCGGCCGTCGGCGGGAACGACATCGTGCTCGGGCCGGCGCGCATCGAGACGATCGAGGTGACGACCTGAGCGAGACGTTCGACGCGATCGTCGTCGGCGGCGGCGTGATGGGAACGGCCGCCGCGCACGAGCTCGCCCTGCGAGGCAGGAACACGCTGCTGCTCGAACGCTTCACGTTCGGCCATGCTCGAGGCTCCTCGGGCGGTCCGACCCGCATCTTCCGGTTCACGTACGAGCATCCGGACTACGTGCGCATGGCCGGGCCCGCGCTGGACGCATGGCGCGAGCTCGAGGACCTCGCCGGCGAGCGCCTGCTCCATACGACCGGCGGCATCGATATCGGCGAGGGAGCGCGACGGTCCGCGGACGCGCTCGAGGCGGCGGGCTCCCCGTTCGCCTGGCTCCAGGCCGAGGAGACGATGGAACGGTGGCCCGGGCTGGTGATCGCGCCCGGGACGCCGGTGCTGATGCAGGAATCGGGTGGCGTCTGCATGGCCGAGCGGACGGTCCTCGCACAGGCGCGCCTTGCCGCGAAGGCCGGAGCCACCGTGCGCGAGGAGAACCGCCGTAGCGGCGATCCGCCCGGGCGGCGGGGCCATCGAGGTCACGACCACCGCCGGTCGAGACGTACCGCGCGGCCGTGGCGGTGGTCACGGCCGGGCCGTGGGCCGGACCGCTCCTGCGGACGGCGGGGATCGACCTCCCACTGGTTCCCTCGTTCGAGCAGGTGACGTACTGCCGGTTGGCCGGAGCGCCGCTGCCGTTCCCGACGATCACCGATTGGACCGGCGTGTCGACGCTCGGCCTGCCGAGCGACGGAGACGGCACCACGAACGCGCCCTATGCGCTGCCCAACCCGGAGGAGCCGGGCTCGATCAAGATGGCGCTCGACCGGTCGGGCCCCGACGTGGATGCCGACGAGCGCTCGTTCGAACCCGACCCCGAGCGGCTGGACCGGCTCGCCGGCTGGGCCGCGAAGCGCTTCCTGCCCCTGGTGGAGGCGCGGCCGCCGGAGACGTGCCTGTACACGAACACGCCGGACGGCGAGTTCGTGCTCGACCGGTTGGGGCCGATCGTCGTCGGATCGCCGTGCAGCGGGCACGGGTTCAAGTTCGCGCCGCTCATCGGGAAGATCCTGGCGGACATGGCGACGAGGGAACCGATCACGCTGCGGCTCGACGCGTTCCGCGCGGACCGCGCCGTGGATGCGACGCCACATGATGGATCGCGCGTTCGACGCCTGATGCTCGCGCCGCTCCTCAGACCGGACCCTCTCCCGCCGACACGATCTCGTCCAGCCCCTCGCGCATCGCCTCGTAGCGCCGCTCGCCGAGCGAGCGGCGCGTGCGCGTCTCCAACGCCTGGACCACGCGCCGGCACTCCGCGGCGGCCCTGCGCCCGTGTGCGGTGAGCTTCACGACCTTGGCTCGCGCGTCCTCCGGATCCGGCACCCGCCGGACGTAGCCGCGCGACTCCAGATCGTCCACGACGAGCATCATGCCCTGCTTCGTGACGCGTGCCCGGCGCGCGAGCTCGGTGAGCCGCGTCCCCGACCGGCGGTCGACGTACAGGAACACCGCGGAATGGCCGGGCCGCAGGTCGGGGTAGCCGCGTTCCTCGAGCGATGCGGCCAGCTCCGACGCCAGCACGCGATGCGATTCGAGGAGCAGTCGGGAGAGGTCGATGTCGGTCACGCTCGCGACCATCCTCCCTCGCCGGAGCACGATGGTCAATCAACCTGACCATCATGTCGGGAGTAGCCTGCTGCGATGACGATCGAGATCCGCGAAGCGCGTCCCGAAGAGTACGGGGAGGCGGGCGTCGTGACGGCGAACGCCTATCGGGAGTTCTTCTCCGAGACCGACCTGCACTCGTACCTGGAGGAGATCGCGGACGTCGCGGGACGAGCGCCGAGGACGACGATCCTCGTCGCCGTGGACGGCGATCGGATCGTCGGCTCCGCCACGCTCGAGCTCGACGGCCGGACCAGCCGAGGACGCCGGGCCGCTCGCGCCCGACGAGGCGCACATCCGGATGCTGGGCGTCGATCCCGACATGCGCCGGGCGGGTGTCGGGAAGCAGCTGATGGCGGCCTGCGAAGCGCGGGCGCGCGCCGCCGGCCGCACGCGGATGACGCTGCACACGACCACGCTGATGCGCGCCGCGCGCGAGATGTACGCGTCGTTGGGCTACGCACGGTCCGAGGACCGCGTGTTCCCCGACGGGTTCGTGCTGCTCGGCTACACGAAGCAGCTCTGACGCCAGGAAGGCGTCGGAGCACCCGGCTACGGCAGGCTGCTCGTCCGCACGACCTGGCCGTCCGCCAGGATCACGCCGTCCTCGCACTCCGCCTGCACCAGCCCGCCCTTGAACTGTTGCTGGTAGAGCTGGGCGTACAGGCCGTTCGAGCCCGAGGAGCTCGTCGTGCGAACCGCGCTCCGCGACCCGTCCGCGGTCGATCACGAAGATCACGTCGGCCTTCAGGATGGTCGAGAGCCGGTGGGCGATGGCGATCGTCGTCCGTCCCTCCATGAGCGGCTCCAGCGCCGCCTGCACCAGACGCTCCGAGTTGGTGTCGAGGCTGGACGTGGCCTCGTCGAGGATCAGGATCCGCGGGTCCTTCAGGACCACGCGCGCGATCGCGAGGCGCTGCTTCTCGCCGCCGGAGAGCTTGTACCCGCGCTCCCCCACGATCGTGTCGTAGCCCTCGGCCAGCTCGACGATCCGGTCGTGGATGTTGGCGGCGCGGGCGGCGGCCTCCAGCTCCTCCTGGGTCGCTTCGGGCTTGCCGTACAGCAGGTTGCGGCGGATCGTCGTGTGGAACAGGTACGTCTCCTGCGTGACGACGCCGACCATGTCGCCGAGCGACTCGAGCGCGATCTTCCGCACGTCGATGCCGTCGATCTCGACGGCCCCCTCGTTCACGTCGTAGAGGCGGGGCACCAGGTACGTGATCGTGGTCTTGCCGGCGCCGCTCGGGCCGACGAGCGCCGCGAGCTGACCCGGCAGGATCTCCAGGTCGACGTCGTCCAGCGTCCACGGCCGCGGCCCTTCTTGGTCAACGGCCGAGCGCCGCCGCCTCGTCGGACGGCGAAACGGGGATCTGGTCGGGCGGCGGCGTGTCGTAGCGGAACTTCACGTGCCGCATGCGCACCTGCCCGCGGACCTGCTCGGGGTTGATGACAACGGCCTCGGGATCGTCCTGGATGTCCTGTGGCATGATCCAGGTACTCGAAGATCCGGTCGAACAACGCGAACGAGGTCTGCACGTCGTTCGAGATCTGCAGCATCGAGCCGATCGGGAAGAAGATCCGCGATTGCAGGGTGGTGAACGCCACGAGTCGTGCCGGCGGACAGCGCGTCCGGGTTGTCCGACGTTCACGTATCCGGCGACGAGGTACGACGATCGCCGGCATGATCGAGAAGAACGTACCGACGACCGCGAAGAACGACTGCCCGATCATCGTCTGACGGATCGTGAGGTCGGTGAGTCGCTGGTTCTCCTCGCGATACCGACCGATCTCGTGGCGCTGGCGACCGAACGACTTCGCCAGAAGGATGCCCGATGACGCGCAGCGTCTCTTCCGTGATCGCCGTCAGGTCCGCGAGCGTCTGCTGCGTGCTGCTGGCGACCTTTCGACGCGCGCGGCCGACCTTGACGGTGAGCCACACGAAGATCGGCGTGATGCAGAGCGACAGGATCGTGAGCTGCACCGAGATCAGGAGCATCGCGATCAACGAGCTCGCGATGATGACGACGTTGGACAGCAGGCTCGCCGCGGTGGAGGTGACGACCGACTGCACACCGCCGACATCGTTCGCCAGACGCGACTGGATCTCGCCCGTCCGGGTGGTCGTGAAGAACCGCAGCGGCATGTACTGCAGATGCTTGTAGAGCGAGTTGCGGAGGTCCTGCATGACCTGGAGGCCGACCAGGTTCGACAGGTACGTCTGCCCGACACCGATCGCACCGGTGATGATCGGGATGATGACCATGATCCCCACGAAGATC
>CAVRSI010000013.1:0-443637 GCA_963723855.1 uncultured Actinomycetes bacterium | reverse complement strand
GACCAAGGACAAGGGCGGTCCCCCGGGACAGACGGCATCGAGATCGACCGCGTCCCGACGGTGGAAGACAAGATCGAGGAACTGCCGGAAGAAGAAGGCGGCGCTCACACCCGGCGGGCCCAGATGGACGAAGAAGCAGCACGACAGCAGCGAGCTGACCGCGCGCGAACGCCTGGACACGCTGATGGACAAGGGTTCGTTCGTCGAGACCGATTCCTTTGGCGACGATCGCGCAGCACGATTTCGGGATCGACGAGGACGCCCGCCCGGAGACGGCGTGAATCACCGGATTCGGCACGAACGACGGACACAAGGTGTGGTCACCTCACAGGACTTCGGCGTCTTCGGCGGCTCCATGGGCGAGGTCATGGCGCAGAAGGTCTGCAAGGTGATGGACCTGGCGGTGCAGACCGGCGCCCCCTTCATCCAGATCAACGACTCGGGCGGCGCGCGTTTCCAGGAGGGCGCCGCCTCGCTCGCCGGATACGGGTTCATCTTCAAACGGAACGTGCGCGCGAGCGGCGTCATCCCACAGATCAGCATGATCATGGGACCGTGCGCCGGCGGCGCCGTCTACTCACCGGCCATCACGGACTTCACGTTCATGGTCAAGGAAACGTCGCACATGTTCATCACCGGTCCCGACATGATCAAGACCGTCACGGGCGAGGAGGTGACGTTCGAGGAACTGGGCGGCGCCATGACGCACGCGAGCATCTCGGGGGTGGCATCGTTCATCGGCGAGGACGACGAGGACGTGCTGCTGCGGGTCCGCTACCTCCTGTCGTTCCTGCCGTCGAACAACCTGGAGGATCCACCGGCCTACGCCAACACCGACGACCCCGATCGACTGGACGACGGACTCACGCACATCGTGCCCGACAGCGCGAAGCAGCCCTACGACATGCACGAGGTGATCCGCCACGTCGTGGACGACGGCGAGTTCCTGGAGATCTTCCCGTTCTGGGCGATGAACATCGTGATCGGGCTCGCGCGATTGGACGGCCGGTCGGTCGGCATCATCGCGAACCAGCCGAAGGTGCTGGGCGGCACGCTCGACATCGACGCGAGCGAGAAGGCGTCGCGGTTCGTCCGCTTCTGCGACGCCTTCAACATCCCGATCGTCACGTTCGTGGACGTTCCGGGGTTCCTGCCGGGCAAGGAGCAGGAGTACGGCGGCATCATCCGTCACGGTGCGAAACTGCTGTACTCGTTCGCCGAGGCGACGGTGCCCCGCATGACGGTGATCACGCGGAAGGCCTACGGCGGCGCGTACGTGGTCATGAACTCCAAGCACCTCCGCGCCGACGTGTCGTTCGCATGGCCGACGGCAGAGATCGCCGTCATGGGAGCGGAGGGCGCGGTGAGCATCGTGTTCCGCAGGGAGATCGACAAGTCGACGGATCCGGCCGCGAAGCGCGCCGAACTGATCGACGAGTACAAGCGGAAGTTCTCCACGCCGTACGCCGCGGCGGAGCGAGGGTTCATCGACGACGTGATCGAGCCGGCCGAGACGCGCAGACGGCTCATCCAGTCCCTGCGCATGCTCTCCACCAAGCGCGAGAGCATCCCGGCCCGCAAGCACGGGAACATCCCACTGTGACGATGGACGCCGAGCGGAGGTTCGACCTGCCCGACGGGCTCACGCCCGAGGAGGAGCGCGCGATCCTCACCGCGCTCGAGCGGTACTTCCTGCAGGAGAGTCCGAAGCCGGCTCCCTGGGTGCTCCAGGGCCGGATCGACGCGACCGGTCTGGGCGCGCTGCAGGCGCGGAAGCTGTCGAGGGAGCCGTGGGTGATCCGGGCGCCGTTCGCACGGCGGGGCGTGGCGCCCGTGCTCGGCCGCGGCGACGTCCGCTAGATGGACGGGACCACCTCCTCGCACTGTCCGAACTGCCTGGCCGAGTATCGCGAGGGGTTCGATGCCTGTGCCGATTGCGGGATCGCCCTCGTTCCGGGGCCGGCGCCGGTCACCGAGGAGCATGCGCCGGATCCGACGAAGGGACATCGCCACCCGACCCACGATCGGGATGAGCGACCCGTCCTCCTCTGTAGCCTCCCCCAGCTGCAGGCGCAGCTCCTGGTCGGCAAGCTGCAGGCAGAGGGGTTGGTGGCATCGGCCGACGAGCCGGCGCTCGGACTCGTCTACGGGGGAGCGTTGCCCGACGCCCGCATGATCCGCGTGTGGGTGTTGGAGTCGCAGGCCGAGAAGGCCCAGAAGATCGCCCGGCGGGCGCTGTCCGGCGACGACGCGATCTGATGGCCGCCACGAAGACGCCTGGGAGCGCCACGCTCGCCGACGCAACCGAGGCGTTCGCCGCGGAAAGGTGTTCGGCGCCACACACGTGGGGCAACGACGCCGGCGACACGTACGGGCGTCATGACCATAGCTATCACAAGGTGCTCTTCTGCCTGGCGGGCTCGATCGTGTTCCACACCGACGACGGGGACATCGAACTGCGCGCAGGCGATCGGCTGGACCTGGAACCGGGCACGGCACACGCTGCGACCGTCGGTCCCGGTGGGTGCCGATGCGTCGAGGCCTCCAGGTGAAGGTCGCGTTCCACATCGATCAACTGTGGTTCAAGGCGCCGGGTGGCATCGGGACGTACGTCACGCAGCTGGGTCCGGCGCTCATGAGCGAAGATCCGGCGCTCGAGCTGGTGCCGTTCCGGTCGTCCTTCCCCGCGGATCACGGGGTCGACTCGTTCGGCTCGCACGACGCCGTCGTCCTGCCGTGGAGGATCCGCAGGCTCTATCCGTCGTGGGATGTCCTCGGTCGACCGGCGCTCCCGGGATCGCTTGCCGATGCCGACATCGTGCACGCGACGAACCCCGCCGCGGTGCCGCCGGTCCACGACGATCAACGGCTCGTCGTGACGGTCCACGACCTGGCGTTCCAACGGTTCCCGGAGCTGTTCCCGCACGATTGGCGGTGGCTGTATCGGGCGGGGCTGCGGGCCGTGGCAAAGCGCGCCGTCGCGATCCTGGTCCCGTCGCAGAGCACCGCCGACGACCTGACGGCGTCCACGTCGATCCCGGCGTCGCGTGTGCACGTCACGCCGCTCGCGCCGTCGCTCGTCTCAAGCGACCAGGACCCGGCCGAAATCGAGCGCGCGGCTCGGCGTGACGCCACCCTACGTGTTGTCGGTGGGGACGCTCGAGCCGAGGAAG
The DNA here is from genome assembly GCA_963723855.1 of uncultured Actinomycetes bacterium. Lineage (GTDB taxonomy): Bacteria > Actinomycetota > UBA4738 > UBA4738 > HRBIN12 > JBBQVZ01. Next base: position 440,464 of record CAVRSI010000013.1, on the reverse strand, counting down.
AACCTCGTGCGACTGGTGCGGGCGTACCGACAGGTCGCACCCGACGTCCCGCACGCGCTGGTGCTGGCGGGCGCTCCCGGCTGGCGGTCCGAGGCGCTCGATGCGGAGCTCGCGCGGCCCGGGCCGGGGACGATCGTTCGAACCGGGACCGTGACCGCCGGCGACCTCGACGTTCTCTACCGGGGTGCCGACGTGTTCGCGTATCCGTCGCTCTACGAAGGCTTCGGATTTCCGGTGCTGGAGGCCATGTCGCGTGGGGTGCCGACGCTCGCTTCGGACACGTCGTCGCTCCCCCAGGTCGCCGGCGACGCCGCGCTCTTGGTCGACCCGACGGACGTCTCGGAGATCGCGGAGGGACTCGCCCGCCTGTTGACCGAGCCGGCGTTCGCCGACGATCTTCGGCAGCGCGGGCTGCAGCGCGCCGCGACGTTCACGTGGGCGGCGACCGCTCGCGCTACGCTCGACGTCTACCGGCACGTGACGGGAGCCTCGTCGTGAAGGTCTCGCTGATCTCGACCGTGAAGGACGCCTCGGCGCACGTCGAAGAGTTCGTCGGCTCGGTCGCCGCGCAGACACGGCAGCCGGACGAGGTGATCGTGGTCGACGGCGGCTCGACGGACGGGACGCCCGCGCTGTTGCGTCGCGCGGGCGGCGACGCGTTCACCGTGATCGAGGAGCGAAACGCCAACATCGCCCGCGGCCGGAACCTGGCGCTGGCGGCCGCGGCGCACGACGTGATCGCGGTGACGGACGCCGATTGCGTGCTCGATGCGCAGTGGCTCGAACGGATCCTCGAGCCGATCGAGGCGGGAGCCGACGTGTCCATGGGCTTCTACGTCCCGATCACCGATGGATTCCTCCAGACGTGCCTGGCGTCGGTGAACCTCCCGCTCGACGCGACGGAGGTCGACCCCGGGCGATTCATGCCGAGCGCGCGCTCCGTCGCGTTCCGGCGCGGGTCGATCGAAGCCGCCGGCGGCTATCCGGAGTGGCTCTCGATCGGCGAGGACATGTGGGTCAACCGCCGCTGGCGGGAGCTGGACCTGGATATGCGGTTCGCGCCCGACGCGGTGGTCCGCTGGCGCCTCCGCCCGTCGCTCCGTGCGACATGGACGCAATACTTCCGGTACGCGCGAGGCGACGCGCAGGCGGGGATGTTCCCCGAACGGCACGCGCTCCGGTTCGGCGTGTACGGCGGCGCGACCGCGGCGCTCCGCTCGAACAAGCGATGGCCCAAGGTGATGGCCGCCGTCGGTGCCGTCGCGTACTCACACCGGCCGGTCCGCAGGGCCTGGCGCCGCATGCCGGACCCACGCGAACGCGCCGCCGCCGCGATCGTCGTCCCCGCGATGATGGGGTTCATCGACACCGCCAAGATGTCGGGCTACGCCGCCGGGCTGGTCGACCGCGGACGCCGCGACGTCTGACCTCGGGTCACCGGGGACGCCTGCCCATCCGGCCGCGCCGAAGGCTAGGCTCCGCGACATGCGCCGAACCACGGTCCTGGCCCTCGCGATCGCACTCGGCGCGGCCGGCATCATCGCGTCGCCGGGATCGATCGCCGCGGCCCGCGGCGGCGACACGCTCCGGCTGCGCGTGATGACGTTCAACATCCGCGAGGGCGGCGTCCACGGGCAGTTCTCGAAGGTGGTCGAGGCCATCGAGGCGGCGGGCGCCGACGTCGTGGGGCTCCAGGAGCCGTTCGGCCGGACGCGGAAGCTGGCGCGGGCCCTCGGCTGGTACGCGGCACCGCGCCTCCACACGATCTCGCGCTTCCCGATCCTTCAGCCCGCGGGGAGCCACGGATTCTGGGGCTGGCTGCTGGTCGCCCCGGACAAGGTCGTGACGATCGCGAATATCCACAACCCCTCGTACCCCTACACCGTCAACCTGATGCGGTTGGGCACGGCCACGAAGGCCGAGGATCCTGCAGATCGAGCGCCACGTCCGTCTCCGGTGGATGCAGCCGTTCCTCGATTCGCTCGCGCCACAACTCGCCGCCGGAGACCCGGTCTTCTTCACGGGCGACTTCAACGCCCCGTCGTGGCGCGACTGGACCCCCCGGGTGGTGAACGCGCTCGGCTGGCAGCCGACCACGCTCCGGTACCGGGCGCCACGGTTCTCGGTCCGATGGCCCACCTCCGTCGTGATGGAGAAGGCGGGATTCCGCGATTCGTTCCGGGAAGTCCACCCCGACGCGGTCGCGGACCCCGGTTTCACGTGGACGTCGGGCCACCCGGGCATCTCACCGTGGGATGTGTTCGACCGTATCGACTTCGTCTGGGCGGCTGGCTCGTCCCAGACGCTATCGAGCCGCGTCGTCGGCGACGACGATCCCATGTCGGACATCGTGGTGGAACCGTGGCCGTCGGATCACCGCGCGGTCGTGAGCACCTTCAGGGTGGAGCCGGCCGATGCGCCGACGTTCGTGGCCCCCGTCGACGTGCGCGTGCCGAGCGGGCAGCCCGTACGCGGCGCCTTCCATGCCGCCCCCGATCCCAGTCGGGAGGTGGGCATCTGGGCACAGGACACGAACCCCGCGACGGATGACCCGATCGTCTCCGCGCCGGCGGGCGACGGCACGTCCGATGGGAGGTTCGAGCTTGCGACGTCCGGTCTCGCTCCGGGGATCTACACGCTCGCGCTCGTCGAGAGCGACGGGGTGCTGTCCCGTTCGGCGTTCGCTGTGGTCGACCGCACCACGCCGGTCACGATCTCCGCCGGGCAACGACGGTACGCGGTCGGTGAGCCGATCGTGGTGTCGTGGACGAACGCGCCGGGGAACCGGTACGACTGGCTGGACCTCACCGCGGCAGACGTCACACCGACCACCGGCCGCATCTGGCTCTGGCGCTACATCGATGCGAGGGTCTTCGGGTCGGCGCCGTTCAAGGCCGAGGCGACGGGCAACTGGCCGCTCCCGCCCGGCCGCTACCGGGTGTCGCTCTGCGTGGACGACGGCTACGACTGCCTGGCATCGACCGACACGTTCCGCGTCGTCGGATGACGGCGCGCTAGGCGTCCTCCGACGCCTCCGTGCCGTACAGCACGATGATCACGAAGAGCGCGAACGCGAGCACGTGGACGACGGTGCACCACAGGCAGATCGCGCGGATCACGAACAGCTCCGCGTACACGAGCCATAGGACGAACGCCATGCCGGCCACCGCGCCCGCGAGCCGCGCGGTCCCGATCCACGGGACGGCCGAACGCCACGCCCAAGGCGAGCAGAGCGCGGTCATCGCCAGGAACCATCCGAGACCGAGCAGCGCGACCGGTACGCCGAACAGCTCCGACTGGGCGCTCGTCGTGACGCGCTCGCAGTTGACGACGCCGGTGGACGCGCACGCCAGGACGTCCGGCGACGTGAAATGCGCGATCGTGAGGTACACGGCGACCGCCGTCCCCGCGATCGTGATGGCGAACGTGACGGGCGCGACCCCGCGAGAGCGAACCGCACTCACGGTCCCATCACCTCACGCACCATCCGAACGGACGCGGAGCCATCGTTCACGGTGCCGGAGGGTACGGGAACCAACGCCTTCTCGGCGGGGGTGCGCCGGCGGATCCGGACGGCCAGGACGAGGCCCGCGGCGATCATGGCCAGGCACAGGTATTGGGCGCCGGTGAGCCCTCCCACACGCTTGTCGTAGGCCCGGAGGAAGTCGGTCAGGAAGCGCTGGGTCCCGTACCAGAGCAGGAATACGGCGGTCATGACCCCCGCAGCAGCGCGACGACGCGCCAAGATGAACAGCAGCGCCGCCAGCGGCGCCAGCAGGATGATCTCGTAGAGGGCGGTGTTGTGGATGACGCTGCCGACCACGATCGGGCCCTCACGGGTGACGCCACCGAGGTACCTCACCCCTATGAAGAACGTTGTCGTGTGCCCGAAGTGCTCGCCGACCGAATAGCAGCCGATGCGTCCGATCATCAAGCCAGGAACGAGGCCGAGCACGATGCCGTCGGTGAGCGTCAACCCGGGCACGTCGGGGTGCCGGCGCACCCACCACGCGATGGTGACGATCGCGATGAGGAACGCGCCGGAGAATTGGAGCCCTCCCTCCCAGACGGCGAAAACGGCGAACGGCCGATGCGAGTAGTCCGACAGGTTGGTGAGCACGAACAGCACCCGCGATCCGAGCATCCCGAAGAGGACCACTCGCCACGCGAGCGACGAAAGGGCACGGGGATCCAGCTCTCGCTGACGCGCGAACCGAAGGAAGACCGAAACGCCCACGAGGATCCCCAGCCCGACGAAGACGCCGAAGACGTGGATCGACAGTGGACCCATGTGGACCACAGGGAACGTGTGGTACGGGATCGACGAGAGCAATCGAGCTAACCCCGTCCCGAGCACGGTGGCGACCTGCGGATGCCCCTTCCTGTGCCCCGGTTCACGGCAGCGTCGCGGCGGCGGCCGTCACGCCGGGAGCCGTGCAGACGTTCGTCGGCTGCCCACCGGTCACGTCGCAGATCGCGGCGGTGATCACGTTGGCGGCGGCCAGCACCTGCTTCGCGACCGGAGACGATGGATCCGACAGTGCGGATGCGATCTCCTGCCATGTCTTGCCCTGCAATACGTCCGGCGGGAAGCTGGATCCGATGACGACGTAGCGGTTCCCGAGCATGGAGAACGGGATCACGCCGGCCTGCGATGTGTACGGCGGGGCGTCGAACGTCTGCATCAGCCGCTGTTGTTGTGCGGTGAGCGTGTCGAGCGGCTCATAGCTCAGCCCGGACGCTGCGAGCTGGTTCGTGTTCGTCTCCACGCCGTCGAACGCGATCACGTCGCTCGTGTAGGTGGACCCGTGGAACGTGAGCGTCGGCGTGCTCGGGAAGACGTCGGTCGACGACGACGTCGATAGGCCGAGGCCGGAGAAGGTCCCGAACCGCGAGAGCGCGACCACCATGGGCCACCGCTCGGCCGCGCAGTACGGGCAGTACTCGGCGCCGATGTACAGGATCTGCGGCTTGCCGTCGCTCGTCACCGGTGCGGCCCCCGCGGCGATCGCCGAGGGCGGAGTGATCCCTCTTCCGGCACCCACGGAGTCGAGCGCGGTCGCCGGGACGTTCGTGACGGCCCGGATCACCGCGGCGGAGCCATCGCTGCCGGGTGTCGCCGGGGTCTTTGCGTGATTGACCACGCTCAGCCCGACCATCGCGAGGACGATGGCAACGACCCCCGCGATCGCCAAGAACGGCAATCGGCGGCTCGCAACGGATCGTCGTCCTCGTACGCCGCCTCGCCGTTTCCCGTTCGCGGCGGCGATGTTGGCCTGGGAACGCTTGCGCTGCGCGGTCCTGTTCGTCATCGGTCCTGCCCTCCGGACGGCGTCATCCATGGTTTCGGTACGTGTTCCAAGCCTAGGGTCCGGATCGGCCCGCTCCGGGGCCCGAACGACCCGCACCTACCGGGCCGTTCGGGCATACGCGGGGGCTCAGGGGTCGGTGAAGCCGCCGCCGGACTTGCGGCCGAGCCGGCCGGCGGCGACCATCCGGCGGAGCAGCGGCGGCGGTGCGTAGCGCTCCTCGCCGAACTCGGCATGCAGGACCTCGCCGATGCTCAGCATCGTGTCCAGGCCGATCAGGTCCATCAGCGTGAGCGGGCCCATCGGATGCGCCAGACCCAGGTGGATCGCGGTGTCGATGTCCTCACGGGTCGCGAATCCCTCGTCGAGCAGCCTGACGGCATCGAACAGGTACGGGACCAGGAGTCGGTTGACGATGAACCCCGCGTGGTCCTTCGATCGCACGCAGGTCTTCCCGAGCACGTCCGTCCCGTAACTCCGGACGAACGCGAACGTCTCGTCCGACGTCGTGAGTGCGGGGGTCAGCTCGAGCAGCGCCATGACCGGCGGGGGGTTGAAGAAATGCATCCCGATCACGTGCTCGGGCCGCCCCGAAGCGACCGCGAGCTCCACGATCGGGATCGACGACGTGTTCGAGGCGAGCACGACATCGGCTCGGGTGACCTGACCCAGCGTTCGGAAGATGGCGAGCTTGGCCTCGACATCCTCGGTCGCGGCCTCGATCACCAGGTCCGAACCGTCGAGACCATCCAGGTCGGTCACGCCTCGGATACGACCGAGCGCCGACTCGCCTTCGACTGCATCGAGCTTGCCGCGCTGGACGGCCTTGCCGACCGAACGCTCGATCATCGCCCGCCCGCGAGCCACCAGCTCGTCCGTGCCCTCAACGTACGTGACGTCGGCGCCGGCGCGCGCCAGGACCTCGACGATCCCGGACCCCATCAGACCGCACCCCACGACACCCACGTGCCGAACATCTCGCGGATCCACAGCGTTCCTCCACCTCGTTCGATGTCCGGGGCCAGCCTACAATCCACTCCATGAGCGCTCGACGGCGGATCGCCACGATCGGCGTCGCCGTGGGCGGTGTGCTCACCGGGCACTGGCTCACGTACCTGGCCATCGCGCCGGCCGCGAGTTCGCGAGCGGCGATCCTGCAGCAGACGGGTCACGCCTACCTGGGGTTGGCCAATGACATCGCGTTGGTGATCGCGCTCGCGGCTCTGGCCACCATGTTCATCGGGCAGCTCGCCAGTCCCAGCCCGGCCGGCCGGCTCCCGGGGATCGCGTCCCGCGTCGATCCGCTTCCAGGTCTGCGCGTTCGTCCTCATGGAAGTACTCGAGCGGGTGACCGCAGGCGCGCCACTCGCCGACCTCGTCCACACCGGCATCCTGCCCATCGGCATCGCGGCCCAGGTCGCGATCGGATACCTCGCGGCGCAAGCGATCCGTTGGCTTCTGCGTGCCGCCGACCTCGTAGCCGCGGCATTGAAGAACGGTACCCGCCCATCAAATCGAATCGTGACGCGGCCGCTCCCGCCGGAGCTGGTGTTCGTCCCGGCCGGACGCCGTCTCTCCGCGACCGGCGTCCGCGGCCCTCCTTCCTCCGTCTGATCGATCCGTTCGCGCCCAGGCGCGCGACATCAAGCGTCAGGAAGGAGCTGTCTCCATGCGCATCCGCGCGAAGCTTGCGACCGCCGCCATCCTCGCGGTCGCAGTGCTCATGCTCATACCCGGTATCGCGTCCGCTCATGCCCAACGCAGCGTCGGTCCGTTCGATCTCGAGATCGGATTCTTCGACGAACCGGCCTATGTCGGCATCCCGAACGCGGTGTTCCTCGATCTATCGAAAGGGGGCCACCCGGTCACCGACATCGGCGATGCGCTGACTGTGACGGTTGGATTCGGGGACCTGACGTCGGATCCGTTCATCTTCGAGCCGCTCGAGACGCCAGGTCAGTATCAAGCGGCGTTCGTTCCATCCCAGGCCGGGGCATACACCTTCGCCCTGTCCGGCACGCTCGAGGGTGTCACGTTCGATCTCTCGCTGACGTCCGGCCCCAAGACGTTCGATGAGGTGCAAGACCTTGCGGGGGCGACGTTCCCGCCCGTCCAGGCTCCGACGAACGCCGACCTGGCAACCCGCATCCAGCAAGAGTCGAACCGCACGACGGCGGCGATCACGGATGCGACGACCGCGGCGGCCGATGCTCAGGCGGCCGCTGACAGCGCGAAGACGGTCGGCATCATCGCGGTCATCGTGGGAGCGATCGCGTTGATCGTCGGTGTGGTCGCGCTCTTCGCGTCGAGGAAGAAGGCATAGCGCGTTGCTGGCGCACGGGGGAACCCCGGACGAGCAGGTCGCGCTGATCACGGTCGTGAGCGGCCTGTGGATCGGATGGGCGGGGGTGTCGCGCATCCGGAACAAGGGCTTCCCCCGTCTGCCGCTCGGCGGCGCGTGGTGCCTCGCCGTCGCCGGCGGGATCGTCGTCATCGCGGGGCTGACGCTCCCCCGGCAGTTCATGCGTCCGAACGCAGCCACCCCAACCGCCACGCCCTCGGGAGCGCGTCCCGCCTCGAGCGCCACGCTCGCGATCGTCCGCCCCACGGATGGACAGACCGTGTCGGGCAACCAGGTCGAGGTCGTGATGACACTCAACGGCGGCACCATCGTGGACACGGCGAGCACAACGCTCACACCCGACACCGGCCACATCCACCTGTCGCTCGATGGGAAGCTCGTCTCCATGACGTACGGGTTGGTGCAACTCGTGGACGTGAGCGGTCTCTCACCGGGTCAGCACGCGCTGGAGGCGGAGTTCGTCGCAGCCGATCACGGACCGTTCGACCCACGTGTGGTCGCGCAGACCACGTTCACGATCGGACCCGGACCGTGAGCCGCGTCGCGCGCATGCTGCTGCCGGTCGGGATCGCAGCCGCGATCACGCTCGGGTCGGCCGTCGTCGCAGCAGCCCACGCGAACCTCGCGAGCTCGGACCCGGCGGCCAACGCCTCACTCGATCACGCCCCCGCGAACGTCACCATGACGTTCACCGAGCCGCCGGACCCGCAGTTGTCGATCGTCCACGTCCTGGATGTCAACGGTACCGACGTCGAGTCGGGACCGGTCCGTGCCGTCCCGGCGAACGACGGACAGCTCATGGTTCCCCTGCCCGCGGATCTCCCCGACGGCGTGTACACCGTCAGCTGGCGCGTGGTCTCCGAGGCCGACGGCCACGAGACGGCCGGCGCGTTCAGCTTCGGCGTCAACGTGGCGCCGGGCACGATCGGCGCTCCGAGCATCCCGGTCCCGGTGACGCCCTCGCCGTCCGTCGCCAGCGTGGCCAGCAGGCTCGCCCTCTACGTCGGGCTGGCGATGCTCTTCGCGACGTCGACGGTGGGGATCATGGCATTCGCAGGGAACGTGCCCGCCCGGCGGCCCGTGCTGTTGATCGGAGCAAGCGCGGCGGCGGTCGGTGCGGTCGGGATGCTCCTGTCGGAACGGGCGGCGCTCGGCGTGTCGATGGGGGATCTGCTGTCGTCCTCGACGGGGCGGGACTTCCTCTGGCTGCTCGGCGGCGTGACGTTCGCGGCCGTCGCCTCGATCGATGCGGCGCGACGGTCGGTCCGAACGTCGCTCGTCGTGGTGGGCGTCGCCGCGTCGTTGGCGATGCTCATCCGCGCCATCGGGGGCCACGCCTCGGCCGCCGCGACCCCCGCGCTCGAGATCGGCTTGCAATGGTTCCACTTCATGGCGGCGAGCGTCTGGATGGGCGGCCTCCTGCTCGCGTTCCTGGCGGTTCGCGCGAGTCGCGACGCCGAGTCTCCGGTCGGCCAGATCCGCCGCTATTCGTCCATGGCCGGCTACGCGGTCGTCGTCGTCCTGGTCACCGGCGTGCTCCGCGCCACGCAGGAGGTCGGCGGCGTCTCGACGCTCTTGCACCTGTTCACCACGTCGTACCTGACCACGCTCGACATCAAGGTCGCTGTCGTCGTGCTGCTTATCGGGCTGGGGGCGTTCAACCGATACCGTTCGATCCCCCGGATGGGCGCGAGCACGGGACTCTTCCGGCGCGTCATGGCGATCGAGCTGGTCGGGGCGCTCGGGGTCTTCGGGCTGACCGGCACGCTAACCGGCCTGTCGCCGCGCCCGCCCGCCACGCCCCCGGCGCCGAAGCCACAACACGTGACGCTCACCGGGAGTGACTTCGCCACCACGATGAAGGTGATCCTGGTCGTCTCGCCCGGAACGGCCGGTCCCAACGGGTTCGACGCGGAGGTCACCGACTTCGACTCGGGCGCTCCTCTCGACGCGACCGATGTGTCGCTCCGGTTCGAGCCGGTCGGTCAACCGGGCGTGGGAGCAAGCACGCTCGAGCTGGCGCACCACGGCGACCATTGGATGGCGAACGGCAGTCAGATCTCGATCGCCGGCGTGTGGACGATCACCGTCGTCGTGCAGACCGCGTCGTCGGGCACCGAGATCCCGCTGACGTTCGTGACGCGGATCCCGGACCAGAGCGTTACGGTCGCGACCGCCGCCGGACAACCCGACATCTACACGATCGCGTTCCCGGACGGCGAGCAGATCCAGATGTACAACGATCCGGGAACCGCCGGAACGGACGAGCTCCATCTCACGGCGTTCGACACCGACGGCACCGAGCTGCCGCTCGCCCGCGCGACGATGGTCGGGGTGTCCCCCGACGGCACGGCGTCGACGCTGCAGCCGAGACGCTTCTCGGCCGGCCACTTCGTGGGCGACCTGACGCTCACGCCGGGAGCCTGGACGTTCTTCGTCCAGGCGACCGCCCGCGATGGACGCGTCCTCGTGGCATCCTTCTCGCAGACGATCTGATCGGGAGCGCAGATGAGGAACGGCTGGCAGCGACGTTCACTCCTCGTGGTGGGTGTGGTGTTCGCGCTCGGCGCATGCGGAAGTAGCGGCGGCGGCACACCACCCAGCACGAGCTCCCCCACGCCGACCGTCAGCGCAGACCGGCCGGCGAGCCCCGCGAAGCTCTCGATCATCTCCCCCAAGAACGGACAGGTCGTGCACGGGACCACGGTCCAGATGAAGGTCTCGCTCAAGGACGCGAAGATCGTGCCCGCGACGAGCGCGACCATCGTGCCCGACGAAGGGCATCTCCACGTCATCTTGGACGATCAGCTGATCTCGATGACGGGAGACACGACGCAGCTGCTCTCGAACCTGACGCCCGGGCAGCACCTGTTGAAGGTGGAGTTCGTCGCGTCGGATCACGCGCCGTTCGATCCTCGCGTGATCGCCGCGGTCGCGTTCGAGGTGCAGCAGTGAGCCTCGTCGCGACGCGGACCCGGACACGTCCCGACGTCGGGCTCGCGCTCCCCGTGCTCGTGGGGATCGGCATGCTGCTGCTCCGGCTCCGGATCCTCCAGACGGGTGATGCGACCCGCGTGGCGCTGCTGGCGGTCGTCTTCGTGACGATCCTCGTGACCTCCCTCCTGGTGCCGGTGCCGCGAGACACGGCTCGCCTCCAGCCCGCGCTCGTCACGATCGTGGGCCTGACGGGCGTGGGCCTGGCGGCCCTCGCCGGCGGACGACCGATCGCGGCTCCGCTGGGCTCGACGGCGCTGCCCCTGGCGATCCTCGCAGCGGTCGCCGAAGAGGCCCTCTTCCGCCGCGCGGCGTACGGCTGGCTCGAGCGCTCCGGACCGGTGATCGCGGTGCTCGGCTCGGCCCTGCTCTTCGCGCTCGTCCACGTGCCCCTCTACGGGGTCGCGGCGCTCCCGGTCGACCTGGGGGCCGGCCTCCTGCTCTCGTGGCAACGGTGGGCGTCCGGCACCTGGACGGTGCCCGCGGCGACCCACACCGCGGCCAACGTGCTGGCGGTGTTGCTCCGATGACCAGGAAGGTCGCGCTCCTCGCCGTCTGCCTGACCCTCGTGGCCGTTGGTTGCACGCGCGGCGACCCCCCCGACGAGATCCGGATCGGAGCCGTCTACCCGCTCTCGGGCTCGCAGGGACCCGGCGGCATCGACGAGCACCGCGGCATCATGCTCGCCGCTGATCTCGCGAACCAGGACGGCGGCGTCGACGGCCGCACGATCCGGATCGAATCGGTGGACACGCCCGGCTCGGACGCGGCGGCGGCGGCCGTCGATCAGCTGCACGCCGCCGGCATCCAGCTGGTGCTCGGCAGCTACGGCAGCACGATCTCGGGGCCGGCGTCGGCCGAGGCTGCGGCGAACGGCATGCTGTTCTGGGAGACCGGCGCGGTCGGGATGCTTCCCCCCGATTCGGACCGCGGCGGCCTCACGTTCCGCGTCCCGCCGACCGGCGAGGTCCTGGGGAGGGCGGCGATCGCGTTCATCGCCGATCAGGTGGCGCCGGAGCATCATCGCGACCCCGCCACCCTTCGCTACGCGGTCTCCTTCGTCGACGACGCCTACGGCAACTCCGTGGCGTCCGGCGCCCAGGCCGAACTTCGCGCACGCGGGCTACACGACGTCGGGAACTTCGGATACGACTTCCGCACCGTCGACATGGCGAAGCTCGTCGCATCGGATCGCCGCCGCCAAGCCCGACGTCCTGTTCGTGTCGGCGTACCTCGACGACGCCGATCGCGCTCCGCCGTCAGCTGGTGGCCCAGCACGTCCCGCTCCTTGCGAACATCGGCACGTCGTCCAGCTACTGCATGCCCGCGTTCGGCTCGACGTTGGGCAAGGACGCGGTCGGCGTCTACGCGTCGGACAAACCGTCGGCCTCGTCGATCAACCCCTCGGGCTTGCGCCCCGACGCCCGCTCGCTGCTGCAGCGCGCGAACGACGCTTATGACGCGAAGTGGCACCAGGACATGAGCCCTGCGGCGCTCGCAGGCTTCTCCGCCGCGTGGGCGTTCTTCACCGACGTGCTTCCGGAGGCGTCCTCCCTCGCCCCCGCGGACGTCGCAGCGGCCGCCCGTGCGATCGATCTGCCGCGCGGGAGCCTGCCGAACGGGAGCGGCCTGCTGTTCGGCGCCCCCGGCACGCCGAACGCCGGGGACAACGTCGCCGCCGCCAGCGTGATCTGGAAGTGGGTGGCGCCGGGTGAGGCAGCGGTCATCTGGCCGCCGGCGTTCGCGACCGAACCGATGGACCCGAGCGCGTCGGACGCGTGGTGAGCCGGCGGAAGGCGGTCGTCGCCGGTCTGGCGTTCGTGACCGTCTACGCCGCGCTCGCCTCGCTGTCGGCACATCTCTCGCCGCTCGCGAAAGGGCCGCTCCTCGACGGCATCGGTCCCCCGCAGCCGTACCGCTGGGTCAACCCGCCGCCCGACCTCGCCGCGACCAATCAACCACCGTCGTCCGGCGTGTTCCACGTCCCGCTCAAGGTGGGGGGGTCGGCGCAGACGGCGTTCGTGACGTCGGACAACCAGGTGACGGTCATCGTGCCGGGGGGGGCGTTCGCAGCTCGGCCCGGGCAGATCGAGGTCATCCTGAAGGTGGATCCGATCGATCCCGCCACGCTCTCCTCGCCGGGCAAGGGTCTGACGGTCTTCGGCAACGCGTACCGGTTCACGGCCAACTATCAACCGTTGGGCGACAGGGCCGCGCTCCAGAGCCCGCTCGACGTGATCATGCTGTATCCCGCGACCGCCAGCCTCCACGCGTCGGTCCACCAGCTCTACGCGTCCCCAGACGGGGAGGAGTGGACGGCGCAGGAGGGATCGGACTCATTGGCGGCCCAGCAGGCCGAGGGCCCGATGCCTGAGCTCGGATACGCGCTGATCGCCGGCGAGCCGGGGGTCGGGCCGGCCACCACGTCCGGATCCAGCCCACCGGGAGGCTCGGGCGGGTCGGCCAGCACCGCCATCGTGCTGATCGTGCTCGCGGCGTGCGTGGGCCTCATCGGGCTCGGGCTAATCGTGCGGGGACGCGGGAGTAGGTAATCCGGACTAGCCGCAGGCGTCCACCAGCAGCGGATAGGGGTTGAGCGCGCTCCCGATCACCGTGTAGCCGTAATAGCTCGCCGGCCATCCCGCAGGGAACGAGTTCGGGTGGAACTCGAAGTGGTCGTGCGGTGGACCGCCCTGTGCGTCGCCTGTGTCCCCCACGTACCCGATGACGTCGCCCGTATGCACCGTCCCGGTCGAGTGGTCGGAGTAGGCGGACAGGTGCGCGTTGTACGTGTAGCCGGGCGCGCCGTGCACCTCGACTGCCAGGCCCCCGAGTCCGTTCGGGTTCTCCGTCGCGTAGCCGTCGAACGTCGCGTAGATCGGCGTGCCCATCGGCGCCAGGATGTCGACGCCGGCGTGGAGGTGATAGCCGCCCGCGTAGCGAGGTGCGCCGAAACCGTCCCCGTAGGCGCGCGGTTGCCCCACCGGGCACACCTGGAGCGTGCCCGCCCAACCCGACGGCATCGCGACAGAGGCGTGCGGGGAGCTGCTGAACGAGAAGTGCGCATTGACCCACGCCTGCCGCTGCGCCGAGAGCTTCTTCGCCAGCTTCTCGGCCTGCGCCTTCTTCGAGGCGATCTCGTTGTATTTCGCGGTTGCCTGCCGGAGGAGATCCGCGACCTCTTGCCGCTTCTCCCGGACCTTCGCGACCACCGCCTGCTGCGCGGCCTGCAGCGTCTCGAGGTTCCGCTCCTTCGCCGACAGCACGTTCTTGGTGTTCTGGACCTCGTTGGCCAGATCGGCGTCGTTCGACGCCACCACGTTCACGTACTCCAACCGGTCCGTCAGATCGGAGAACGACGAGGCTCCCAGCAGGAACTCCAGATCCGACGCGGGTCCCTCCATGAACATGGTGCGGGCGCGGTCGTTCAGCTGCGCCACGATGGCGTCGTAGCGTGCGCGCGCATGCGCCAGCGTCAGCTGGGTGTGCAGGAGCTCGGCGTTGAGCTTCTCGAGCCGGCCGAGCTCACGGTCGTATTCGGCGGCGACCTCGTTCGCTCGGATGTTGATGGCGTCGAGCTGCCGCTGGGCTGCGTGCGCCTCCTGGGCGAGCTGCGTGACGCGGTCCTTGGCGTTCTGCACCTGCTGCGCGCTGGGCGGATCCGCGGCAGCAGAGGTCGCGAGGCTCGCCGTCGCGATGAGCGCGAACGTCACGGCCACGAAGCGGAACGACGCGGGGAAGCGCTTCAGCCTATTCGTCATCAGGTCTCGTCGATGCTTACCGGTCCACGAAGATACGACAACCGGCGAGCTCGTATCGAGCCTGACGCCCGCGGATGGCCGATGCAACCACCGAACTCAGTCGGAAGCCGTCAGCAGCTCGCCCACCAGCGCCTTCACGCGTTCGTCGATCTGGTCGCGGATACCGCGGACCTCGTCTACCGACCTGCCCGCCGGGTCGTCCAGCTCCCAGTCCAGATAGCGCTTGCCCGGGAAGACCGGACAGGCGTCGCCGCAGCCCATGGTCACCACGACGTCGGATTCCTCGACCGCCTGCGTGGTGAGGATCTTCGGGACCGCCTCGGACAGGTCGATCCCGATCTCCGCCATCACGGCCACGACGGCCGGGTTGATCTCGTCGGCCGGCGTGCTCCCCGCCGAGCGGACGACGACCCTCCCGGCCGCATGACGTTCGAGCAGCGCCGCCGCCATCTGGCTCCGCCCCGCGTTGTGCACGCAGACGAACAACACCTCCGGCAGGTGCTCGGCGCTCATGACCAACCCTTGTGCGCCTGAACGATCGCTCCGAACATCTGGTCGGCAAGCTCGTGGGTGGGCTCGATCGAGATCTCGGTGAAGCCAGCACGCGACAGCTCCTGCGTGTACTCCTCGAACGAGAGCGCGCCGGCGATGCAGCCGACGTAACTGCCGCGCTCCGCCCGGTCGGCGCGAGCCAGCTCGTTCGCGGCAACGACGTCGCTGATCCCGAGCCGTCCGCCCGGGCCGGAGCACGCGGAACATCTCGTCGACGACCTTCGGCTTGTCCGTCGACAGGTTGATGACGCAGTTCGAGATGACCACGTCGACGGTCCCGTCCCTGAGCGGGATGTCCTCGATGTAGCCCTTCAGGAACTCGACGTTCGTCGCTTCGGCCTTCCGCGCGTTCTCCCGAGCGAGCTCGAGCATCTCGTCGGTCATGTCCAGGCCGTATGCCTTGCCGGTGGGCCCGACACGCTTCGCCGAGAGCAGCACGTCGATCCCGCCGCCCGAGCCGAGGTCGAGCACGACCTCGCCCTCGTGCAGCTCCGCCACCGCCGTGGGGTTGCCGCATCCCAGGCTCGCGAGCACGGCCTCCTCGGGCAGGTCCCCACGCTCCGTCACGTCGTAGAGCTGCACGCCCAGGCCCTCCCCGGGGTCACAGCAGCCGGCCTCGGCGTCCCAGTCGTTCGCGGCCATCCCGTCCTTCACGGCGAGCGCGGCCGCCGCGTACCGATCACGCACCTCTTCGCGCAGATCGCTCATCGTTCTCTTCCTTCTCCCTCGAACCGCACCACATCTCCCAGACGGCGGACCGCGTCCTCGCGGAGCGAGTAGTAGGCCCACACGCCACGTTGCTCCCGTTCCAGCAGCCCGGCATCGACGAGCTTCTTCATGTGGAAGCTCACGGTCGGCTGCGACAGCTCGAGCATCCCGGTGAGATCGCAGACGCACACCGGCACACCTGACACGGCCAGCAGGTTCACGATGCGGACCCGGTGCGGATCTGCGAGCGCCTTGAACAGCTTCGACGTGGTTTCGGCATCCCCCGGGGACATGCCGGCACCGGCGATCGGCACGCAACACGCCGCGGGTGCGCTCTCACGGATCTGCAACTGACGGGCCGGGCTCATCGTTGCCCTCTCCTGACCATCCATCGATATTTCTCGATGCCTTGAAAGGGAGTATGCGCCCATCCATCGAGATCCGTCAATGCCTCGCTCGGAACGCGGAGAACGGATCGGGTCAGCCCTGGCTGATCGGAACCGCCTCCGCGATGAGCTCGGGCTCGAGCAGGGCCTGCCCCCAGTGATGCGCCTCCAACCGATCCCGCGCCTCGGCGACCACCTCCGGCCCTCCGGCCACGTCGTCGCCGAACAGCCTCGCGGTCCACCAGATCTGGGCCGCATGGGCGTTCCACCCCTTGCGGGTCCGACCCTCGATCGCCACCGCCGCCACGGCACAGTCGAGGGCCGAGTCCCGGTCATGCGTCGCGAGCGCGAGCACCGCTTGGCTCACGAGCAATGCCGTCGACGTGCCGGGCTCGAGCTCCGCCAACCGGGACGAGGGGTCCTCCATCGTCTGGACGGCGTCACCGAGGTCTCCGCGGAGGACCTGGATCTTCATCAGCTCGGCGGCGGTCCACGTCACCAGGCCGCGCTCCTTCAGGCCGCGGCAGAGCGCGAACGCCTCACGAAGTTGCGCTTCCGCGTCCTCGAGCCTCCCGGACAGTCGGTACGTCACCCCGCGATCCCCGATCGCGCCCGCGAGCTCCCAGCGAGCGCCGAGCTCTCGGTAGGTCTGGATCGCCGCCTCGGAATGCTCGAGCGACTCTTCCAGGCGGAGCATGTGCCGCAACGCCAGCGCGACCTTCTCCTCGGCGGTCGCGATGGCGAACTCCTGACCCGATGCACGACCGATCTCCAGTCCCTCTTCCGCGAGCGCGAGCGCGTCGACCTCGTCTCCCTCCTCGGACGTCACCGACGACAGACTCACCAGCGCTCGCACCTCGGACCAGTCGATCCGGACGCTCGGGGTTGGAGCGCGATGCCTCGAGCGCCTCCGTGAACAACGCGCGCGCCCCCATGAGGTCGTCGCGCCAGAACGGCACCCAGCCGGCCATCAGGAGCGTGCGGGCCAGGACCGATGCGTCGTCGAGCTTGCGCGCCGCTTCGAGCGCCCGATCGAACATGGCCGCGGCCGCATCGGCGTCTCCCCGGATCGTGAGGATGATGTCGGCGAGGAACCGCGAGGCATGCGACCGGACGTAGTCGCTGCGACCTTCGTCGACGCTCAGGGCGCGCTCGAGGACCTGCTCCGCCCGCTCGTACTCACCCAGCCAGTAGAGCGACTCGCCCAACTTCGACAGGATCGTCGCCTCGCGGACGCCCCAGTGTTCCTCCGGTCCCGCCAATGCCAGCGCGTGCTCGTACTGGTCGGCGGCGGACTTCGCCTCGATGCGACGGCGCGCGAGATCTCCCGCCTTCGCGAGCGCCTCGACCGCGCGGTCCGCGATCGAGCGGTCGCGCGGGTTCAGGTCCAGCCCCGCGTTCGCCGCCTGCTCCAGGTGGTACGCGATCGTGCGCGGGTACCGCTCGACGCTGGCGGGCTCGGACAACCGGTTGGCGACGCGCAGGTGCAGGCGCTGACGCTCGCGCTTGGCCAGGCTCTCGTACGCGACGTCGCGCAGCACCTCGCTCCGGAACCGCCACGCGTCCTTACGACCCGGCTCGGGCACCAGGAACTCCACGTCCTCCAGCTCGGTCATCACGTCCTTGCGCGGCTCGGCGACGAGCGCGAGCTCGGCGGCGTCGAACGCGCCGCGCGCGAACACCGACGCCTTGCGGATCAGGTCGCGCGCCGCCGGCGAGAGCGAATCGATCCTCGACGCGATCACGGCCTGGACCGTGGGCGGCAGCGGGCCGGTGGCCGGCGCGGCGACGCCCGTCGGCGGCAGCACGTCCTCCTCGCGGAGCAGCATCCCGGTGATCTCGACGATGAACAGCGGGTTCCCGCCGGCGTGCTCTGCGACACGGAGCGCGTCGTCGCGACTCAGGTCCCCCGCCTCGATCGCGAGCTGTACCGCGTCTTCGGCCGCGAGCGGCTCGACCCAGAGCGTCACGGCGTCGGCGAGCCCGCCCGCCCAACCCTGCCGCTCGTCCAGGAATCCCCAGCGCGCGACGCAGATCACCAGCAGCGGCAACCGACGCGTATCGCGCATGAGCCGTTCGATCAGATCCAGGAGCAGCGGCTCGGCCGCATGCAGATCCTCGAACACCAACACGACCGGCCGCGTCTCGGTCAAGCCCTCGATCATGGCGAGCATGCCGCGTCGGATCTCGGCGCTGTGGTAGCGGTTCTCGTGGTTCGCGTCCTCGCCCAAGCCCAGCGCGAGGCTGAGACGATGCGCCACCTTCTCCGCATCCTTCGGACCGACCCACTCCGCCGCCGACCCCCGCAGCCGTTCGAGCAGCTCCTCGGAGGGCATGTCCTCGTCGCCCTCGATCGCGGTCAGGATCATCTGTCCCAACGGCCAGAACGTGACCTGCTCCTCGTACTGGCTCGGCCGGCCGCTCAGCACCGTGACGTCGTCGTCCAGGCCGTCGAGGAACTCCTCCACCACGCGGGTCTTGCCGATCCCGGGCTCGCCGAGCAGCGTCACCAGGTGCGCGCGGCTGCGCTCCCGCACCCGCTCGGATGTATCGGACAGCAGTGCGAGCTCGCGGCGGCGATCGACGAACGGGATCGTCGAGCGGGTCGAACGCGGCGCCAGGCGGGTCACCGGCCAGGCGGGGATCTCGCCGTCGGACTCCTTGGGGACGATCATGCGCATCTCGCCGAACTCGACCGCCCCTTTCACCAACTGGTGGGTCGTCGAACCCACCAGCACCTCATCGGGGGCGGCGGCCTGCTGCAGCCGCGCGCCGATGTTCACCTCGCCGCCGATCACGATCCCTCGGTCGGCGGCGGTCCCGACGGCCACCAACCCGGTGTTGATGCCGGCGTGCACCTGTATCGGGGTCGGGAGGCCGAGCTCGCGTCCCAGCTGCGGAGCGCGGTTCACCACCGAGAGCGCCGCGCGGATCGCCCGCACCGCGTCGTCGTCGTGCGACGTCGGAACGCCGAACACCGCCAGCACCGCGTCGCCGATGAACGACTCCGCCCGGCCGCGGAGCCATTCGACCTCCTCGGTCACCATGCCGTGGAACGCGGCGAGCACCTCTCGGAACCGCTCCGGGTCCAACTGGTTGGCCAGCTTCGTCGAACCGACCAGGTCCACGAAGACGACCGTGACCAGCCGCCGCTCCGACGCGGGAGCGATGGCGACCGGCGCGCCACAGCTCGGACAGAACTTGGCACCGAGGGGCAGCGGCTCGCCGCAGCGGGAACACATCACGTCGCTCACCAGCAAAGGATACGGAGGCTCGAAGGCCGGACCTACTGCTGGCCGAGGATCTTGGCCTTCTGCGCCTGGAACTCGGCTTCGGTGAGCACGCCCTTCGCGCGGAGGTCGGCCAGCCGCTCGAGCTCGGTCACGGTGGACGGAGCCATGGGAGGCGTCGCCGGCTGCGGCGGCGGGGCCCCGGGCATGGTCCCCGCGGGGCGGAACATGCGCTGCTGGTTCATCTCGCCCTGGTGATAGATGGTCTTCTGCACTTCCTCCGGGTTGCGGATCGCCTTGAACTCCTCGCGGCCCGCCTCGCTCGCGGACTGCACGATGAGCGTTCCCGCGCCGATGATCCGCTCGAAGACGCCCTGCGAGAACCGCACGTCGTTGATCGCCTCGAGCGGGATCTCCATGGAGTGCTTCGCGATCCAGCCCTCCCGATGGATCAAGCGGTCGCTCGTCACGACGAAGTACGACGTCAGCCACCAGACCAGCCGCCGGATCGGGTAGGCGATCAACAGGATCGCCATGACGACCAGGATCACCCAGTTCACCGACCCGTCGAACTTGGAGATCAGCCAGAGGCCGACCACCACGACCCCGAGCGTCGCCAGCGTCGGCAGCAGGAGCGCGATCCAGTGGGGCCGGAGGTCGAGCACCAGCTCCTCGCCGGGCACCAACAGCCGTTTCGGGAAGGACATGGGCGGACGGTACCGCGCGCCATGTGCCGAGGCAACCGGCTCAGCGGAGGTGGGTCACCTCGCCTGACGTGATCGACGCCCGTCCCGCCGGCGTGTCCACCACGAGGCTTCCCGCGTCGTCCACGCCGATCGCCGAGCCGCGCACGCGACGGCCGTCGGTCGTGGTGGCCTCGACCTCGCGGCCGATCGTGGCGCTTTCCCGTGGATACGCTCGCCATGACCGACTCGAGGAACGTCGCCGGGTTCGTGGCGTAGACGGCCACGAACGATCGCAGGAACGCCGTCAGCAGGGCGGACGCGTCGACGTCACCCAACCCGGCGGCCAGATCCACGTTCGCCGGCGGGTCGAGGTTCACGCCGATGCCGACGATCACATGTTCGATCCGCTCCGGCGCGAGCCGCGACTCCGCGAGGATCCCTCCCACCTTGCGATCGTCGATGAGCAGGTCGTTGGGCCACTTGCATCGCAGCTCCTTCGCCGCGACCTCGCGAGCCGCGCTCACCATGGCGAGTCCGGCGGCGAGCGTCAGCACGCCGGCGCGATCGGGCGGCAGCCATGTCGGACGAAGGACGATCGAGAACAGGAGGGCCCGCCCCGGAACGTCGACCCACGTCCGGTCGAGCCGTCCGCGTCCGCCGGTCTGATGGCCCGCGGCGACCAGGGTCCACTCGGGGGCGCCACCCATGGCCAGGCTCCACGCCGTCCGGTTCGTGGAACCGGTAACCTCCTCGAAATGCACCGGCGCCTCGAGTCCGGCGGCGGCGAGCGCACGTTCGAGCTCACTCGTCGACAGCATGGTTTGATTCTCCTTCGAGCATCCCAACCATCGTAGGTGGAGCCATGGCGACGAAACAGAAGGTCCTGATCGCCAACCGGGGCGAGATCGCGGTCCGCATCATCCGAACGTGCCGGGACCTCGGTCTCCCCACCGTCGCCGTCTACTCCGATGCGGACCGCGACGCGCTCCACGTGGAGATGGCCGACCAGTCGTTCCGGATCGGGCCCCCGCTCGCCTCCGAGTCCTACCTGTCGATCGGGGCCATCCTGGAGGCGGCGCACAAGGCTCGAGCAACGCTGATCCACCCGGGGTACGGGTTCCTGGCGGAGCGCGCGCATTTCGCGAAGGCGGTGGAGGAGACCGGGTTCACGTTCGTCGGCCCGTCCGCCGACGCGATCGAGCAGATGGGTGACAAAGCGGCGGCGCGGGTGATCGCGGATCGCGCCGGCGTGCCGATCGTGCCCGGGACGCCGGAGCCCGTCGACATCCGGCACGCGAAGAAGCAAGCGGAGCGCGTGGGGTACCCGTTGCTCGTGAAGGCCGCGTTCGGCGGCGGCGGCAAGGGCATGCACGTGGTGCGCGACGCCGAGCATCTGGACGAAGCGCTCAGGCGCGCGGCGCGCGAGGCCCAGTCGTACTTCGGGCGACCCGAGGTCTTCCTGGAGCGCTACGTCGACCGCGCTCGTCACGTGGAGGCGCAGGTCATCGCCGACACGCGCGGCAACGTGTTCTTCCTGGGCGAGCGCGACTGCACGGTCCAGCGCCGGCATCAGAAGCTGATCGAGGAGACCCCTTCGCCCGTGATGGACGAGCAGATGCGCACCAGGTTCGCGGAGGCGGCGATCTCGTTGACGAAGGGATCGGGCTACGTCAACGCGGGCACGATCGAGTGCATCGTCGACGAGGACGGGTCGTTCTACTTCCTGGAGATGAACACGCGGCTTCAGGTCGAGCACACCGTCACGGAGATGGTGACCGGGTACGACATGGTCGCGCTCCAGCTCCAGGTGGCGATGGGCGAGAAGCTCGACCTGGTCAACGAGCCCAGGGGGGCGGCGATCCAGTGCCGGATCAACGCGGAGGACCCCGGCCGGAACTTCCTGCCCGGACCCGGCCGCATCACGCGCTACGAGGAGCCGGGAGGACCGTTCGTTCGCGTGGACTCGGGGGTGACGGTCGGACGCGACGTTCCCGGGGATTACGACTCGATGTTCGCGAAGCTCATCGTCTCGGGAGAGGACCGGGAGCGCGCCCGGCTCCGCATGCTCGGGGCCCTCTCGGAGTTCAAGGTGGAGGGCGTTCCCACCACGATCCCGACCCATGAGTGGATCCTCGGCTCCAAGGAGTTCCGCACCTCCACGCACACGACGAACTGGCTGGAGCGGGCGCTCGCCGACGTGGACTTCCCCGCGCAGGCGGACAAGCAGCCGCCGACCAGCGGACCGGGTCCAGCGCGGCCGGCCGACATCCTGGTCGAGGTCGACGGGCAGCGGGTCCCGGTCCGGATCTTCGACGAGCGGCGAGCGACCGCCCCGAGGTCGCCCTCGGCGTCCGCGGCGCACCACGGCGAGCACGTCCACGGTGAGATCCGGGCGCCGATGCAGGGAACGATCCTCAAGGTCCTGGTGGAGAAGGGCCAGGAGATCCGCACCGGCGAGGTCGTGTGCATCCTCGAGGCGATGAAGATGGAGAACCACATCCCCTCGACGCGCGACGGCGAGGTCACCGAGCTCCCCATGCGCGCCGGTCAGGTCGTCGAGACGGGCCAGGTCCTCGCCGTCATCGACTGAGCCGGCCCGTGCCGATCCCCGACGACGACCCCACGCTCGACGCAGCAGACCGAGCGCGAGCTCGCCAAGCGCCTGTTCAACATGGTCTGGAGCCTGCTCGAGCAGCCGTCACGGACCGCCGACGAGGACGAGGTGATGGTGAACGCCGCGCACGCATCCCTCTACCATTGGTTGCGCGTCGGCGAGCCCGTGAACGAGGTTCGCGGCGAATGGCAGGTCTCCCGCGTCTACTCGGTGCTTCGCCGAGCCGAACCCGCGCTCCATCACGCCCGCCGGTCGCTGGCGCTCTGCGAGCAACACGGCATCGGCGACTTCGACCTCGCGTTCGCGTACGAGGCGATGTCGCGGGCACACATGGTGGCGGGCGACGCCGCGGACGCGTCGAGGTTCGCCGCCATCGCGAAGGTCGCCGCGGATCGGATCGAGGACGCCGAGGACCGGGAGATCTTCCTCGGCGATCTCGCCGATCTCCCGCTCAAGTCCGTCTGAGCGCGTGCGCGCCGCTACATCGTTCGCGTCAGGAAGCTTCGGACGATCGCCACGTACAGGTCCGGTTCCTCGACGAACGTCATGTGACCGCTCTGCTCGAAGATCCGCAGCTCGGCGTTCGGGACGCCTCGAGCGATCGCTTCGGCGGCCGCGACCGTGCAGGTCCGATCGTGGCGGCCGGTTGCCACCAGCACGGGTTGCGGGATCTCATCGAGCCGGTCCTCGACCTCGATGCCGCCGTACCCGCTCGCGGAGAACAGCCGGAGCACGTCCGGCGCGTACACGGTGTCCTTCGTCCGCTCCAGGTAGTCGGCGATCCGCGGATCGAACGGGTCGGCGAAATGGAACGGGAACTGGTCGGCCATCAGCTGCGCGGACTCCTCCTCGGTCGACACGGTCGGCTCGCGCGCCCACGACGCGATCACCTGCTCGCGGAGCTCGATCGGCTCGAACTCGTTGAGGTTCTTCTCGACGACCTCGAGGTACTTCATGGACGGGATGCCGCTGCTCACGATCGTCTGCGCGGCCATGCCCGGGTAGTCGACGGCGTTCTGCAACGCGACGAACGCACCGAACGAATGGCCGAGCACCGCGTAGCGGTCCAGACCGAGCGCCCGAGCTAGCATGATCACGTCCTGCGCCATCCGCTCCAGCGTCCACGTAGACTCGGGCGGCCGTTCCGAGCGGCCGTTCGCCCGTTGATCGACCAGCAGCAGCCGGAACTCGTCGGTGAGCGGGTCCAGGTAGTCGGCGAACTCGTGATGATCGAGGCCCGGGCCGCCGTGGAGCACGATCACGGGATAGCCGGTTCCCCGCTCCACCACGAACAGGCTGGTGTCGTCGATCCGGACGAGCTCGCCTTCGGGGTTCATCCGCGCGGATCGCCCCACGCGTCGCGTCCGACGATACGGAAGCCCGAGTCCTTCACCTTGTAGGTGCGGTTCACCGAGACGAGCAAGGCAGTCATCGTCTCCACGATACGCGCCATCGACAGGGCGCCCGCGTCAACCCACCGGAGGTCGGGGATGTCATCGACGAGCGAACCCACCACTGTCTTGGCCTCGGCGTCGTCGCCACAGACCAACACGTCGCTCTCGAGCGAGTGCGCCAGATCCTGGAGCGCGTCACCGGCGATCGTGTGGAACGCGGCGACCATACGCACCCCCTGGGACAAGATCGCATCGGCCTGTTCGGCGGCCGAGCCGTGCCACGGACGGACGACCTGCCACGGACGACCTCCGACGGCCGTCGCGAGCGGACTGGTGGCGTCGAGGACGATGGCTCCTGCCGGCACCGTGGGCTTGATCGCGCGGTAGATGTCGGCCTGCCCCGCGAACGGGACGGTCACGGCGACCACCTCGGCGGACGCCGCCGCCTCCTCGTTCGTGGTGCCGTCGATCCGGGCGTCCCCACCCACGATCTCGAGCGCGTCGGCCGCCCTCGCCGCACCCTTGTCCGCCGAACGCGAGCCGATCACCACGTGATGTCCGGCTTTCGCCAGGCGGAGCGTCAGGCCGAAGCCCTCCGCACCCGTCCCCCCGATCACCGCGACGTCCATCGGACGCGAGCTTATCGGAGGGCCCCTACGTTGACGCCGTCCCTCGGGCTCGACGAGGGGTTCATTTCGCGCCCTCCGATCCCCGCATCGCCTCCTCGACGGCCTCGTCGAACCCCATGGGGTGCACGTCGGGGAACAGCGAGGTCGCTGCGTCGCCCTGCACGATCGTCTCGTTGCGGAGCCCATCGATGAGCGGTCGAGCGATCGCGGCCGGCACCGAGGTGACCAGACCACACCACAGGGACGAGAGCCGAGGCGTGAGGAGAGGAACCGTGATGATCGCCGGCCGCCGGCCGCGGAACACGCCGACGCGCTGCATCATCTCCCGGTAGGTCATCACGTCGGCACCTCCGATCTCGACGATCGTGTGCTGCTCCGTCAGGTCGAGGTTCCGACCGTGCTCGAGGTACGTGACGACATCATCGATCGCGATCGGTTGGGACCTGGTCGCAACCCATCTCGGCGTCACCATGACCGGCAATCGCTTCACCAGATCCGTGAGCATGCGGAAGGACGTGCTCCCCGCGCCGATGACCATCCCCGCGCGGAACTCGAGGACCGGCGGACCCTGATCCGCCAAGACCCAACCCGTCTCGTGACGGCTCGCGAGGTGCGGTGAAAGCTGATCGGCTTGCGATCCCAACCCTCCGAGGTAGATCACCCGGCGAACACCAGCTCGCTTGGCGCCGATGGCGAAGTTGGACGCCGCGACGCGGTCCCGCTCTTCGAATCCCGCTTCTCCCGCCGCCATCGAGTGCACGAGGTAATACACGGTCTCCGCCTCTCGGAGCGCGGGCTCGATCGTGTCGGGCCGGAGGACGTCCAGCTCGAGGGCGCGAGCTTGCGGCCAGCGCCGGATGAGCGCATCCCTGCGACGGCCGGCGACGCTCGCGAGCGTTCCACCGGCGATGAGGGAGTCGACGAGCCGGCCTCCGATGTACCCGCTCGCACCGACGACGACCGTCTCGCGATGCATCACGATCCATCCCGGGCTGAGCCATCATCCGCCCGCATCGGCAAGGCGCTAGGCGACGAGCCGGCCGTCGCGGATCTCGATCGTCCGGTCCGCGTACGGCGTCATCCGCGTGTCGTGCGTGACGACGACCGCCGCCGTCCCGCGACCTTTCACCTCGTTGCGGATCAGCTCCATCACCTGCTCGCCCAGCTTCGTATCGAGGGCGCTCGTCGGCTCGTCGAACAGTACCAACTCGGGCTCGTTCATCAGCGCGCGGCCGATGGCGACGCGCTGCCGCTCCCCGCCCGAGAGCTGCGGTGGTGTGTTCTTCTTCCGATGCCCGAGCCCGAGTTCCTCGAGCAGCGTGTCGGCGCGGCTTTCGACGTCCTTCCCGTGACGCCCGGCCACGTCGGCCACCACGAGCAGGTTCTCCCTCGCGGTGAGGAAGGGCACGAGGTTCGCGCCCTGGAACACGAAGCCTACGGAGTCGCGGCGGAACCTCGTGAGCTCGCCCCGGTCGTAGTCCGTGATCCGATGCGGCCCCACCTGCACGACGCCGTCGCTCGGAGACAGCAGGCCGCCGGCGATCGAGAGCAGCGTGGTCTTGCCGGAGCCGGACGGCCCGACGAGCGCGACCATCTCGTCGTCGCCGATCGTGAGCGTGGCATGGTCGAGCGCGACGACCTCGTCGTCGCCCGATCGATAGACCTTGCGAACGTCCTCCATATCGAGTGCAGCCATCATCCTTCCCTCCTATGCCCTATGCCCCCCCGACCGCCGAGGCCGGGTCGATCCGAACGATCCTGCGGAACGAGATCGCGCTCCCGATCAATGCCGTCACCACGAGCCCGACGGCGGTGAACGCGAACCGTCCGGCGGAAAGCGTGAGCGGGACGGTGGCGGGGATCACCTGAGACAGCCCGGCAGCCAGGAGGCTCCCCAGGACAAACGCCCCCGCAGCGATCACGACCGCTTGGAGCGTCAATCCCGCCGCGAGCGTCTTCGACGAGGCCCCGATCGCCTTCAAGATGCCGAGGAGGCCCACCCGCTCGATCGTGAGGAGCGCGAAGAACAGCGCGACGACGATCCCGGCGACCGCGAACGTCACGCCGATGATCGCGCTGAAGACGCTGTCCTGTTCGGACACGCCCGGCACGAGCGCGATCGCCTCGGAGATGGTGAGGGCGGTGACGGTCGGCACCGCCGCCTCGATCTGCGAGGCCAGTCGCTCGGGCGTCGTTCCCTCTTCGGGTGTGACGAGCACTGCTTGGAACGTGCCCGGAGCGACGGCCGCATCGGGGATGTTCGCGTTCAGCGTGCGACGCCAGGTGGCCGCGTCGACCCACAATCCCTTCTGGAGGTTGTAGTCGGTGCCGCTCACCCACCCGACGACCCGCACCGGGATCCGCGCCGTGCCGAGCTCGATCATCTGTCCGACCGAAACCCCGTCGTCCTGGAGGGATCGATCCGCGAAGCCCTCGCCTGGCCCGGGCGGGGCGGGCACCCTCCGGTTCGGTGCCTCATAGCCGAAGACGGCCACGTCTGCGGGTTCGGTGCGACCCTCCACGTGCCCGGCGACGAGCGCCAGGCCCAACCCGGTGGCCTCGTGGACGCCGGGCACCTGCGCGATCGCGTCTCGTTCCGAGCCGATCACGCGCGAGCGGTCGAGCGAGCCCTTGCTGCCGGCGCCGTAGACGATCAACGGAGAGGACTGCGCCTTCAGCAGGCCCGTCGACGACTGCACGAGCGCGTCCAAGATGCCGCCGAGCACGAGCAACAGGAGCACGATCAGCGTGAGCGCGACCCCCACCGTCAGGAACCGCGTGGGCCTCCGGATCAACTCCCGCCATGCGAGCCTCATGCCAGCCCCCCACCGGCCATGCGGGCCGTGGCCGCCGCGGGATCGATCTTCGTCACCCGGCGCATCGCCCCGATCGAGGCCAACATGCCGAGGACCAGGATCGAGATCGACGTGATCAGCAAGACCGACGGCTCCGTCGTGGCAGAGAAGGCGGCGCTCGACGCTGCGGACACGGCGAAGATCGTCAGGGGGATCGCGATGGCGAGCGCGGCCCCGATCACCAGGAGCACCTGGAGGAGCAGGTTCCGCAGCAGGAACCAGCTCCCCGCCCCCACCGCGCGCAGCAGCGTCAGCGACGCGGTCTTCTGCACCGTGATTATCAGGAAGAAGAAACCGGTCAGGAGGATCACCACGACGAACGCGAGGCCCAGGATGATCGCGAACGACTGCTGGATCGATGAAACACCGGGGAGCGAGGCGACGGCGGTCGCCCGATCGAGTGCCTCGACACCGTCGACCTGTTGCGTGATCGACGCCGCCAGGTCCGTGGGGTCGACCCCCGACATCGGCTCGACCCCCACCAGATTGGGGAGCACCGCGGTCGCGTCCGGGTTGGTCGAACGCACGAGGTCCTCGTAGGTGGTCCAGGACACGAACAACGTCGGCTGCACGTTGAACTGCGTGTCGTCGGCGAGTCCGACCACAGTCACCGGCATGCCACCCGGCACAACCGTGAGCCGTTGACCGATGGCGTAGCCGGCGCTCGCGTCGGCGGCACTCGCCACGCCCTCCCGGTCCGTCTGCGGCAAGCGCCCCGACGACACGGTCGTCGGGAAGCCAGGCCCGTTGAGCTCGTACCCGAACACCGTGGTGTCCTTCGTCTCGCCGGTCTCGAGCTTCACCGTGAACGAGCCCTCACCGATCGGCCCCGACGCCGCCACGCCCCCCACGTTCGAGACGGCGGCCATCTGATCGGGCGTCACGCGGCTGCCGTCCACGCTCCGGCGAGCGTCCGCGTTGTAGACCAACACGGACGCCGACTGCTGCTCGAGCCCGCCGGTGAACTGTGACAGCAGCGACCCCGAGAGGGATTGCTGGAAGAAGATCAAGAACACGAGCAGGGCGACGGCTCCCGTCAGGGCTCCAAAGCGGAGCTTCGCCCGGCGGATCTCCGCCCACGCGAGTCTCATCGTTCCCTCCTCGTCGATCCGGTCCGTTCGAAGGACCTGCCTCAAGTATCCGAGGCGCGACCGCCTCACCCGTCACCGATCCTCGATGACCGTCGGCCCCGGCGGCTTCGCCGCCGGGGCCGCGGGGAAGATCGTCGTGGAAGCAGCGGGCTACTTCTCGCCGACCTTCGTGGCGACGACGGCGACGCTGTAGCCGTCGGTCCCGTTGCCCCAGGCGTAGACCTGATACGCGAAGCCTGCCTTCAGCTTCAGCGTCACCGGTCCGATCACGGGCGCCGTTTCACCCGGCAGCGTGACCTTCACGCGATAGGAGCCCTTCGGCACCTTCACCGTCACCGAGTCACCCCAGACGAAGTCCGTCCCGCCGATCAGGATCGAGCCGTTCGCCCACACGTTCACGGCCGGCGCGGCCGCGGTGTGCCGCACGGTCAGCCGGGCCTTGCCCGCCTTGACGGGTGCGACCTTGTTCGTGAAGAGCTTGATGTTCGGGTCGCCGTCGGCGTTGAGGTTCGCCACGGCCGTGTAGTTCTTACCGGCCTTCAGTGCGACGCCGTTCGCCTCCAGGATCGCGGCGTCGTCGCACGTGTCGGCGGCGGCCACGATCTTGACGTCGTAGGACCCCGCCGGCAATTCGACGCCGGTCGCGACGTCGCCTGGCTTGAAGTCCGGGATCGCCGCCGCCCCGTTCACGCACACGTTCACGTCGACCCCGGGGATCCCGTGCACAACGTTCAGCGTCGCGTTCCCCGCCTTCGCGGCTGCGACGCCTCCCAGGGTCGCCACGGCGAGCGCCGAGGCGACCACCACTCCGATCAGTTTCCGCATCGTTTCCTCCTTCTCCTCGACCATCGATGCGTACCGATGCATGCTGTCGAACCCATGCGTTCTCTGTCCACAGTTCGCCAGTTTTGCATAGGTTGTATCCGCAGGATGGCACGGCTTAGTCGGATCCGATGCAGGGAGTGAGTTCGGGATCGACGGGTGCGGGTGTGGTTCAGCGTCGCGCCGGATCGAGACGCGAAAGCCGCCGTCATCCCAGCCATCGCCTGCCGCCCTGTCTCGAGGAAGCGCCCGCGCAACAGAGGCTCGAGGATCCGCGCTATGCCCTTCAAGCGGAGGTCGGCCGTGTATCGGATGCGCGTACCGGACGACGTCGGCTCGAAGCGGATGTCGTCGACCGCCGTCACGGTCGACCCGGTTCCATGGAGGACGACACGGTGAGGAGGATCGAACACGCTCACCTCATAGGTCATCGGCAGCCGCCGGTCGCCGAAGATGACGTTGAGGTCGTAGCGGGTCCCGACCCCGACGGGCGACCCCGTCGCGTTCCGCGAGGACTCCACGCCGGGATCCCATGCCTGCGCGTTGGCGAAGTCGCCCACGAACGCGAACGCCTCTTCGACCGGGACGTCGACGTCGAGTTCCTCACGCAGTACAACCATCGCTGGAACCTCCACCGACATCCTATGGTGAGCGCACCACCTGTTAGCGTGCGAAGTCGATGCATCCCGACTTCCCCCGACGAGTCTTGGCGCCCGTGATCGACGGCCTCCTCGAGGCAACGGTCGTCCTCAGCTTCACCGACATCGGCCCGATGGTCCGGAGGCGTCTCTTCGGATGGCAAGACCTGGACGCGTTGCGGATGGACGGCCGCGTCGTCCTCATCACGGGTGGGTCGTCGGGGCTCGGCCGGGCCACGGCTGATCGACTGGCTCGGATGGGGGCGGCGGTGCGACTGCTCGTGCGGGATCAGACCAAGGGCGAACTGGTCCAGGAGGCTCTCCGACAGGCGATGCCGACCGCGGATGTGGAGATCTATACAGCCGACCTGAGCGACCTCGGCTCGGTCCGAGCGGCGACCGCGCTGATCCTCGAGCGTGAGCCACGGCTCGACGTCCTCGTGAACAACGCTGGCGCGCTCCTCCCGGAGCGCCAGCTGTCGGTCGACGGATTCGAGATGACGTTCGCGACGATGGTCCTCGGCCCGTTCGTGCTGACCGAAGGTCTCGCGGAGATCCTCGAGCGCACGGCTGCGGCACATGGAACGACGCGTGTGATCAACGTCTCGTCTGGCGGCATGTATACCCAGGGTCTCGATCTGGACGATCTCCAGATGGAACGCGGGCAGTACCGCAGGTCGGTCGCGTACGCACGGGCGAAACGGGCGCAGGTCGTGCTGACCGAGCGCTGGGCGCGGCGGTGGCGCGACCGAGGCATCGTCGTGCACGCTATGCACCCTGGATGGGCGGATACCCCCGGGATCGCCGGAGCGCTCCCCCGCTTCGGCACGCTGATCGGACCGCGGCTCCGTTCGCCAGAGGAAGGTGCGGACACGATCGTCTGGCTCGCGGCATCGCCCGATGCCGTTCGGTCGACCGGACGGTTCTGGCTGGATCGTCGTCCACGCTCGATCGTTCGATTGCCGGGAACCGGGGTCACGGCTGGCGACGCGGAACGGCTGTGGGATGTGTGCGTGCACCTCGCGGGCGAGGGCTTCCCGCCCGCGGACTGACCCTCCGTGCCGCGCGCGAGGGTGGGCGGGGTCAGCTCTCCGGGAGCCGGTCCCCCAAAAACTATGCAAGCTCTGCTCGAACCGATGCAACGACACGGTCCCCGACTACGGTGGGTCCATGGAACGGATCGCCATCATCGGTGGGGGCATCGCAGGGCTCGGCGCAGCGTGGGCTCTGGATCGTGTGCACGACGTGACGCTCTACGAAGCGGCCGGTCGTCTCGGAGGCCACGCCCACACGGTCGAGGTCGAGGACGGAAGCCGTTCGGTTGCCGTGGACACCGGGTTCATCGTCTACAACGAGCCGAACTACCCGAACCTCGTTCGGCTGTTCGACAGCCTCGAGGTCCCGACCGAACCGAGCGACATGTCGTTCTCCGTGTCGATCGGCGACGGAGCCTTCGAGTTCAAGAGCCCGGGCGCCAGTGTCTTCGCGCAGCGGTCGAACCTGACGAGGCCAGGGATGTGGCGGATGATGCGGGACTTCGGTCGGTTCTGCCGTGAGGCGCCCTCGATCCTGGCGTCGTCCTCAGGGGAGTCCCTCGGTTCCTACCTGGCTCGGAGCGGCTACTCCGACGAGTTCCGGCTCGACCTGCTGCTGCCGATGACGGCCGCGATCTGGTCCGCCGGGCTCGACGAGATGCTCGCGTTCCCGGTCGTCACGCTCGTTCGCTTCCTCTCCAACCACGCGATGTTGCAGATCGGCTCGAGGCCGAGATGGCGGACCGTGTCGGGGGGGAGCCGCGAATACGTGTCACGGTTGACGGCGGGGTTCCGCGAGCGAACGCGAGTCTCCACACCGGTCGTGGCGGTCGAGCGTGGCCCCGATGGGTCGTGGTCCAGGATCTGCACAGCGGCATCGAACGCTTCGACCACGTGGTCTTCGCGACCCACGCGGATACGACGCTGTCCATACTCGGAGCCGGCGCGACGGCGCCGGAACGCGGCGTGCTATCCGCCTTCCGGTTCCAGCGGAACGAAGCGGTCCTGCATCGAGACCCAGCGCTGATGCCACGCCGGCGCGCCGCATGGTCGAGTTGGAACTACGTGGCCGACGGGCGGGGCGAGCGGGACCGTTCCAAACCGGTCTCGCTCACGTACTGGATGAACGCGCTGCAGGGACTCCAGACCCGTCAGCCCGTGTTCGTGACCTTGAACCCGCTCCGCCAGCCACGCGGTCCCTTCACCAGCTTCGACTACGCACATCCGCAGTTCGACCGGACGGCGATCGAGTCCCAGGCGGCGATGCCCTCGATCCAGGGTCAGCAGCGCACGTGGTTCGCAGGCGCGTGGTGCGGCTACGGGTTCCACGAGGACGGCCTGCGGGCCGGTCTGGAAGTGGCCGCGGCGCTGGGCGCCCCGACACCTTGGGGCGTGGAGCCGGTGCCCGCTCTCGTCGGGGGTCATGCCACGTGAACAGCGCGATCTACGCCGGCACGTGATGCACCGCCCTTTCGCGCCCGTCGAGCATCGGTTCTCGTACGCGTCTACTACCTGTGGCTCTATCTCGACGAATTCGAGACACTCGACCGCGGGACGCCGGGGTTCGGCCACAACCGCGCCGCCCCGTTCTCGTTCCACGACCGCGACCACGGGCCCCGGGACGGCACACCGCTCCGCCCGTGGCTAGACGGGCTGCTCGAGGAGGCAGGCATCGACCTCGAGAGCAGCCCGGTGCGCATCCTCACGCTCCCGAGGACTTCGGGTACGTGTTCAACCCCATCTCGGTGTGGTGCGGCTACGGTCCGGATGGCGACCTGAGGGTCATCCTGTACGATATCTCCAACACGTTCGGCCAGAGGCACCTGCACCTCCATGAGGTCGCGGGGCTCGACCCCGCGGGGAACGCGCGGCACGTGTTCGCCAAGGAGCTCTTCGTGTCACCATTCATCGACATGGACGCGACGTACGAGTTCCGGATGCGGCCACCGGACGAGCGCGCGGCGCTCCTCATCCGCGAGCATCTCCCGTCCGGGCACCTGCTCACGGCGACGTTCGTGGCCACGCGCACGAGCCTGACGTCGCGGGACCTCTGGCAGGTGTTCGCGAGCCATCCGCTGATGACGCTCAAGGTGATCAGCGATCCACTGGCAAGCGCTACGACTCTCGTTGAAAGGAGCACCGTTCCGCCGGCACGGCGCGGCACCGGATCGGCTCGTCACGATCGACGCGCCCGCGCGCGAGACCGTGGCGGTCCCATGAGCACTATCGATCGGCGTGCGCTGCAGATCGTCTGCGGCCGAACCCGCTCTGGGAGCATCACCGTCCGGCTGCCCGACGGGACGACGCGGCGGTTCGAGGGAACACGACCAGGCCCTCACGCCGAGGTCGACGTGCACGACCTCCGTGTCGTCCGCCGGCTGATCGCGACCGGGGCCATCGGGCTGGCGGACGGATGGATCGCCGGGGAGTTCGACTCCCCCAACCTGACGTCCGTGATCGAGCTCGGAGCGCTCCACCTCGAGCCCGGGACCGACCCCGGCTGCCCAGGGCGATGGATCGGGCCTTGCGGTCGGCCTGGCGTGCGATCGGTCGAGCGGCCGCCCCGCGAGGCCCGTTACGGACCACCGTGGAGCACTACGACCTGGGGAACCGGTTCTTCCAGACCTGGCTCGACGAGACCATGACGTATTCCTCGGCGTTGTTCGAACGGCCCGGCATGACGCTCGAGGAGGCGCAGGGGGCGAAGTACCGGCGGATCGCCGACGTCACGGGCCTGCGACCCGGGATGCGGGTGTTGGAGATCGGCTCCGGCTGGGGCCGGTTCGCGGCGTTCGCGGCGAACGAGATCGGGTGCCATGTCACCACGATCACCGTGTCGAAGGAACAAGCGGCGTGGGTGGAACGGATGACGGCGGAGCGGCGCCTACGCGACCGGGTCGCGGTTCGGCTGGAGGACTTCGAGGTCACGACGGGGTCGTTCGACGCGGTGATCTCGATCGAGATGATCGAATCCATCCCGGCGTGGCGCTGGCCCGCGTTCTTCCGAACCGTGCACGATCGCCTGGAGCCCGGAGGCCGGGCGGGCCTGCAGATCATCACGGTGGCCGACCGACACTGGAAGTCATCGAACACCAACCCGGACTTCATCCGACGGTACGTGTTCCCCGGGAGCCAAGTGCCCAGCCCCGGCGTCCTCAGGCGCGAGGCGGCGGCCGCGGATCTACGCTGGATCGAGGCGGCCGGCTTCGGCTGGTCCTACGCGCAGACGCTCGCGGCCTGGCGAGCCCGATTCGACGCCGCGTGGCCGGAGATCGTCGAGCTCGGGTTCGACGATCGCTTCAAACGCATGTGGCAGTACTACCTCTCGTACTGCGAGGGCGGGTTCAGGAGCGGGCGGGTCGACGTCGGCCAGATCGTGCTCGAGCGCTCGGCAGCCCCAGTCTCCCCTCAGCCCGCGAGCGGGAGGATCGGGGGCGGATACCCCAGGGAGTCCATCAGCTCGGGATCGCGCCACGGGCGGAACACGAGCGGCGGGGACACATCGCGCAGCTCCTCGACCCAGCGCCGCACGTAGGTCCCTTCCGGATCGCATCGGAGCGCCTGCCGAACGGGGTTGAACGATCGCATCCGTCGCGGATCGGTGCCGGTGCCCGCGACCCACTGCCAGTTCCCGGCGTTGTTGGCGGGATCGCCGTCGATGAGCAGGCGCGAGAAGACCGCCGCCCCTTCCTGCCACGGCACACCCAGGCGACGGGTCAGGAACGAGGCAGTGATCATGCGCGTGCTGTTGTGCATCCATGCTTCCTGCCGGAGCTGACGCATGCCGGCATCGACGAGAGGCACGCCGGTCATCCCGTGCGTCCACCGCTCCAAGGCTCCCGCCACGCGAGGACCGCGATCGGCCGGAGGTGGCCGGAGGTCGACCGCGGTCAGCGCCGGATCGGTAGCCAGCAGCTGTCGGAAGAAGTCGCGCCAGGCGAGCTGACGGACGAAGGCTGATACCCCCGACAGCTCGAGCGCACGAGCCTCCACCTCGAGCGGCGACAGGCAGCCGAACCGCAGGTAGGGCGAGAGCCGCGAGCCCCCCTCGAGGTCGGGCCGGCCACGCGCTTGGCCGTAGTCCACGATCCCGGAGCGCAGGAACGCGGTCAAGCGCGTCCGTCCGACACGCTCGCCTCCAGCGACCGCCGCCGGGGACGTTGATCCCACGGACTTCGGCTCGGGGCGCGGGCCGGGTGCGATGCCCCCGGGTTGTCGGAGCCGCCGGACCGCGGGGACGACGGGCCGTCGCGGCGCGTCCGCCCACGCCCGGGCGTACGCGCCGAAGACCCGGTACCCGTCCTTGCCCGCCGGCGCGACGGCGCCGGGCTCGACGACGCCGCCCCCGGGGTGGACCTGCAGCTCGATCCCGGCCGCGGGGCACGCCGCGGCCAGCCGCCGAACCCGGCTGCCGGCGACCGCGCCGACGTCGCCGGTGAGAGCGATCGCTCCGCACCGGGCATCGCTGGCGACGCGCATCGTCTCGGCCACGACATCGCCGGTCCGAACGATCAGCGTCCCGCCCCGCCGCGACAGGCTCCGATCAAGATCCGCGAGGCACTCCAGGTAGAACCGCGCGCGGTTCGCAGAGCGCGCCAGCATCGTGGGGTCGAGGACGACCAACGGAACGACCTCCCCACCCTGGCGGCCGACCATAAGACGGGATGATCGTGCACCCGGAGGTCCCGTGTGAACAGGACGATCGTGCGTCCCGTCGACTTCACCGCAGACCCTCCCGTCGCATCGCCCTACCAGTATCGCGGAGCGTATGCATAGCTCCTCACTTGAACGTATGCAATTGCCCGGCGAACGAATCGATGCATATCTCCCGCGGTTATCTGTCCGTCTGAAGAGGTATCCTCTGCGCATGGCGGCTCGAGCGGATCAGGATCGACTGTCGATCTCACAGGTGTCTGAGCGCCTCGGAATCCCCATCCCCACGATCCGCTCGTGGGAACGGCGGTACGACTTCCCTTCTCCCGCCCGAACCGAGGGCCGGCACCGCCGGTACTCGTCCGACGAGATCGACCGCTTGCGTTCCATGCGGGACGAGATCACCCAGGGTCACCCGGCGCGGGAGGCCGTGGAACTGGTCCGCTCCGGCGGCCGCGACGTTGCTCGAAACGAGTTCATCGACCGGTTCGGCGACGCGGCCCGGGCGCTCGACGTCGACGGCGTCCGACGATCGCTCGATCAGGGCGTCGAGGTGATCGGCGTCGAGCGCGCGATCGTCGAGGTGGCGATGCCGGGGATGCGGGAGCTCGGCGACCAGTGGCAGAGGGGCGGGTGCGACGTCGCGACGGAACATGCGGCGACCGCCGTCGTGCGGCAGTGGTTCGCTCGCTTGAGCGCGGCGACGCCGCCACCCTTCCGATCGCGGCCGTTGGTCCTGGCGACCGGGCCCACCGAGCTTCACACGATCGGCCTGGAGGCCTTCGCGGTCCTGCTCGGCAGGCGGGGTTGGCCGATCCGCATGCTCGGCGCGCTCACTCCCACGGATGCTCTCGTCACCGCGCTCATGTCCTCCCGAGCCGCCGGGACGATCGTCACCGCCCAGCGCAGCGTCGGACGACGGGGAGCGATCGAGAGCCTTCGGGCGGCCGATCGGATCTCGGGCCTCGGCGTCTTCTATGCAGGCAACGCGTTCTCGACGCATCGATCCCGGGATGGCGTGCCCGGCAGGTACCTCGGAACCGATCTCGTGGCCGCAGTCGAGCTCGTCGGTTCGGTGATCCGCTGAGCGCCGTCAACGCGATCGTCGAGATCGCGGTCGGCATCGCGTGCCTGATCGCCTCCGCTGGGACGTGGCGACGCGAGGGCCTGCGATGGGCCGCGATCCTCTTCGGCGTAGCCGGGCTCGCGGCCGTCGGCCACGCGCTGATCTCGCTCGGCTAGAACGAGGGCCGGTACTCCCCGTAGACGTCGCGCAGGACGTCCGACACCTCTCCGAGCGTCGCGCGAGCCCGCAGCGCCTCCTTCATCGGCGGCAACAGGTTCTCGGTGCCTCGCGCGGCGCGCTCCACGGCCTCGAGTCCCCGTGACACCGCCTCGAGCATCGCGATCGGCGCGGAGCTTCCGCAACCGTTCGACCTGCATCGCGCACGTCCTCATCCGAGACGCGCTGCAGCTCCACGGGTCGCTCCTCCGCGTCGACGAACCGGTTGACGCCGACGACGACACGCTCCCCCGACTCGATGCCCTGCTGGATGGCGGAACGCGGCATCGGCGATCTGCTCCTGATAGAAGCCGGCTTCGATCGCCGCGACCGCCCCGCCCATCCCCTCGATCCGGTCGAGGTAGTCCAGCGCCAGCCGTTCGAGCTCTTCGGTGAGCGACTCCACGTAGTACGAACCGCCGAGCGGATCCGCCACGTTCGCGACGCCGGTCTCGTATCCGATCACCTGTTGCGTCCGAAGCGCGATCTTCACGGCACGCTCGGTCGGCAGCGCGAGCGCCTCGTCGAACGAGTTCGTGTGCAGGGACTGGGTGCCGCCGAGCACCGCGGCCATCGCCTCGAGCGTGGTCCGGACGATGTTGTTCTGGGGCTGCTGCGCGGTGAGCGTCGCGCCGCCGGTCTGCGTGTGGAACCGCAGCATCACGCTCCGCGGATCCTTCGCATCGAACCGCTCCGTCATGATCCGCGCCCACATCCGGCGTGCCGCGCGGAACTTCGCGACCTCTTCGAAGAAGTGCATGTGGCACGCGAAGAAGAACGACAGCCGCGGCGCGAAGTCGTCGATCAGCAGCCCGGCGTCCAGCGCGGCCTGCACGTACGCGATGCCGTTCGCCAGCGTGAACGCGATCTCCTGCGCCGCGGTCCCGCCGGCCTCACGCATGTGGTAGCCGCTGATCGAGATGGTGTTCCACCGGGGGATCCGCTCGCCGCAGTACGCGAAGAGGTCCGTGATGATCCGCATCGACGGCTTCGGCGGGTAGATGTACGTACCGCGGGCGGCGTACTCCTTCAGCAGGTCGTTCTGGACGGTGCCGCCGATCTTCGAGGCGTCGACGCCCTGCTCCTCGGCGACCAGCTCGTACAGCAGCAACAGGATCGCCGCGGTCGCGTTGATCGTCATGGACGTCGTCACGCGGTCCAGCGGGATCGCCTCGAAGAGCCGTCGCATGTCGTCGATGGAATCGATCGCGACGCCGGTCTTGCCGACCTCGCCCTCCGCGCGCGGATGGTCCGAGTCCAGACCCATCTGCGTCGGCAGGTCGAACGCGACCGAGAGCCCCGTCTGGCCGTGATCGAGCAGGTAGCGGAACCGCCGGTTCGTCTCCGCCGCGGTGCCCATGCCGGCGTACTGGCGCATGGTCCACAGCCGCTCCCGGTACATCGTGGGGTAGATGCCCCGCGTGAACGGGAGATCTCCCGGCTCGCCCAGCTGCTTCGCGGGATCGAACCCGACCAGGTCGTCCGCCGAGTACACCGGCTGCAGCTCGATGCCGGAATCGGTGCGCCGGTGTTCCTTCTCGTCCATCGGCATCCAGCCTAGCGCCCGGCGTTACGCTCCGAACATGGCGTACCGGCACACGCAGATCGGGTGGGCGATGATCCTGATCCTCGGGATCGTCATCGCGGTCCTCGCAGGGGCGGAAGCGGCGAGCGGTGGCGTCGCGTCCGTGATCGTCCTGTCCGTGATCGTCCTCCTCGCGGCCTGTCTCGTCCTCTTCATCTCCCAGACCGTGATCGTCGACGATGAGCACATCGAGCTCCGCATGGGCCCGGGGCTCATCCGCCGTCGGAGTGCCCATCGCCGACGTCGAGACCGTGGATCGAGAGCGGCTGCCGTGGTGGGCGGTCGTCTACGGCATCCGGATGTCGGTCGACGGGAAGCGCCAGCTCTGGCGCGTGTCGGGCTCGGACACGGTGGACCTCCGCCTCTCGGGCGAACGACGGTTGTTGATCACCACCGACGAACCGGATGCGCTGGCCACCGTCATCCGATCGGCGCTCGAGTCGAGCCGCTAGGCTTGCCGCGATGGACATCGTGAACCCCGACATCGAGCGTTACATGGCGGGTCGCTCAGCGCGCCTCGACGAGCCGGTCCTGCTCGAGATGGAGGCCGAGGGCGCCGAGCGCAACT
Organism: uncultured Actinomycetes bacterium; assembly: GCA_963723855.1. Lineage (GTDB taxonomy): Bacteria > Actinomycetota > UBA4738 > UBA4738 > HRBIN12 > JBBQVZ01. The sequence continues at coordinate 401,311 of CAVRSI010000013.1, read as the reverse complement.
TCCCGATCGTCGGCCGCAACGTGGGTGTGACGTTGGAGATCCTGGCGCGGTCGGTCGGCGCGCGACGGGTGATCGAGCTGGGCTCGGGGTTCGGGTACTCCGGCTATTGGCACTCGCGCGCGGTCGGCTCCGGCGGTGAGCTGCACCTGACGGACGGCGACCCCGAGAACGAACGCAAGGCGCGAGACTACCTGGGTCGCGCCGGGCTCTGGGAGCCGGTGACGTATCACGTGGGCGACGCCGTCACGTCGATGAACGCGCTCGACGGCGAGTTCGACGTGGTCTACGACGACATCGACAAGGAGGGCTACCCGGACGCCTGGCGCGCGGCCCGCGAACGGGTCCGCGATCGGCGGGCTCTACGTCTGCGACAACGTCCTGTGGTCGGGACGCGTGCTGGACGACGAGCCCGACGAGCGGACGCAGGCCATCCTCGAACACAACGCCCTCATCGCCGAGGACGAGCGGTACGTCTCGACGATCGTCCCCACGCGGGACGGCGTCATGGTCGCGATCCGGATCGGATGAACGGCGTGCTCGCGAGGTCGTCGAGGAGAGGCGCAGCAGGAGGCGCGAGGGATCAGGCCAGGCAGAGCCGTCGAGCGTCGGAAGTGAAGCCGGAACTGAGTAGACTCCGCGCGGCCGTTGGCCGGTTCGGCGTCCAGGATGCCGAGTGCCGCGGGATAAGCTGGGAGGGATCCCACGTGGCGACGCGAGCGAGCAAGAAGAAGAGCGACTACGGCCCCATCTACAAGGGCCATGAGGGTCAATACTCCTGGTTGCTCCACCGCATCACGGGCGTCGCGATCATCCTGTTCCTGTTCGCCCATGTGATCGACACCGCGGTCGTGGGCTGGGGACCCAACGCCTACAACCGCGTCGTCCGCGTCTACGAGAACCCGATCGTCCGGTTGCTCGAGCTCGGATTGGTCGCCGCCGTGCTCTACCACTCGTTCAACGGGATCAAGATCCTGCTGGTCGACTTCTTCCCGAGCCTCGCGAAGCACATCCGCGTGATGGGGATCGTCACGCTCGCCGTGTTCATCGCCGCCATGATCCCGATCACGTGGATCATGGGCGGCCAGATCGTCGACCTGATCAAGAACTGAGATGGCGACCGCGACCGAGCCTCGACGAGAAGCGCAGCCGCCGGAGCGGATGCCCCAGCGCGACTTCCGCGGCGGCCGCGAGCGGCCCGTCGGCGGCTTCGAGCTCTGGAGCTGGCTGTTCATGCGGATCTCGGGGATCCTGCTGCTGATCCTGGCCGTCGGGCACGTGCTGATCATGCACGTGCAGGACAACGGCGTCGGCCGGGTGAACTTCGGGTTCGTCGCGACCCGCTGGGCGAGCCCGCTCTGGCGCACGTGGGACTGGATGCTCCTGGTGCTCGCGTTGATCCACGGCATCAACGGCCTGCGCGTGATCACGCTCGACTACGTCCGCAAGCCCGGTCTGCGCCTGACGATCAACATGGTCTTCTACGTGCTCGGCTTCACGCTGTTCGTGCTCGGCTCGGTGATCGTCTTCACGTTCGATCCCTCCAAGTGGCCCGGATACGCGAGCTGACATGACGACCACGCACACGTACGACGCGGTGATCGTGGGGGCCGGCGGAGCCGGGCTCCGCGCCGCGATCGAGACGTCCGATCAGGTTCGCACCGCGGTGATCTCCAAGCTCTACCCCACGCGCTCGCACACGGGTGCCGCGCAGGGCGGCGTGTGCGCCGCGCTCGGCAACATGGAGGAGGACTACCCGGAGTGGCACGCGTTCGACACGGTGAAGGGCGGCGACTACCTGACGGACCAGCCCGCCGCCGAGCTCCTGACGAACGAGGCCGTCGACGCGATCTACCAGCTCGAGCACTGGGGGCTGCCGTTCAACCGGACGCCCGACGGCAGGATCGCGCAGCGCCGGTTCGGGGGCCATACGCGCAACCACGGCGAGGGGCCGGTCATGCGCGCGTGCTACGCCGCCGACCGCACCGGCCACATGATCCTGCAGACGCTGTACCAGCAGTGCGTCAAACGCGACGTGCGGTTCTTCAACGAGTTCTACTGCCTGGACCTGCTCCGCGACGATGCGGGGCGGACGCGCCGGCGTCGTCGCGTACGAGCTGGCCACCGGCGAGCTCCACGTCTTCCGCGCCAAGTCCGTGATGTTCGCGACCGGCGGGTACGGCCGGATGTTCCGCGTCACCTCGAACGCGCACGCGCTCACCGGTGACGGGCTCTCGGTCGCCTACCGCCGAGGCATCCCGCTCGAGGACATGGAGTTCTTCCAGTTCCATCCGACGGGGCTGTACAAGCTGGGGATCCTGCTGAGCGAGGCCGCGCGCGGCGAGGGCGCGATCGTGTTGAACAAGGACGGCGAGCGGTTCATGGAACGCTACGCGCCCACGATCAAGGACCTGGCCCCGCGCGACGTCGTGTCCCGGTCGATCTACCAGGAGATCAAGGAGGGTCGCGGCGCCGGGCCGCACGGCGACATGGTCTACCTGGACCTGCGGCACCTCGATCCCAAGGTGATCGAGGAGAAGCTCCCCGACATCACCGAGTTCGCGCGCGTCTACCTGCGGGTCGAGCCGACGACCGAGCCCGTCCCGATCCAGCCGACCGCGCATTACGCCATGGGCGGCATCCCGACCGATCTCGACGGGCGCGTCGTGACCGGCGCGGACGAGACGCCGGTGCCGGGCCTGTACGCGGCTGGTGAATGCGCGTGCGTGAGCGTCCACGGTGCCAACCGCCTGGGGACGAACTCGCTGCTGGACATCGTCGTCTTCGGCCGGCGCGGCGGCGCGCACATGGCGGCGTTCGCGAAGGACACCGATCTCGCCCCGGTCCCCGCGGACCCGGCAGCGCAGACCCTCGACCTCCTGAACGGCTTGTTGTCCCGCGACCGCAGCGTGAACCCCGCGGACATCCGCACGCGAGCTCCAGGACGAGATGTTCGACAAGGCGTGCGTCGTGCGCGACGAGGACGGGCTGAAGCAGATGGAGGCGGTGCTGGCGGACCTGCACGACCGGTATGCGCAGGTCGGCGTCCAGGACAAGGGCAGCGTGTACAACACCGACCTCATGGAGGCCGTCGAGCTCGGGTTCCTGCTCGACTGCGCGGAGAGCCTGGTCGCGGCCGCCCGCGCCCGGACCGAGAGCCGCGGCGCGCACTTCCGCGAGGATCATCCGCTCCGCGACGACGCCAACTGGCTCAAGCACTCCCTGGCGTACCGTCAGGACGATCGGACGATCGACCTGGAGTACAAGCCGGTGAAGATGGGTCCGTACATCCCGATGGAACGGAAGTACTGATGGCGACCGCGGCCGACGTCCTGCAGAGCTCCGACCGGCGCGAGGTCGGCACGACCGACGGGCGGATGGCGCTCACGCTCAAGATCCGCCGCTACAACCCGGAGGTCTCCGACGAGCCCTGGTGGGACGAGTTCACCGTGCATATGGAACCCACGGACCGGCTGCTGGACGCGCTCCACGAGGTGAAGTGGCGGCAGGACGGCACGCTGGCGCTCCGCCGCTCGTGCGCCCACGGCATCTGCGGCTCCGACGCGATGCTCATCAACGGACGGAACGCGCTCGCCTGCAAGGTCCTCGTGCAAGACGTCGCGCCCAAGGCCACCGTGGAGCCCATCCGTGGGCTGTCGGTGTTGAAGGACCTGATCGTCGACATGGACCCGTTCTTCGAGGGATACAAGAGCGTGCTGCCGTTCCTGGTGAACGACAGCGGCGAGCCCGACACGGAGCGACGCCAGTCCCCCGAGGAGCGCGCGCGGTTCGACGACACGACCAAGTGCATCCTGTGCGCGGCGTGCACGACGTCGTGCCCGATCTTCTGGGGCGACGACGAGTACGTGGGGCCCGCGGCGATCGTGAACGCGCACCGGTTCATCTTCGATTCGCGGGATGAGGGCGGCCGCGAGCGACTGAAGATCCTGTCGGAGAAGACCGGCGTGTTCCGGTGCCGGACCACGTTCAACTGCACCGAGGCCTGCCCGCGCGGCATCCAGGTCACGAAGGCGATCCAAGAGGTCAAGCGCTCCATCCTGTTCGACCGCTTCTGACGCCGTGCTCGGGCGTAAGGTTCCGATCGTGGATCTCTCCTACGACCGCGAGCAGACGGCGCGCGCCTACGACGAGTACGGCGAGCAGGAATGGGATCGGCACGAACGGGCGCCGTTCCACCGGGTCGCCTTCCACCTCCACCGGCACTACCTGACGGAGTTCGTCCGCATCGGGGACCGCGTGCTCGAGGCCGGCGCTGCGTCGGGACGCTTCACGGTCGAGCTCGCTCGGCTCGGGTGCGACGGATCGTCGTCACCGACATCTCCCCCGGCAGTTGGAGCTCAACGTCGATCGAACATCGCCGAGGCCGGGCTGGAGTCCGCCGTCGAGGCTCGGGCGCTCGCCGACATCGTGGACCTGTCGGCGTACGCCGACGGCGAGTTCGATGCCGTCGTCTGCTACGGCGGCCCGCTCAGCCACGTCATGGACCGCGCGGATCAGGCGCTGGGCGAGCTGCTCCGCGTCACGAAGCCCGGCGGGCACGTGCTGCTCGGAGTGATGTCGACTGCACGGTTCGCTCCACGCGTTCCTCGCCGGCGCCGACGGCCGAGATCGAGGAGTTCGGGATCGACGAGATGCAGGCGATCTTCGAGAGCGGCGACCTGCCATCGAACCACTCGAGCATGGGAACGCCCGCGCACCTGTTCAGCTGGGACGACCTCCGTGGACTGCTGGAGCGGCACGATTGCGATGTCGTCGTCGCTTCCGCCGCGAACTTCCTCTCGATCGGCAACGACGAGATCTGCGAGCGGTGGCTCCACGACGAGGCGATGTGGGAGCGGTTCCTGGCGTGGGAGATCGACCAGCTGCGCGCAGCCGGGTGCGATCGACGCCGGAACCCACATCATCGCCGTGGTCCGCGCTCGCTGACCGCGCCGAGGGATCGTGCTTCGGGCGGCTAAGCTCGCCCGATGGTTCATCGCGTCACGATCATCCCCGGGGACGGCATCGGGCCGGAGGTCGCGGCCGCCACGCGGCTGGTCCTCGACGCCGCCCACGGAGATATCGAGTGGGTCGAGGCGGTCGCCGGCGCGGCCGCCCTGGAGAGCCACGGCGCGCTCCTCCCGGAGGAGACGCTCCAGGCGGTCCGGGACTGCCGGGTGGCCATCAAGGGTCCGATCACGACCCCGGTCGGAACCGGGTTCCGAAGCGTCAACGTCGCGCTCCGCCATGAGCTCGACCTCTTCGCCGCGGTGCGCCCTGCCCGTGCCCTGCCCGGCGTCCCGATCCGACATCCCGCCACGAACATCGTCGTCGTGCGCGAGAACACCGAGGACCTCTACCAGGGCATCGAGTTCGAACGTGGCTCGCCCGAGGCCACGGCGCTGCGGCGGAAGCTGCGGGACCTCGCCGGCTTCGAGGTGCGCGAGGACGCCGGCATCACGTTGAAGCCCATCTCGGTCGTGGGCACCCGGCGGATCGTCCGGTTCGCGTTCGAGTACGCGCGCGCGAACGGCCGACACAAGGTCACGCTCGGCCACAAGTCCAACGTCATGCGGTACTCGGATGGGCTCTTCCTCAAGACGTTCCTCGACGTCGCCCGCGATCCGATGATCCGCGGCGACGTGGAGGTCGAGGAGATCCAGATCGACCACCTGTCGATGCGACTCGTGTGGGAACCCGAGGCGTTCGATGTGCTGTTGCTGCCGAACCTCTACGGAGACATCCTGTCGGATCTGTGCGCGGGTCTGGTCGGCGGTCTGGGCCTGATCCCCGGGGCGAACATCGGTTGGGAGTACGCGGTGTTCGAGCCCGTGCACGGGAGCGCCCCGGACATCGCCGGGAAGGGTCTCGCGAACCCGATCGCCATGATCTTGTCGGGTGCCCTGATGCTCCGCCACCTGAACGAGCGGACCGCCGCCGAACGGGTTGAGCACGCGGTCGACGCCGTCCTCGGCGCCGGTGCGGTCAGGACCCCCGACCTCGGCGGAACATCGAGCACCCACGAGGTCGGTCGCGCGATCGCGGAGGCGATCGCGCGACTAGCTCCTCAGGGCGGGTCGTCGTGGTGGTGGCGCCCTTCGGGACCTCGACCGAGGTCCTCCGGGAGGCGTCAACAGCCAGGCTGGCCGTGATGGCCGCAGCACTGTCGGGTCGAGAACGTCGCCTTCAACCGGTTGCGGAACGTCATGCCGAGCTTCGTCAGGAACGGCGCGTCGTACACCCGCCAGTTCGTGAAGAAGTTCCGCCCGTGCTCCCGGGCCACCGACCAGAAACCGGGCTCCTCACCCATCATGGCATGCTACGTCCCCGAACGACGACGGATGTGCTTCAACCGACTCGCGCGGAGTGACACACTCCATCGATGCTCGCGGTCGTGAAACCCAGTCCGCTTCGCCTGTGGGGATTCCTGCTGACCGTGATCGGCGGAGCGCTGATCGCGTTCGGCTCGATCGGGGACTGGGCGGCGATCACGCTCGGCGGCGGCACGGTGAACGTGGTTCCCACGAAGGGGATCGACGTGTGGCAGGGCAAGGTCACGTTGATCCTGGGCGTCGCTGATCGTGATCGCGATCCTCGCGCTGCGGTTCGTGCGTCCCGAACGCCGCAACGCGATGGCCATCGCGATCATCGTGGCGGGACTCGCCGCGCTCGCCCTCGGGCTCTGGGCGCTCCTCGCACTGAAGTCGGTGGTGCAGGACACCGGCGTCGATGCGCTCGTCAAGATCCTCGTCGGGCTCGGGGTCTCCGCCGACGAAGGCTCGGCAGCAGGTCCTCGATGACGATGAGCCGGGAAGGGATCGCGGTCAAGGCGCAGACCGGGCTCTGGATGACCGTCGCCGGCGGTGTCCTCGCGACGGCCGGCGGGTTCGTCGACCTGGCGTGGGTCCGGCAGAAGAAGATCGCGGGCAACGCGATCGACCCCGACACGCTCCCGGCGAAGACCGATAGCGACCGATGCCGACGGGAACGGAGCCCGAGCCGATCCAGAAGCGAACCCCTAGAGCTGGTCGAGGTCCGCGCATTTCGCGCGGATCCCCTCGGCTGCGGCTCGGAGCGCGGCCAACTCCTCGTCGCTCAGGTCGAGCTCGACGATCTCCTCGACCCCTCCGCGGCCGAGCTTCGCCGGCACGCCGACGTAGACATCGTCGATCCCGTACTGCCCCGTTGCCCAGGCGCAGACCGGGAGCACCTGGTGGGTGTCGTTCGCGATCGCCTCCACCATCTGCGTGATCGACGCGCTCGGCGCGTAATACGCGCTCCCCTTCTTCAGCAGCGCGACGATCTCGGCGCCCCCGTCGCGCGTCCGCTGGAAGAGACGGTCGAGCGTTGGCTGGTCGACCAGCTCGGGGAGCGGCCTCCCCTCGACGGTCGCGTGCCTCGGCAGAGCGATCATCGCGTCGCCGTGGGATCCGAGCGTCATGGCCTCGACGACGAGCGGCGACACACCCAGCTCCTCCGCGATGAAGAACCGGAGCCGCGCGGAGTCGAGCACGCCTGCCATCCCCATCACACGCTCCTTCGGCAAGCCGCTCGCGTCCGCGGCAAGGAACGTCATCTCGTCCAAGGGGTTCGTCACGACGATGACGATCGCGTCGGGTGAGCTCGGCGCGATCCGGCCGATCACATCCTTCATGATGCCCGCGTTCTTGCCGAGGAGATCCATCCGGCTCATCCCCGGCTGTCGCGGGAAGCCGGCGGTGATCACGACGATGTCCGAGCCGGCGGCGTCCGCGTAGTCGTTCGTGCCGACGACGTGCGGTTCGAAGCGCTCGATCGGCGAAGACTCCTTGAGGTCGAGCGCCAGGCCCTGAGGGAGTCCTTCGACGATGTCGGTCAACACGACCTCGTCGGCCAAGCCCTTCTGCAAGACCCGCATGGCGGTCGTCTGGCCGACGAACCCGCTGCCGACGATCGTGATCTTCATAGGCCTACAGCTCCTCGTGAGGTCGGGCCAGGCCGACCATGCTACCGCCAGCGACCCGGAAGCACGGGCAGGAACTTCGCGGAAGGGACTGCACTGGAGGGCTGCCGTGTGCCGATACCTGAACCATGTCCTCACCGCCGAAGACCCAGCCGGAGACATGGGTCCCCGCCGGCACGGAGAAACGTGAGTCAGAAACCAAGTCGGCCTCGGAGCCACAGGTGGGTCGGCGGAAGCCGCGCGTGCCGCTGCCGCCGGCACAGGACCGGAGACGCGCCCCCTGGTCGATCACCGTGGGGTCGCTCGCGAAGAGCACGATGTGGGTGGTGTTCGCCGCCGCGGTCCCGTGGCTGTGGTTCCTGGTGCGAGACCTCGGCCCCGTGGCCCAGCTGGTGGCGCTGGCGTTACCGGTGATCGTCGTCGCCGCCCTGATCGGCCTGGTCATCTCGGCGTTCGACGATCGCAAGCTCTCGTCGGTCCTCGTCGCCGCGTCGGTCCTCGCGTTCGGATGGGTGACGATCGTCGAACCGCGTTCGGCGATGCCCGCCTCGCCGCCTCGTCGACCCCATCCGGATCACATCGATCACCCTGGACGGGTCAACCCTCAACGCGAGCGGGATCATCGGATCGCTCGCGAAGCAGCACACCGACATCGCCGTCGTCGTCGAGCCGTCGAAGAAGGCGCGAGGCGTGCTGCTCCGAGCAGATCGCTATCCGTACACGTTGACGAGCGGCCGGTTCGTCGTCCTGTCGACGATCCCGGTCGACCGGCTTCCGCTGCCGAAGGGTCTCCCGGACGACCTCATCCTCCGGCTGCAGGTCGATCGACTGACCGGCTCGTTCATCGTGTACGCGGTGCGCACCGGCACGTCTCCGCTCGATGCCGCGCAGAACGATCCGATCGGTATCGAGCGGTTGCGCGATGCCGCCCGCGATGAGCGCCTCCCGGTCGTCCTCGCCGGAGACTTCGGGATCAGCGACAGATCGAGCGGGTACCGCACGCTCACGGATGCGTTCCGCGACGCCATGCGATCGGGTGCGCGAGCAGCGAGCACGGCCGCGACGTTCCCGTGGAGCTTCTTGTACCTGCGGACGGAGTTCGTGCTGACGTCGCCGGATTGGTGCGCGGCCGCCGGTGCGACGTTCGACGTGCGGGACGCTCCGTCCGTCGGGCTGGCGTCTTCGGTCGGCGCCTGTGGACGGTGATTCAGGCCGACAACGCCGCGATGATCGCACCTGCGACCTCGAGCGTGGTCGCGGGCGGTCGATCGTCGCCGGGCAGCCGCAGATCGTCCGTGAGGTGCGATCCTTCGGCGAGCACCGCCGCCACCGCCGATACCAGTCGGTCGCCGGCGTCGGTCTCACCGATGTGACTGAGCATCATGGCTGCCGACAGCGTGACGCCCACGGGGTTCGCTCGGTTCCTCCCCGCCAATCGCGGCGCTGTCCCGTGGGTGGCCTCGAACACGGCCGCCGTCTCCCCTACGTGGCCCCCCGGCGCAACGCCCAGGCCACCGATCAACCCGGCCGCCACGTCGGACACGACATCGCCGTAGAAGTTCGGTAGCACGAGCACGTCGAAGCCCTCGGGCGCCTGGACGAGCTGCATGCAGAGCGCGTCGATGATCCGGTCTTCGAACACCACCTGCGGATACTCCGCGGCCACGCGCCGGGCAACCTCCAGGAACAACCCGTCGGTGAACTTCATGATGTTGGCCTTGTGGCCGGCCGTGACCTTGGTGCGACCCCGGTCGATCGCCAGATCGAACGCGAACCGGACGATCCGCTCGCTGCCGTGCTCCGAGATCGTCTTGACCGAGATGCCGGTGTCGTCTCGCATCTCGGTGCCGCTCGTCTCCGACACGAACCGGATCAACTCTGAGGTGACGGCCGTGCCCTCCTCGAATTCGATGCCCGTGTACATGTCCTCGATGTTCTCCCGGACGACGATCAGGTCGACCGCGTCGTAGGAAGACGGCACGCCGGCGTAGAGACGACACGGACGGATACACGCGAAGAGGTCCAGCTCGCGCCGGAGCGCCAGGTTCACGCTCCGCATCCCGCTCGTGACGGGGGTCTCGACCGGCCCCTTGAGCGCGACGCCGTTCGAACGGATCGACGCCAGCGTGGACGCCGGGAGCGGGTCGCCGGTCCGCGCGTAGATGCCCGCGCCCATCTCCTGACGGTCCCACTCGACGGCCACGCCGGTTGCCTCGACGGCGCGACGGGCGGCTTCCACCACCTCGGGGCCGATCCCGTCACCGGGGATCAGCGTGATGCGGTGTGCCACCCGATCCCTCCCCCGAGCTCGTTGCGCTGCACCGCTCCCGAACGGCCTCTTTGGCCGAGTCCTTCCCGACGTCTATCCTGACAGAAGCGACGCGAGGTCCTCGCGTCCCGTGACGGGCGGCGATCGTCCTAAGGAAGCTGGTGACGTGACCGACAAGGGTCTCCGCGAGGTGGTCGCCGCGGACACGCAGATCTCCGACATCGACGGCGACCTCGGACGCCTGTGGTACGTCGGATACGACATCGCCGACCTCGCGCAACACGCCAGCTACGAAGAGGTCGTCCATCTGCTGCATCACCTGGACCTCCCCACCCGCGACCAGCTGGACGAGCTGAACGAGTTCCTGATCGACGAACGGGACCTGTCCCCGTTCCTGGCGAACCTGATGCACGAGCTGGCGCAGCAGACGTCGCCGATGTCCATGCTGCGCACCGGCATCTCCGCCGCGTCGGCCTACGACCCCGACGGCTGGGATGAGTCGGCCGATGCGCAGCTCCGGAAGGCGCTCCGCCTGATCGCCAAGAGCCCGTCCCTGATCACTCACTACCACCGGTTGCGGACCGGGCAAGACGTCATCCCGTCGAACCCGAAGCTCCCGCATACCGCCAACTTCCTGTGGATGCTCCTGGGTGAGGAGCCGAGCGCCGAGGATGCCGACACGCTCGACACCACGTTCGTCCTGTACGCCGACCACACGATGAACGCGTCCACGTTCACCGCACGGATCATCGCCTCCACGCTCGCCGACATGTTCAGTGCCATCACGGGCGCGGTCGCGGCGCTGAAGGGTCCGTTGCACGGGGGCGCCAACGAAGAGGCCATGAAGATGCTGGAAGAGATCGGCTCGCCCGATCGCGCGGAGGCGTACGTGCGGGACCGGCTCGAGCACCACGAGAAGATCATGGGGTTCGGACACGCCGTCTACACCACCATCGACCCGCGCGCGCGGGTGCTCAAGCAGCTCTCCAAGGAGACCGGTGAGCGTCACGGAGACCTCCGCTGGTACGAGATCTCGGAGGCGATCGAGGAGACGGTCAAGGAGCAGAAGGGGCTGTACCCGAACGTCGACTTCTATGCCGCAAGCGTCTATCACGTGCTGGGCATCCCGACGGATCTCATGACGCCGATCTTCGCGGCCGCGCGCATGGCCGGTTGGACCGCGCACGTCCGCGAGCAGTACAAGGACAACAAGGTGATCCGGCCCGCCTCGGTGTACGTGGGGCCGCGCGATCGGACCTACGCGCCGATCGAGGATCGCCGCGCGGCCGACATCACCTAGGCCCTGTCTTCCCATCCGGCGACCCACGTGCGCCGATCAGGTGGCCGGGGCGACGTCCATGGCGGTCATCCTGACCGCGGCTCGGAGGCTGGGGTTCCTCGATCCCTGACCGCCTGGTCATCTGTTCAAGACGAACGACGGCACCCGCCGGAGCAGGTCTACTGATACGTCCGTCACGGTGTCACGACGCGTCAGGCAGGTTGCTGACATGATTCCCGTCGGCCATCCACGGCTTGACGGGCGTACCGGGCTGGGAAGCGAGAAGCATGACTGACGAAGCAACGCCGGAAGCGGACGGTTCGGATGAGTCGTTCTTCCGCCGCAGGGAGAAGGGGGACGAGCCACCGCCGCGAGCGCTAGAGACATGGTCGGCGGTCCTTTTGTCGGTGACCGTCATCCTCACCGCCTGGAGTGGGTTCGAAGCCAGCAAGTGGGGAGGCGCCATGTCGATCGCGTTCAGCCAGGCCTCCTCCGCGCGGATCCAAGCCAATCGTGCAGCGGGCGAGGCTACGGGCGCCCGGCAGGTCGACCTGTCGATCTACGCGCTGTGGGTGCAGATGAAGGCCGCGGGTAACGAGCCCGCCGCCACCTACGTGCGCGAGCGATTCACCGATCGTTTCCGCGTGGCGTTCGACGATTGGGTGGTGCAAGGAGGTATCCGCGACCCCGACCACGCTCCGAAGTCGCCGTTCGCACTCCCCACGTACGTCGTTCCGGGAGCCCGCGAGCAGGTCGCCCTCGACGCGCGCGCCGATGTGAAGTTCGAGGAGGCGCTCCGGAACAACCAACGGGGCGACAACTACACCATCCTCAGCGTGCTGTTCGCGGTGGTGTTGTTCTCGTCCGCCATGGCCACGCGCTTCGCGAACCGGCGCTTGGAGTACGGGATGCTCACGTTCGCGTCCGCGGCGTTCGCGGTCGGTGTCATCTTCCTGCTGAGTTTCCCGAAACTTGTCTGACTCCATCGCTCCACGCGCTCCGAGTTGACCCGGTTCAAGGGGGACGTTGCCCTACCGACCGGCCAACGCGTTGTATTCGAACGATGCCGCCTACGGCAAAGGACTCAAGACCTGCACCGGGAAGTTCGCGACGAACGCGAAACGGACGGCGGACACGAGCTGGACCTGACGACCATCGGGGCCTAGTCCGGCGCGGGCGACACCCCCGTCGGCCGCGGGAACAGGCCCGCGCCCTCCACGACCCGAGCGACGACGTCATCGCGGCCCATCCCCATCAGGTGAACGCCGGCGATGCCATCGATCCCCCTGATGCCCTGCACCACATCGATCGTCTGTCCGATCCCGACCTCCAACGCGTCGTCGCCCGCTCGCTCGAGATCCTCGATGATGTGAGCGGGCACGCGGACGCCGGGCAGATGTTCGTGCATGTACCGCGCGGCCTTCGCGCTCCGCAGCGGCACGACGCCGACGATGACGCTGGCCCGCTCGAAGACTCCTCGTGAACGCATGAGGTCCGCCCACACGGTCAACGCTTCGATGTCGTACGCGATCTGCGTCATCACCACGTCGGCTCCGGCCTCGAGCTTGACCTCCAATCGGTGCGGATCGTAGGGATCGGCAAGCGGCACGTCCGCCACGGCGATCAGGTACCGAGGCGCCTCGGCGATCTCCGCACCGGAAAGCGTCGTGCCTTCATCGCGCATCCGCTTCACCATCGACACCAACTCCACGAGCGAGAGGTCGAACACCGCTGCGGCATCCGGATGGTCGCCGATCCCGATGGGATCCCCGGTGAGACAGAGGACGTTGCGCGCCCCCAACGCCCACGCACCGAGGAGATCCGACGTGAGCGCCAGCCGGTTCCGGTCTCGGCAGGTGAGCTGCACCGTGGGCTCGATGCCTGCCTCGGCGACGAACCGCACGCCGGCGAGCGGCGACATGTGCGCGCTCGCCGTCGGATTATCGGTCACGTTGGCAGCGTCCACGTATCCGACGAGCGAACGAGCGTGCTCGGTCACGCCATCGCCGTCTCCCGACCGAGGCGGAACGACCTCACCCGTGACGCAGAACCGCCCCGAGGCGAGGACGGCGGCCAGCCGGCCCCCCGAGGTCATCGTGCGAACGCCTGAGCCTCGGCGGCGGCGACGGTGTTCACCAGCAACATCGACGTGGTCATGGGCCCCACGCCCCCGGGCACGGGCGTGATCGCGCCCGCGACCTCGAACGCCTCATCGAACTTGACGTCGCCGACCAAGCCGTCGGCCGTTCGATGCACCCCCACGTCGACGACGGTCGCGCCGGGCTTGATCATGTCCCCGACGATCATCTCGGGCACGCCCGCCGCGGCGACCAGGATGTCCGCCCGGCGCGTGTGTGCGCCCAGGTCGTGGGTCTTCACGTGGCAGCAGGTCACGGTCGCGTTCCCACGGATCGAATCCTGGGCAAGCATGATCGACAGCGGCGCGCCGACCAGCTCCCCGTACCCCACGACGACGACCTCGGCGCCCTCCAGCTCGATGCCCGAACGCAACAGCAGCTCGACGATCCCGTACGGCGTCGCCGGCGGGAACGCCGGCTCGCCGCGGACCATGAGACCGACGTTCATCGGATGGAGCCCGTCCACGTCCTTGGACGGGTCGATCGTCTGCTGGACCGCGAGCTCGTGGATGTGCTGGGGCATGGGGAGCTGCACGATGATCCCGTGGATCTCCGGGTCGCGATTCAGACGTCGGAGGGTGGCGTGCAACTCGCCCTCGGTCACGTACACGGGCATGTCCACCTGCTCCGACCGGATGCCGACGTCGGCGCATGCCTTGTGCTTGGAACCGACGTAGATACGGGATGCCTGGTCGTCACCGACCAGGACGGCTGCCAAACCAGGGGTCACGCCGCGCTCCGAGAGCGCGCGAACGCGATCGGCGACCTCGGTGCGGATCTGGCCGGCGACCGCCTTCCCGTCGAGGATGCGAGCCGTCACGGAGCGGAATCCTACCTGTGGCGCAGGCTCAGTGACGGAAGTGGCGCCGACCGGTGATCACCACGGTCATGCCCCGGGCCTGCGCGGCTGCGAGGGTGTCCTCATCGCGCATCGATCCCCCAGGGTGCGCGACGGCCGTGACACCGGCGTCCGCTGCGACCTCGATCGCATCCGGGAAGGGGAAGAAGGCGTCGCTCGCCATCGACGCTCCCCCGGCGCGGCCGTCGGCCTTCCGGACCGCGATCCAGGCTGCGTCGACGCGCGACATCTGCCCGGCGCCGACCCCCACCGTCGCGCCGTCCTTCGCGAACACGATGGCGTTCGACTTCACGCGCCACGCCACCGTCCACGCGAACGCCAGGTCGCGCCATTCCTGGTCGGTCGGCTCGCGCGACGACACGACCTCCCAGTCCTTCGGCCGCTCCTCGGTCGCCTCGGCGACCCGGTCGCGGTCCTGCACGAGGGCGCCCCCCGGGATCGGACGCAGGTCCAACCCGCCACCGGCCGCGAGCGGCGCTTGCACCACCCGTAGGTTCTGCCGGCCCGCGAACGCCGCCAACGCGCCGTCGGTGAACGCCGGCGCGACGACGACCTCCGTGAAGACGTCGGCCATCGCGGCTGCGGCGTCGACGTCGCACGGAGCGTGGAACGCGACGATCCCGCCGAACGCCGAAACCGTGTCACAGGCGAACGCCTTCGTGTACGCCTCCGCCGGCGTGGCCCCCAGCGCCGCCCCGCACGGGTTGTTGTGCTTGACGATCACCGCCGAGTTCGGGGGCAACGCGGACGCCAAGGTGTAGGCGGCATCGACGTCGAGCCAGTTGTTGAACGACATCTCCTTGCCCTGCAAGACTTTCGCTCCACCGAGGGCGCCCGGCCCGCCGGCCTCGGCGTACATCGCGCCACGCTGGTGCGGGTTCTCCCCGTAGCGGAGATCGCCGACCTTCTCGTACGCCACCCCGACGAACGCCGGCAGCGACTCGCCGGCATCCAGTTGGGCGAACCATCCGGCCACGGCCGCGTCATAGGCGGCGGTGTGCGCGAACGCCACGGCCGCCGAGGCGCGACGTGTCTCGAGGGTCAGGCCCCCTTCGCGCTCGATCTCGGCGAGGATCTCCTCGTAGCGCGCCGGATCGACCACCACGCCGACGGATGCGAAGTTCTTCGCCGCCGCGCGCACCATGGCCGGACCTCCGATATCGATCTTCTCGATGATCTCCTCGAGGTCGGCGCCGCTCGCGACCGTCTCGCGGAACGGATACAGGTTCGAGACCAAGAGGTCGAACGGCTCGATGCCGTGCTCGGCCAGCTCTTCGACCTGTTCGGCCTTCCGGCGGTCGGCCAGCAGCCCCCCGTGGATCTTCGGATGCAGCGTCTTGACCCGACCGCCGAGCATCTCGGGGAACGCGGTGACCTCCTCGACCGGGGTCACGGGCAGTCCCGCGTCGCGGAGCGCCTGCGCGGTTCCACCCGAGGACACGAGCGTCGCCCCCAGGGCGACGAGCCGCTCGCCCAACTCGGTGATGCCGGTCTTGTCGTAGACCGTGAGCAGCGCCCGTCGGATGGGGCGGACGTCACTCATCTGCACCCTCCCGTATCCGAACTCGCCGCCCTTCGACTTCGAGCCGACCCTCGATCAACGCGCGGACCGCGAGCGGCAGCTGCCGGTGCTCGGCCGCGTGGATGCGAGCCTCCAGCGAGTCCCAGTCATCGTCAGGCAACACATCGACCACCTCCTGCGCGACGATCGGCCCCGTGTCGACTCCCTCGTCCACGAGGAAGACCGTGACCCCGGTGACCTTCACCCCGTAGGCGAGCGCGTCGCTCACGCCGTGCATCCCGGGGAACGACGGCAGGAGCGCCGGATGGACGTTCAGCCAGCGACCCTCGAACACGTCGAGGACGGGCTTGCCCAAGAGTCGCATATACCCCGCGCTGACCAGCGTATCGATGCGCCGGTCTTCCAAGCACGTCAGCACCGCGCGATCGAAGTCGGAGCGGTCCGGATAGTCGCGCGGTTCGATCACGGCGCGCTCGATGCCCGCTCCGCGCGCGCGTTCGAGCGAGCGGACGCCGTGGCGATCCGACAGGACGAGCGCGATGTGGGGTCGGATGAGCGGATCGTCCAGGAGCGCCTGCAGGTTCGTCCCCGAACCAGAAACCAGCACCGCGATCCGCACCTCCATCGGCTCGGACGCTATCACGCGTCCGAAGCCCAGGGGCTCGCGGCGTAAGCTTCGGCGATGCCGACGGAAGAGCGCACGACGAAGGGCTCGGAGCGCTGCGCGACCCATCCCTCGCGGCTCACGGTCGGGACCTGCGACGTGTGCGGGCGACCGCTCTGCGTCGAGTGCGCCGTTCCCGTCAGGGGCCGCGTGCTAGGCCCGGAATGCCTATCGGAGGTCCTCGGGAACGACATCCCCGCGTCGACCCCTCCGCGACCCTGGAGGCGATTCCGCTCGCCGGCGGATCGGATCACCGGCGCCCTGCTCGCCGTCGCTGCGCTCGCCACCCTGCTCCCGTGGACGCGCTTCAGCACCGGGTCCGGGTTCGCGGGGGCATGGGCGATCGATGTGCGCTGGTCGATGCTCGCCGCATCCGCGGCGGTGATCGGCCTCGCCCTGTGGGTGGCGTTCGGTCGCCGACCGTCGGTGGCGCGGACGGTGGCGATGGTCGCGGGCACGGTGGTCGTCGTCGGCTCGCTGTTCGCCGTCCTGAACCCGCCCCCGTTCACGAAGCCGGCTATCGCCCCGTGGATCGCGATGTTCGCGGGGGCGGGGGCGGCGGTCGCCGGAACGTACGCGCGCACGAGGTCTGCCGCCCCACATGTTTGACTCGCCCCCGACCAGGGGCTCTAATCGAACGGTTCGCGAGGCGCTCGATGCGCCTCGGATCATGTGTGCTCGAAAGGAGACAGGATGGAGAAGTCCGGCGGCTTCGACATGGCGAGGGTCACGACCGCCAGCAAGATCGTCATGGTCTCGGGGATCCTGCTGTTGGTCGACAGCTTCCTCTCATGGCAGAAGGTCTGCTTCGACACAGGGGTCCTCGGCAACTTCTGTGGGAAGGCGAACGCCTGGGGCGGGGACGGAGGCTTCGCCGGCGTCATCATGGGGATCCTCTTGATCGTCCTGCTGATATGGGAAGGCATCCAGCTCGCGAACATGCCGATGAACTTCTCCATCGGCGTCACCCCGTCGAAAGGGACCGCATATCTCGGATTCGCGGTCGTGGTCTTCGGGTTGCTGAAGTTCATCCTCGCGGTCACGAACCACGGTGCGTTGGGAGCCTGGATCGGGTTGATCTTGCTCCTGGCGATCGGGTACGGCTCGTGGATGAAGTTCCAGGAACCGGACGCGGCCACGCCACCCATGGCGTCCGATGGCACCGACGGCGGCTTCACCGCCTGATCCTCGTCACGCCGTCCCGGAGCCCGGTCGCCGGAGGCGACCGGGCTCCGTCGTTACCGGGGACGACCTGGGGTAGCCTTATGTCCACATGAAGGAGGGCTCGGCGTGAAGAAGTGTCCGTATTGTGCGGAAGAGATCCAGGACGAGGCCATCAAGTGTCGGTACTGCCACAGCGACCTGACGGTGCCGCCACCATCGGCGGCGAGCCCGGCCCCGGATCAGCAGGCCCCGACGCCCGAACCCGTCGCGACCCCTGAGCCCACCGCCTCTGAGGCGCCGGCGCCGAGCATCACCGAGCCGCAGACGACCGTGATGGCGCCCGTGGCCGCCGCCACGCCCGTCCCTACCGCGATCCCCACCTCTGCAGCCGCGCCGGCCGAACCCTCCATCCGCTACACGCACTCGGGATACCGCTACGTCCTGGGATACGACCCGGACCATTTCGCCATCTGGGATCGTCAGTCGCCCACGGCTCCGGCCGAGCGCTTCCCTCGAACGGATGACGGGTGGCGCCAGGCGTGGACCCGGTTCGCCTCCCTGGAGCCCAACAACGTCGCCGTGCCGCAGACGGGTCCGACCGCCACGGCCACCGATCCCACGGACAGCGACGTCATGCAGTACACCCACTCAGGGCAGCGCTACCTGTTGGGGTACGGGCGATCCTTCTTCGGGATCTGGGACCGCCAGATGCCGAACGCGCCGCTCGAACGCTTCGCGCGCGACGACGCCGGATGGGCCGCCGCGTGGCGGCGCTTCACGCAACTCGAGACGCACTACACCGAGGTCGGGCTCGGGGGCACGGGCGCGTCCGGCTCGACGGGCACCGGCGTCCCCTCCTCCTGACGGCCGGTCCACGCGCCGAGCACTCCGCCGACCACGCCCCACGCCAGCGCCAGCAGCGCGGTCGGCAGGGGCCGCGGTCCCAGCGTGAGCGCCGTCGTCCCCAGCGTCTCGGCACCGTGCAAGACCAGTTCCGCACTCGCGAGCCAGCTCCCGACGCCCACCAGAACGGCGAACACCACACCCGCGCCCGCGCCCCGCACGAGCGACTCATGTCCGCCCGACCCACCGGAGACCGCGGAACGACCGCCGCTGAACGTGGCGACCGCGGGGGCGAGGACGAACATCCAGTAGCCGGCGGGCATCGGCAGATCCGAGGTCGTGCCGCCCTCCGGCTGAGGTCCGTCGACCCGCGCGATGTCGTCGAGGACTTCGGGCGTCCCCAGGTTCGGCAGCCGGCCCGGACACAACAGGGGGATCGAGGCGTTCGGTCCCCGGAGCTCCGTGCACCCTCCCATGGACGGCGCCAGAACGAAGAACGACTGGTTCGGCACCAACAGGGCATGGTGCCCGAGCAGCAGTGCGGCGACGCGCGGCCCGTTCGACGACACGGCCCGCGCGTACGCGGCCGTTCCCTGCGGTCTCGCGGCCGCCAGCACCAGCACGCCGACGGCCGCGAGCCCGAGCGCGACGAGCAGCGCCCGCCATCCGCCCACGAGCCAGGCGCGTCCCAGGGAATCCCGCGGCCACGCCTCCAGCGCTCCCGCCGCTCCCCCGGCGCCGATCCCGAGGAGCGCGGGCAGGGCGAACGCCTGCCAGACGACGCCGTGGAACCCCACGGTCTCGGGAGTGAGGAAGCCGCCGGTATGGAGTTGCAGCCGCACGAGCGAGGTGATGACCGCGATCGGGAGCGCGTACACGGGTCCGACCATCGCGCCCGCGAGCACGCGAGCGCCGAACGACGCGCCAGCACGGCGGGCCGCCGTCCGGCCCGCTCGGAAGAGCAGCCATACCGCGAGACCGTTCCCGACAAGAACGCGAGGGAGATCCGGCCGGTCGCTCCGCCCGCACCGGTCACGTCGATCGCAACCTTGTGGAACGCGAGCTCGTAGAACCAACCGAGCTTGAGCGCGGTCGAGAACGCGAGCCCGCCGCCGAAGGCGTCGATCGACAGTGGAACGATCTGTGCCGCGATCGCCGTCGCGACGAACGCCAGGAGTCCGCCCTTGACCGCGGACGGCCACGCGGCCCGCAACCCGCGACCGCCTTCCGCGACGTGCGCCTCCGGCGGAACCGGTGGCGCGGCGGGGATCACCCCGCGGCCACCTGCACCAGCTCGGCGACCTCGGTCGGCGTCCGGCCGACGCGGACACCTGCCGCCTCCAGCGCCTCCGCCTTCGCGATCGCCGTGCCCATCGAGCCCGTGACGATGGCGCCCGCATGCCCCATCCGCTTGCCGGGAGGCGCCTCGAACCCGGCGATGTAGCCGACCACGGGCTTGGTGATGCGGTCGGCGATGTAGGCGGCGGCCCGTTCCTCGTCGTCTCCGCCGATCTCTCCCACCATGACCACCAGGTCGGTGTCGCCATCGTCCTGGAACGCCGCGAGCGATTCGATGAAGCCGATCCCGTGCACCGGATCACCGCCCATGCCGATGCACGTGGACTGCCCCAGCCCGAGTTGCGTGAGCTCGTGCACGATCTGATAGACGAGGGTGCCCGAGCGGCTGACCAGCCCGACCCGCCCCGGCGCGCAGATCTCGCCCGGGATGATCCCGACGTTCGCTTGGCCCGGTGAGATCACGCCGGGGCAGTTCGGCCCGACGAGCGTGGTCGTCCGTCCCTTTCAGGAAGCTGTGGACGTTGGCCATGTCGCGCACGGGTATCCCCTCCGTGATGCACACGACCAGCCCGACCCCCGCCTCGGCGGCTTCCAGGATCGCCTCGGCGGCGAACCGTGGCGGCACGAAGATCATCGACGTGTTCGCACCGGTTTCGCGGACCGCGTCGACGACCGTGTCGAACACGGGGATGCCCTCGACGTCGCCACCCGCCTTCCCCGGCGTCACGCCGGCGACGACCGGCGTCCCGTAGGCGCGGTTGCGCAACGTATGGAACGTGCCCTCCCGCCCTGTGATCCCCTGGACGACGAGCTTCGTCTCCGTGCCGACGTAGACGCTCACGCCGCTTCCCCGGCGTTCGCGAGGTCGGCGGCTTTCCGCGCTGCCTCGAGCATGGTCGTCGCCGAGACGATCCGCGGGTGTGCCGCCTCATTCAGGATCTCGCGCCCCAGGCGGGCGTTCGTCCCGTCCAGCCGCACGACGATCGGGACGGCGGCCTCGATCCGCACGAGCGCCTCCAGGATGCCTTGCGCCACAAGGTCACAGCGCGTGATGCCGCCGAAGATGTTGATCAGCACGGCCTTGACCGAGGGGTCGGACAGGATGACCTCAAGCGATGTCGACATGGTGTCGACGCTCGCACCTCCGCCGATGTCCAGGAAGTTGGCGGCGTTCGCACCCGCCTGCGCCACCACGTCGAGCGTCGACATCACCAGGCCTGCCCCGTTGCCGATGATCCCGACCGCCCCGTCGAGCTTCACGTACTGCAGACCCGCATCCTTCGCCCGCGCCTCCACCGGATCGATCGGGAACGCGGCCTTCAGCTCCTCGAGCTCCGGATGTCGCCACAGGGCGTTGTCGTCGATCGTGACCTTGGCGTCGAGCGCGACGATCGACCCGTCCTCCAGCTGCACGAGTGGGTTCACCTCGACGAGCGTCGCGTCCTGTTCGCCGAGGATCGCGTAGAGCCGCCGCAGGATGTCGGCGGCGCCCTCCCGTGCCTCGGCCGGCAGCGTTCCCGTCAACTCGCGGACGTGATACATCCGCAACCCGAGCATCGGGTCCACGTGCGCACGGCGGATCGCCTCCGGTCGCGTCCGGGCCAGCTCTTCGATGTCCATACCGCCCTCGGCCGTCATCATGGCCAGGTAGTCGCCCGTGGAACGATCGAGCACGAACGACGTGTAGAACTCCTTCGCGATCGGGAGCAGCTCCTCGACCAGGACGCGGTTGACGACCATGTCCTTGAACCCGTCGCGGAGCATTCGTGCGGCTTCCTCGGCCGCTCGCTCGGGCGACTCGACCAGCATCACGCCGCCGCCTTTCCCCCGGCCCCCGATCTGCACCTGCACCTTGACGACGGACCGGCCACCGAACCCACGCGTCGCGTCCGCCGCCTGCTCGGGCGTGGCCGCCACGATCCCACGGGGAGTCGGGATCCCCTGCGCGCGGAAGACGTCCTTGCCCTGATGCTCGTAGAGATCCACGTTCCTCCTCGGATGGTCAGTTCGATGCGCTGCGGTCGAGTCGCTCCCGGAGCCACGCGCCGATGTCGACGGTGGAGGCGCCGGGCGTGAAGATCTTCTCGATGCCGGCGCTCTCGAGCTTCGGGATATCTTCGATCGGGATGATCCCGCCGCCGAACACCAGGATCTCGTCGGCCCCCCGCTCACGGAGTTGCTCGACGACCCGCGGGAAGAGCGTCATGTGCGCGCCCGAGTGGCATGAGAGCCCGACCGCGTCGGCATCCTCCTGGACCGCCGTCTCGGCGATCTGCTCCGGCGTCTGATGGAGCCCGGTGTAGATGACCTCGAAGCCCGCGTCGCGGAGCGCGCGAGCCACCACCTTCGCGCCCCGGTCGTGCCCGTCGAGGCCGGGCTTGGCGACGATCACTCGGTACGTTTGGGCCATGGAACGGCCAGTCTAACGAACCCCCAGGTTGCGGCCCGGACCGCGCCCTTCGCGATCCGATCGTGTTCCTCGAGCAATGTGCGCCACTTCGCATCGCCCATCGTCGCCGCCGTGGCGGTCGAATCGACGATGTCCGTGAACAGCACCGTGGCCAGCACCCGGTCGAACGACTCCAGCTCCTGACGGACGCTCGCGAGGAGCTCGCCCACCGCCTCCAGCACGGCGGGCGCCCGGGCGTACCAATGGAACCAGGCGCCGTTCTCGGTCGAAGGCTCGATCAGCCGCGCACCGGCGATGCGCGCCGCGACGAATCGGGGATCTCGGGTCATCTGGTCCACCCAGCCCTCGTCACCTTGAAGCCCGACGACCAGGGTTGGCACGTGGATGGACGGGAGGATCGCGCGGACATCGGCGTGGTAGAAGGCGCGTACCTCCGCGACGAGCGCGCCGGGCGCGACGGTCGCTCGGGAGAACGGAACGAACCACTCCAGGCGCTCCCGTTCATCGCTGAAGCCTTCGTCGACGGACCACTCGGGCGTCCCCCAACCCGCGCGGATCTTCTCGCAGACCTCCTCCCACTGCTGCTCCGAGTACGACCACGGTGTCTCCTCCGTGGCGCTGTACGTGGCGAAGGGATCGCGAGAGCACCAGTCCGGCGGTCCGCTCCGGGGTCGTCGCCGCGAGCAACATCGCTGGCAGCCCGGTTTCGAACGAGCTGAAGATGACAGCTCGCTCGGAGCCGGACGCATCCATCACCGCGACGAGATCGTCGACCTGAACCTCGAGCGGCGCCACATCACCCGGCGAGAAGCGATCCGAGCACCCCCAGCCGCGTCGGTCGGTGACGATCACGCGAGCGAGCTGACCGAGCCCTCGCAGGAACCGCGCCAGGTATGGGCTCTCCCAGTTCAGATCGACGTGCGACCCCGCTCCGCCCTGCAGGTATACGACGTCCACGGGACCGTCGCCGAACACTTGGTAAGCGAGCGCGACATCACCGTTCCACGCGTACTTCGTCTCGGGCCGCTCGCTCATGCACCACCCGCCCGGTGGACTGCGCGACGGCGCGAGATCCCCCGGGTACCCACGCTGGGCATCATGCGTCTCGCCCGCCCTCGCCGCAACCAAGGCCTATCGGTTCGCAGGTCGTTCGGTAGACGGTCCGAGATGGCACCCTCCGGTTGCGCCCCCCGCGGCTGACGGCGAGGATGCTGCCGTGGACGACCACGGAAGGCTCGCCGGCAAGGTCGCGGTGATCACCGGGGCCGGGAGCGGGATGGGGCGTGAGGCGTGCCTCGTGTTCGCCGCGGAGGGTGCGCGGATCGCCGCGATCGACCTCGACGCTGCGGCGCTCGGCACGACCACGTCGATGGTGAACGAGGCCGGTGGCGACATCGCGACGTCCGAGGCCGACGTCGCCGACGAACAGCAGGTCCGGACGGCAGTCCAAGGGGCGGTCGAGCACTTCGGGGCACTGCACATCTTGTACAACAACGCGGGCGTGCTGTGGCGCGACCGCGACCTCGGTGTGCTCGACACGGACGAGGCGATCTGGGATCGCGTGATGGCGATCAACCTGAAGGGGATGGTTTGGGTCTGCAAGTACGGCGTCCCCGAGTTGATCCGTGCCGGCGGCGGCGCGATCGTGAACGTCGGCTCGCTCTCGGCGTTGCTCGGCGACACGGTGCCGCAAGACGCCTACTCGGCCAGCAAGGGCGCGGTGATCTCGCTCACCCGCTCGCTCGCGATCCAATTCGCTCCGCAGGGGGTGCGCGCGAACTGCATCCACCCGGGGTTCGTCGAGACGCCGATGCAGACGGTCCGGACGAGCGACCCGGCCTGGGTCGAGGGCGCACGCGCGTCGATCCCGCTCGGCCGGCTGGGCACGCCGCGGGACGTCGTCAACGCCGCCCTGTTCCTCGCGAGCGACGAGGCCTCGTACATCACGGGGATCGAACTGATCGTCGACGGTGGCACCATGGTGGTCTGATGCCTAAGGCCTCTCCCGCTCGAACCGGTGCACAACCCGCACTCTGGCCGGTTCCGGCGCCTTGATAGACGTTCCCGAAACCCGATACGCGAGAACGCCGGACGGGGTCTCGATCGCGTATCACACGGTCGGTGATGGCCCGATCGACCTGTTGTGGCTCCACGCCTTCATGGGTGGTCTCGAGGTGATCTGGGAGCACGAGGTCATGCGCTCGCTCAGCGACAAGTTCGCGCCCTTCGCACGCCTGATCCGGCACGACATGCGGGCGACCGGTCTCTCCAGCCGGGCGACGACGCTTCCCGACCTGGAGACGCAGGTGCAGGATGCGGCCGCCGTCCTCGACGCCGTGGGTTCGCGCTCGACGGTGATCCTCGGTGCGGGACCCGGCGCGCACACCGCGTCGCTCTTCGCCGCGACCTATCCCGGTCGGACTCGGGCGCTCGTCCTCTGGGATCTCTACGTGTGGGCCGGCGACGTGTTCCAGCCGAGCGACCTGGACCTGCTGGGTCGCACCTGGGGTACGGAGGCATCGGCCGCCGCCGCGATGGCGCGGGTGGCACCCTCGATGATCGCCGATCGCGACTTCCTGAAGTGGTACTCCAAGGTGCAGCGCCACTTCGTCCCGCCGGACGTCGCAGCGGACCTGCTGCAGAGCGCGATCGACACCGACATCCGTCCCGTGCTCCCCGCGGTCCACGTCCCGACCCTGGTCTTGGCGAGGAGCTGGCCGGGCCACGACGACGATCGCAGGGTCGCGGAGATGATCGAGGGGTCGACGTTCGTCCTGCTCGAAGGCGAAGACCGTGCGACGTTCGCCGGCAACCAGGACGACCTGGTCGGCGCGGTCCGTGACTTCGTAGGGGCGGAAGCGGCCCCGGCACCTTCGCACACGCTCCTTCGCGCGGTGCTCTTCACCGACATCGTCGGTTCGACCGAGCACCTTGCCCGGGTCGGGGACAAGGCGTGGCGCGAGCTGATCGTGACGCACGACGATCGGTCCGAGCACGCGATCGAAAGGTTCGGTGGCCGTCTGGTGAAGAGCACGGGCGACGGTGTGCTCGCGACCTTCGAGGGTCCGGCGCAGGCCGTTCGCTGCGCTCGAGAGATCGCGGACTCGCTCCGGGAACTCGGCCTCGAGATCCGCGCCGGCGTCCACGTCGGTGAGATCGAAACGGCCGGGTGACGATGTCACGGGCGTCACCGTGAACGTCGCGGCACGTGTCGCAGCGATCGCCGGCGGTTCGGAGATCCTCGTCGTCCGCAACGGTGAAGGACCTCACACCGGGGTCGGGCCTGGTCTTCGAAGACGCCGGCGAGCACGAACTGAAGGGCGTGCCCGACCGCTGGCGCCTGTACCGAGCGGTGGCGTCGGCGTGAGGTGGCGGATCTCCGGACTCGTCCTCGTCGGATTCATCGCGCTCAGCCTCGCGCTCTCGTCCACTCCGCCGGTCTCCGCCACCACCACGCACCGGGACGACGTGGATCCGTCCGCGGGGATCATGAACCTCGATCATCTGATCTTCATCGTGCAGGAGAACCGATCCTTCGATCACTACTTCGGGACGTTCCCCGGCGCCGACGGCCTGCCGCGAGCCAACGGCCATGTGTCGGTCTGCATCCCCGATCCCGCAGCCGGGCGTTGCCGGCGCCCGTACCACGACACGGACGTCTACGACGAGGGCGGGCCGCACAACGTGGCCGCGTCGAAGATGACCGTCTCCGGCGGGACGATGCAGGGTTCGATCCGCGCGTTCGAGGCGATCGGGACGACCTGTCAGCATCACCCGAGGGCGGCGTGCGACCGCGCGGATCGCGGACCCGCGGGACAGCCCGACGTGATGGGATACCACACGGCGCAGGAGATCCCGAACTACTGGGCGTACGCGCGCACGTACGGCCTGCAGGATCACATGTTCGCCCCGTCGGATTCGTGGACGTTGCCGTCGCACCTCTACCTGGTGTCGGCGTGGTCGGCGACGTGCCCCCGACCGATGGATCCGATGAGCTGTCGCTCGGATCTGCAGTTCCCCGGCAGCAACGTGGCCGACAACGGCCGGATCTGGAACCCGGCCGACGGGACGCCCCGACCGTACGCGTGGGCGGACATCACCTGGCTCCTGTCGAACGCCGGGGTCAGTTGGTCGTACTACGTGGGACGCGGAACCTGCGTCCTCCCGCCGTGCGCGCCTCGCGAGAAGCCCAACAGCAACCCGATCCAGAACCCACTTCCCGGCTTCCGAACGGTGAAGGCGACGGACGGCTTCTCGAACATCCGCCAGCACGCCCGGTTCTTCGAGGCCGCGGCGCACGACAACCTGCCGTCGGTGTCGTGGATCATGCCGTCGTACGGCAACAGCGAGCACCCGCCCGACTCCATCTCCAACGGGCAGGCCTGGGTGACGAAGGTCGTGAACGCGGTCATGAACGGCCCGGAGGATCAGTGGCTGCACACCGCGATCTTCGTGACGTGGGACGACTGGGGAGGCTTCTACGATCACGTCCGTCCGATCCGGATCGATCAGAACGGCTACGGCATCCGCGTGCCGGCGTTCGTCATCAGCCCGTGGGTGAAGCCCGGCCTGATCGACCACCAGACGCTGTCGTTCGACGCCTACCTGAAGCTGATCGAAGACCGGTTCCTGGGCGGCCAGCGGCTCGATCCTCGCACCGACGGGTGGCCGGACCGGCGCCCGACGATCCGGGAGGACGCGGCCCGCCTCGGCGATCTCGCCCGCGAGTTCGACTTCACCCAGGAGCCCATCCCACCCCTGATCCTGCCGATGTGGCCGGACGGAGCCGTGCGCGAGAAGAACCCGACGCCCTGGAGCGGCGGTTGAGGTCGCCCTAGCCCGTGGACGCGTACTGCACGAACGCGATGAACGGCAGGATCGAGTAGTCGTCCGCCGGCTCCACCGTCGCCCACGACGCGACGCGATCCACGTACCGCCAGTCGGTCTGATCGAACGGCCGGAACGGGTTCGCGCCGTCGGGTGGGCACGGCGGCGCCGACGCCGGTCCGAAGAACCCGGTCGGGATGTAGTCCGACGGGCCGTCCACGCCGCCGCCGAGCATGATGTTGCCCGTCCCGTCGAGCGAGCCGACGATGTTCGCGGGCTGATCCTGCGGGCAGTGCGGGAACACGGAGCCCGCCCCGATCACGAACGTCGAGCCCCACGCGTTCGCACCGAGCGCCCACGACAGCTGCGACGCCTGCAGGTCGGCGTAGCGCGACGTTCCCGTGACCTGGTCGTACCAGGCCGCCTCGGCCGACAGCCCGAAGGCATGCGGAGCGGGGTCGCCGTGCCCGGATCCGAACGCGAACGGATCCGCGGCGGCGGTCGCGGCGGCGTGGTCGAGCTGCGCTCCGAGCCCGGCCAGCAGGTCGTCGGACGACACCGGAAGATCCGTCGGCTCGCCGGCGGCGTGCAACGCCCGGATCAGCTCGACGTGCGCGAGGCCCGACACGTCGTACAGGTTGAACGTGTCGTGCTGCTCGTCGGACTGCTTGAGGTACGCGCGGGCCCAGTGCGCCGCGTCGCCGAGATAGGTGGCGGGATCGGTGACGGGCAGGCCCGTGGGAAGCGTGGCAGCGCCCCGCAGCGCCAGGTGCAGCTCGACGGCGCCGAGCTCCATGTCGTCCCGCCACATCTGCCCCTCGGGGTAGTACCCGCTCGGAGCGGTGGTGTGGTTCGTGGTGTGGCTGGTGTCCGCCAGCGCGAACGCGGCCTCGCCGGCGCGCAGGCAGCGGTCCGCGAACGCCTGATCGGTGCCCGCGAAGATCTGGGAACAGAGCCCGAACGCCGCCGCCATCCGGCCGGCGATCGACGGCGGGATCGGGGTCCCGGGCGGCCCGACACGGAAGACCGGGCGATGCGTGAGGTATGCGTAGGCGCGGCCCTTCAGCCCGTCGTCGACCTCAGGGAGCCGCCATACGTCGTGGTCGGAGAGATAGCCGAGGCCGCCGTTCCCGATGCCGACCTGGTAGTAGACGACGCCTCGGTCCACGTCGATCATCTTCAACAGCCAGCGCAGGCCGAACTTGGCCTCGGCGCGGAAGTTCGGCCCGCCGTTCGCGAACAAGCTCGCGTCGTCGCGGAGCGCCAGCTGCATGGGCACTTCGACGAACGCGGCCGTGTGCACGAACTTGATGTAGTCGCCGGCGTCGAACCACCCGCCCTCGACGTCGACCGTGCCGGTCGGCACCAGGGGCTGCGACAGATGCCCGTTCACGTAGACGGGCGTCTCGTACGCGGTCGCGTGCGAGTCGTTCAGGTGCGAGGGCTTGCGGTCCAGCAACCCGGGGACCACGTGGCGACCGTCGTGCTGCTCCTGGAAGAACGCGAGCGCGTTCGACAGGAGGTGGTCGAAGACCGCGGATCCGCTGCCGATCTCGAACGGCGGAGACGTGGCGCCCGCGGCATCGAGCACGTACACACCCGGGTCGGCGAACGCGTCGAAGTCGATCTGGTTCACGTGTCCGTAGCGATCGTTCCACGCGCCTCGGTCGGCGCCGATCGTTCCGGAGAACGCCACGACCCCGCCGTCTCCGACCAGGTCGAACGGCTCGCCCTCGTGATCCTGGGTGGACAGGAGGAAGGCCTGCTTCGGTCCGTCCTGCGCGTAGCCGACCTGGTTGACGCGGACGTACGCGCGCGCGGCGGCGCTCCCGGGAGCGGGCTGGGTCAGCGGAACGAGGACCAGGACGCTCGCGACGAGCGCAACCTTCCGAACGATCGACGGCACGCCTCTTCCCCCTTCTCCCCCGGACGTCGCGAACCGTACCCGAGAACGCGGTCCGCGGCTACCGAGTCGGAGCCCGCTCCTATACTCGCTGGCGATGCCCAAACGGTTCCAGATCCGCCCACCGGGCCTCAAGCCCACGACGAAGGTCGGCACGCTCGGTCCCTATCGCGGCCGGCTCGGCCTGGCGTGGGTGATCGCACCGATCGTGGCCGGTGTGGTGATCGTCGTCGCCGCTTACTTCGCGCTCTTCCGCTGACCATGCGGTGGGATGCGTTCGTCGACGCATGTCCGGAGATCGGAACCATGGCGGAGGAGCGGTTCAGCAAGGACGAGCTGGTGATGCTCGGAACGCTCCGCGCAGATGGGTCACCGCGGATCAGTCCGTGCGAGCTCGACGTCACGCAGGGACATCTGTTCCTCGGCATGATGTGGCGGTCGAAGAAGGCCCTCGACCTGTTGCGCGATCCCCGGTGCGTCGTGCATAGCGTCACGTGCGACCGCATGGGCACGGACGGCGACCTGAAGCTCTACGGCCGCGCCGTCGACGTCCTGGAGCCCGATCTGCGGCGCGCCTATCAAGCCGCGATCAAGGCCCGGATCGACTGGCAGCCCGACGAGCCGGAGTTCCACCTGTTCTCGCTCGACGTCGAGTCGGCCGGCTTCACGATCTTCGGAGACGCGCACCGCGCGCTGGCGTGGGACCCGGAGAGCGGGCTGCGACACCTACCGCTCAGCTGACAGCTCGGCGGTGACCCGGCGAGAACGGAGGCGACAGCCGGGCCCCTGCCTCTATCTCAGGGGGACACCGTCGCGGGAAAGTTGCGTATACTCCTGCGTTGGCCGTCGGGGGCCGTGAGACAGACGTAGAGCATCCACCGAGCCTATGAACGAACCCACGACTCACACGTTGGATGTGCCGGGCGCGACACTGACGTACGAGGTCCGCCCCAGCGAGTCCAGCTCCGAGCCGGTCCTTCTCTTGTTCGGATCGCCCATGGGCGCCCAGGGGTTCGTGACCCTCGCCCGACACTTCGACGACCGCACGGTCGTGACCTACGACCCCCGTGGGGCGGAGCGGAGCAAGCGGACCGATGGCGCCACCGAGACCACGCCCGTCGAGCACGCCGACGACCTGCATCGATTGATCTCGGCGCTCGACGCTGGGTCGGTCGATATCTTCGCCACCAGCGGTGGCGCCGTGAACGCGCTCGCCCTGGTGGCCCGCCATCCAGAACAGGTACGGACGCTCGTCGCACACGAGCCGCCGGCCGGCCAGGTGCTGCCGGATCGTGAGGAGGTATTGAGGGCTTGCGCGGACATCCGCGAGACCTACGAGCGCGACGGATACGGGCCGGCGATGGCGAAGTTCATCCAGCTCGCCAGCATCGAGGGACCGCTCCCGGCAGACTACGGAGGTCGGCCCGCACCCGATCCGGCCATGTTCGGGCTGCCGACGCAAGACGACGGTTCTCGGGACGATCCGCTGGTTGGGCAGAACATGCCCTCGTGCATCGCGTACCAGCACGACTTCGATGCCCTCCGTTCGGCGCCGACCCGCGTCGTCATCGGCGTCGGAACGACGAGTGGCAGGGCGATGACCGGCCGTTCCGCCACGGCGATGGCGGAACGGCTCGGGACGGGGCCGGTGACCTTCCCCGGCGGCCATGACGGATTCCTCGGCGGCGAGTACGGGCAGACGGGGGAACCCGACGCCTTCGCCGCCGCCCTGCGCCAGATCCTCACCGCCGTTCCCCGATGATCGATCGGTCCTCGGATCAGCCGACCTTGGTGAGCGGGGCGTAGGCCAGCAGCACCCGCTTCTCCCCGACGTCCGGGAACATGATGCTCGCTTCGGCGTCGTCGCCCATGCCGCTCACCGTGGTGACGACCCCCTCGCCCCAGCGCTCGTGGATCACGGTGTCGCCGGCGGAGATGGCGACGGCATCGCGCTTCGGAACGCCGGCCGGTCGCGGCGGCGTCCACCCGGGCTCGACGTCGGTCTGCCCCGACGTTCCGGGAAGGCCGACGACCGAATAGCCGCGTTCGGCTCTCGTCCGCGCGGGCGGACGGCCGTCGCGGCGTGGGCGGCTCCGGGACTCGTGCTCCTTCAGCTCGAGGAGGTGCTCGGGGAGCTCGCCCAGGAAACGCGACGCCGGGTTGTACTGGGTCTGCCCGAACAACGTGCGACTCCACGCGTGACACAGGTAGAGCCTCCGCTGCGCCCGCGTGATCCCCACGTAGGCCAGGCGACGCTCCTCCTCGAGCGCCGCCGCGTCGGTCATCGACCGATAGTGCGGGAAGATCCCGTCCTCCATCCCCACCATGAACACCACGGGGAACTCCAAGCCCTTGGCGATGTGCAGCGTCATCAGCGTGATGACGGACTCCTCCTCGTCGTACTCGTCCTGCTCGCCGACGAGCGAGACCTGCTCCAGGAACCCGGCCAGATCGGTGTCGGGCTCCCGCGCCACGATCTCGGCGGCGACGCCCGCGATCTCCTGCAGGTTCTCGATGCGACCCTGCGCCTCCACCGTGCGGTCTTCTTCGAGCTCGGCCATGTAGCCGGACTCCTGCGCCGCGAACTCCACCATCCGCGGCGGGCCCGCGCCGTCGTCCAGGTGGGCCTGCAGCGCGTCCATCACCTGGACGAAGCCGGCGACCGCGCCCTTCGCCCGCGCCGCGAGCGTGGCGATCTCGTCGACGCGATGCGCGGCGTCGATCACGCTGATGCCTTCCTCGCGCGCGAACGATTCGACCGCCGAGACCGTCGCATCGCCGATCCCGCGCTTCGGCATGTTGACCACACGGCGGAACGAGATGACGTCCTGCGGGTTGAGCAGCAGCCGCAGGTACCCCAGGACGTCCTTGATCTCCTTGCGCTGATAGAACCGAACGCCGCCGAAGACGCGGTAGGGAGCGCCGACGCGCATCAGCACGTCCTCGATCACGCGGCTCTGGGCGTTCGTGCGATAGAAGACGGCGACGTCGCCGTAGCGGAACCCTTCGCTCTGGCGCAGCCGCTCGATCTCGTCCGCGACGAAGAACGCCTCGTCGTGCTCGTCCTCCGCCCGGTAGAGGACCGCCAGCTCGCCGTTGCCCGCCTCGGTCCACAGGCTCTTCGGCTTGCGCTGCACGTTGTGCTCGATCAGCGCGTTCGCGATGCCCAGGATGTTCTGCGTGGAGCGGTAGTTCTGCTCCATCAGGAACACGGCCGCGTCGGGATAGTCGCGCTCGAAGTCGAGGATGTTCTTGATGGTCGCGCCGCGCCACGAGTAGACGCCCTGGTCGGCGTCGCCGACGACGCACACGTTGCGGTACCGCGAGGCCAGCAGGTTCACCAGCTCGTACTGCGCGCGGTTCGTGTCCTGGTACTCGTCGACCAGGATGTAGCGGAACCGCTCCTGGTAGTGCTCCAGGACCTCCGCGTGGAGCTGGAACAGCTTGACGGTCTCGGTGATCAGGTCGTCGAAGTCCAGCGCGCCGGCCGCGTGCTTGCGCCGTTCGTACTCCGAATAGACGCGCGCGACGGTCTCTTCGTAGAAGTTGTCGGCGCTCCGGGCGTACGCGTCCTCGTCCACGACCTGATCCTTCGCCCGGCCGATGGCGGCGGCCATCGCCTTGGGAGGGAACCGCTTGGGATCGAGGTCGAGATCCTTCAGCACACCGGCGATCAACCGCTCGGTGTCGCCGTCGTCGTAGATCGTGAAGCTCGACGGGATGCCCAGATGGTTGTGCTCGCGACGCAGGATCCGAGCGCACGTGGAGTGGAACGTCAGGATCCACATCCCCCTGGCGACCCGCCCTCCGACCAGGCCCTCGACCCGGTCGGCCATCTCGCGCGCGGCCTTGTTCGTGAACGTGATCGACAGGATCGCCCCGGGTGACACGCGGAGCTCGCGGATCAGGAACGCGACGCGATGGGTCAGCGCGCGGGTCTTGCCGGAGCCGGCGCCGGCCACGATGAGGACGGGCCCCTCCGTATGGAGGACGGCCTCGGCCTGGATGTCGTTCAGGCCTTCGAGCAGGGGGGAGCGGACGCTCACGAGCCGATTGTAGGTGGCTCCGACGACCGCCCTGGTCGCGAACCGTTGAGAGAGCTACCGACCGAGGGTACGCTGGCCGCATCGTGAACGCCGAGGCCACCCTCCCCCGCGCGCAGACGGTGGCGCCTCGGCCCCGCCGGCCGCTCCCTGCGCTGATCCTCAAGTGGTTCGGCATCGGGTGCCTGATGATCGCGGCCGGATTGGGCGGCTACATCGGCTGGCTGCTCTGGGGCACCGGGCTCACCACCAAGGCCGCGCAGAGCGACCTGAAGCAGACGTTCACGCACGTCGTCGACACGAAGGATCCCGCGCAAGCACCACCGGCGGGCGCCCCCGCGCCGCTGCGCGGCTCCGCGTACGCCGAACTGATCATCCCTCGGATCGACCTCGACCTGATCGTGGTCCAGGGCACGGACGAGGAGTCGCTCAAGAAGGGTCCCGGACACTACCCGGAGACCGCTGATCCGTGGGACCCGACGGGGCGCGTCGGCATCGCCGGCCACCGGACCACGTACCTGGCGCCGTTCTACCACCTGGACTCGATGCAGGTCGGCGACCCGATCACCCTCAGGACCGAGTACGGGACGTTCCACTACCGTCGTGTCGGACGTGTTCGTGGTCCCAGAAGCAGGCTCGGGCGTTCGTGCTGACGCAAACGCCGACCCCGACCCTGGTCCTCACGACGTGCAACCCGCGGTACTCCTCGAGCCAGCGCCTGATCGTCACCGCCGACCGGGTCTGACGGTCGGTCGACTCACTCCCACTCGATCGTTCCGGGAGGCTTGGACGTGATGTCGTACGCGACGCGGTTCACGCCCGGGACCTCGGCGACGATGCGGCTCGAGATGCGATCGAGCAGCTCGTACGGCAGCCGCGCCCAGTCGGCGGTCATGGCGTCCTCGCTGGTCACGACCCGAAGGATCACGGGGTGCTCGTACGTGCGGCCGTCGCCCATGACCCCGACCGACTGCACGTCGGCGAGCAGCACCACGAACGCCTGCCACGTCTCGCGCTCCAGGCCGGCGCGACGGATCTCGTCGCGCACGATCCCGTCCGCGCCCCGGAGCATCGAGAGCCGCTCGGAGGTGACCTCGCCGACGATGCGCACCGCGAGCCCCGGCCCGGGGAACGGCTGACGCCACACGATCTCCTCGGGGAGCCCCAGCTCCGCCCCCACCCGGCGGACCTCGTCCTTGAACAGGTCGCGGAGCGGCTCGACCAGATCGAACGCCATGTCCTCGGGCAGGCCCCCGACGTTGTGATGGCTCTTGATGTTGGCGGCCGTCGACGACCCCGACTCGATCACATCGGGATACAGCGTGCCCTGCACCAGGAACCGCGCGTCCGCGTGATCGCGGGCGACCTCTTCGAACACCCGGATGAACTCCTCGCCGATCGCCTTGCGTTTCTGTTCGGGATCGGTGACGCCGGCGAGCTTCGCGAGGAACCGGTCCGCGGCCTTCACGTGGACGAGCGGGATCCGGAAATGCCGGCCGAACGTCTCCTCGACCTGCGCGGGCTCGTCCTCGCGGTTGAGGCCGTGATCCACGAACACGCACGTGAGCTGGTCGCCGACCGCGCGATGGACCAGGAGCGCCGCGACCGCGGAGTCGACGCCGCCCGAGAGCGCGCAGAGCACACGGGCGTCACCGACCTGCTCGCGGATCGCGTGGACCGCTCGATCGATCACGTTGACCGGCGTCCAGTCGGGAAGCAGTCCGCAGCCGTCGTAGAGGAACCGCTTCAGGACCGCGATGCCGTTCAGCGTGTGCGTGACCTCCGGATGGAACTGCACGGCGTAGAGGCCGCGCTCCGGATCCTCCATCGCCGCGATCGGGATGACGTCGGTGTGCGCCCCCACCCGGAACCCGTCCGGCTCCCGGACGACGGCGTCGCCGTGACTCATCCACACCTGCTCCGTCGTCTGCATGTCGGCGAGCAGCACGCCGGGTCGATCGACCGTCAGCGTCGTGCGCCCGTATTCGCGCTGACCGGTCGCCGCCACCTCGCCGCCGAGCGCCTGCGCCATGAGCTGGTGCCCGTAGCAGATCCCGAGGACCGGCACGCCCAGGTCGAACACCCGCGGATCCAGGCTCGGGGCACCGTCCTCGTACACGGACGCCGGCCCGCCCGACAGGATGATCCCGGCGGGGCGCATCTTCCGGAGCTCGCGGATCGAGAGGTCGTGGGGGACGATCTCGGAGTACACGTTGCACTCACGGACGCGCCGCGCGATCAGCTGCGCGTACTGCGCCCCCAGGTCGACGACCAGGACGGGGCGCGGGTCAGCTTGCGTCACAACGCTCCTCAGTGTCCCATCCCGACACGCTGTTGGGTCTGGTAGAGCTTGCCCTCGGTCTTGATCGCCGGCGCGATCACCAGCTCCGCCTTCTGGAACTCCTTCACGTTCGCGTAGCCGGTGGTGGCCATCGATGTCGCGAGCGCGCCGAACAGGTTGAACGTGCCGTCGTTCTCGTGCGCCGGCCCGACCAGGATCTCCTCGAGCGACGCGACCTGTTGCGTCTTGACGCGCGCCCCACGCGGGAGCGACGGATGGAACGTCGCCATCCCCCAGTGGTAGCCGCGACCGGGAGCCTCGTACGCGCGGGTCAACGGAGAGCCGATCATCACCGCGTCGGCGCCGCAGGCGATCGCCTTGGCGATGTCGCCGCCGGTCCGCATGCCGCCGTCCGCGATCACGTGACAGTAGCGACCGGTCTCGTGCTGGTGCTCGCGACGTGCGGCGGCGGCGTCCGCGATCGCCGTCGCCTGCGGGACACCCACCCCGATGACGCCGCGCGTGGTGCATGCGTTGCCGGGACCCACGCCGACCAACACGCCCACGGCCCCCGTCCGCATCAGGTGGAGCGCCGTCGAGTACGAGGCGCACCCGCCGACGATCACCGGCAGGTCGAACGCGGCGATGAACTCCTTCAGGTTGAGCGGCTCGGTCCGCGTGGAGACGTGCTCCGCCGAGACGACCGTGCCCTGGATCACCAGGATGTCGAGCTCGGCCTCGAGCACGAGCGGGGCGTACTCGATCACGCGCTGTGGCGTGAGTGAAGCACTAGTGACATGACCGGCGTCCTTGATCTCCCGGATCCGCTTCACGATGAGCTCGGGCTTGACCGGCTCCTTGTACAGCTCCTGCATCCGGCGCGTGGCCTTGTCGTCCGGCAGCGAGGCGATCTCGTCGAACACGGGCTCGGGATCCTCGTAGCGCGTCTGCAGGCCTTCCAGGTTCAGGCACGCGAGTCCGCCCGAGCCGGCCGACCTCGATCGCCGTCGCGGGCGAGACCCCCGCGTCCATGGCCGAGGCCATCATCGGGAGCGGGAACGTGTACGCGTCGATCTCCCAGCTGATGTCCACGTCATCGGGGTCACGCGTCCTTCTGGACGGGACGATCGCCACCTCGTCGAGCCCGTAGGCTCGCCTGCCCGTCTTCCCGATGCCGATCTCGTACTCCATGCCCGCCTACCCCCGCCTCGCTCGCCGACGCTCCGGAAACGCAAGACGCCCACCCGCTCCCGGATGGGCGTCATCGCTGCATGGAGGAAGCCTAGCAGGCCTCGCGACTCAGGCTTCCTTGGCCACGTGCCCCGTGTCGGTGACCCGGAGGTCGGTCAGGCCCGAGTGGACCCGGTCGCCCTCGATCATCGGCGTCGCGTCGTCGATGTAGCCGTGCGACTTCAGGGTGTCCAAGACGTGCTGCAATGAGGCCTCGGGGTCCTCCGACTCCGTGTCGATCCGCAGCTCGGGGTTCTCGGGTGCCTCGTACGGATCGTCGACGCCGGTGAACCCGGTGATCTCGCCGGCGAGCGCCTTCTTGTACAGACCTTTCGGGTCGCGGTTCTCGGCGATCTCCGCAACCGTGGCGTCCACGTGGACCTCCACGAATTCGCCGATCTGCGCGCGAGCGGCGTCCCGGGTCTCCTTGTACGGGGAGATCGGGCAGCAGATCGTCGCCACGCCGTTGCGCGTCAGCAGGTCGGCGACGAACGCGATCCGCAGGATGTTGGTGTCACGGTCCTCCTTCGAGAAACCCAGACCCTTCGACAGGTTCTTGCGGACCTCGTCGCCGTCCAGGATCTCGGTCTTCAGGCCGCGCGCCTGCAGCTCGTGGTACAGCATCTCCGCGATCGTGGATTTCCCCGACCCCGAAAGCCCGGTGAACCACACCGTGAACCCTCTCTCGCCTTGCGTCACAGGAAGCTCCTTCCGACGACGCCCTCGGGCGCCTCGATGTCATACAGCTTGAGGATGGTGGGCCCGACGTCGACGAGGTTCATGCCCTCGACGCGACCCATCGGTTGTCCGGGCAGCCCCTTCATGGCGAAAACGGCCGTGCGGTCATGGTTCGCCCCGTCGGGACCGGTGTCGTTGTCGTAGGTGTACAGGCTAGGATTGCCGACCGAGCCCACCGAGCGCCATGCGAGGTCACCGAAGTACACGATGAGATCGGGCGCCACCCCGCGAACCTCAGGGTAGACGTCCTGCGGCTTCAGCACCTTCGTCCCGAGCGGCTGCCCATCCGGCCCGAGCGCCGACTCCAGCTTCGCTATCAGCTCGTCGCGAACCGCCTCGTACTGCGACGGGTCGACGATCCCCCCTGGCTCTCGGCCCTTCACGTTCAGGAAGCACCGGCCGTAGTAACCACCGTCACCCCATGCGACCGTACGAGCCCAGTCGATGGGCGCGTCGGCGATCGGCATCGGCCCGGAGAGCGTCTCTGACATCGCCAGGTATCCCTCCTGCATCAACCAGTCGTTGAAGCAGAGGCCACCCATCATCGGACGAGCGCCGTGATCGGACATGACGATCGTGATGACATCCTCGGGAAGGAGCGCCAGCAGCGAACCGACCTGGTCGTCGAGGAACCGGTAGTAATCCTTGAACGACGACTCGAACGGGTTCCCGGGCACGTACAGCGGGTGGGTCGGATCCACGTACTTCCAATAGATGTGGTGGAGACGGTCGGTCCCCATCTCGACCATCATGAAGTAGTCCCAGGGTTTGTTCTTAACAAGCCGACGCGCCACCGCGAACCGGCGCTCGGTCATCTTGAAGATCTGACCGAGCGCGTAGTCTAGGTCCTGCTCGCGGAACTTCGGCACGTCGAAGATATAGTTCCCGGGACCCCCGAGCTCCTCGGCGATCTCCGTCTCGAGCTCCTGTGGGAACGCGAACCGCTCCGCGCTCGGCGGGGTGAGGAAACAGGCAACGCGCCAACCGGGGAACTCCTTCGGGGGTGGGAAACCGGGCGGAACGCCGATCAAGAGTGATCGCATCCCCTTCCTCACCCAGCTTGTCCCAGACGGTGGGCTCCTTCACGGAGAGTGAGGTCGCGATCGAGAGCCCGTCGTACGTGTGGTCCCTGCGGTTTCGGAAGCCGTAGATCCCCAGCTGGCCAGGCGTTTTTCCGGTCATGGCGCACGCCCAGGCGGGAACGGTGATCGGCGGGGTGATGCTCGCGAGGTCGCCGTGCATCCCTGCGTCCATGAGTTTGCGGATGTTGGGGATGTCATCGAGCAGGTCGCGGAACAGGAGCTGCGGTGCGACGCAGTCAAGCCCGATCACCGCGACCCTGGGGCCTTGTTGCATGAAGATATCCCTTTCGATCCGGGGTCTCGAAGCGGAAGCGGGCGTCATCGCCCACAAGGGCGCTTCCGCGGTTCGCGTATCCTACCAAGCCGCCTGAGACCCCGACCGACCTGCGGAGATGCTCCTCATGACGTTCCTGCGACGAGTGCTGAGCGCGCAAGCCGCCCTCTGGGCGGTGTTCGGCTTCGTGGTGGGGGTGGCGCCCGGTTGGCTCCTCCACACGGTGGGTCGCCAGCCGGCGCTCGACGGACGACGCCTGGTTCCGCGCCCTCGGCGTGATGGCCGTCGTCCTCGCCCTGCTGATGATGCTCGTCTCGCAGCGCCTGGAGGACGTGTGGTGGTGGGCTTGGGCGTTCGTGGTCCTGGAGGCGGGAACGGCGACGGTGTTCATGCTCCACGCGCTCTTCGGTCTCCCCGAAGGCGCGTCGACGTGGTCCTGGTGGTTACTGGCGGTCGTGAACGGCGCGTTCGCGGCGCTGGATATGGTGGGCCTCGGGCTCGCCGCGCAGGAGAAGCCGTTCAGTTGACGCTCGGCGGGTCGCTTCGTTAGCTTTCTAACGATTAGCCATGCAACCATCTCACGAGGAACCGCTTCCCCGCGTCGTCGTGCTGACGGGCAAGGCCGTCCGCGAGTACTTCGAGAAGGCGCTGACCCGGGCGGGAGCTTCCCTGGCCACCTGGGTCGTGTTGTACGGCGTGGAGCGCGGGGGCTGGGACAACCAACGGAACCTCGCGAAGGACCTGCGGATCGAGGGCGCGACGCTCACGCGGCACCTCGACCGGATGGAACGAGACGGCCTGATCGTTCGAACCCGGGATCCCGGCGACCGGCGGCAGTTCCATATGGCGCTCACGCCGGCAGGTCGCACGCTGTATCGGCGACTCAAGGCGGCCTCGCAGAAGGCCGGACAGCGCGTGACCGGCGGGCTCTCCGAAGAGGACCAGGCGAACCTGCGGCGGATCCTCGCCCGCATCCGGACGAACGTGGGAGGCGCAGATGCAGACGAACGTACAGCCTGAGGCGCCCGCCCCGATGACCGACGGCGTGGTGATACGGACCGAAGGGCTCACCAAGGTCTACGACACGGGCGTGAAGGCCGTCGACGCGTTGGACCTGGACGTCCACGAGGGCGAGATCTTCGGGTTGCTCGGGCCGAACGGCGCGGGCAAGACCACGACGGTCGGCATGCTCACCACGCGCGTCATCCCCACCGAAGGGCGCGCGACGGTCGCCGGCGTGGACGTCGTCGCGCATCCATCCGTGGCGAAGGCTCTCATGGGCGTCGTCTCGCAGACCAACACGCTCGATCGCAGCCTCACCGTGTGGGAGAACCTCTACTTCCACGGGCGCTACTTCGGGATGGGCAAGCGGGAATCCAAACGCGTGGCCACGCAGATACTCGAGGTCTTCCGGCTCGCCGACCGCGCGCACGCCGACGTGTCCACGCTGTCCGGGGGCATGGCCCAGCGGCTCATGGTGGCGCGCAGCATCGTCCACCGGCCGCGCACGCTCTTCCTGGACGAACCGACGTCCGGCCTCGACCCGCAGTCGCGGATCGCGCTGTGGGAGATCATCGGACAGATCCATCGCGAAGGGCAGACGGTCGTGCTGACCACGCACTACATGGAGGAGGCCGACCGGCTCTGCGAGCGGGTCGCCATCATGGACCACGGCAAGCTGCTGGCGCTCGACACGCCCGACGGACTGAAGCGTTCGGTCGGCGGCGACTCCGTCGTGATGATCAAGGCGGGCACCGAGCCGGATTTCCTGGCCGCGCACCTCCACGACCTCGACGGGATCACGGGAACGACGGTGATCGGGGAAACCGTGCAGCTCACCGCGAAGGGCTCCGAGGGGCTCCTCCCCCGGATCATCGCGACCGCCGAGGCCGGCGGGTTCCCGGTGCACGACGTGTCCATCGAGGAGCCCACGCTCGAGACGGTCTTCATCAACCTCACCGGGAAGGACCTGAGGGAATGAGCGCGCAGACGACCGCTCCACCGATCGGGCTGCCCACGGTCGAGCCGTACCGCAGCACGCCGATGATCGCGTTCGGCGCGCTGATGCTGCGCGACCTGACCGTGCTCCGCAAGAACTTCCTCGAGTTCGTCCTGCGCACCGTGATGCAGCCGTTGCTCTTCGTGTTCGTGTTCACGTACGTCTTCCCGCAGATCGGGCAGGGGGTCGGCGGCGCGAAAGGAGAGGCCGACGTTCTCGAGCATCCTCGTGGCCGGCGTGATCGCGATCGCCTGCATCTTCCAGGGGATCCAGGCGGTGGCGCTGCCGCTCGTCCAGGAGTTCGGGTACACGCGCGAGATCGAGGACCGCGTGATGGCGCCGCTGCCGGTGTGGGCGGTCGCGAGCGGGAAGCTCTTGGGCGGCGCGGTGCAGGGATTGATCGCCGCGGCGATCGTCTTCCCGCTCGCGCACTGGATCCCGATCACGCGCCGTGCATCTGCAGATCGTGTGGTGGCGGCTCGTCACGGTGCTGCCGATCGCGTCGGTGCTCGGCGCCGCGCTCGGCCTGTCGATCGGGACCCGCGCCGACCCGCGGAAGGTCCCGTTGATCTTCGGTCTGGTCGTCATCCCGATCACGTTCCTCGGAGCGACCTACTACCCGTGGGCCGCGCTCACGCCGATCCCGTGGCTCAAGGCCGTCGTCCTGGTGAACCCGCTCGTCTACATGAGCGAGGGCATGCGCGTGTCGCTCACGCCCTACGTCGAGCACATGCCGCTCTGGGGGATCTACGGCGGGCATGATCCTGTTCACCGCGCTGCTCGGCGCGTGGGGCATCTCGGGATTCATCAAGCGCGTGCAGACCTGACGAGTGTCTCCGCCGCTACTTCCGGCGGAACCACCAGATGAAGAGGCCCCCGATCGCCAGACCGCCCAAGGCGGCGAGGACGATGGTCGCAGCGACGACCCTGACGGCCAGGACCTCGATCATGTCGAGGAACCTAGCCGAACGGAACCCGTCTCGCCAGGAGGTCGCCGGCGCGCGCGTTCTCTGCCGCGGCGGTCACGACGCCGCGATCCTGCCGAGCGCGATGCGGTCGGCGGCCGCCTCGGGCGTGACGCCGTCCTCGTCGGCCGCCTCGAACACGTCGCGAGAGCGTGTCGCCGATCCCGCCAACCGCGTCGCCATCTCGTCCGGCGTCCAGCCCAGTCGCTCGTAGCCGGCGAGGTGGAGCACGCCGCCGGCGTTCACGACGTAGTCGGGCGCGTACAGGATGCCCGCGGCGGCCAGACGATCCGCGTCGACGGACGCCGCGAGCTGGTTGTTCGCGGCGCCGGCCACGACCCGACAGCGCAGTCGCGGGATCGTGTCGGCGTTCAGCACGGCACCCGTCGCGCAGGGTGAGAAGAGATCGCACGCGGTGTCGAACGCATCCTCCGGTTCGACGATGTCCGCGCCGACCCGATCGGCGACCGCCTTCGCCCGGTCGGCGACGACATCGGACACCACGAGCGTGGCGCCGGCGCCGGCCAGCAGGTCGCAGAGCGGTCCACCGACGGCGCCCGCCCCTTCGACCACGATCGTCCTGCCCGAGGGATCGTCCGACCCGAACGCATGCGCCAGGCCGGCGCGGATCCCGTGGAACACGCCGATCGCCGTGTCGGGCGCCGACGTGCCGGAGCCCCCGGCCGCGACGCTCCGCCCCATCACGTGCGGACACCGCTCCCCGACCACGTCCATGTCCGCCTCGGTGGTGTTCATGTCGCACGCGGTGACGTAGCTCCCGCCCAGCGACGCGACGAAGTCCGCGTATCGCCGCAGCAGTTCGGTCCGTGCGTCGCCGTCGGGGATCGCGGGAACCGCGAGCACCGACTTCCCGCCGCCGAACGGCAGACCGGCCATGGCGTTCTTGAACGTCATGGCCGACGAGAGCCGCAGCACATCCGCGAGGGCGTCGTCCGGCGCGGCGTACACCTTCATCCGCGTGCCGCCGAAGCCCGGCCCGAGCGCCGTGGAGTGCACGCCGACGAACATCCAGGTCGAGGACGGTTCGTCGAAGCGTGACGCGACGAACTCGCCGTCCCAGCCTCGGATGAGGTCTTCGAACATCGGCGGCAGTCTAGGTCACGTCTGCCGGATGCGCTCCAGGGCCGTGACGCCCGCCTCCCACGCCGCATCGATGTCGGCGTCCGCCGGGAACCGCCCGTTGATCTCCAGCATCACCAGGCCGTGCGCCAACGCCCACGCGGCCCGGGCGCCCGCGACGGAACCCATCGCCTGCGCGAGCGGCGCCGCGGCCCGGTACTCGAGACCGACGGGGAGCCGCTCTCGAGGGAGCGGCCGATCGGTCATCAGCCGGTAGATGTGGGGATGCGCGCGCGCGTAGTCCCGGTAGGCCGCTCCCAGCGCCGCGATCTGCGACCGCGGCTTCGAGGCCAGCGCCGCCTCGAACGCCGCGGCCGACTCCTCGAACCCGAGGACGATCAGCTCGAGCTCCAGCGACTCCTTGTCCGGGAAATGCTTGTAGAGCGACGGCGCCTTCATCCCCAGGTCGGCGGCGAGCCGGCGCATCGTCAGCGCCGACTCGCCGTCGCGTTCCAGGATCTGCCGCGCCGCCGCGACGATCTCGCGCCGCCGCGGGGTCAGCCGTGCGCCGACCTCGCCGGTCGTCACGCGGCCGCGGCCTTCGCCGCCGCGGCCCGGTCCGCGAGCGCACGGTTCATGGCCTCGAACCCCCGCAGCGTGGCCGGCAGGATGGCCCGGCGCACGAACGGCAGCAGGGCCCCCCGGAACCGCTCCGACTGCACGAACCGCGTCCGGCTGCCGCCGTCGATCGGCTCCAGCTCGAACCGGTGGGCACCGTCGAAGAGGTGAGGCACTCCGCCGAGCCGTCCCAACCATCCGAACGCCGTGCCGGGCTCGTTGACCGTCACCGTGGGCTTCATCGTGAACCCGCGCGCCCCGGGTGGCTGTAGCCGCGCGCGCAGCCTGCCCCCCAGCATCTGATCCCCGTCGATCGACCGTGATGAACGGGTTCCACTCCGGATAGGCCCCGAAGTCGGTGAACACCTCCCACACGATGCCGGGATCGGCGTCGATCTCGACCTCCGCCCGCAGCTCGTTCTTCGCCGTCATGACTGCCTCCTTCCGCTCCGCCTCGAGGTCGTCCTCGTGGCTAACATTGTTAGCGCAGCATAAGGGAACGGCGTTAGCCTGTCAACCGCTCATCGCGTCTGCTCGCCCCGGGCAGCACGAAGGGCGGGGCGCTTCGCGCCCCGCCCTCGTGAGGCGGTA
Source organism: uncultured Actinomycetes bacterium (assembly GCA_963723855.1). Taxonomy (GTDB): domain Bacteria; phylum Actinomycetota; class UBA4738; order UBA4738; family HRBIN12; genus JBBQVZ01. The sequence continues at coordinate 357,294 of CAVRSI010000013.1, read as the reverse complement.
CCGGTCTTCGGTTCGACTCAGTGCATGTGGCCGTGGCCCGCCGCCGCAGCGGCCTCCTCCTCATCCTCGGGCTTCTCCACGACGGAGGCCTCGGTGGTGAGCACGAGCGCGGCGATCGAGGCCGCGTTCTGCAGCGCCGACCGGGTGACCTTGGCCGGGTCGATGATCCCGGCCTTCACCATGTCGACCCATTCGCCGGTGGCGGCGTTGAAGCCGTTCCCGCTGTCGCCCTCACCGCGGAGCTGGGAGACGACGACCGCTCCCTCGTAGCCGGCATTGGCTGCGATGCGCCTGGCCGGCTCGGACAGGGCATCACGGACGATGTTCGCCCCTGTGGCCTCGTCGTCCTTGAGCTTGAGTTTCAACAGCGCGCTCTCGGCACGGATGAGCGTGACACCGCCGCCGGGGACGACGCCCTCTTCGACGGCCGCACGGGTCGCGGATACGGCGTCCTCGATGCGGTGCTTCTTCTCCTTGAGCTCGACCTCGGTGGCCGCGCCGACCTTGATCACCGCGACGCCGCCGGACAGCTTCGCCAGCCGCTCCTGCAGCTTCTCCTTGTCCCAGTCCGAGTCCGTGTTCTCGATCTCGGCCTTGATCTGGTTGACGCGGCCCTTGACCTCGTCCTCGGAGCCCGCGCCCTCGATGATCGTGGTGTCGTCCTTCGTGACGACCACCTTGCGAGCGGAGCCCAGGAGGTCGAGCGTCGCGTTCTCGAGCTTGAGGCCGACCTCCTCGGAGACGACCTGTCCGCCGGTGAGGACCGCGATGTCCTGCAGCATCGCCTTGCGGCGATCGCCGAACCCGGGAGCCTTCACCGCGACCGCGTTGAACGTCCCGCGGATCTTGTTCACCACGAGCGTCGCGAGGGCCTCGCCCTCGATGTCCTCGGCGATGATCGCGAGCGGCTTGCCCGACTGCATGACCTTCTCGAGCAGCGGCAGGATGTCCTGCACGCTCGAGATCTTCTTGTTCACGATCAGGATGTAGGGCTCTTCGAGACCGGCCTCCATGCGCTCCTGATCCGTGACGAAGTACGGCGAGATGTAGCCCTTGTCGAACTGCATGCCCTCGACGAACTCGAGCTCCATGCCGAACGTGTTGGACTCCTCGACCGTGATCACGCCGTCCTTGCCCACCTTGTCGATGGCCTCGGCGATCAGATCGCCGATGGCAGGGTCGGCGGCGGAGATGGAGGCGACCTGCGCGATCTCCTCCTTGGTCTCGACGTCCTTGGCCTGCTTCTCGATCGACTTCACGACCGCGTCGACGGCCTTCTCGATGCCGCGCTTCAAGGCCATCGGGTTGGCGCCGGCGGCGACGTTCTTCATGCCGCCCTTGACCATGGCGCGAGCCAGGACCGTCGCGGTGGTGGTCCCGTCACCGGCGACGTCGTTCGTCTTGGTCGCGACCTCCTTGCAGAGCTGCGCGCCCATGTTCTCCCACGGGTCCTCGAGCTCCACTTCCTTGGCGATCGTCACACCGTCGTTCGTGATGGTGGGCGCGCCCCACTTCTTGTCGAGCACCACGTTCTGGCCCTTGGGACCGAGCGTGATGGCGACCGCGTCGGCGAGCTTGTCGACGCCGGCCTCGAGCGAGCGCCGCGCCTCCTCACCGAACCTGAGCAGCTTGGCTGCCATGGTGCCTCCTTCTGCGTGAGATGGAACGAGGCCCGGCGCTCAGTCGCGCGCGAGCCCCCGCTCCGAAGCCTGGGTGGTTACTTGCTGCTGGTGCCGACGACGGCGAGGACGTCGCGGGCCGACAGGATGAGGTACTCCTCGCCCTTGACCTTGACCTCGGTGCCGCCGTACTTGGAATAGATGACCTTGTCGCCGACCGCGACGTCGAGGGGGACGCGGTTCCCGTCCTCGAACCGGCCCGGGCCCACCGCCACGACGGTGCCCTCCACGGGCTTCTCCTTCGCCGTGTCGGGGATCACGAGGCCCGAAGAGGTCATCTCTTCGCCCTCGTTCGCCTTCACGACGATCCGGTCCTCGAGGGGCCGCAAACTGAAGTCCTTCGCCATGCTCGTTCCTCCTTGTTCCCTCGGCGTGTGCCTTAGCACTCTTGGTCGGTGAGTGCTAACAGGATACCCAGGCGAGTGCCAGAGGGTCAACGCTCGTCGCATCCCTCATCATCCCAACCCGTGCGGGCTTCCTGGCAAGGCTATTGGGCGTCTCCTGGCGGCGCGTTCCTGAGCGCCACTCGATCGCATCGATAGGAAGATGCCGGGAGGGCGAGCATCCGCTCGCCCTCCCGGATCGGACCCGTGACACTGTTCCGCGTTAGTTGGGACAACCGCTTCCCGAGCCGTTGAGACAACTCTGGACCAGCGCGTTGAGGGCGTTCTGGTTCCAGGCGTTGAAGTAATCGGCGTGGAGCGACATGCCGTTCGATGTATGGAACCCGGGATCCGACGAAAGCCGATATCCCTGGCCGTTCGAGATCGGGTACCTGACGTGAAGGACGAGCCTCGGCACGCGGACCGGGAAGCCAGAAGGACAACCCGTTCCCGTGGGGTAGGCCATGTGGCGCCGATGATCGGGGCTGTCGGTGTTGCGCCCATCCCAGCACGACGGGAACGCGACCACAGCCCGCAGCGATCCGTTACCGCAGTTCAAGGGCACCGAGGACTGCGGCATCCCCTCGCTGCAGGAATAGCCGGCGATCAGGAGATCGTGCGTGTCGCCGCCGGCCACGATCTTCAGTCCCGCCGGGAACGCAGTCACCCGCTCGTTCGGCTGAAGATATCCTTGGAGGTAGTATGCCGAGACACGGGTCGGGACGACGACCTGTCCGGAGCTTGAGATCAACGCAGGAAACCAATAGGCGGCGGTGTCAGCCGTGACGTCGCAGGTTGTTCCACCGTGGAGCAGGGAACTCAGCGTGGAGCTCGCGTTCGTCGTCGTGTTCCCGAAGAAGTCGTGGAGGTGCGACGCCCCGGGCTGGTTCGGATAGACGATGGGGTCGTCCGGCGCCATCTTCGCGTACTTGCACATCGTGTGGAACGAGACGGGGCTCGCGCTCGCGATCGACGCTGGGACCCCGACCAACATCAGCGTGAAGAGCGCGAGCGCAACGACGGATCTCCCGAGTCGCGACGCGAACCTTCGATGGTTGTAGCCCTTCGCTTCTGTCCCGTGGGTTGTGGATCTCATCAAGATGGTCTCCTTCGGCTCATGGGCTGCTCTGGTCCGCGTCCTGGTCGGTCGCCTCGATCTCACTCCGCGCTCCGGACGGCGACACAGCTCCGCCATTCGGTCATCACAGGATCGCGGCGATCGCCACGGAACTGTGCCGGTCTCCGTCCGCGCGAGGGAACGGAGCTTCCGTGCGACTCCGAGCCATCGGGGTCGGCCTCGGGGGGAGCTCCTGCGTACGACCAAAGGTCGCACGATGAGGGGGGAAGATGCCATCTGGGGAGCCGCTCGTTTCCGAGTCTTCCCCGCGCTGGGGTCCGTGGCTCTTCGGTCATCCCCCTTTCGCGCAACCGCCATCCAAATGAAAAACGTCACCGGCGGTCGGTGACGCTGCACTAGGGATACCTGGCCTCGTGCCGGATGTCAAACCCCTCCGTCAGCCGGCACGTCACTCAGTCGAGGTGAACGTGATGCGCCCGCGCTTCTTCGCGACGAGCCACGCGGGGTTCGATGCGTTCAACCGAAGGCTGAGCGCGCGTCCCATCGCCCATGTGATCCGGCCGGGGACACCGTGACGCTCGAGCACCATACGGCTCTCGCGCTCCATCTTCGAAGCGTCCAGCGAGATCTGGTCCGGGTGCAGACGGAACATGCCGAGGACATGATGCAGGATCAGGGGAGGCTGAAGCTTCATGGCGCGCGCGTACCAGTCGTAGTCCCCGCAATTCTTGAAGTCGATGTCGAACGGTCCGACCCGATCGAAGAACCATCGACGCGCCCACACCGTTTGCTGTGGGATCGGAGACCATCCGATCCCCAGGTACGAGCGCAACGAGAAGGGGACGGGCTGCATCCGACCGAGTACCTCGTTGTCGGGACCGACGTATTCGACCTTGCCGCACACCCAACCCACTTCGGGGTGGGTCATGAAGGCTTTCGAGACCATCTCCATCGCGCCCGGAGCGATCTCATCGTCGGCATTGATGTAGCCGACGATGTCGCCCTCGACGAGCGCGAGACCCTTGTTCACCGCGTCGTACATGCCCTGATCGTCCTCTGACTTGAGCACTCGCGACGGGTACTTCGCGGCGATCTCGAGCGTGCGGTCGGTCGACCCGCCGTCGACGATCACGTGATCGATGGAGATCCGGTCGCTCTGCTGACTCCAGATCGATCCGAGGGTGCGCTCGATGAACCGCTCGCCGTTCAACGTCGGCGTCACCACGCCCCAACGCACCACCGCTTCTCCCACGAACCGCCTCCAGCGTCGAAGTTCCGTTCCAGAAGGGTCATCGGTCGCCTGCCGGACGTCCTGTAACGTAGACCGCATGGACCGGCGACCCATCCTCGTCACCGGTTCCCACCGTTCCGGAACGGGTTGGGTGGCAAGCATGATAGCGGCATCGCCCGCTCCCCCGCGGCCTACCTGTGGGAACCGTTCAGCGTCCTGCACCGTCCGGGGATCCTCGATGTGCGGTTCCCGTTCTGGTTCCCCTACGTGACGAACGAGAACGGCGGATCGTACGTGACGCCCATCCAGGACATGCTGAGGTTCAGGTACAAGGTCATCGCCGAGCTTCGGAGCGTTCGCAGCCCGAAGGATGCGGCCAGGCTCGTCCGTGATCGGTCCCGGTTCACCAGTTGGCGGCGGCGAAAGGCTCGGCCGCTCTTGAAGGACCCGATCGCGATCTACTCGGCCGGATGGCTCGACGATACGTTCGACATGGATGTGATCGTCCTGATCCGTCACCCCGCCGCGTTCGTCAACAGCATCGTGAGCCGTCAGCTCCGCCACCCGTTCGATCATTTCCTGCGTCAGCCACTGCTCATGCGCGATGTCCTGGCACCCTACGCCTCCGAGATCTCGCGATTCGCGGACGTGGAGCAGCCGCTGCTCGACCAGGGCATCCTGCTGTGGAACCTGCTTCATGCGCCGATCGAGCGCTACCAACGCGAACGTCTTTCGTGGACGTTCCTGCGGCTCGAGGACGTGGCCTGGCACCCGACGCGACGTTCCGCGCGATCTACGATCGGCTCGGCCTCGTCTACGACGCGTCCGTCCAGCGCATCGTGGCAGATCACAGCAGAACCGAGAACCCGGCGGAAGACGCCGACCCGGCCTCGCACAAGCGCGACAGCGCGGCAAGCGTCGTCGCGTGGAAGCGCCGGCTCGCTCCCGCCGACGTCGAGCGGATCCGGGCCGGTGTGGAACCGCTCTCGAACGAGTTCTACGCCGATGAGGACTGGTAGGCAGCGGTGACGAGGCAGCCGATCTTCTTGCTCTCGCTCCCGCGGTCGGGCTCGACCCTGGTCCAGCGGGTGCTCGCGTCGACCCCGGAGATCGCGACGGCTCCGGAGCCCTGGTTCCTCTTGCCACAGGTCTACGCGCTCCGTGAACGCGGCGTCGAAGCGGAGTATGTGCAGGTGTCGTCGGCGCGGGCGATACGCGGATTCGCCGATCGCCTACCGAACGGGATCGACGACTACCACGCAACGGTGCGCGATCTCGCGTTGCGCCTGTACGACCTGGCCGCCGGAGACGCTCAGGGCAGGTACTTCCTCGACAAGACGCCTCGGTATCACCTCATCGTCGACGAGCTGTTCGAACTCTTCCCCGACGCGCGGTTCGTGTTCCTGTGGCGCAATCCACTGGCGGTAGCCGCGTCGATCGTCGAGACCTGGGCGAAAGGGCGTTGGGCCGTTCAACGCTGGCATGTCGACCTGTTCGATGGGGTGACGAACCTCACCGACGGGTTCCGCAAGCACGAGGGAGCCGCTTTGAGCGTGCGGTTCGAGGATCTCGTCGGGGACCCGTTGACGGCGTGGCCGTTGTTATTCGACCACCTCGACCTGCCGTTCGATCCCGCGGTACTGACCGCGTTCTCTGAGCTCCGGCTCGACGGCCGGATGGGAGATCCGACCGGCGTGGAACGCTACCGCGAGCTCAGCACGGAACCACTGGAAAAATGGAAGGCAACGATGCGTTCGCCGGTCCGCAAGTACTGGGCGCGTGACTATCTCCGATGGATCGGAGCCGAACGTCTGGCGATCATGGGTTTCGATCTCGAGGAGCTGCTGCGAGAGCTCGACACGGTACCGTCGAAGGCGCGCGGCTCAGTCTCCGACCTCGTGCGGGCGGCCTACTGGAAGACCGATCGGGTCGGCCGCGACCGAGCGGCGAGGCTGCTCTGGCGCCGCCTCCCGCGTTAGCGAGCGGCCGGAGGCGACCGCCGATGGTCGGGGAACGTTTGGCCCGCGGCCTCCATCCTTCGTCGCATTGACACCCCACATCGGCCTACGACACACTCATGACCTTCAGCAGCCCTATCTCGAACCGTGGAGGCCCCATGTCCGAACGCAGTCGTGTCCGTTTGCTCGCGCTCTCAGTGATCGTCGGGACGCTCGTCCTCAGCCAGCTCGTGGCCGCGTCCGCGCGCCCGATGTCCGTGGATGTCCGCGGCCCGGGAGTCGCCGGGGCAAGCGCGGGTGGCGTCGATCCCGTGATCGCGGCGGCGGGGGACATCGCGTGCGACCCGACGGCGAGTGGGTACAACGGCGGCCTCGGCAGCGGCAAGAAGTGCATGCAGGAGGCGACGTCCGACCTCTTGGTCGCCGGAGCCTTCGACGCGGTGCTCGCGCTCGGCGATGAGCAATACGAGTGCGCGGGGGATTCCGCGTTCGCGGCTTCCTACGGGCCGTCCTGGGGCCGGGTCGCCAGCATCACCTATCCGGCCATCGGCAACCACGAGTACCAGACGTCCGGGGGCTCGGGATGCAATCCGGTGCCGGGGGGTGGGTATAGGAACTACTTCACCGCCGCTGGCGCTCCACAGCTCCTCGGGCCGAACAACGCCTACTACTACAGCTTCGATCTCGGTTCGTGGCACCTCATCGCCCTCAACGCGAACTGCAGCACCGTCGCGTGCAAGGACGGATCGACGCAGGAGTCCTGGCTGGAACAGGATCTGGCAGCCCATACGAACTCGTGCGTGCTCGCCTACTGGCACCAGCCGAGATTCGGTTCGGGCAACGGGAAGCTGGCGAACAACAAGTCCGTCGCGGTGCTCTGGAACGACCTGGTCGCCGCCCATGCGGATCTCGTCCTCAACGGCCACCGCCACTATTACGAGCGGTTCGCCAAGATGGACGCGAGCGGAGCTGCCAGCGCGACCGGCGTCAGGGAGTTCATCGTGGGAACCGGGGGGAAGTCGCTCGCCGGCCATATCAACACGCACTGGCCGTCGAAGGAGGTCTTCGACTTCACCCACTACGGCGTCTTGGAGCTGACGCTCCATCCCACGAGCTACGACTGGTCGTTCGTGGCAATCGACGGGTCGATCATCGACTCCGGCACCGACACCTGCTCGGTCTAAGCGAACGGCCAGATCTCGAGTCCGTGGACCGCGTTCCGCACGTCCATGGAGATGTTCACCGACGTGAGCACCTCGGGAGGGTCGAAGCGATACAGCGTGACCGTCGCGGGTGACGAGCCACCCGCGAACGCATCGTCAGAGAGCACGGCGAGTCCTCGGCCGAACGCTTGCCGGGCCTTTTCCTGCGGGAGCTCCGCGTGCTGCAGCTCGTCGATGGCGTATTGCTTGATGGGATAGGAGTGGAGCAGCGTGCCGCGCCGGTCGACGTAGCCGATCCGATCGGTCGCAGTATGATTCAGCAAGACGCCGTCTCGGAACGGCCGTGCGTTGTGGGAGCCGTACGGGATCGTGGCGGCGCGATACAGCCGGTCGTCGCGGATCTGCCAGAGCGTGCCCATGTTCACACCACTGCAATACACGGACGTGCCGTCGGAGAAGACGTTGTTGATGTGGCTGGTGTCGGCGGGCGCGGGACCGTCATCGGTCTCGGGATCGAACACTCGGAACGTCGGACGGGGGCGGATCCCCATCCGCCGTCGGGCCTTCCAGACCTCGCCGTAGCGAAGCAGGGCTCCGCGAGTGAACCGCTCGGTCGTCAGATCGTATTCGAGCACGCTGTCGAACCCGGTCGATGTCACGAACATCCGGTGGCCGGACACGAAGATCTCGTGGCAGTGGCGCAGGTAGCGGTTCCGGAGCGACCCGAGCTGCGTGAACCCTCGGTCGTAGACGAAGATCTCATCGCTCGCAGCGAGGTAGATCCGGTCGGCGTGGAAGGCGATCCCTCGCAAGCCGCGATCGCCGCCGCGCCCCTCCCAGTCGATCGAGGACGTGTTCCAGTCGATGACCTGCTCGGTGTCCCCCGTCGACATGTCTACGAGATATACCCCGCCGTGGCTCTGCCCCTGATCGGCCGAGCGGATCACCGAGCTCACGATCACGCGCGGAGGATGGATCGTGGAGATCTGCGACATGGGATGGGAGTATAGGGACGTGAACCGGGACAGCTTGGGCAGCAGGCGTATCGCTCCGTGAGCGAACCAGCATCTTCACGTCTGCCGAACCTCGTGATCGCCGGCGTCGGGAAAGCCGGAACCACCTCGATGTTCCACTACCTGTCGCAACACTCGGATATCTGCGCTTCGACGGTCAAGGAGCCGCGCTACTTCCGAGTCGACGGCGAGCACGGGCGGCCGGACCCGCTCGAGAGCTACGCGCGGCTCTTCACCCACTGCGGTGCCGAGCGATACGTGATGGAGGCGAGTCCGCAGTACTTCAAGGGCGGATCTCGAACGATCGACCTGATCAGGACCACCCTCGAGGATCCGCGGGTGATCCTGATGTTCCGCGATCCCGTGCAACGCATGTGGTCGGAGTACCGGTTCAAGAAGAGCCGGCTCTCGATCCCCGCCGACATGACCTTCGACGCCTACGTCGCTCGATGTCAGCACGTGCTCGACGCAAGGGAACCGCGCACGAGCGAGAACCAGGCGTACTACTGGCTCGCTGGTGGCGCATACGTGGATCACATCGATCCCTGGCTGGACGGATTCGGTGACGACATCGTCGTCTGGTTCTTCGAGCATCTCGTGCGAGACCCTCCCGGATTCATCGGCGAAGCTTGTCGGTGGCTCGGCATCGACGATGCCCAGGCTGCGACGTTCAACTACTCGATCGAGAACAAGACGGAGGACGTCCGGAATCGAGGTGTCCAGCGTTTCGCGCTCTGGGTCAATCGGGAAGGCGGCCCCCTCAGGAATCGGCGCAGCCTCAAAGGCCCCCTTCGGCGCGTCTACTACTCGCTGAACCGTCAACCGAAACAGGCGCAGATGTCGCCGCAGACCAGGGAACACCTTCAGCGGTTCTTCTCAGCGTCGAACGCTGCGTTCGCGGCCAAGCTCGAACGGCGGGGCCGGGGCGAGGGGCTGCCGGACTGGCTCAGGACCGACGCGGGCGAGCGCCCGCGAAACTGATCCGCGCCGGTCTCACATCTCCAGAAGTGGTGCGTCGGATCGTTCGCTCCGGCGATCCTGCTGGGCCATCGTCACGACACACCAACATGGCGAGGCCGTACATCGAGAAGATCACCGCCGAACGAGAGAGCCCCTCGAGCACGGGGTTGAATGCCGCAGCCACGAAGAAGCTATTGAAACCCACCATGAAAAGTCGGACGAGACTTGCTCGCTCCGCACGGTCCTGTGCGACGAACCTCCGGTAAGCGCGCACGAGGGTGAAGTTCAAGCTCAAGATGAACGCGATGAGGAGCCCCAGCCCGAGGATGCCTCCCCCCGCCAGGAACAGGACGTAATCGTTGTGGAAGGGAAGTTGCAGGATCTGGCCATTGCGGGTCCGGTACGTCTGGGCAACGGTCCCGCCGGTGAACATCTCTCCGACGAACGGCGACGCCTGCCAGCGGTGGATCCCCTCCCCCCAGATGGCCAAGCGGCCATCGTTCGCGTTGACCTTGCCGACCGCGACGAAGTAGTCGCCCGTGATCTGCGAGACCTCCGAGAGCTGCGCGAGCGCGATCATCCCCAGGAAGAGTGCCATGATCCCGATCACGTACGGGCGCGCTCGCGAGCCATGAGGCTTCGTGATGAAGAACGTCACGAGCATGGCGATCGTGCAAAGGATCGATGTGGCCGACGGATACGCGGCGAAGTTGACCGCCTCCAACACCAAGAGCGAGCCGAATAGCCACCACCGACGCATCAGGTACGCGCCGCCGATGCCTATCATGACGTACGCGACTTGCGCGTTGCGGAACTGTTTGAACGCGGCGAGTCCGGGCAAGATCCCTACGTTCACGACCGCCGCCAGGCCGATATAGACGGCGCCGACGTAGGTCATGACCCGCAGCACCTTTGCCGATTCCTCGTCCGTGGGTGATTCGAGCACCAAGAGGTAGAGGAACGCGAGGGTCATAGGGAAGAACAACGGGCGCGCCGTCGTGTTCCCGCCAACCTGGAGGATGCCGTACAAGGTCCCGAGCATGCCCATCGACCAGATGGCGAGGATGATCTTGTCCGTCGCAGTGCGGCGCCGGACGACCAGCGATCGACGACGCGCCCGTATCAACGCGACGACCATGATGGGGATCAGCAGGAGCAGATAGCGCCTCGAGCCCCCGCGATCCAAGACGTTGAAGATATCGACCGCTGAAGCTCCGAAGATGAAGAGCGCACCGCGTGCGTATCGATAGCCGTCGGTGATCGTCGTCTGAGGCCGCGCGGAACCTGCCCGCGATCGGGACGTCGGGTTCGAAGCGGCTACGGCCATCGGTTCCGCCTTTCCCCATCACCAGGGGTTCGCCTCTCGAGGAAGCGTATCTGGTCCACGGCCCGCTGGGACATCGGTTACCGATCTCCTCGTAGCCCGTCCGCGTGGCGGGTCGCGAGGGCTGCTTCGTAGTGGGCGACGAGGGCTTCGAGCCCTCGTTCGGGGGTGAAGCGGTCGCTCCACAGACGTCGAGCCTCCTCGCCGAGCCGCTGGCTCTCCACGTCGTCATTGAGACGCCGCGCAGCCCGTTCCCACGCCGCCGGGTCGTCCACCGGGATGACGTACCCGGTGGTGCCGTCCTGTACGGCCTCTGGCAGGGCGCCGATGTCGCTCGCGAGCACCGGTACACCCGCCGCGTACGCTTCCGTAATCGACCGAGGTGCGGCCTCGTACCAGCGGGACGGGATCATCAGGGCGCGGGCCGAAGCCAGGATCGCCGGAACCTCATCGGGCGGCACCTGGCCGCGGAACTCGACGCCGGGGGGCGCGACGGCACGCAGGGCTCCGGCCTGTGGTCCGTCCCCCACGATCACGAGGGTTCCGGGGGCGTTCCGAGCGCCCACGCCTGGAGAAGCGTGTCCACCCCCTTCTCTTCGGCCAGCCTCCCCAAGAAGAGGAAGTACGTACCCGGCCCTTCACGCGATGGCACCGGCCAGACGAAGTTCGGCTTCACGCCCATCCTCGACGGGTCGACGCCGGCCTCCACATGCTTGCGGCGAACGAACTCGCTGACGGCGAGATATCGCGATACGCCGTCGTACGTCCCCAGGGCACGGTGAAGGGTGAGCGACGTTGCTAACACGGCGCTGCCGATCGCCGACTCCCGATAGCAGCGGTGTTGGACGCCCCGCCAGGGAACGTGCCCCACACAGTCCTCGCAGACGCGCCCCTCGCGCAGGAGATTGGCCGGCAGGCACATCAAGCGGAAGTTGTGCAAAGTCATGAGTGTGGCCGCCCCCGCATCGTGAGCGGCCCGCAGAGGAGTCGGTGAGAGAGTGGGGAACAGATTGTGAGCATGCACCACGTCGATCCGCTCTCGCTCGACGAGCCTGCCCACCGTCGTGGCGGTCTGGGCCGACCAGATCGCCGACACGGCTGATCGGACGCGGTCGAGGGTACCTTCGACCCGTGGCTCCGGCGAGTAACACCACACCTGGTGACCGCCCGACCGCAAGAGCGCTGTCTCCTCCTCGACGACACGGTTCTCCCCCGAGGCCGAGCCCGAGAGGTAGCGCGAGTGGAGCAACAGGATGCGCATCGGCTCTATGGTTCGCTCGTGGTAGGGACGAGCGATCGATAGACGCGTTCGGCGCGAGCGCGGAGCGACGCCAGCGCCGGCGCTTCGTACTGGGAACGGAGCGCCTCCTTGCGGGCATCGCGTTCCGTGGTGGGACGAGCCAGCGAGCGCTGGCCCTCGGACGACCCGACACCGAACCGTTGGAGGTTCCGGGCTTCGATCCTGGCGAAGACCGCGGCTTCAGATCTCGTATCGTTGTCGAAGACTCCGAAGCTCGTTCCGAACCGCTGATTGACCCGCCGGATCACGGCACCAAGGTCCGTCGTCATCTCCTCGAACGGAGCGACGACGAAGCCGTCGCTGTAGGGCAGCACGCGCTCGTGGAAGCGGATCCACGCGACGAGCGGCGGGCGCGGCCCGATATCTCGCCGGGCCATGTGCGAAGGCACGACCTGTCCCGGCTGACGCACGATCAGCATCGTCGGGATCTTCCACTTCGCCGCGGTGATCACCTGGGCCGCCGCGTGGGTGTGGTGAGCCAGGCGTACAGGCCGCGACTGTGCGAGCTCGAAGGCATCGACCGCGAACGTGCTCCCCGATCGGCCGAAGCCCTCGATGGCGAGCTCGGTATCACGCTTGACCGACCAATCAACCCGGTCGCGATGACGGATGCGTCCCAGCGGGCCGTACACGAGGGGGTATGCGTTGATGAGATAACGAAGGCGATACGCGGCCTCGCGAGCTCGACCCTCGAGCGTATCCGACATGCTCAATCCGCCTCATCCTTCTGGTCCGACGACAGGCGAATCCACGAACGACCTCATCAGCATCCTCACGTCCCTCTCTCACCACAGCTTCGTCCACGCTAGGCGACACCGAACGATCGGCCATCCGGCGAAGGGTAACGCCCCTCCCGGGCCTAATCCCCGCGCCACGGCCTTAAGCCATTCCCACGCGGAATGGCACATCGGCCGAGGGCCGCCGACCTCTCCCTCCTCTATCCTTGGCTGAGATCCGTCGCACGAGACAGCTTAGGATGCGGATGCTCCCAGCTCCCCAACGATCCAACCGCCTGCATGCCGATGCCTGACGCCGGAGCGACTTCCGTCACGGACGAGCCAAGCGAAGCGAATTTCCTTGCGTCCATCAGGAATCGCCTCCTCCGGGGGTCGGGGTGGGTGCTGCTCGCCCGCGTCATCGGCATACCGCTCGGTATCGTGATCAATGGATTCATCGCCCGCCTGCTGACGAAGACGGAGTTCGGTGCCTATCTCACGTCTTTCACCCTCGTCATCGTCGGGAGCCTCATCGCACAGCTAGGTCTGGACCGAGCAGTCGTCCGATTGGTGTCGCAGTCGCTCGCGATCGGCCAACCCGGGCGCGCCCGGCAAACCATCCGTCGCACGATGCGGATCGGTGTACCCGCGTCGATCGCGGCGGGCGCGATCCTCATGTTGCTCGGCCCACCGTTCGCACGCAACGTCCTGCACTCGGACCTCGTGGCGTTGGGTATCCCCCTGACCGCTGGATGGCTCGTAGCCGCCTCGGTCCAATCGCTCGTGGTAGAAACCTTCCGAGGACTCCAAGACTTCCAGCGAGCGACGGTCTACGACACGATCCTCGTCGACGTTGTGATGGCGACGGCGTTCGGCGGGATGTGGTTGATCGGAACGCGCGACGTCGGACTCCTGACGGTCCTCGCCGTCGTCGGAACGATCACCGGGCTCGTGACCCTCGCCGGAGCACTGTCCCTGCGTGCACGGGTGCGCGCGATCGACGGGGACGGGAGCCTCGAACCGGGAGAGATCTTCGATATCGCGTGGCCGTCAGCGCTCACCAACGTCGCGAGCTACTTCCTGTCGACAGGCATCGATGTGTTGATCCTCGGTGCTTTCCGACCTCAAGCAGACGTCGCCGTGTACGGCGCCGCCACGCGACTGGTGGTCTTGGTCGCGACACCGTTGTGGATCTTGCGCGGCGTCCTACCCCCTATGATTTCCGAACTTCATGCACAGGGCCGCACGAAGGACCTGGAGAGGACGCTACGGGCAGGCGCCACGCTGGCGGGCTTCCCGTCCCTGCTCGTGTTGGTGATCTTCCTGGTTTTCGGCGGGCCGGCCATGCGCTTCACGTTCGGACCCGGGTACGAGACTGGAGCGACCGTGCTCGGGATCCTCGCCATCGGCAGGATGGTCGCGGTCTGGAGCGGCGCGAGCGGCGTCACCCTCCTCATGACCGGTCATCAGAAGCCCATGATGACCATCACGCTCTGCACGGGCGCGTTCGCGGTCGCGGGAGAGATCCTGGTCGCGCCCCACCTCGGCGCTGTCGGAGTTGCCTGGGTGACCGTGATCGCGGCGATCACGCAGAACGCTCTGCAGCTTGCGTTGGTCAAGCACTACGTCCATGTCTGGTCGCAGATGCAGTTCTCACCGCGTGCGCTTCGACGGTTCTTCGTGCGCAGGAAGCCTCACCCCTCCGATGGATCCTCCGGCTCTGTAGCCGTACCTCCGCAGGAAGGGCCATGTCACACTTTCCACGTTCCGACGCTGACCCGGGCTGAGCTCGGTCTTCCATTCGTCATCCACGCGGAGCTCGATCTCCCCTTGGACGAACCGCATGCGGTTCCCGGCCACCAGGTGGTCCTCTGGCATCTGCACCCGGTTTCCACCGCGCGTGTCCGGTATCGCCGCATCCATCTTCACGCCAGCGAACGCTGCGATCCGGCGGACCTCTTCGTAGGGGTTGCGAACGAAGGATTCATACCGCACCACCTCGGTCGGCACGCCGTGACGAGCGAGGACCGAGAACGACTCGTTGATCCACGTCCATCTCACGCCGGCCTTCGCCGGACGCCGACGGACACGGTCATTGTCACCCTGGCGCTTCACGAGCTTCTGGTTCGAGTACGCGACCCCTCGCGGATCGCGCACCAGATGGAGCACCCGCGCGTCGATCCCGGCACGCAGGCTCATGGCGTAGACATGCGCAGGGACTTTCATCGAGTCCACGATCACCTGCGACGACGAGACGGAGGCGATGGCTCGGTACAGCCGTTCCATCAGGTCGCCGTACTCCTGAAGGTGCGTGCGATACGAGGACGACAGACCCGGATGCAGGATGAAGGGAAGCGCGAACGGATGTGGGACCGGGAGCTTCCTGAACAGGAGCGAGCCTCGCAACTCGGTCGCGTGGCGCGCGTCGACGTTGTCCCAGGCGCCGAACGCCTCCTTCCCCACCGCTGACCAGAACGGGCAACCTCGCACCGACTTCCCGCATCCGCACTCGCGCCCATCGATCAACGCCTTGTCCCACAGGTGGCCGATCTCGCCGATCGCGCAGAACCCTGGCACGCCTCCCAGCACGCGTGAGAGAAGCGTCGCCCCGTTCTGCCCGGTCCCCGCGACCAGAAGAACGCGCACCTCATCGCCCGACATCTCTATCCCTTCGACAAGCGGCTTCCTCGTCCTCCCGGCAATCGCGGCAGGAAGTCTAGTGGAGACGCGCTGCTATCCTTCGTCCCCATGACTGCGTCGCGACGAGCGTGAGCACGAACGCTGCACGGCAACAGCCGTCCGTCCGGCCCGTCGTCATCTTCCTGCACATCGGCAAGACGGCGGGTACGACGATCCGGCAGATCTTGCGGAAGCAGTACACGTCGGCCGACACCTTGTTGATCCGGAGTCGGCCGCTCCGCGGCGAGGGAGAGGCCGATCGGCCGACCCGCGAGGCCACGATCGGCTACTTCGCGTCACTGTCCGAGGCAGAGCGCGGACGACCTTCGTTGATCCTCGGACACACGATCTACGGACTCCACACCTCCATCCCTCGCCCCGCGACGTACTTCACCCTGCTCCGTGATCCCGTGGGGCTGACGATCTCGCAGTACAACTACGTCGCCCGCAACCCGAACCATCCGCTCCATGGAGCCGCCAGCTACCGGACCCTCGAGGCTTACGTCACGAGTGGCGTCACGCTAGAGTCGGACAACAGCCAGACGCGAGCGATCGCTGGCGACACCGCGACGCCGTTCGGTGGATGCACGGACGCGATGCTCGCCACGGCGAAGTCGAACATCGAGAAGGACTTCTCTGTGGTCGGGTTGGTCGAGCGATTCGACGAGTCCCTCATGCTCCTTCGCGATGCCTTCGGCTGGAGCGATCCGCTGTATGTCCGAGCGAACGTCACGGCGAAGAAGGAGCCCGTGACCGATGAGGCGCGCGCACTCATCCGAGAGCAGAATCGCCTCGACATCGAACTCCATGCCTGGGTGGGCGCCCGGTTCGACCGAGCGATCGCGGAGACGCCCGGCTTCGCCGAAGACCTCGAGCGTTTCCGGCGCAAGAACAAGCGCTACTCGCTGTGGGGACGAGTCACGTACTCCATCCCGAAGGGGATCGCGCGCCGCGTCAGGAAGCCATGAGGCGCTACACCGCCCGGGGCTCGTCCTGGCTTGAATCCTCAGCGTCAGCGCCACTGCCGGCCGCGTCAATGGCGTCAGTCCGACGCTGCACGAGCATTTGACGTTCCGCCACAGCGACGAACACGATCGCCCCAGCGATCGCGCAGGTCCCCCACACTCGGCCGACGCTCGAGGCGTAGTCGGAGTAGATGACAGATGCGGACCCGAAGACGGCGAGCGCTAGTCCCGCACACCATGCCGGCAACCGCCATCCGGGCGCTTGGAGCGACGCGACGACCAAGGTTGCAGCGATCGCTAACGCCAGCGTAGCCATCGTTCCCCAATGGAACGCGACCCCATGCGGCGAGATGGTATCGACACGCTGGATCCGCACCTGCTCGAGCGCGAACCGCAGCAGCGGAACGGCGATCACGACCGAGAGCGCTGTGAGGGGTGGACTGGGGCGCCCGAACCGCACGACGTCCTTACGCACGGGATGCAACCAGAACATGACAGCCGCCGGCACGGCGAGGAACGCGCCTCGAACGACATGCGCGGGCGAGATGGCCCCAGACGCCCACATCGAGAGCGCCCCCGCGGCGAGACACGCTAAGAGCTGCTGCATCGCCGCGGGCCGCCGCTCCGGCTTCCACAGTTGTGCGGCCGCTGACCCGCATATGAGGATCGACGGAGAAGGCGCCCCAGGCGACGTCGTGGACGCGATGCATCATCTGGTCGCCCTCCCGCACCCACCCGAGCGCGAGTGACGACATGCCTAGGAGCGCACCACCGGCGAGCGCGCAGAGAACAACGATGCTCGCGGCGAACGCGACGCGCCTCGCTCCATGGAGTTGGGGAGGTCTCGGCGGGAGCGCGGGACCGAAGACCCACGCCTCCGCCACGAGCGCCGAACGATCCGAGGTGGAAGTGCTCACGCGCCTTCCGTCCTCAGTTCCAGTGGCGCTTCACCCTCGATGTCGCACGACTGCACGGATCCGTCGAGGACGATGTCCTCTTGACCCGTGCCCGGTAACGTCCGTTGTGATCGTGAACCCTGAGGTGGTACCTCCCCTGCTGACCCGTCCTGGCTTGACCGACGGTGTGCCACGTTCCCTTGGCGAGCCCGTGGCCCGGCGCGAACCATCGGAGCTTCACACGCACGTGTGACTCACAACCGGAGAACCCGTCACTGACCGTGACCCTTCCTTCAGCTCGCAGGCTTCCGGTCAGCAGGAGCGAGACGTGCCGCTCGTGCATGCTTCCGGTGCCCGTGACGGTGAAGTTCGATGCGCTGTTCCCTGAGCCGGATGGCGTCGTCACCGAGATCCGCCCAGAGGTCGCGCCGGTGGGAACCGTCGCGGTGATCGTGGTTGACGAGTTCACGACGAAAGGCGCGCTGACGTTGTTGAACCGGACGGCTGTCGCCCCCATGAACGACGTTCCCGACAAAGAGATCGATGCTCCCACCGCGCCCAACGACGGGCTGAACGACGTGACGGTCGGTGGGGTCGCCACCCTGAACTGTCCGGGGCTCACCCCCTGACCGCTGAGGTTGGTGACGATGATCGGCCCGGTCGTCGCACCGTTCGGGACCGTGGCGGTCAGCCGAGAGTTGGAGCTGACGGTGAAAACGGCCGTCGTGCCGTTGAACGTCACACCGGTGGCACCTGTGAACCTCTTCCCGTTGACCGTCACGGACGAGCCCACTGATCCCGACGTTGGGCTGAACGAGGTCACCGACGGTGCATCCGGCGATGACGAGGGGGGAGGAGCAGACCCGTCGCCGAGGTTGCAACTATCCCCCGCGTTGATGCAGTCGTTCACCGCGGCCTGGAGCGCCGCCTGATCCCACGTGTTCCAGAAGTCCGCATGCAGGCTCCGGCCCTGCGTCGTATTGAAGTTCGCGTCGGAGGACAACCAGTAACCGGTGCCGTCCGAGATGCCGTACGTCACGTGGACCACGATCTTGGGGATCGTCACGGGATAGTTCGGCGGGCAGGACATCCCGTTCGGATACGCCATGTGGCTCCGGTGGTCTGCGCTGTCGGTGCTCGACCCGTCCCAGCACGACGGGAACGTGATCACGCCCTTCATGTCCAGGCCGCCTCCGCAGCTCATGGGGATGGGCGACGTCGGTTGTCCCTCCCCGCATGCGTATCCGGCGGCATTCAGGTTGCTGGTGTCACCGCCTGCGAGCATCCGCAGATCGGGCGGAGGCGCCGTGACGGTGCCTTGACCGAAGTAGTAGGCGGTGAGATGAAGCGGGGAGATGACGGCGCCCCCGGGCGAGATGAGGGCCGGGACCCAGTAGCCGGCGGTGTCCGGACCGAAGTTGCAGCTCGACCCCCCGCCCTGCATCGACCCGAAGGTGGAGAAGGCGTCGGTCGTGAGGTTGCCGAAGAAGTCGTGGAGGTGGGAAGCACCCGGTTGCCCCGGACGGACGATCGGGTCGTCAGGAAGGACGTGGGCGAGGCTGCAAAGGACGTGGAAGTCCCCGTTCCCCGCCTGGGCCTGGCTCGCCGGCATCGCGGCGAACGCCGAGGCTATGAGCGCAACGACCAGCACGATCGCGGCTCTCCCGGATGTCCCTCGGAACACCGGATCGTTCCCTCTGGTACGCCGCATATCCCTTCCCCATTGCCGTGTGCATGCTTTCAGCCGGAAGGTCGGAATCCTCGGGGTTGCCCTCACCCTGAGTCATGGATCTCGAACGAGCGGGCCATGGAACAGCCACGTACCCGGGAAGGATCCGGCTCGCGATCCCCTATCGACCTCCCCAGAACCTACCGCGTCTTCCGGCGCCTGGTCAAACACCCCCGAACCCGCGGTCAGCGGAAGCGGCCGACAGGGTTCGTCGTTGTGATCGCCGTCCCCTAGGGAACGGTCTTCACGATCTCGCACTGCGATGCGGTATCTGTTCCAGTGCCCCCTATGCACTTGTCCGTGTCCGCTCCACCGATCAACGTATCGTTGCCAGCGCTGCCCTTGACGATGTCGTTCCCTGCACCGCCATCCAACGTATCGTTCCCGGCGCTCCCGACGATCGTGTCGTTGCCGTCCCCGCCGCAGACGATGTCGTCCTTGCCGAGTGCCGTGATCGAGTCGTCGCCACCAAGCCCCGCGATGATGTCGATGCCAGACGTCCCGCTGATCGTGTCGTTACCGGACGTACCCACGATCGTGGCATTCGAGCCGTCGCACTGGACCGGTGGAGGAGGTGGCTGGACGTCCTGATTCGCGATCACGACTTCGACCGGGTCGTTGAAGAACTGTCCCGAGGAGATCACGGTCTGCACCCCGGTCGTCGGATCGACCGACAGCACGCCGCCGTCCGGATCACCGTAGCTCCCGTCCCCGGAGAAGCCATCCTGAGACGCGACGATGATCTGCCCGTTCTTGATCGTCACGCCCGACGTGGCGTGCAGAGAGCCGAGGGTCGTGATCTGTGACTCAGCACCGGTCGTGGGATCGCACTTGACGATGCCGCCGCTGGCGTTGTTATAGGCGTTCTCATCGCCAACGATGATCTGACCGTTCAGGGTCGTGATCCCGAGCGGCGTGGAGAAGTCACCCTGGGGACAGATGAGCGTCTGGACTCCTGTGCTCGGGTTCACCAGTTCGACCCGGCCGCCACCACCACCAGCCGTGTGCTCATCGGCCACGAGGATGTTGCCGTTCGGATCGAGCGCGATGCCTCGTGGGTTGTGGAAGAACTGGTCCTGCGAGATGACCGTCTGGGCTCCGGTCGTCGCGTTCACCTTGAAGACCGCACCTTGACCGTCGATCGCGGCTGGGTCCACGACGTAGTAGTTGCCGTCGGGGGCGATCGCCACGTCGGAAGGCGCGATGAACATGTTCCCGGGCGTGTTCTTGGAAGAGACGACGGTCTGGGCTCCGGTCTGCAGGTTCACCCGGATGATGGCACCGGGCCCACCGACTGCATCCTGGTCAGCCACGACGAGTTGTCCATCAGCTTGCTGAGCCGCTCCGAACGGATCCTTGAAGAAGCCATCTTGCGAGAGCACGGACTGCGCCCCAGTAGAGGGATCGACGTCGATCACCTTGCCGGTACCGGACAGATCCCGATCAACTACGAGGATGTCACCAGCACTGACCAACGGTGTGGCTGAGGCAGGGACCGCGTTCACGAGCGGAACCGCCAGGGCGGCAGCGAACACGACGGCTGTGAGAACCGACCCTCGACGGGTCGCCCGCAAGGGATATCTCGGGGGGGTCATCTGGGGAGCCTACCGCTACACCGGGGGAACATCCATAGACCCTTCGTCGGAAGCCGGTGTCGGATGCCCCTAGCCAGAAGTCTCGTCTCGTGGAAAACCTTCGCTGAAGACCTACTCCCTCCGGTCATTCCTCTCGAAACATCCTTGCTGACCTGCGAGAACGCGGACACCGTCGGGTGGGGATAGAGGTGATCGGCCGCGCTCCGATCTCGCGACTCCGCAGGCCATCACGCCCTGTCCGAGATGCGTTGCACAAGACCGTACATGGAAGATCGCCTCCGGCCGCGGATGCCCGACGCGCTCGCCACCGGCATCGGTCACGTGCTCAAGGATCGACCTTCAGAAACCTCGCGGTCCGGACCGATAGACGGAAAGGACGGACAACGAAGCGAGGGGGAACCATGAACGGCTCCACGTCGGGTCATGCATCCACGCCTGGACAGGCACGTCGCTCGAATCGCGTTGGCAGCATGATCCTCGCCACGCTCCTGCTGGGGACGATCATCATGAATGTGTCCTCGGCCTTCTCGGCGGCACACCGCAGTCACAACACGACCCAGCGCTCCGCGCGGAAACAGAGCGCCCACGGCACGCAGCAGCATGGCTCGCGCCTCTGCCGGACCCCGCACCACTCTCGGCAGACCGCAGCCCATCGCGCGCGTCACGACAAGAACCGCCACAACAAGGGCCGGCACAACCGACGTGGACACCACAACAAGGCTCACCGCAGCAATCGCCGCCATCACGAAGCCAACCGCGTCTCCCGCCCGTGTCGTGCCCCTAGCAGGCACACGAACAAGGCCAACAGGTTGGACACGGTGGCTCCGTTCATCTCGATCACGACCCCGAAGGCGGGTGCCACCATCGACGGCAACATCGTGGTGTCGGGCGTGGCGTGGGACGCCGACAGCGTCATCCGCAGCGTGCACGTGCAGTTCGACGATAGGACCCCCAAGGCGGTCGACCCAGGCAGTACTTGGTCCTTCGCTTTCGACATGTCCAAACTCGGCCTGGGTCAGCACCAGATAACGGCGTTCGCGCGTGACAAGGTTGGCAACACGGGATGGAGCCGTCTCACCATCACCGTGGCGGGATCGGACCCGACTCCGACTCCGACTCCGACGTCGACCCCGACTCGACCCCGACCCCGACCCCGACCCCGACCCCGACCCCGACCCCGACACCGACGTCGACGTCGACCCCGACACCGACACCGACCCCGACACCGACACCGACCCCGACCCCGACTCCGACGCCGACCCCGACGCCGACACCGACTACCGACCCCGACCCCGACGGGCACCCTGCCCGGGCCTGATCCCGCTGGGCCGGGCGGAGGCGTGTTCTCGATCAACTGCGCTTTCGACCACAGTGCCGCCGTCGACCCCATCGTGTTCTACGGTCAGACTGGGGTCGCGCATTCGCACGACTTCTTCGGCTCCCGGGGGGTCGGTCCTTTCACCACGGTAGATCAGCTTCGGCCAGCCGGGACCACCTGTGGTCTCTCCGGCGACACCGCGTCCTATTGGGCGCCGTCCCTGGTGGGTCCCGACGGCCAGGTCTTCCAGCCGTCGCACATCCTGGCCTACTATCGCTCGCCTTCGGGTGAGGCCATCCGCGCGTTCCCGCACGGTCTGAAGATCATCGCGGGGGTCGGCCCCACGCAAGCATGGGATCCGGAACTCTTCGGTTTCTCCTGCTCGGATGCGAGCCCCTACGCGGCGCTCCCGATCGACTGCCCCGGCAGCTACGACCGTTTGCACATCGTCTTCCCGAGCTGTTGGGACGGAGTGAATCTGGACTCGCCGGATCACCGCTCGCACATGGCGTATCCGGACGGTGCCAAGTGTCCGGACGATCACCCCATCAAGGTCGTGCGACTCTCACTCCACGTCCACTACCAGGGGCTCACGAACGGACAGGGGTACCAGTTCGCCGCCAACCCCGACGGCACGCGGCCAGGACCCCACGCCGACTTCTTCAACGGCTGGGATCAGGCGACCTTGGAGCACTTCATCGACATCTGCTCCAACTCCGGGCACGACAACACGGACTTCTGCCATCAGCCCACGGACTGAGTAGCAGCGGTACTGATCTCGGTGTTGGCCCTCTCTCGGGGAGGGCCAACACCGTTTCCATCTCGGCGGTCTAGTATCCGCGCCGATACGACGGACCGAACCGAGGTGGAGACACGTGGCGACGAACGGTGAACAAGAACGGCGGTCGGATGAGGGGATCCTCCAACCCGCCTCCCGCTCGGACACCCGGATCAGCCTTCGCGCCGTCCGTTGGAGCTTGCGCAGCCGGTTGGCCGAGCATCCCCGGCTCTACCTGCCGATCGCTCGACGGAAGGTCCCGGACGCGGTGCTACGTGACGACACCGAGTTCCTGATCGAGGGCTTCACGCGCTCCGCGGTCACGTTCGCTACGATCGCCTTCCAGCTGGCGCAGCGAACGCCGGTACGCGTGGCTCATACGCTGCACTCGGTCGGTCACGTCATCGAGGCGACCCGTCGCGGCGTTCCGGCCGTGGTCACGATCCGGGAACCCGAGGAGACCGTGCTTTCCGCGGTGGTGCGCGAGCCGTACCTCAGCATCGATGGAGTCCTTGCCGCCTACACCCGGTTCTACGCGGGGATCGAGCCCGTCCGCAACCTGGTGGTGATCGGCCGGTTCGACTCGGTCGCACACGACCTCGGGTCGGTCATCCGGGCGGTCAACGAGCGGTTCGGCACGTCGTTCGACGAGTTCGTCCACAGCGATGAGAACGTGAAACGTTGCTACGAGATCATCGAGGATCGGGCACGCCGGGTGCCGTGGGAGAAGACCCTCGGTCGGTTCCAAGCCGGCATGATCACGTACGACGAGTATCGAACAGCCGCCGAAAGCGGAAAGGCGGCCGGCAGCGGTCAGGACATCGCGGTTCCCGAGACGCGGGTCCAACGGCCATCCGTCGCGCGCCAAGCCATGAAGGATGCCCTCCGCGCGCAGATGATGGATCCTCGGCTCGCGACGCGTCGCGCTGCGGCAACCGCCGCATACGAACGGTTCGTCTCCGGCGCAGCCTAACGATCCGGCGCGGGTCCGGAGATGGGCTCGTTCACGCGACTGTTGGTCCTCGGGCGGAAGCGGTCGGAAACGCACCCCGGCGATGAACTGGGGATTGCCTAGGACGTAACGCCTCCAGAGCCGACGGGGATCGGAGTACAAGCGATACGCCCACTCCAGCCCGAACCGCCGCATCCACTCCGGCGCCCGCGGCATCGTGCCCGCCATGAAGTCGAAGGCGGCGCCCACGCACAGGATCAGGGGAGCTGCGTGGAGCTTGCGGAGCCGCAGCGCCATCAGATCCTGCTTCGGCGCTCCCAGGCCGATCCAGAGCGCCTGCGCCCCCACGTCCTGCATCCGACGAGCGCTCGCTGCCACCTCATCGTCCGTCAGCGCCCGGAACGGCGGCGACTCCGCGCCGACGATCTGGATGTCCGGGTACCGCTCGATGAGACGGCGCTGGAGGAGCTCGAGCGTCTCCGGAGTCCCACCGTAGAGGTAGTGCCGAAGCGCTCGTTCCGACCCCCACTTCGCCGTCAGGTGCATGCCGTCCGTGCCCGCCAGCCGCTCGGTCTTCGACCCGAACATCCGGGCGGCCCACGCGACCGGCATCCCGTCGGGGACGTTCAGCGCACCCACGTTGAGGATGGCTCGGTACGACGGATCGTTCCGAGCCTCCACCGTGGGGTGCGCGGCGCAGAAGTGCACCACGTGGCTGTGTCCGCACGAGAGGAACGTCGAGAGCGTTTCCACGAAGTCCTCGGGCGTGACGGGGTCGATCCGGACGCCGTTCACCTTCGGCCGTTCGATCCGCTCGCGACAACGCCGCTCGGGGCCCCCGTCCGCCATCGGTCGTTCCAGAGGAACGCTCGTCACGCCCCTCCTCGGCCTGCCCCGACCTTCTCGGCTCCCACCGGCGGCGTCCCTCGACCCGTCAGCATGAAGTCCAGGAGTCCGCGAACCTCATCGGCGTCCTTCGTTTCGAAGTACCAGTCGAACGTCCGCTTGAGACCGTCGGCGAACGACACGCCCGGCTCCCAGTCCAGCAGCGCCTTGGCGCGCGAGTTGTCCGCCACCCGGTTCATGGGACCGACGGGCATCTCGAGCTGCTTCACGATCTCCGGCTCGTATCCCGCCAGCTCGCACACCATGCGCACCGCATCGATGACCTTCACTCGCTCCATCGTACCGAGGTTGACCGCGGTACCGTCCTCGATCTTCTCGGCGGACCTGATCGTTCCCTCGACGATGTCGTCGACGTACGTCCAGTTCCGGATCTGCTCGCCGTTGCCCCAGACGTAGAAGGGATCCTGCTTCAAGAACGCCCGTGCGATCATCGCGATCACCGCGTGGTTCTCGACACCCCTTGGCCCGTAGACGGTGAAATACCGGCACGAGGCGGTCTTCATCCCGTACTCGGTGTGCAATGCGCGAAGCGTGAGCTCTCCGGCCATCTTCGCCAGGCCGTAGAGCCCGTCCGGGTCGTACCCGGGGGCCTTATCCATGTCCTCGGTGAGGTACAGCGTCTCGCCGGGGTCCGCCTGGAGATACAGCGGATAGATGCAGCCCGAGGAGGCGTAGACGACCTGCTCCACCTCGGCGTCGAGCGCCGACCGGAACAAGATCGCGTCCAGGCCGAGGTTGGTGGAACACGCGTACTGGTGGAGATCGACGTAGCCGCGCCCTCCGTGATCGGCTGCCAGGTGGAAGATCACGTCCACCCCGTCGACGGCTTTGGCGGCGACTTCGGCATCGCGGAGATCACCGTGGATCATCTCCACCGAGCCGTCGTCGATCACACGCTGGATGTTGCTCATGACGCCGCTCGAGAGATCGTCCACCACGCGGACCGATGCACCTCGAGCGAGCAACGCGTCGACCATCGTCGATCCGATGAACGATGCGCCGCCGGTGACGAGTGCCTTCTTCGACGACCATGGATACCCCACGCGATTCCCCTTCCTATCTCGTTCGTTGATGCTCTGATCGGTCGGACAGAGCCTACCCATCGGCGTCACGTCAGCGTGAAGCTCTGGCCGCTGGTCGCGGTGCCGCCGCCGGTGGTGACCTTGATCACCGCCTGAACGAAGCCGTCGGGCACGATGGCGGTGATCTGCGTATCGGAGTCGATCGTGAAGCTCGTCGCCAGGATGGTTCCGAACTTGACCGCGGTCGCCCCGGAGAACACCGATCCCGTGATGGTCACCGCCGTGCCGACCGGTCCGGACGAGGGCGTGAACGACGTGATCGACGGCGGCACCCGGAAGTTCATGCCGACGCTCTTCGCCGTACCGCCCGGGGTCGTGACGAAGATGATCGCCTTGTCGAACCCCGCAGGGACGAGGGCGGTGATCTGCGTGTCGGAGTCCACCGTGAAGCTCGACGCGGGGACCGTTCCGAAGCTCGACCTCCGTCGCGCCGGTCAGGCCGGTCCCGGTGATGGTCACCGCGGTCCCGACCGGCCCTGACGCCGGGGTGAACGATGTGATCGTCGGCACCGGAGGCGGAGGCGGCGGGCTGCCGACCAGCGTGAAGCGGGCGAACCCCGATTGCGGCGACGCCGGAGAACGCGGTGAAGAAGCCGCCGACGAACAACGCGTTGTCCGTCATCTGCATCGCCCATGAGCCGATGAACTGCGTGCGGATAGACGTGCGATCCCGGAGCGCTCGTCCCGCCGAACGGCGATCGGCTGCGGCACCCAGTCACAGAAGATCGCGCCGTTCGCCGGGTTCACGCTCACGAGGCCGTGGCCCACACGCTGCTGCCGCACGACGAGAGCTGCTAGTCGAGGATCGCCGGTGCCGAAGTGCCCGCCGACGAACAGTCGTGAGCCGTCCGGGAGACAGCGCGAGCGACTCGGCGTTCCCGGGCGTCCCTCGTGTCCACATGCCGCATGACGCAGCCGTTGCCCATCGGCAGGTTCGAGCACTCACCGCTCGCGGCGGTCGTCGTGGTGTTCGTGAAGGCCGTGAAGCCGTTCGGGGTGCGCCCCCATGCGATGTACAGGCGAGCGGCCGTCGGCAGGATGGCCCAGACGACGTTGGGTCCCCGATACGGGTTGGTGGTGGACTCGCTCGGGATCGTGGCCCACGGCACCCGCCAGTCGACGAGGGAACCGTCCGTGGCGCTCACCTTCGCGAGCGCGTTCCGCGGGACACCGTTCATGTAATAGAAGTTCCCGCCGACGTAGATGCTGTTGCCGTCGGGAGCGAACGCCATGCTGTGGACCGCTCCCGTGCCGCCGTCGCTGACGGGTCCGCAGCTCGTTCCTGTCGGGAACTGGCTGGGGCAAGGGTCGACCCCGGCCGCCGCGGTAGGCTTCCAGACGCCGCTCAACGAGCCGTCGGCCGTTGAGACCGCCGCCAAGCCCAGCCTGGAGACACCGTTCACTTTCTTGAAGGTGCCGCCGAGGTAGACCAGGTTGGCGTTGGCCAGGAGCGCTTGGACCTTCGAGTTCGGAGATGCGGTGAAGATCGAGCTGACCACCGTTCCCGTTGCGGTGTCCACCGCGGCGAAGTTCTGCCGGGGCTGCCCGTCGACGGTGTCGAACTTGCCGCCGAGGAACAGCGTCGAGCCGTCGCGTCGAGACCGCCAAGGCGTCGACCTCCGGCTTCGTCGTCGCGACCGTGTTCAGGACGCTCGGCGTGAATGTCGAGATCATGGCGCCGGTCGTGATGTCGACGGCGATGAGGTTCGCCACCGGCACCTTGGAACCGCTCGGTGTGATGGCCTTAGTGAAGAACCCGCCCACGAACATCACGTTCCCGGACTTGCGCGAGCGAATAGACCTTGCCATTCGACACCCCATGTGTGATCGGGGGTGTTCGAGAGTGCGTACGCCGGCTGCGCGACCGCGATGACCGCGGTGGCTACCACGACCAAGGCAACGAGGCGGGCGAGGATCCTTTTGGACATGCCAGTGACTCCTTCCGTCATCATCGGCGCTCGGGGGAGCGCCTCCCTCGTCAACCCCTGCTGTACGCCTACCGGGGGACTGTGGAGCTGCCCAATGATATCGGGAGGTCCCCAACCCGCCATCAGCCAATCGGACGAGCATCGCGGCAGATGGCCAGGTCCCTATGGTCGAAGCGCGAATAGGGCATCCGCCGGAGCGATAGCGCCTTAGGTGATTCGGACCCCTCCCCCGGCTTCCGGCCGATTGTGTACGCGATGCCGGGTGACCTACACTCCGCGGCCTCATGAAGATCAAGATCCTGTGCACCCTCGGACCCGCCTCGCTCCGTCCCGAGTATCCTTCGGGGCCTGGACGAACGGGGGGCAGACCTCTATCGGATCAACCTGTCCCACACGCCGCTCGAGCAGATCGAGCCGACGATCGAGCTCATCCGCAGCGTCTCGGCGACCCCGATCTCCTTGGATACGGAAGGCGCTCAGGCACGCTGCGGCTACGTGACGGAAGGATCATCCTGAAAGAGGGGGATGAGCTGCTCCTGACCGGAGAGACATTGACCGGCAGCCACGAGCGGGTCACCCTGTGGCCCCGGATCGTGTTCGAGACCATGTCTCCAGGTGCCGTTGTCGGCATCGACTTCGACGGCGTGACGCTGCGGGTGGAGACCGTGGGTCAAGGCTCTGCGGTGGCGACCGTCGTACGCGGTGGCCGTGTGCGCTCGAACAAGGCAGTCACCATCGAGCCTGCACCTCGCCTGCCGGCCCTGTCTGATAAGGATCAGGCAGCGATCGAGATCGGCGCGCGGCTCGGCATCACTCACTACGCGCTCTCGTTCGCCAGCAGCGCCCACGATATCGAACTTGATCCGAGGTCTGGCACCGGCGGGGGCCCAGATCATGGCCAAGATCGAGAGCCGAGTCGGCGTGCGGAACATGGACGGCATCATCGAGGCCGCCGACTCGGTCCTGATCGACCGCGGCGATCTCTCCCACGAGGTGCCGTTCGAGAACGTGCCGTACTACCAGAAAGTGATCGCTCGGCGCGCGAACCGCGGCAACCGTCCCGTCTACGTCGCAACGAACCTGCTCGAATCGATGGTTACGAGCCGAACGCCGACCATCGCGGAGTCGAACGACATCGCGAACACGCTGCTGGACGGCGTGCACGGCTTGGTCCTCGCGGCCGAAACCGCCATCGGGCTCGACCCCCTTGGTTCGGTCGATCTGGTGCTTCGCGCGATCGATGCGTTCGAGCGTGCCAGCCAGGGCGATCTCCTTGAAGAAGATCGCACGCAGATCGGGCTCGTCTCCTAAGGACTCGAAGGAATGGGGTCGATGACTTAAGTCGTTCGGATTCTGTGTCGGTCCGTTCGGTCGCTTCGTCGGGGCGTTGCCCCGTCGTATGATTGTCGAGGAACCGGGCATCCAGAAGATGCCGGTCATCCAGGGAGATCGGGATGCAACCCAGGCAGTCCCCCCAGCAAGGCGGAGACATGGTCGATCTCCGCGATTACTTCGCCGTCCTCCGTCGACGTTCCCTCGTCGTCGTGATCCTGGCTTCGCTCGGACTCGGTCTGGCTCTCGGCTACTCCAAGCTGCAGACGCCCCTCTACACCGCCACGGCCCATGTGTTGATCAATGCTCCTCCGGGAGGCACCTCGCAGAACCTCAGCAACGTCATCAGCGTCGACACCGAGGCGCAGGTGGCACGGTCGGCGCCGATCGCCATCGCCGCCGCTCCCGAGATCGGCACGGAACTCATCCCCACTCAGCTCCTCAAGCACGTGTCGGTCAGTTCGACCCCGAACACCTTCGTCCTGGACATCTCCTACTGGGACCCCAACCCGACCGTTGCGGCACTGGGAGCCAACGCCTTCGCCAAGGCCTACCTGGACAACAGGAAGAAGCAGGCCGATGAGCTGATCAGCGAGCAAGAGAGCTCCATCGAGGCCCAGATCGGCGAGCTCCAACGAGAGCAACGCGTGGAGAACGGGAAGCTCGAGGCGGCCTCTCCGGGGTCGATCGCATACCGCAACGCGCAGGACGCGTTGGGTCAGATCAGCATCAGGCTTGCTGTGCTTGCCTCTTCGCTCGCCGAACTCCCTCAGTTCGTCAACCCGGGGCAGATCATCCTGCCGGCCGCAGTGCCCAAGGCTCCCACCAGCCCTCGGGTGCCACTGAACGCGGCGGTGGGCCTGTTCCTCGGCCTATTCGCCGGTGTGGTGACGGCCTTCCTCTTGGATCGCATGGACGACCGGATCCATCGAAGCTCTGACCTCGAGCTCTATCTGGACGCGCCCGTCCTGGCGTTCGTCCCCCACGTGAGAGGCCGCGACCGGGAGCGCGTCTCGCAACTGATCGTGCACCTCGACCCACGCAGCCCGGTCGCCGAGGCGTACCGGACGATCCGCGCCGGCGTGCTGAGCATGGCTCACAAACGCGACCTGAAGGTGCTCGGGATCACCAGCCCCACTCAAGGCGAAGGCAAATCCATGACCTCGGCGAACATCGCGGCGGCGCTCGGTCAAACCGACAAACGCGTGCTCGTCATCTCGGCCGACATGCGCAAACCCAGGATCCACGAGTTCTTCGGCGCGGCGAACGATGTGGGGCTGAGCAACGTCCTCGAAGGTGAGCTCCCATTCAGCGAGGCGGTCGAGCGGGCCGACGGCGGCATATGGGTCCTCGCAGGTGGAACGTTTCCGACGCGGCCGGCCGAGCTCCTGCAGTCCCCCGCTATGGCAGAGCTCCTGGCTGCCGCCCGCAAGCAGTTCGACTTCGTGATCGTCGATTGTCCTCCGGTGCTCGGACTGGCCGATTGTCTGGCGGTGCTGCCCCTCGTCGACGCCGTCCTGTTTGTCGTCCAAGCGGACAAGACGCACGGCGGCGCGATCCTGGAGGTCGGCGACCGGCTGGAGCGCGTCGGCGTCGCTGTCGACGCGGTGGTCATGAACGACGTGCGCGTCAGCCGCGGTGGACCCGGTCACCGCAGTTACGGTTACTACGTCGCTTCCGAGGATTATCTACGTCCGGTCAGCAAACCGCGACTGGGGTCCCTGCGCCTTGCCCCAGCCCGAGCTGCCGCTACGGTTACGGATGGGGACGGGGGCCCGAAGGAGGCCGAGCGGCCGCAGTACGAGGCCGTTGAGCCTGAGAGGCGAGCGACGCTCGTGCCGGGATCGAACGGCGGATCGACCATAGATGAGGCGCTCGAGCCGTCGACGATCCCCGCCGACGAGGCCTGACCGAACCGCTCTCCCCTCAGATCCCCTTCAGGAACGCGACCGTCTCGGCGAGGCCGTCCTCCAGGTGGGTCCACGGCTTCCACCCGATCGCGTTCGGCGCGCTCGAGATGTCGAGCGCGATCCGCCGGAGCTCCCCCGCGGGCAGCGGCCCGTGCCCGGGCTCCGCGGTGAACCCGATGATGCCGGCGAGCAGCTGGTAGATGTGGTTCACGCTCGACTCCAGGCCCGTGCCGATGTTGACGAGCTTGCCGGAGCCCTTCTCCATGGCCTGCACGAACGCGTGGACCGTGTCGTCGATGAACACGTAGTCCCGCGTCTGGTTGCCGTCCCCGTAGATCGACGGCGTCTCGCCCGCGAGCATCTTCGACGCGAAGATCGCGATGACGCCGGCCTCGCCGTGCGGGTCCTGACGCGGCCCGTAGACGTTGCCGAGCGCCAGCGCGGTGAAGTCCAGGCCGCGGTAGCGCTGATAGAAGCCCAGGTAGTCCACGACGACCTTCTTCGAGATGCCGTACGGCGACGTGGGGTGGCTGGCCTGCGCGCTGGTCTCCTTCGCGGGCACGCGCTTGGGCTCGCCGTAGATCGTCCCGCCGCTCGCCGCGTAGATCACCTTGCGGACCCCGGCCTTCACCGCGTGCTCCAGCACGTTCAGCGCGCCCATCACGTTGATGCTCGCGTCGCGCGACGGATCCTCGAGCGACGGACGGACGCCCGACTGCGCCGCCAGGTGGAACACGATCTCGGGCCGGTGCCGCTCGAACAGTTGCTGCACGCCTTCGGAGCGCACGTCCATGTTGAAGAACGTGAACTCCTTGCCGTAGTTCCGGCCCTCGGCGAGGTTCGCGATGCGCCCGGTCGTGAGGTCGTCGACGCTGATGACGCGGTAGCCCTCGGCCAGCAGTCGATCGGCGAGATGCGAGCCGATGAACCCGGCGCCCCCGGTCACCAGGACGGTCGTCACGACGCTAACCCTAAGTTCGGATCGGCTCCGATGTCGAGCGACGTTCGTTCCCCGCGAGCGAGTCTGGCGGCGCCGACACATGCGATCATCGCCGCGTTGTCCGTGCAGAGCTCGAGCGGCGGGAACAACACCCGCAGGCCCGCCGCGGTCCCGTCGCTCTCCATCCGCGCGCGCAACCGCGTGTTCGCGACGACGCCGCCGCCCAGCAGGACGGTGCCCACGTCCAGTTGCCGCGCCGCCTCGATCGTCTTGCCCACCTGCACGTCGACGATCGCCT
Source organism: uncultured Actinomycetes bacterium (assembly GCA_963723855.1). Classification (GTDB taxonomy): domain Bacteria; phylum Actinomycetota; class UBA4738; order UBA4738; family HRBIN12; genus JBBQVZ01. Next base: position 325,181 of record CAVRSI010000013.1, on the reverse strand, counting down.
CCTGGAAGCTCGCCGCCAGGTCGGGCAGATCGATGTCGCGGCCCGCCGCGCGCTCCGCCTTCACGTGGCGGAGCACCGCGGTCTTCAGCCCGCTCATCGAGGAATCGAAGTCGCCCGATCGCTCCATCGAGCGCGGGAACCGGATCGCATCGGGGTTCCCGTCGCGCGCCATCGCATCGAGCGCCGGACCGCCGGGGAAGCCGAGCCCGATCAGTCGCGCCACCTTGTCGAACGCCTCGCCGGCCGCGTCGTCGAGCGTCTGCCCCAACACCTCGTATCGGAACAGCTCGGGCATGTGCACGATCATGGTGTGGCCGCCGCTGACCACGAGCGCGATGTACGGCGGCTCGGGCGGGCCGTGGGTGAGGAAGTTCGCCCAGATATGGCCTTCGAGGTGATTGATCCCGATCAGGCCGGCGCCCGTGGCGAGCGACACGCCCTTCGCCGCCGCCATCCCCACCAGGAGGGCCCCCACCAGACCGGGGCCGACCGTGACCGCGACCCCGTCGATGTCGCCGAACCCGGCGAGTCCGGCCGCCTCGAGCGCCTCGGCCGTGAGCGGGCTCAGCGCCTCCACGTGGGCGCGCGCCGCCACCTCCGGCACCACGCCTCCGAAGCGCTCGTGCAGGTGGACCTGGGCCGCGATGAGGTTGGCCCGAACGGTGAAGCCGTCCTCAACCACCGCGACGGCGGTCTCGTCGCACGAGGTCTCGATGCCGAGGGTGATCACGCGGGGCGCACGCCCTCCGGGAGCTCGGCGGCGATCTCGGCCAGACGTGCGGCGAACTCCTTGGACCTGACGTCGTCGGTCCACATGATCAGCGCGTCCTCGTTCAGCTCCTGGTAGTAGTTCCGCCGGATCCCGACCGGGTGGAACCCGTAGCGGCCGTACAGCCGCTGCGCTCCCCAGTTCGAGACCCGCACCTCGAGCGAGACCGCGTGCGCGCCCATCGCGATCGAATCCACGATCAGCTCGTAGAGCAGACGCGACGCCACCTTGCGCCGGTGATGCATCGGGTCGACGGCGATGTTCGTGACGTGCCCCTCCTCGCCGTAGCAGATCAACCCCGCGTAGCCGACGATCTCCCGGTCGATCTTCGCCACCAGGTAGCGGCGGTTGTTCGGCTCCGTCATCTCGGCCAGGAACAGGTTGGGACTCCAGGGACGCGAGTAGACCTGCCGTTCGATCGCCATCACGCCGCGCAGGTGGCGGCGGCGCATCGGGGTCACCTCAACCCTTGGCGCCTCTGGCTCGCTGATCCCAAGCGATCTCCGCATCCGACTTCCTTAGGTACATGGGAACGACATCGAACAACCGATCGTGCTCCTCGCGCAAGAACCGAGGCAACGCCAGCTCGACCAGGGCGGCCGCATCGGGATGCGCCACCGCCGGCGAGGCGAACTCTACCCGGCTCCCGAGCTCTTCGATCTCTCGTCGGTACAGGATGGCACCGTTGCCCACGCACAGCACCTCCCCGGCCACCGCCTGGAGCTCGGCGACCAGGTGATCGGGCTTCAGGACCAGGTGATCCGTCTCCCGCACCACCCCGCCCGGCACGGCGCGATAGATGGCGGCGAAGACCTCCCCCCGGCGGGCGTCGATCACCGCGGCGATCCGTCGGGACGTGTGTCGAACCACGTACGCGAGCGCGTCGAGGCTGGTGATGCCCACGATCGGCACGCCCAGCACCTGCGCCAGCGTCTTCGCGGTCTGGACCCCCACCCGGAGGCCGGTGAAGAGCCCGGGACCGACCCCGACGGCGATGCCACCCACGCGGTGCAGGTCGATGTCCGACCATGCCAGGAGCTGTTGAAGCGCGGGGGTCACCGACTCCTGGCGGGCCCTGCCGGCGATCGAGACGCTCGCCAGCACCTCGACGTCCGTGCCGATGGCCACGCTCGTCTGGGGCGTCGACGTATCGATGCCGACGACGATCACGGGTCCGCCCTCCAGGGCGACATCGCCTGTTCCAGGCGTTCCCAACGCTCGACCCAGGTCTGCCCGCCCGGCGTGAACGTCAGCCGACGCGCGTCGTCGTCCTCGGCGCCGGTCAGCTCGATCGTGACGTGGTCGGCGGGCAGGACCTCCTCGACGGCGTCCCCCCACTCCACCAACAGGACGGCTTCGCCGTCGCCGAGCTCCTCCAGGCCCAGGTCCATCACGTCCTGGATCCGCTCCAGCCGATAGACGTCCACGTGGGCGACCTCGAGACGGCCGTGATACTCCCGAACCAGCGTGAACGTGGGCGACACGACGCGGTCGGTCACGCCGAGCCCGCGCGCGATCCCCTGCACCAGGGTGGTCTTCCCGGCCCCCAGCTCCCCCGTGAGGATCACGGCGTCACGCGCGCGAAGGAGGTCTGCGAACGCCTCGCCGACCGACCGCGTGTCGTCGGCGGTCTCGGCTCTGAGCTCGAGCCGCATCAGAAGAGCTCCAGCTGCTCCTCGCCGGCAGCCGTCTCACCTCCGGCCGGGTCCGTCGTGCCCGTCGTCGCGGCTGGGGTCTCGCGCAGCTCCTGGAGGGTCCGCCCGATCAGCACGAAGTCCTCGCGGAAGAGCTCGAACTGCTTGGAGCCGTCGCCCCCGCTGCGGAGGATCGCCGCCGGATGGAACGTCGGGATCACCGTCCGGCCGTGCCACGGGAACGTCTGTCCCCGCAGCCGGGTGATCCCCTGCGACGTGTTCAGGACGAACTTCGTCGCGAAGTTCCCGAGCGTGCTCACCAACATCGGCTGGATGATCGAGATCTGCTCGACCAGCCACGGCGTGCACGCCTCGATCTCGTCGGGCAACGGGTCGCGGTTCGCGGGAGGCCGGCACTTCAGCACGTTGGCGATGTAGACGTCCTCGCGTCGCAGCCCGATCTCACCGAGCATCCGCGTCAGCAGCTGGCCGGCGGCGCCGACGAACGGCTCGCCCTGCTTGTCCTCGTGGAACCCGGGCGCCTCGCCGATGAACATCAGATCGGCGTCGGGAGCTCCCACGCCGAACACGACCTGGGTCCGGGTCTCGGCCAGCCGGCACCGCGGGCACGTCGCGGCATCCGTCGCGGCCTCCACCAGCGACCGCGTCATGACGCCGTCTCACCGGCCGCCGGATAGCCCGGGATGCCCGTCGCCGCGCGGACGCCGCGGCGGATCGCCTCGGCAACGGCCTCCGACGCCATCTCCGGGAGCCGGACCCAGTCCGGCTCGACGTCACCGGTGCCGAACGCGAACGCCACGTCTCCGTCCCAATGCGTATGCGCCGGGCGGACGGCGAGCGCGATCCCGTCGTGCGCCGCGTACGCCAGCCGCAGGGCGCTGTCCCTGGTCAGGCGGGCGTTCGTGCCGACGCATGACGAGCGTCGTGTTCTCGACCGGCCACATGGGCGCCTGCGCGTCCGGGTCGCCGCGGTTCCACGCGAGCGCCGAGCCGTCGCGCTCGACGATCCGCCCGAGGGAGTTGACGGCCGCGAGCGCGCCGACGACCAGCTCGCCGTTCCGCTCGGATGCCGTGCCGAGCCCGCCCTTCATGCCCGAGCCCGGGTCCGGCAGCTTCCCGACCGTGGCGCCGGTTCCCGCCCCGACGGATCCCTCGGGCACCGGTCCATCGGCCGCCGCCTCACACGCCGCGTACCCCGAGTCCGCGTCGGGGCGCGCGGCCGGGTCACCGGCCCCCAGGTCGAACAGCACCGCGCCGGCGACGATCGGGATGCGCGCGAGGCCCGTCTCGAAGCCCACACCGCGCTCCTCCAGCCAGCGCAGGACGCCGCTCGCGGCGGTCAGCCCGAACGCGCTTCCGCCCGTCAGCAGGATGGCGTTCGCCCCGGGGATGAGCGTCTCGGGCCGAAGGGAATCCGTCCCCAGCGTGCCCGGCGCGCCCCCGCGCACGTCCGCGGCCGACACCGATCCGTCGGGGCACAGGATGACGGTGCACCCGGTGAGACCGACGGGGTCCGTCCAATGCCCGACCCGCACCCCCGCGACGTCGGTGATCACGTCGTCGTCTCCGGCGCCGTCTTCCGAGCCTTCTTCGGGGCGCCGCCGCCGTTCGCGCGGGGAGCGCTGCCCGAGAAGCAGCTCCTCGCGAACACGCGGATGTCGTGGTTCACCTCGGCCGGCCGTTCCAGCATGGCCATGTGCCCGGCGTGCTCGACCACCACGAGCTTCGCGTCGGGCAGGGCGCCGACCAGATCGACCGCGGTCGCGGGCGGCGTCACGCGGTCGTGCTGGCCCACGATCACGATCGCGGGCACGCGGACCCGAGGGAGCGCGTGTCGGAGATCCATCTCCATCAGCTCGGTCAGTCCGTCGGTCCAGACCTCGGTCCGCGCGCGTCCGGCCAGACCCACGATGTGGTCGACGAGATGCGGCTGGGCGTCCGGGCCGAACTGCGTCATCCGTGTGAAGACCCCTCCGGCGTCGCCGGGGCTCGCGAGGACGGCCCGGCGCAGGCGATCCGCCCGGCGGGCCGCGGTCGCGAACGTGCCCGAGCGGGGGCGCAGGAGCCCGGCGACCGATCCCATCGCCCCTCGGAAGAGATCGGAGGACGAGGCGCCGATGAGCACCGCGCCGGTCACGCGCGGACCGAAGAGCTCCGGACGCTGCTCGGCCATGGCGATGATCGCCATCGCGCCCATGCTGTGGCCGACCACCACCGCCGGTCGGTCGGGGGCCACGGCGTCGAGCACCGCGGCGATGTCGCGTCCCATCGCGCGGATGGACAGGTCCCCGTGCGCCGCCCCCGCGCTCGCTCCGTGCGAGCGATGGTCCATCAACACGCATCGGAAGTCGTCGGCCAGGTCGATCCACTGCTCGTGCCAGACCGACATGTCCAGGCTGAACCCGTGGGTGAAGAGCAACAGCGGCGCGTCGGGCTCGCCGGCCACCCGCACGGCGATCTGCGTTCCGTCGAACGAGACGACGGGATCGAGCTCCTCCGGCGGGAGGTCGCCGATCGACGACGCTCCTTCGCTCGCCCGGTGGTGACGGCCGACCACGACCCGCGCGACGGCCCCCGCGGCCAACGTACCGGCCGCGACGGCGGTGGCGATCGCCGCGGTGCGCTTGGTGCTCATGCCACGTGCTCCCGCGGCACCCGCGAGCCGATCCCGGTGACGATCTCGTAGCCGATCGTGCCGGCCAGGCGCGCGAGCTCCTCGGCGGTGACCGTCTGGTCCCCTTGGCCGCCGATCAGGACGACGTCGTCGCCGGGCTTCGACGGGCACGTCGCCGCAATCCACGATCAGCTGATCCATCGTCACGCTCCCCGCCACCCGGCATCGATGCCCTCGGATCAGGACGTCGGCCCGGCTCGACAGCATGCGAGGGTAGCCGTCGGCGTAGCCGACCGGCACCGTGGCGATGTTCGCATCGCGCTCCAGCTGGTACCGGTGCCCGTACGACACGCGTTCCCCGGCGGGCAGCCGCTTGGTCAGGGCGACCTTCGAACGCCACGAGAGCGCCGGGCGCAACCCCAGGCCGTCGCCGACGCCGGGCGCGGGCTCCAAGCCGTAGATCGCGATGCCGGTCCGGACGAGGTCGAGGTGGGTCTCCGGGTACAGGATCGTGGCGCCGCTGTTCGCCGCGTGGAGCAACGCGGGCGTGTGTCCCGCCGACCGCACGTCCTCGACGATCGCCTGGAAGCTCTCCAGCTGCACCCGCGTGGTCTTCTCATCCTCCGAGGAGCTGGCGAAATGGGTCCACAGCGCCTCCAGCCGCAGCCCGGCGGATGACGACGCGCTCCACGAAGCCCGTCGTTCGCTTCAGGCGGGTACACCCCGACGCGGTGCATGCCCGGTGTCGACCTTCACGTGCACGCCGACGTCGCGTCCGGCCGCGGCAGCCGCCGATCGCTCGAGCGCCGCATCGGAGTAGAGGCTGGGCGTGAGCCCGGCGGCGATCGCGGCGCCCTCGGACCCGGGCGGGACCTCCGACAGGACCAGGATCGGCGCTTCGATCCCGCCGTCGCGCAGCCGGAGCCCTTCCTCGACGAGCGCGACGCCGATCCACGACGCGCCCGCCTTCGAGCGCGGCTCGCGCGACCGCGACGTCGCCGTGCCCGTACGCGTCGGCCTTCACCACGGCCATGAGCTCCGCGTGCTCCGGCTTCAGCACGCGGACGTTGTGGCGGATCGCCGCCAGGTCGACCTCGACCCACGTGGGACGCAGCCCGCTCACGCGTCCTCCCTGATCCGGTTCACGGCCTCCGGCACGTGTCGCGCGATGTCGCCGGCGAGCGTCCCCTCGCCCGACGACCGGCCGGCCAGGATCCCGGCGAGGCCGTGGACGTACGCGCCGGCGAACGCGGCATCCACCGGATCGAGCCCGCGAGCCACCAGCCCGCCGATGATCCCCGTCAGCACGTCCCCCGACCCGGCGGTGGCGAGGACCGGTCCGCCCGTGGGGTTGATCCGCACGACGCCGTCGGGCGTCGCCACCAGCGTGCGGCTGCCCTTCAGCAACGTCACGGCGTCCGTCCGCTCGGCCAGAGCGCGGACGTGCGCGAGGCGGTCGTCCGCGAGCGCACGCGGCCGACACACCCGAGAGACGGACGAACTCGCCGACGTGCGGCGTGAGGATCGCGTCGGACTTGCGGTCCGCGATCTCGGCGGCGCGCCCCGCGAACGCGTTCAGCCCGTCCGCGTCGAGGACGATCGGCACCGGACAGTCGCGGACCAACCGACGAACGAGATCGGCGGTCTCGTCGTGCGCGGAGAGGCCCGGACCGATCGCGAGCGCGTCGGCACCCTCCAGACGCTCGAGGAGCGGGGCCAGAGCGGACATCGCGATGGTGCCGGCCGACGTCTCCGGCAACGGCAGGAAGGTCGTCTCCACCAGTCCCGCCTGCACGACCGGCAGGATGCCCTCGGGTACCGCGACCTGGACGAGACCCGCGCCGATCCTCCCCGCCGACGTCGCGACCAGGCGAGCGGCCCCCGTCATGTCGCGCGAGCCGGCGACGACGACGAGCACGCCCGTCGCCCGCTTGTGGGTGTCGATCTGGCGCTCGGGCAGGACGTCGTTCACGTCGTCGGGCTCCGTCAGGAACGCCTCGGCCACGATGAGGTCCGAGGGGAACCCGATGTCCGCGACGCGGACGGCGCCCGCCAACTCGGCTCCGGGCAGCACCACCACGCCGACCTTGGGTGCGCCGAACGTCACGGTGAGGTCGGCTCGGACCGCGTCGCCCTCGACGGCGCCGGTGGCGCCGTTCACCCCGGACGGGATGTCGACGGCGACGACGGGAGCGGGCGACGCGTTCAGCCCGGCGATGGCGTCGGCCCAGTCGTCCTCGGGGATGCCACGGAACCCGGTACCGAACAGCGCGTCGATGGCGACGTCGGCCCGTCGCAGCTCGCGGTCGAGCACCGCGTGATCGAACCGCACGGTCCGGATCGACGGGACCTCGTCGAGTCGAGCCGCGTTCGTGGCGGCGGGCTCCCGCAGATCGTCCAACGGTTCGACGGCGACGACGCAGACCCGCACGCCCCACCGCGCGAGATGCCGGGCCGCGACCAGCCCGTCGCCGCCGTTGTTGCCCTTCCCGCACACGACGACGGCGCGCCGGCCGTACGTCCCGCCCATGACGTCGACGGCGGAGCGCGCGACGGCGCGTCCCGCTCGTTCCATCAAGGCTTCGTCGGAGATGCCGCGCCGCCTGCGACGCCCTGTCGAGCGCCGATGCCTGATCGGGGGTGAGGACGGGCTTCATCCGGCGACCGCCACCGCGAACGCGACCGCGTTCGTCTTCTCGTGCGTGAACGTCACCAACACCTTCGTGATGCCGAGCATGTCGGCACGGCGCTTCGCGTTCCCCTCGAGGACGATCGACGGTGCGCCGCTCGGGTGACGGCTGACATGGATGTCCTGCCAGCGCTTGCCGCGGTACCCGCCGAGCGCCTTGATCGTCGCCTCCCGCGCCGCGAACCGGCCGGCGTAGGACTCTGCCGGCCGCGCCTTCCCGTCGCAGTAGGCGCGCTCCTCGAGCGTGAACACGCGCTCCCGCATGGTGGGGTGGCGGGCCAGCGCGCGCTCCATCCGGGCGATCTCACAGATGTCGACGCCCAGGCCCACGATCTCCACGGGGAAAGGCTAGACCACGCGGGCGCGCGTCGAGGGTCCGGCCGGGGTCCGCGATCCCACCGGCTACTCGACCGTCACGCTCTTCGCCAGGTTCCTCGGCTGGTCGACGTCGCAACCGCGGAGCTTCGCCATGTGGTACGCGAAGAGCTGCAGGGGAACCGTGACGACGACGGGCGAGAGCAGCTCCGGCGTGGAGGGCACCTCCAGGACGTGGTCGGCCATCGCGCCGATCTGCTCATCGCCCTCGGTGGCGATCGCGATCACCTCCGCGCCGCGGGCGCGCACCTCCTGGATGTTGGAGAGCATCTTCGGGTACACGTGGCATTCCGTGGCGATCGCCACGACCGGCATACCGTCCTCGATGAGCGCGATCGGGCCGTGCTTCAACTCGCGCGGCCGGGAACCCCTCCGCATGGATGTAGCTGAGCTCCTTGAGCTTCAACGCACCTTCGAGCGCGGCCGGGTAGCCGGTGTGCCTCCCGATGAACAGGACGTCCCGCGCGCCGCGGAACCGCTCGGCCAGCGCTCGGACCGCTGCGTCCAGTTCGATCGCAGCGCTGGACCTGCTCCGGCAGCTCGTCCATCCGGTCCAAGATCTCGGCGATCTCCGCCGGGAACATCGAGCCGCGCACCTGCGCCAGGTAGAGCGCCACCAGGTACTGCGACACCATCTGCGTCGCGAACGTCTTCGTGCCGGCCACCGCGATCTCGGGGCCGGCGTGCGTGTACAAGACCCCGTCCGCCTCGCGGGCGAGCGACGATCCGACCGTGTTCGTCACCGCGATCAGGTGCGACCCCTGACGTCGCGCGTGACGAGCCGCCTCGAGCGTGTCGATCGTCTCGCCCGATTGGCTCACCGCGAGCGTCAGCGTGTCGGCACCCAGCACGGGATCGCGGTAGCGGAACTCGCTCGCGATCTCGATCTCGACGGGCAGGCGCGTCCAGTGCTCGATCGCGTACTTCGCCACGAGCCCGGAGTGGAACGCCGTCCCGCACGCGACCACGAAGACCTTGTCGACCTCGCGCAACACGTCGTCGGCGATCCGCAGCTCGTCCATCACCAGTCGGCCGTTCACGACGCGGCCCACGAGCGTGTCGCGGATGGCGCCGGGCTGCTCGTGGATCTCCTTCAACATGAAGTCCTCGAACCCGCCCTTCTGGGCACGCGCCACGTCGTGCTCCACGACGATCGGCTCGGGGTGCTGCGCGTTCCCGTCGAAGTCGGAGAAGGCAACCCCCTCGCGCCGGGCCTCGACGAGCTGCCCCTCCTCGACCGGGATCACGGTGGTCGTGCGGTCGAGCACGGCGGGGATGTCGGACGCCAGGAGCGTCTCGCCGTCACCCAGCCCCACGACGAGCGGCGAGGAGACCCGCACCCCGACGATGAGGCCGGGCTCGTCCGACGAGACCACGACGAGCGCGTAGGCGCCTTGCAGCTCGCGAACGGTCCGCGCGGACCGCGTCGGTCAGCCCCGCTCCGTCGCGGACGTGCTCCTCGATCAGGTGGGCGATGCATTCGGTGTCGGTCTCCGACGACAGCACGTGCCCGTCCTTCTCGAGCCGGGCACGGAGCGACTGGAAGTTCTCGATGATGCCGTTGTGGATCACCGCGATCCGCCCGTGGCAGTCCTGATGCGGATGCGCGTTGCGATCGGTGGGAGCGCCGTGGGTGGCCCAGCGGGTGTGGCCCATCGCCGTGTGCCCGGGGAGCGGCTCGGCGTCGGCGAGCGCCGCCTCCAGCTCACCGAGCTTCCCGGCGCGTCTGAACGACGGTCAGCCGTTCCGCGTCGTCCGCGAGCACGGCGACGCCCGCGGAGTCATACCCCCGGTACTCCAGGCGCCGCAGACCCTCCAGCACGATCGGAAGCGCCTGGTCGGGGCCCACGTAGCCCACGATGCCGCACATGGGACAAACCCTAGCAGCGGCTCAGACGTCGACCGGAGGACCCGGCCTCACGTACCGCCGAGGCTGGAGCGAACGACTCCGGCGAGCTCGTCCGCATGGCGGGTGGCATCGTCGGCTGCCTCGGCCTCCACCATCACCCGGACGAGCGGCTCGGTCCCCGAGGCCCGCACCAGCACCCGGCCGCCGTCGCCAAGCTCGTCCTCGGCGCGGCGGACGGCATCGCGCACCGCCTCCGCCCCGTCCAGGCCACCCGGATCGGCCACCGGCACGTTCAGGAGGACCTGCGGGAACCGGCGCATGCACGATGCCAGCTCCTCGACGCTCACCCCTCGGCGCGCGGCCAGCGACAGGAACCGGACGGCGGTGAGCAGCCCGTCGCCGGTGGTGGCCTGCTCGCGGAAGATGACGTGACCCGACTGCTCCCCGCCCAGCACGGCGCCGCTCCGCAGCATCTCCTCCAGGACGTAGCGGTCGCCCACCTGCGTGGCCACCACGCGGACGCCCGCTTCACGCATGGCGTGATGGAACCCCAGGTTCGCCATGACGGTGGTGACGACCAGGTCGCCGGCGAGCGAGCCGCGCTCGTGCATCGCGATCGCGCACGACGCCAGCACCTGGTCGCCGTCGATCACGTTGCCCCGCGCATCGGCGAACAACGCCCGGTCGGCGTCGCCGTCGAGCGCCACACCGGCGTCGGCACCCAGGCGGACGACCTCGGCGGCGACCACGTCCGGATGGAGCGCGCCGCATCCGACGTTGATGTTGTCGCCGTCGGGATGGTCGAACATGGGGTGCACGTCGGCGCCGAGCCGGCCCAGCAGGCGAGGTGCGAGCTCCGACGCCGCGCCGTTCGCGCAGTCGACCACGATCGACAGGCCCTCGAGCGAGCCCTCGGACGAGTCCACCAGGTGCTCGAGGTAGCGTTCGCGCCCGATGCCGTTCTCGGTCACCCGTCCGGGTTCGCGCGCCGGCCCGGACGGTTCGGCCAGCAGCGCCTCGATCTCGTCCTCGAGCGCGTCGGAGAGCTTCGTGCCGTCGCGAGAGAAGAACTTGATGCCGTTGTCCTCCGGCGGGTTGTGCGATGCGGAGATCACGACGCCCGACGACGCGTGGAGCTCGATCGTGAGGAACGCGATCGCCGGGGTCGGCTCGACACCGGCCAGGATCACGTCGCCTCCGGCCGACCGGATGCCGTCCGTCAACGCCTCCTCCAGCCAGATCCCCGAGCGACGCGTGTCGCGCCCCACCAGGAACGTCGGGCGGTCGGTGCCGTGCCGCCCCAGGACGACCACGGCCGCGCGACCCAGGCCGAAGGCCAGCTCGTGCGTCAGCTCGGTGCCCGCGACCCCGCGCACGCCATCGGTTCCGAAGAGTCGTCCCACGTCGGCAAGGCTACCCGAGCCCGCCGATCCGGTGCCCCGGAACCGGGCGGGTGTGGGAGTATCGGCCCATGAGCGATAGCGAACGGCTCGTACGCGTCTTCGCCACCGGCAACGCGTTCGACGGGCTGCTGACGAAGGGGCACCTGGAGGCCGAGGGCATCACGGTGCTGATGAAGGGCGAGAGCGAAGGACCGTACCGCGCCGGGCCCGTGTACCTCTGGGTGACGTCGGCCGACGAGGGGCGCGGCCCGGGAGGTCATCCGCGCCATCGAGTCCGGGGCGTACGCGACCTCGGACGAGCGACGTGTTCGGGGTCGACGAACCCGAAGCGCTCGCAGGCGACATCCCGAACGAGCAGCCGCAGCGCTGAGCGGCGGCTACCGCTTGGAGTACTGGGGAGCCTTGCGCGCCTTCTTGAGCCCGTACTTCCGACGTTCCTTCTCACGGGCATCGCGACGGAGGTAGCCCTCGGCCTTCAGCTGCGCGCGAAGCTCGGGGTCGAGGTCGAGCAACGCCCGGGAGATGCCCAAGCGGATGGCGCCGGCCTGACCGGCGATGCCGCCGCCGCGGATCGTGACGATGACGTCGAAGTCCTTCTCGCGTCCGACCAGGCGGAGCGCCGAGACCGCGACCATGCGGTGGACACGCGTCGGGAAGTAATCGTCCAGGGAGCGGCCGTTGATGTCGAAGTTCCCGGTGCCGGGGATGAGCCGTACGCGCGCCACGGCTTCCTTGCGGCGTCCCGTGGTGATCTTCGCGGCGGTCGTGGCCACTTACGACTCCTCTTCGTTCTTCTTGGCAGTGGTTCCTTGGGCGGTGGACTTGCGAGCGGTGGACTTCTTCGCGGTGGTCTTCTTCGCCGTCGTCTTGGCAGTGGTCTTCTGGGCCGACGATGCCGTGGTCTTGCGCGCCGTCGGCTTCTTGGCGGCGGACTTCTTGGCCGGGTGACTTGGCGGCGCTCTTGGCCGTCGTCTTCGGCTTGGCGGCGGGCTTCTTCGCCGCCGGCTTGTCGGGCGTCGGAGCCGTCGCCGCCTTCCGGGTCGGGCGGGGCTGCTTCTCGGGGAGGCCCTCCCAGACGGGCGGCTGGCCGAGCGTGTAGGGCACCGGCTGCTGCGCCTGGTGCGGGATGCTCGGCGCCGGCCACGACGTGCAGCTTCTTGATCATCGAACGGCCGAGGCTGTTCTTCGGGAGCATGCCGCGCACGGCCTTCTCGATCACCCAATCGGGCTTCGTCGGCGAGCAGCGTGTCGTAACGCGTTCCCGTGATGCCACCGGGATAGCCGGAGTGGCGATACGAGATCTTCTTGGCTTCCTTGCCACCGGTCATCTCGATCTGCGCGGCGTTGATGACGATGACGTTGTCGCCGACGTCCATGTGGGGCGCGAAGATCGGCTTGTGCTTGCCGCGGAGGATGGCCGCGACCTCCGAAGCCAGGCGTCCGAGAACCAGGCCGCTGGCATCGATCACGTACCAGCGGCGCACGATGTGCTCGGGCTTCGGAGAGTAGGTCTTCATACGTGGGAAATCGGCCGGGCGTCCCGGCCGATGGGCAATGACTACCTGCGGGAACGCAACTCCGTCAAAGCTGGCGCGCCTCACGACCGGCCGCCGGTCCCCGGACGCGTCCCGTAGGACACGCGTTCGAGCGTGAGACCCCGCGGCGGCGCCGGCTGCGACAGCACGGAGCGCTTCCGAGCCTCGAGCATGGTCCGGACGTCCTGCGGCTCGAGCTTGCCCTCACCGACCCGCACGAGCGTTCCCACGACCGTCCGGACCATCTGGTGGAGGAACGCGTTGGCTCGGAACCGCAGGGTCACCAGCGAGCCCTCGCGCGTGATGGAGACCCGCTGGAGATCGCGAACCGTCGGCTTCCCCGGGCCGGGATGGCGGCAGAACGACGTGAAGTCGTGCTCCCCCACCAGGTGCCGAGCCGCGGCGCGCATCGAACCGATCGACAGCTCCGCCGGCCGGTGCCAGACGTACCGGGCCGTGAACGGATCGGCGACGGGGGCGGTGTCGATCGCGTAGCTGTACTCGCGCGCCGTCGCCGAGAAGCGGGCGTCGAAGCCCTCGCGGGCCTCACGCGCCTCCACGACGACGATCTCCGGCGCGACGCGGCCGTTGACCGCCTTCTGGATGCGCTCCGGCGCAAGCTGACCGGGCGTGAGGAACGATGCGACCTGACCCCGCGCGTGGACGCCCGCATCGGTCCGCCCGGCGACGGACAGTCGGACGTCGTGGCGCATCACGCCTTCCAGGACCGCGACGAGCGACCCCTCGATCGTCCGCACACCCGGGTCACGCTGCAGGGCCCAGCCTCGGAACCCCGTGCCGTCGTACGCGAGCGTCAGCCGGATCACGCGCATGGCCGGCTCCTCTCGCGGAACCGGAGCGCTAGGCGGTCTCGCGTTCGACGAGCTCGATGCGCGCCATGGCGGCACCGTCTCCCGCCCGCGGACCCAGCTTCATGATCCTGGTGTACCCGCCCTGCCGGTCGGCGAACCGCGGTCCGATCTCGTGGAACAGCCGCGCCACGATGTCGCGGTCGGGGATGTCCTTCAGCACCTCGCGCCGCGCGGCCAGATCGCCGCGCTTCGCGAACGTGATCAGCTTCTCCGCGTACGGACGGAGCATCTTGGCCTTGGCCTCGGTCGTGTTGATCGCCTCGTTCACGAACAGCTGCTTCGCGAGCGTGGAGAGCAACAGCTTCTGATGGGCCGGGTTCGACCCCAGCCGCGCTCCCTTCTTGGGCTTGGGCACGCGTTACTCCTCCCGCAGACCGAGACCCAGCTCTTCGAGCTTGGCCTTGACCTCGTCGATCGACTTCTGGCCGAAGTTCCGGATGTCCATCAGCTCGGACTCGGACTTCTGCACCAGGTCGCCGACGGTGTTGATGCCCTCGCGCTTCAGGCAGTTGTAGGAACGGACCGACAGGTTGAGCTCTTCGATCGTGATCTGGTAGTCGCTGGGGAGCTGCTCGTCCTCGGCGGGCCCGACCGTGACGCTCGCGGCCTCGGCCAGCTCGGCGAACAGGTTCACGAGCTCGAGCAGCGTGCCGCCGGCGGAGGCGACCGCCTCGCGGGGCGTCACCGAGCCGTCGGTCTCGACGTCCAGGATCAGCCGGTCGCGGTCGGTCATCTGCTCGACGCGCGTGTTCTCGACGGCGTAGGAGACCTTGCGGACCGGCGAGAAGATCGAGTCGACGGGGATCACGCCGATCGGGTCGCGGGCCTTCTTGTTCTTGTCGGCCATGCGGTACCCGACGCCGCGCTCGACCGTCATCTCCATCTCGAGGTTGGCGCCCTTGCCGAGCGACGCGATGTGCAGGTCGGGGTTCAGCACCTCGACGCCGGCGGGCGGCGCGATGTCACCGGCGGTGACCTCCGCGGGGCCCTTGGCCTTGAGGTACACGGTGGTGGGCTCTTCGAGCTCCGAGCGAACCACGAGCTCCTTGAGGTTCAGGATGACGTCGGTGACGTCCTCGGTGACCTTCGGGATGGTCGAGAACTCGTGCAGCACACCGTCGATACGGACCGACGAGATCGCGGCACCGGGGATGGACGACAGGAGCGTGCGGCGGAGCGAGTTCCCGACCGTGTAGCCGAAACCGGGCTCGAGCGGCTCGATCGCGAACTTCGAGCGGATGGGCGAAAGGACCTCTTCGGTGATCTGGGGTCTGGCGACGATGAACAACTGACTGCCTCCTTCGGCGGGGGATCAACCACTGCTACCCCACCCGTACGGTGCCCGGACGCCGTCGTGGCGCCGGGTGCTGCCGCGTGTCAGACGCGGCGGCGCTTGCGCGGCCGGCAGCCGTTGTGCGGCACCGGCGTCACGTCTTGGATGCCCGAGACCTCGAGTCCCGCGGCCGCGAGCGATCTGATCGCGGTCTCGCGGCCCGAGCCCGGGCCCTTCACGAACACGTCCACCTTCTGCAGGCCGTGCTCCTGGGCCTGACGAGCCGCCTTCTCGGCGGCGAGCTGCGCGGCGAACGGCGTGGACTTGCGGGAGCCCTTGAAGCCCACGTTGCCCGCGCTCGCCCAGCTGAGCGTGTTGCCCTGCAGGTCGGTGATGGTGACGATGGTGTTGTTGAACGTCGACTTGATGTGCGCCTGCCCGTGGACGACGTTCTTCTTCTCGCGCTTGCGGGCCTTCTTCGCTTTGGGCTTCGCCATGTCGTGAGCTCCCTCGCTCCGTGCTCGAACTACTTCTTGCGGGCGGCCTTCTTCTTGCCGGCGATCGTCTTCTTCGGTCCCTTGCGCGTGCGTGCGTTGGTGTGCGTGCGCTGCCCGCGGACCGGGAGGCTGCGACGGTGGCGGATGCCCTGGTAGCACCCGATCTCGATCTTCCGCTTGATGTCCTGCGCCACCTCGCGGCGGAGGTCTCCTTCGACCTTCAGGTTCTGGTCGATGAAGGCGCGGATCTTGAGCACCTCGTCCTCCGACAGGTCGCGGACCTTGGTGGCCGCATCCACGCCGGAGCCGGCGACGATCTTGCCGGCGCTGGTGGTGCCGACGCCGTAGATGTAGGTCAGCGCGATGTCCAACCGCTTGTCGCGGGGAAGATCGACACCTGCGATCCGTGCCATCCGCTTCCTCCTGTTGCGGGCCTACCCTTGAGGCCCGCTACCCCTGCCGCTGCTTGTGCCGCGGGTTCGTGCAGATCACGAGGATGCGGCCGCGCCGGCGGATGACGCGACACTTGTCGCACATCCTCTTCACCGACGGCCGGACCTTCATCGCTCGCTCCTACTTGTAGCGGTACACCACACGGCCCCGCGTGAGGTCGTACGGCGAGAGCTCCACCAGGACCCGGTCCCCCGGGAGGATCCGGATGTAGTGCATCCGCATCTTCCCCGAGATGTGGGCCAAGACCTTGTGCCCGTTCTCCAATTCGACCCGGAACATGGCATTGGGCAACGGCTCGATGACCGTTCCCTCGACCTCGATCGCATCTTTCTTCGGCACGCTCCAGGTGTTCCTGTCTGCTCTTGGTCGTCGCCCCGGCCCGCGGACCAGCCTGAACTCGCCTCCGGGCGGGGCGAATGGTCAGTATACGTGCAGGTCACCACGTACGTCACGCACGGACGCTCGTCGACCCGGCGACCGCCGTCAGCCGGTCCGCGACGTCAGGATCTCGTGTCCGTCCGTCGGTCACGGCGATCGTGTGCTCGAAATGGGCCGCCAGCGACCCGTCGGCCGTGACCACGGTCCATCCGTCCGCCAGCACCTTGGTCTCGTGGCTCCCCAGCATCACCATGGGCTCCACCGCGATGACCAGGCCCGGCTTGAGCTCGGGGCCGCGGCCCGGGGAGCCGAAGTTCTGGATGAACGGGTCCTCGTGCATCGCTCGTCCGATGCCGTGACCGCCGTACTCCCTGACCAGCGTGAACCCCGCTCCCTCCGCGACCTGCTGGATCGCGGCGCCGATGTCGGAGAGCCTCCCTCCGGGGCGGATCGCGTCGATGGCGGCATCCAGCGCGTCCTCCGTCACCCGGACCAGCTTGTCCGCCTCCGGTGAGGGCGGCTGGTCGCCGACGATCACGGTGACGGCGGAGTCGCCCTGGAAGCCGTCCCAGATGGCCCCGCAGTCGAGCGACAGCACGTCGCCCATCTTCAGCACCCGCGTCTTCGAGGGGATGCCGTGCACGATCTCGTCGTTGACCGACGCGCAGATGGTGGCCGGATACGTCCCCTTGTAGTCGAGGAACGACGGGATGCCGCCCGCACCCCGGATGCTGTCCTCCGCGATCGCGTCGAGGTCGGCCGTGGTCATGCCCGGCGCGACCCGCTCGAGCATGGCCGTGATCGCATCCGCGGTGATGCGACCGGCGACCCGCATCTTGGCGATCTCGTCGGGCGACTTGTAGATGATCACGTCGATCTCACTCCTCGATGTCGGAGAGCACGGCGAGCGTCCGCTCCGTCACCTCGTCCTCGTGCGCCTGCGCGTTGACCTCGCGGAGCAGGCCTCGTTCGCGGTAGAAGTGCTCCAACGGCTCGGTCTGGCTGCGATACACCTCGATCCGCCTGCGGACGGTCAGCTCGTCGTCGTCGGAACGGCGCTCCAACTCGAAGCCGCACACGTCGCAGATACCTTCCTTCACAGGCGGTTTGAACTCCAGGTTGTAGGTCCGCTTGCAGTTGGGGCACGTCCAGCGCGCCGTGAGGCGCCGGATGGCCATCTCGTCGGCGATCGCGAACTTGAGGACGGCGGACAGCGGCCGCCCCACCGCGGCGAGCGCCTCGTCGAGCGCCTCGGCCTGCGGGACGGTGCGAGGGAAGCCGTCGAGGATGAACCCCTTCTCTGCGTCGGGATCGTTCAGCCGCTGCATCACCATCTCGACCACGAGGTCGTCGGGGACGTACTCGCCGCGGTCCATGTAGGTCCGAGCCATGACGCCGAGCCGTGTGCTGTCCTGCACGTGCTCGCGCAGGATGTCGCCGGTCGAGATCTGCGGGATGCCGAAGCGGTCGGCGAGCTTGGCAGCCTGCGTTCCCTTCCCAGCGCCAGGAGGGCCGAGGAGCACGAGACGCATGGCTACTTCAGGAAGCCCTCGTAGTGGCGCATCATCAGCTGCGACTCGATCTGCTTCATCGTCTCGAGGGCGACGCCGACCGTGATCAGCACGGACGTGCCTCCGAACGGGAACTGATTGAACGCCCAGTAGGCGAGCACGATCGAGGGAACCAGCGCGATGGCGGCCAGGAACAACGACCCCGGAAGCGTGATGCGGACCAGCACGTAGTTGAGGTAGTTGGCGGTCGGCGGACCGGGCCGGATCCCGGGGATGAACCCGCCCTGCTTGCGGATCTGGTCCGCCGTGCGGACGGGATCGAACTGGATGGCCGTGTAGAAGTAGGAGAAGAACACGATGAGCAGCGTCAGCAACGCCATGTAGACCAGGCTCTTCTGGTTGTTCACGTAGTTCGTCACGAAGGTCTGGAACCAGGAGGCGTGGATCACGCTCGCGAGCAGCGTCGGGAAGTACAGGACCGACGTCGCGAAGATGATCGGGATGACGCCTGCCTGGTTCACCTTGAGCGGCAGGTAGGTGCTGCCGCCGGACGTCATGCGTCGGCCCACGACCCGTTTCGCGTACTGGATGGGGATCCGCCGCTGACCCTGGTCCATGAAGACGACCGCGACGATGATGGCCAGCCCGATCAGGAGGATCACGATGAACTTGCCGGTGCCGCCCTGCAAGAGGATGCGCGTGTCCCTCCGACGGCAGCCGCGAGATGATGCTGGTGAAGATGAGGATGGACATGCCGTTGCCCACGCCTCGCTGCGTGATCAGCTCGCCCAGCCACATGACCATCGCGGTTCCGGCGGTGAACGTGAGGATCACCAGCGCGATGTTCGCCGGTGTGAACAGGGTGCCGGGGAAGACGTCGATCCCGCTCTGCGACTTGTTGTGGAACAGGAAGACCAGCCCGGTCGACTGCAGCAGCGCGAGGACGACCGTCAGGTAGCGCGTCCACTGGTTGATCTTCTTCGTGCCCGCCTCGCCCTGGTCCTGCCACTGCTGCAGCTTCGGGATGACCACGGTGAGGAGCTGCATGATGATCGAGCTGGTGATGTACGGCATGATGCCCAGCCCGAACACGGCCATGCGTCCCAGGGCGCCGCCGGAGAAGAGGTTGATGAGCGAGAGGAAGCCGGTCTGCCCCTGCGCGTTGATCTGGCGCTGGAGCTCCGTGATGTCCACGACCGGTACCGGGACGTGGCACCCGAACCGGTAGATGGCGATGATGAGCAGCGTGAAGAGGAGCTTGTTCCGGAGGTCCGGAACGCGGAACGCGTTAAGGAAGGCCTTCAGCACGGTGGTCTATCGTACCCCGGCCTAGCCGAGAACCTCGGCTCGGCCCCCGGCCTGCTCGATCTTCGCCTTGGCGGCGTCCGAGAAGGCGTGGGCTTTCACGACGAGCGCGTGGTCGATCTCACCGCGCGCGAGCACCTTCACCGGGCTGCCCTTGCGGACGAGCCCGTGCTGGTACAGCGCCTCCGGCGTGACCTCTCCGTCGGCGTAGTGCTTGGCCAGGAGCTCGACGTTCACCACCGAGTACGCGTCGCGGTTCGGGTTGGTGAACCCCTTGAGCTTGGGGACGCGGCGCTGCAGCGGGATCTGCCCGCCCTCGAAACCGGACGGGACGTTCTTGCGCGCCCCGGTCCCCTTCGTGCCACGTCCGGCCGTCTTGCCCCGGACGCCGGCGCGCCCGCGTCCGACCCGCTTGCGATCCTTCGTCGAGCCCTCGGCGGGATGCAGGTGATGGAGCTTCATCCGTCCACCTCCTCGACCTCGACCAGGTGGTGCACCTTCGCGACCATCCCCCGGACGGACGGCGTGTCTTCCTTGATGACCGAGTCGTTGATTCGGTGCAGGCCGAGGCGACGGACCGTGACCTTCTGGTCCTTCGGGCGATCGATCACGCTGCGCCGCTGCGTCACCTTCAGCTTGCTCATCGACGACCACCCACGCGGCCCGGACGAGGTTCGCGGCTCGTCGCTGTAGACCTCTTCGAGCGCGGCGGTGCGCGCGGCCAGCATCCGTGCCTCGGCAGCCGCCACCGCCTCGAGCATCGGCTTGGGCGCGATGTCGACCATCTCGCGCCCGCGGAGCTGCGCGATGTCGCGGGGCCGGCGGAGCGACTGGAGCCCCTGCACGGCCGCCTTCACGATGTTGATCTGGTTCGAGGAGCCGAGCGACTTGGACAGGACGTCCTTGATGCCGGCGCACTCGATCAGCGCGCGGACGGCGCCGCCCGCGATGACCCCGGTCCCGGGCGCGGCAGGCTTCAGGAGCACACGTCCCGCGCCGGCCTGGCCGATCACGGTGTGCGGGATCGTGGTCCCCATCATCGGCACGTCGAACATCCGGCGGCGGGCCTCCTCGACGCCCTTGGCGATGGCGGCCGGCACCTCCTTGGCCTTGCCGTAGCCGACGCCGACGCGGCCCGCGCCGTCACCCACGACCACGAGCGCGGCGAACGAGAACCGCCGGCCGCCCTTGACGACCTTCGCCACACGGTTGATCGAGATGACCCGCTCTTCGAACGGGCTCTTGTCCTGGGAAGTCGCGTCGTATCGCCTCATGTCAGATCTGGAGTCCTCCCTCTCGAGCGCCCTCGGCGAGCGCCGCGACACGGCCGTGGTACAGGCGGCCGCCGCGGTCGAACACCGCGCGTTCGATGCCGGCATCCTTCGCGCGCTGCGCGATCAGCGTTCCGACCGCCTTCGCGCGAGCCGTCTTGCCCTCGCCGGAGATCTCGCGGTCCGACGCCTGCGCGATCGTCGCCGCGGTGCGGTCGTCGATCAGCTGCGCGTAGATGTACTTGTTCGAACGGAACACGGCCAGCCGCGGCCGCGTCGCGTCGCCCGACACCTTCTTGCGCACGCGCCCGTGACGACGGATCCGTGCTGCTCGCTTGGCGTCCATCAGGCAGCCCCCGTCTTCGCGGCCTTGCCGGCCTTCTTCCGCACGTACTCGCCCTCGTACCGGATGCCCTTGCCCTTGTACGGCTCGGGCTTGCGCACCTTCCGGATGTTCGCGGCGATCTCTCCCACCTGCTGCTTGTCGTTGCCCCGCACCACGATCTGCGTCGGCGTGGGCACCTCGAACTCGATGCCGGACGGTTGGTGAACGATGACGGGATGCGAGTAGCCGGCCGCGATCTCGAGGTCGCTGCCCTTCATCGCCGCGCGGTAGCCCACGCCCACGATCTGCAGGCGCTTCTCGAACCCCTTCGTGACGCCGTCGACCATGTTGGCCAGGAGCGATCGCGTCAGGCCGTGCAGGCTCCGGTGGAAGCCCTCGTTGTCGGGCCGCTCCACCGTGAGGACGCCGTCGCTGACGAGGATCTTCATGTCGGGATGCATCGTCGACGTCAGGGTCCCGCGCGGACCCTTGACCGTGACGACGTTCCCGTCGGCGATGTCGATCTCGACACCGGCCGGGACCTCGATCGGCTGCTTTCCGATACGACTCATGCGCTCATCACCACACGAAGGCGAGGACCTCGCCGCCGATGCCTTTCTTGGATGCGTCGCGATCCGTCATGACCCCCTGGGACGTGGACACGATGGCGATGCCCAGTCCCCCCAGCACGCGCGGCAGCTTGTTGCGCTGCGCGTAGACCCTGCGGCCGGGCGTCGAGATGCGCTTGATGCCCGAGATGGTGCGCTGGCGCTGCTTGCCGTACTTCAAGCGGATGCGGAACGCCTGCTCCACGCCTTCGCCCTCGCGGTCGAACCCGTCGATGTAGCCCTCCTGCTCGAGGATCTTCAGGATGGACTCGGCCAGCTTCGAGATCGGCGCGATCAACTCGTCCTTGTAGGCGAGGTTCGCGTTCCGGATCCGCGTCAGCAGGTCCGCCACCGGGTCGGAGATGTTCGAGGAGAACTTCCGCTTGCGGCTCTTCGTGCTCTTGACCAGATCGGTGCTCATCACCATGACGCTTTGGTCACCCCCGGAAGCTCACCCGCGTGCGCCAGCTCCCGGAAACAGATCCGGCAGAGGAGCAGCTTCTTGTAGACGGCGCGCGGCCGGCCGCAGCGGCGGCAACGCGTGTACGCGCGCACCCGGAACTTGGGCTGCCGCTGCTGCTTGTTGATCAACGCCTTCTTCGCCATACCGTCAGTCCTTCTCGCTCGCCTGCGCCGCCGCCGCGAGTCCCGGGAACGGGAACCCCAGCGCCATCAGCAGCGCGCGGCCTTCGTCGTCGCTCTTCGCGGTGGTCACCACCGTGATGTCCATCCCTCGCACCTGCAGCACCTTGTCGTAGTCGACCTCCGGGAAGATCAGCTGCTCGGTCACGCCGAGCGTGTAGTTCCCGCGCCCATCGAACGCGTTGGGGTCCAGACCCCGGAAGTCGCGGATCCTCGGGAGCGCCAGCGTCACGAGCCGGTCGAGGAACTCCCACATCCTGTCGCCCCGCAACGTCACCTTCGCCCCGATGGGCATGCCCTCGCGGAGCTTGAACCCGGCGATCGACTTGCGAGCCTTGGTCACCACCGGCTTCTGCCCGGCGATGACGGTCAGGTCGGCGAGCGCGGCCTCAAGCATACGACCGTCCTTGACGGCATCACCCACGCCCATGTTGATGACGACCTTCTCGAACCGGGGCACCTGCATCACGTTCGTGAGGTCGAGCTCCTTCATGAGCCGCGGGATGAGCTCCTCGTTGAACAGCGTCTTCATCCTGGGGGTGTAGTCGGCCATCGTCCTCAGAGCTCCGACTCGCATCGGCGACAGAATCGGATCTTCACGTCGCCCTCCACGCGGTGCCCGACACGGGAGGCCTTCCCGCAGGACTTGCACACGATCTGGACGTTCGAGATGTCGATGAACATCTCGGCGTCGATGATGCCGCCCTGCTGGAGCTGCTGACCGCCGGTCGAACGCTTGCCGCTCGCCCGCATGTGCTTCTTGGCGAGCGCCACGCCGTCGACCATGACGCGGCCCTCGCTCGGCAGGACCCGGACCACGCGGCCTTCCTTGCCGCGGTCCTTGCCCTGCAACACCCTCACCATGTCGTCCTTCTTGATGTCGACGCCGGGCATCTACAGCACCTCCGGTGCCAGCGAGATGATCTTCATGAAGCGCTTCTCGCGCAGTTCCCGAGCGACGGGCCCGAAGATGCGCGTTCCGCGCGGGTTCTTCTGTTCGTTGATGATGACGACAGCGTTGTCGTCGAACCGGATGTAGGAGCCATCGGGACGCCGGCGTTCCTTCGCGGTCCGAACGACCACGGCGCGCACGACGTCGCCCTTCTTGACGGCGCCGCCCGGCAGGGCGTCCTTCACGGTCCCGACGATCACGTCGCCGACCCCGGCGTACCGGCGCGCGGAGCCGCCGAGCACGCGGATGCACAGGACCTCTTTGGCCCCCGTGTTGTCCGCCACCTTGCAGCGCGTCTCCTGCTGGATCACCGGTCTCTACCTCAAGTCCTATGGCCTACTGCGCCCGTTCGACGATCTCGACCACGCGCCAGCGCTTGGTCTTCGACAACGGACGGGTCTCCATCACGCGGACGGTGTCGCCCACGTGCGCATCGTTGTTCTCGTCGTGCGCGGCGAGCTTCGCCGAACGCCGCACGATCTTGCCGTACAGCGCGTGTCGCATCTGCCGGTCGATACGGACCAGGACGGTCTTGTCCATCTTGTCGGACACGACCACGCCGGTCCGGGTCTTCCGGGCGCCGCGCTCGAGCGTCGTCTGTTCCTCGCTCACTGCTCGTTCTCCTCCTCGCCCGCCATCGCGTCGAGCTCCAGCTCGATCTCGCGCTCGCGGAGCACCGTGGCGATACGCGCCACGTCGTGACGGACCTGCGTCATCCGCGCCGGGTTGTCCAGTTGGCCCGTGGCGAGCTGGAACCGCAGGTTGAAGAGCTCTTCCTTGCCCGCCTCCATCCGCGCGACCAGTTCGTCGTCGGGAAGCTCACGGAGCTCAGCGGCCTTGCTCGTCGCCATCGCTAGTCACCCACCCGGGAGATGAACTTGGTCTTGATCGGAAGCTTGTGCTGAGCGCGGCTCATGGCCTCGCGCGCGAGCCCTTCCGGCACACCGGCCAGCTCGAACATCACGCGCCCGGGCTTGACGACGGCCACCCAGCCTTCCGGGTTGCCCTTGCCGGAGCCCATGCGGGTCTCGGCCGGCTTCTTCGTCACCGGCTTGTCCGGGAAGATGTTGATCCAGACCTTCCCGCCGCGGCGGATGTGACGGGTGATCGCGACACGGGCCGACTCGATCTGGCGGTTCGTGATCCACGCGGGCTCGAGCGCCACCAGACCGAAGTCCCCGAACTGGATCTCGGTGCCGCCCTTGGCCATGCCACGGCGGTTGCCACGGTGCTGCTTGCGATGTTTGACCTTCTTCGGCGCGAGCATCAGGCGTCATCACCCTGCGGGGCGTCGGGCGTTCCGGAGATCGGCCTCGGGGACGGCCGGCTCCACGACCGGCTCGGCGGCCGCATCCGCGACCGGCGTGTCCACGACGACGGGAGTCTCCGACGACCGCTTCCTCGACGACGACCGCTTCCTCGACCGGCGGCTCGGCGACGGCAACGGCCGAGGCCGGGGCGGCCGGCGCTGCGGCTGCGGCCGGCCGGCGCCGCGGGGGTCGCGCTCCGCTGAGGCGCGGCGGCACGGCCCGGGGTGCCGACCCGAGCGCGCGCGAGCGCGCGCTCGGTGGCCTGCTCGCGGTCGGGGATCTGATCGCCGTGGTAGACCCACACCTTCACGCCGATCTCGCCGAACGTCGTCTTCGCCTCCGCCGTGCCGTAGTCGACCTTCGCGCGGAGCGTGTGCAACGGCACGCGGCCCTCGCGGTACCACTCGCGGCGCGACATCTCGGTGCCACCCAGGCGCCCGCCGGCCTGCACCCGGACGCCCATGGCGCCCGCGCGCATGGCGGTCTGGACGGCACGGCGCATGGCGCGGCGGAACGCGACGCGACCCACCAGCTGCTCGGCGACGCCCTGCGCCAGCAGCGCGGCGTCGGTCTCCGGGCGCGACTCGCTGGCCGCCTGGTTCATGTCCTCGACCTTCACGTCGACGCGCTTCTTCGTGAAGCGTTCGATGTCCTTGCGCAGGCGGTCGACCTCGGCGCCCTTGCGGCCGATCACGATGCCGGGGCGGGCCGTGCGGATGAACACCCAGATCTGGTCGCCCTTGCGCTCGATGTCGATGCTCGAGATGCCGGCGCGCGAGAGCCGCCCGCGGATGTGTTTGCGGATCCACACGTCCTCGTGCAGCTGGTCGGCGTAGTCGCGACGGGCGTACCAGTTGGACTTCCAGGGATAGATGATCCCCAGCCGGAACCCGTACGGGTTGACCTTGTGACCCACTTAGCGTTCATCTCCCATCGTCTGCACGACCACCGTTACGTGCGAGGTCCGCTTCCGGATCTTCGTCGCACGGCCGTACGCGCGCGGCCGGAACCGCTTGAGCGTCGGGCCCTCGTCGACCCACGCCTTCGACACCACCAGGTTCTCGCTGATCACGCCGGGCTGCTGCTCGGCGTTCGCGATGGCGGAGTCCAGGAGCTTCTCCACGTCGCGGGTCGCGCCGAGCGGCGAGAACCGCAGGATCCGCCGCGCCTCGGCGACGTGCTGCCCGCGGATCATGTCCACGACGCGCCGCATCTTCCGCGGCGAGGTCCGTATGTGCTTGGCGGTGGCCTGTGCTTGCAACGCGTTACCTCACTCCGGTCCTGCGCTCGTCCCTGGCGTGCGAACGGAACGTGCGCGTCAGCGCGAACTCTCCGAGCTTGTGGCCGACCATCGACTCCGAGATGAAGATCGGGACGTGCTTGCGGCCGTCGTGCACGGCGATCGTGTGCCCGACCATGTCCGGCACGACCGTGGAACGGCGCGACCAGGTCTTGACGACCCGCTTGTCGCCACGCTTGTTCATGTCGTCGATCTTCACCATCAGGTGCTCGTCGACGAACGGACCCTTCTTCACCGACCTCGGCATCAGCCACGACCTTTCCCACGGCGGCGAACGATGTACTTGCTCGACGCCTTGTTCTTCTTCCGCGTGCGGCCTTCCTTCTTGCCCCACGGCGACGTCGGATGACGGCCACCGGAGGACTTGCCCTCACCGCCGCCGAGCGGGTGGTCGACGGGGTTCATCGCCACACCGCGGACGGACGGACGCTTGTTCTTCCAGCGGTTGCGGCCGGCCTTGCCGAGCGAGATCAGCTCGTGCTCGGGGTTGCCCACCACACCCACGGTTCCCTTGCACGTGGCGTCGACGAGACGCGTCTCGCCGGAGGGAAGCCGAAGGGTAGCGTACTTGCCCTCCTTCGCCATCAACTGGACGCTGGTGCCCGCCGAGCGCGCCATCTTGGCGCCCGCGCCCGGCTTCAGCTCGATCGCGTGGATCACCGTGCCGACCGGGATGTTGCGGAGCGGCAGCGAGTTTCCGGGCCGGATCTCGGCGTCGGGCCCGGACATCAGGGTGTCGCCCTGCATGACGCCCTGCGGCGCAAGGATGTAACGCTTCTCACCGTCGGCGTAGTGCAGCAGGGCGATGCGCGCGCTCCGGTTGGGGTCGTACTCGATGTGCGCGACCTTCGCGGGGACGCCGTCCTTGTTCCGGCGGAAGTCCACGATCCGGTACCGGCGCTTGGTCCCGCCGCCCTGGTGGCGCGCGGTGATACGGCCGTGCACGTTGCGCCCGGCCTTCTTGCGCCCCTTGACGACGAGCGACTTCTCGGGCGTGGCGCGCGTGATCTCGTCGAAGGACGAGACGCTCCCGCCACGGCGACCCGGCGTCGTCGGCTTGTACTTGCGAACGGCCATCTATCCCAGCCCGCCTTCGAAGATCTCGATGGCGTCGCCCTCGGCGAGGGTGACGATCGCGCGCTTCTCGTCGGCGCGCTTGCCCTTGGTGTATCCGCGGCGCTTGATCTTGCCGCGCCGGTTCAGCGTGTTGACCGAGGTGACGGTCACGTCCCAGATGACCTGCACCGCTTGCTTGATCTCGGTCTTGTTCGCGCGCGGATCGACCAGGAACGTGTACGTGTTCTGCTCGATCCCCGCGTACGACTTCTCGGAGACGATCGGCCGGATGATCACGTCGCGGGGCGACTTCATTGCGCCACCCCCGCCGAGCCTTCGAGCACGCCGATCGCGGCGTCGGTGAACAGCACACGGTCGGCGCGCAGGATCTCGTACGTGCCCAGGCTCTTCGCGTACGTGATCCGCACGTGCCGCAGGTTGCGGAACGACTTCTCCACGACCTCCTGCGGCTCGGGCAGCACCACGAGCACCTTGCCGTCCAGCTCGAGCGCGTTGAGCAGGTCGACGGCGTCGCGGGTCTTCGGCTCCTCGAACGCGATGTCGTTCACGGCGGCGAGCTTGCCGCTCTGCAGGGCGTCGGTCAGCGCGGAGCGCAACGCGCCGCGGCGCATCTTCTTGTTCACGCGCATCTCGTGCGAGTGCGGGTGGGGTCCGTGTGCGACACCGCCGCCGACCCACTGCGGCGAACGGATCGAGCCCTGACGGGCGCGACCGGTCCCCTTCTGGCGCCACGGCTTCTTCCCGCCACCCGAGACGTCCCCACGGGTCTTGGTCGAATGCGTCCCGGCGCGGATCCCGGCGAGCCCCGCCGTGACCACCTGATGCATCAGCGGCACGCTCACCGTTGACTCGAACACGTCGGCGGGCAGGTCGCGCGAACCCACCTTCTTGCCCTGCGCGTCCCGAAGCTCGATGGAGGCCATCAGGCACCCTTCCCGGCCGTCGCGGGAGCCTTGACGGCGGACCGGACCATGACGAGCCCGCCGTTCGGACCGGGGACGGCGCCCTTGACCAGGAGCAGGTTGCGCTCGGGGTCGGCCTGAACCACCTCGAGGTTCAACACCGTGATGCGCTGGTTCCCGTGCTGGCCGGCCATCCGCATCCCTTTGAAGACCCTCGAAGGCGTGGCGCAGGCGCCGATCGAGCCCGGCGAGCGGTGCTTCTTCTCGGTGCCGTGGCTCGCGCCCAGTCCGGAGAAGCCGTGGCGGCGCATGACGCCCGAGAACCCCTTGCCGCGGGAGACGCCGACGACGTCGGCGCGCTCGCCGGCCGCGAAGACGTCGGCGCGCAGCTCCTGGCCGGGCGTGTAGCTCGACGCGTCGTCCGTCCGGAGCTCCACCAGGTGGCGCCCGGGCTGTCCGCCGTGCGCGTCGAAGTGGCCCTGCATCGGCTTGTTCGGAGCGGCCTCGGCGAACGCGAGCTGGACGGCGTCGTAGCCGTCGGCCTCCTTCGTCTTGACCTGCGCGACGAAACAGGGCCCGGCCTTGATGACCGTGACCGGAACCGCGCGGGTCTCCTCGAAGATCTGGGTCATGCCCAGCTTCTCGCCCAGGATGCCTTTGATCTGGCTCATAGCTTGATCTCGATGTCCACTCCTGCCGAGAGGTTCAGGCGTTGCAGCTCCTGGACCGTCTTCGACGTCGCATCGACGATGTCGATGATCCGTTTGTGCGTGAGCATCTGGAAGTGCTCGCGCGAGTCCTTGTACTTGTGCGGCGACCGGATGACCGTGTAGATGGCGCGCTCGGTCGGCAACGGCACCGGCCCGACGACCTTCGCCCCGGTGCGCGTGACGTGTTCGACGATGTCGCGCGCCGCCACGTCGAGCATCCGGTGGTCGTAGGCCCGGAGCTTGATCCGGATCTTCGGTCCTGCCACTGTCGCGCCTCTCTACTCGTCCGTCGCCGACCGTCGTTGCTCGGCTACTTCAGGATCTTGGTGACGCGTCCGGCGCCGACGGTGCGTCCGCCCTCGCGGATCGCGAACCGCAGGCCCTCTTCCATGGCGATGGGGGCGATCATCTCGACCGTCATGTCCACGTTGTCGCCGGGCATGACCATCTCGACACCCTCGGGCAGGTGCGCGGTGCCGGTCACGTCGGTGGTGCGGAAGTAGAACTGCGGGCGGTACCCGTTGAAGAACGGCGTGTGACGTCCACCCTCGTCCTTGCTGAGGATGTACACCCTCGCCTCGAAGTCCGTGTGCGGCGTGATCGAACCGGGCTTCGCGAGCACCTGTCCCCGCTCGACGTCCTCCTTGTCGATACCGCGGAGCAGGATCCCCACGTTGTCGCCGGCGACGACCTCGTCGAGGAGCTTGCGGAACATCTCGAGGTCGGTCGCGACGGTCTTGCGGGTGTCGTGGATGCCGACGATCTCGACCTCGCTCATCTTGGCGAGCTTGCCCTGCTCGACACGGCCGGTGACGACGGTGCCGCGCCCGGTGATCGAGAACACGTCCTCGATCGGCATCAGGAACGGCTTGTCGGTGTCGCGGACGGGCTCGACGATGTAGGAATCGCAGGCCTCCAGCAGCTCATCGATCTTCTTGACCCACTCCTCGTCACCTTCCAGGGCCTTGAGGGCGGAGACCTGGATGATCGGGGTGTCGTCGCCGGGGAACTCGTAGGAGGTCAGCAGCTCGCGGACCTCGAGCTCGACGAGCTCCAGCAGCTCGGGGTCGTCCACGGCGTCGCACTTGTTGAGCGCCACGACGATGTAGGGGACGCCCACCTGGCGGGCGAGCAGCACGTGCTCGCGCGTCTGCGGCATGGGGCCGTCGGCGGCCGATACCACCAGGATGGCGCCGTCGATCTGGGCGGCGCCGGTGATCATGTTCTTGATGTAGTCGGCGTGGCCCGGCATGTCGACGTGGGCGTAGTGACGGTTCTCCGTCTCGTACTCCACGTGCGCGATGGCGATCGTGATGCCGCGCTCGCGCTCCTCGGGAGCCTTGTCGATCTGGTCGAACGGCGTGAACTCCGCCATGCCCTTGTCGGCCTGGCGCTTGGTGATGGCCGCCGTGAGCGTGGTCTTGCCGTGGTCGATGTGGCCCATCGTGCCGATGTTCACGTGGGGCTTGGTGCGCTCGAACTTCTTCTTCGACATGGCCCTTCCTTCCTTCGCCTCTTCGTCGTTACTCGCCGGTCACCCGGGCGATGATCTCTTTCGCGACCTGAACCGGAACCTCGCTGTACGCGTGCAGCTGCATGGGGCTGTGCGAGGCGCGGCCCTGTGAGCGGGACCGCAGCTCGGTCGCGTAGCCGAACAGCTCCGCGAGCGGCACGAGCACCAGGATCGTCTTCATGCCGCCGCGCTCTTCGATCCGCTCGATGCGGCCGCGGCGCGCGGTGACGTCGCCCATCACGTCGCCCATGAACTCTTCCGGCGTCGTGACCTCGAACTCCATGACCGGCTCGAGCAGGGCCGGGTCGGCCTTTCGCGCGGCTTCCTTCAGCGCCATGGAGCCGGCGATCTTGAACGCCATCTCCGACGAGTCGACCTCGTGGTACGAGCCGTCGGTGAGCGTCGCGCGGACGTCCACCATGGGGTAGCCGGCCAGGACGCCGTTGTCGAGCGCCTCCTGGATGCCCTGGTCGACCGACGGGATGTACTCCCGCGGGATCGAGCCGCCGGTGACCTTGTTGATGAACTCGTAGCCGCCGCCGGGGCCCGTGGGCTCCAGGTCGATCACGACGTGCGCGAACTGCCCACGGCCGCCGGTCTGGCGGACGAACCGCAGGACCACCTTGTGGACCTCCTTGCGGATGGTCTCGCGGTACGCGACCTGGGGCTTGCCGACGTTGGCGTCCACGTTGAACTCGCGCTTCAAGCGGTCGACCAGGATGTCCAGGTGGAGCTCGCCCATGCCGGAGATGACGGTCTGGCCCGTCTCGTCGTCGAACCGCACGACGAACGTCGGGTCCTCGTCGGAGAGCTTCGCGAGGCCGTTCCCCAGCTTGTCCTGGTCGGCCTTGGTCTTCGGCTCGACGGCGACCGAGATGACGGGGATCGGGAACGTGATCGACTCGAGCACGACCGGATGATCCGGGTCGGAGATGGTGTCGCCGGTGGTCGAGTGCTTCAGCCCGACCACGGCCACGATGTCGCCCGTGTACGCGGCGTCCTTGTCCTCGCGGTGGTTCGCGTGCATCTGCAGGATGCGCCCGATCCGCTCCTTGCGGTCCTTCGTCGAGTTCAGGACGTGGGAGCCGGCCTCGCAACACGCCGGAGTAGACGCGCAGGTACGTCAGCCGGCCGACGTAGGGGTCGGACATGATCTTGAACGCGAGCGACGAGAACGGCTCGTCGTCGCTGGCTTCCCTGGTGACCTCCCCACCCTTCAGGTCGTGCGCCACCATCGGCGGCACGTCGAGCGGCGAGGGCAGGTACCAGATGATCGCGTCCAGCAGCGGCTGCACGCCCTTGTTCTTGAACGCCGAGCCGCAGAGCACGGGCACGCCCTCGTTCGCGAGCGTCGCACGGCGGATCGCCCGCCGGAGCTCCTCGATCGTGGGCTCCTCCTCGTGGACGAACTTCTCCATGAGGGACTCGTCGTGGTCGGCAAGGCGTTCGAACAGCGTGTGGCGGGCGGCCGCGGCCGACTCCTTGTATTCCTCGGGGATCTCCTCGTCCCGCCACTCCTCGCCCATCTCGCCTTCCCAGACGTGCGCCTTCATCTCCACGATGTCGATGACGCCTTTGAAGTCGCCCTCTGTGCCCCAGGGCAGCTGCAGGACGAGCGGGAGGGCCTGGAGACGGTCCACCATCATGTCGACCGTGCGGACGAAGTCCGCGCCGGTGCGGTCCATCTTGTTCACGAAGCAGATCCGGGGAACGTCGTACCGGTCGGCCTGCCGCCAGACGGTCTCGGTCTGCGGCTCGACGCCGGCGACCGCGTCGAACACGGCGACGGCGCCGTCGAGGACCCGGAGCGAGCGCTCGACCTCGACCGTGAAGTCCACGTGGCCGGGCGTGTCGATGATGTTGATCCAGTGGCCCTTCCACGAGCACGTGGTGGCGGCGGACGTGATGGTGATGCCGCGCTCGCGCTCCTGGACCATCCAGTCCATCTGCGCGGTGCCCTCGTGGACCTCGCCGACCTTGTAGGACTTGCCGGTGTAGTACAGGATGCGCTCGGTCGTGGTCGTCTTGCCCGCGTCGATGTGCGCCATGATCCCGATGTTGCGGGTCAGGGCAAGCGGGTACTCACGGATCTCCAAGACCTTCCCGGCCTTCCCTTTGACGTCCTGTTCGGTCTGTGCCACTTCGAGCTTCTCCGGCATCTGCTCTGCGGGGCTCGCCATCTAGACGAACCCCCCCTCATGGGAAACCGGCCCCTGGAGGCCGGCTCGACGTTCCTCTTCGATCACCATCGGTAGTGCGCGAATGCCTTGTTTGCCTCGGCCATCTTGTGCATGTCCTCGCGGCGCTTCACGGACGTTCCCGTGCCGCTGGAGGCGTCCATGATCTCGGCCACCAGGCGCTCGGCCATCGAGTTCTCGCGGCGCGCCCGGCTGTAGTTCACGAGCCAGCGGAGGGCGAGCGTGGTGCCGCGCTGCGGCTTGACCTCGACCGGGACCTGGTACGACGCACCGCCGACCCGCCGCGACTTCACCTCGAGCATCGGACGGACGTTCTCGACCGCCTTCTTGAGCGTGATGACGGGGTCGTTGGCGGTGCGCTCGGAGATGATCTCGAGCGCCTTGTAGACGGTGGACTCGGCGACCGTCTTCTTGCCGTGCAGCAGCACCTTGTTGATCAGCTGTGTGACGAGTGGGTTCTGATAGACGGGATCCGGCAGAACCTCTCGGCGTACCGCAGGGCCTTTGCGGGGCATGGCTAGTCGCCGCCCTTCTTCGCGCCGTAGCGCGAGCGGGCCTGCTTACGGTCCTTCACGCCGGCGGTGTCGAGGGTGCCGCGGACGATCTTGTAGCGGACGCCCGGGAGGTCCTTCACCCGGCCGCCGCGAACCAGCACGATGGAGTGTTCCTGCAGGTTGTGACCCACGCCCGGGATGTAGGCCGTGACCTCGTATCCGGAGGTCAGACGGACGCGCGCGACCTTCCGCAGCGCGGAGTTCGGCTTCTTGGGGGTGGTGGTGTAGACACGCGTGCAGACGCCACGGCGCTGCGGAGACCCCTTGAGCGCTGGGCTCTTGGTCTTGGTCTTCGGGCGCTCCCGCCCATATCGGACAAGTTGGTTGATCGTAGGCATAGATCTCTCGTCTGCACTCTTTCGTTGTCAAACACCGGAACCGCGCAATCGCCCGGTCCGCGAGCCCAGATCCCCCCGCGCAGCGCGAAACCGCGTCGCATCGGGGTTCCTCCTCCGGGGGTCCGGAAGCGAGGCGCACCCGGATGCCCGCCGTACCGGGGCGCGACCGATAAAGCTACCGGTCACACACACGAAGTGTCAACTTTCGCCCCTCCGTCGGGACCTTGTGAGGGCCGTTAGGGCCGATGCCGGCGGCCGAAAGCCGGATGCGGGCTTACCCGGCCCATGCCAATGTGATGAGAGCAGGACGACCATGCCGGACGACGATTGGAGGGGTAGGTGTCCGTCGGCGGTCCGCACAGGTCCGCGATCGCGTTCATCGCCCTGGTCCTGGCCGTCTCCGCGGTCGCCGCGCCCGCCGGTGCCGGGCCGAGACCGGCCGCGCGCCACCGGGCGGCCGTGGAAGGGGCGGCCGCCTCGGCCACATCGCTCCACCGCCCGCCTCGCCCGATCGGACCCGGAGCTGCTCCGACTGCAGGGCAGCCGGCCGATCCCGATCATGGTCCGGTTCGACGTCGATCCGATCGCGAGCTACGCGGGAGGGATCCCGGGCCTTGCGGGCGACCAGCCCCGCCGTGGCGGGCAGCCTCCGCCTCGGTTCGAACCGCGTGCGGTCCTACCGGCAGTACCTCGCGGCCCGGATGACCTCGATCGCGGACTCGATCCGTCGAACGGTCCCGGGAGACCCGGATCCTTCGGACCTTCGACGTCGTGTACGGCGGCGCCTCGATGCTGGTTCCGGCCGGCCGCGTGCGAGATGTCCTTCGGGTCCCGGGTGTCGTGGCGGTCCAGCGGGACCGTCTGGCCCACACGCTCACGACCACCACCCCGCACTTCCTGGGCGCCGACCAGGTCTGGCCGACCCTGGGAGGTCCGGCTCGGGCGGGGAGGAACGTGGTCATCGGGGTGCTGGACTCGGGCATCTGGCCCGAACACCCATCGTTCAGGGACCTGGGGCTCGGCCCGTTCCCTCGCGCAGCCGGCTGCGAGTTCGGCGACGGTTCCGACCCCGACCTGGGGAAGCCGTTCACCTGCAACCGCAAGCTGATCGGCGCCTACGCGTTCACCGACACCTACATGTCCGTCCTGCGGGCCGTGCCGGGCGAGTTCTGCGACAACCGGACCGGCGAGTGCTCGGCACGCAACGCCGACGGCCACGGGACGCACACGGCGTCGACCGCGGCCGGCGCCCCGACGACGGCGTCGGTCTTCGGCCTGCCTCGCGGACGCGTGAGCGGGATGGCCCCGGGGGCGCGCATCATCGCCTATCGGGTCTGCCTCGATCGGGGCTGCTACAGCTCGGACTCGGTGAGCGCCATCGAGCAGGCGGTCATCGACGGTGTCGACGTCATCAACTTCTCGATCAGCGGAGGAGCCGACCCGTTCTCCGACCCCGTCGAGCTGGCCTTCCTCGACGCGTACGCCGCGGGCATCGACGTGAACGCCTCGGCGGGCAACTCCGGTCCCGGCCCGGGAACCGCCGAGCACGCCGGACCGTGGGTCACCACCGTCGGCGCGTCGTACGGCCCGAGCGCCTTCATGACGAGCCTGCAGCTCCGCGCCTCCGACGGGGCGACGCTGAGCCTGCCCGGATCGACGATCACCCGCGGCGTCGCCGGGCGAACCGTCGTGTCGGCGGCCGACGTCGCCGGATACGGCGACCCGCTCTGCAGCACGCCGATGGATCCCGGATCCGTGACGAACCTCGTCGTGGTCTGCGAGCGCGGGACCGTCACGCGCATCGAGAAGTCCCTCGATGTTCGGCGGGGCGGGGCCGCGGGGATGATCCTGTACAACCCGTCGCACCAGGATCTGTTCACCGACAACTTCTGGCTGCCGACGGTGATGCTCGAAGGTCCGGAGCCCGCCAACACCCTGCTCTCGTTCCTCGGTGCTCACGAGCAGGTCCGCGCCGCGTGGGCCACCGGCGCGCCGGCTTCGATCCACGCCGACCAGATGACGACCTTCTCGTCCCGCGGGCCCGCCGGGGGATCCATCAAGCCGGACGTCACGGCTCCCGGACTCCAGGTGCTCGCCGGGGACACGCCCGATCCCGTCGACGACGCGTTCGGGCCGCCGGGGCAGCTGTTCCAGTCCATCGCAGGCACCTCCATGTCCAGCCCGTACGCCGCCGGCGTGGCCGCGCTCATCCTGTCGGTCCACCCGAGCTGGACCCCCGGCCAGGTGAAGTCGGCCCTCATGACGTCTGCGCTGCAGACCGCGACGAAGGAGGACGGCGTCACGCCCGCCGATCCGTTCGACGACGGCGCCGGATCGATCCGCGCGGATCGCGCCGTGCAGCCGACCCTCACGTTCGATGTCCCCGCGAGCGATTTCGTCGCCGCGGACGACGACCCGCGCGGCTGGCTCGACCTCAACCTCCCCAGCATCGACGCGGTCGCGATGCCGGGAACGATCTCCACGACGCGCTACGGCGTGAACGTGAGCAGGTCGCCACAGACGTTCACGGCGACCACCGTCGCACCCGCGGGCGCCACGATCGTCGCCACGTCGCCGGACTGGAGCGTCGCGCCCGGCGCAACGTTGGAGATCGACATCGAGATCGTCGGTCAGGCGCTGGCCGACGGCCAGTACTTCGGCAGCATCACGCTCCAGCCGTCGTCGGGGGCCAACGAGATCACCATCCCGGTGGCGTTCACGAAGACGTCGGGCTGATCGAGCCGTTCGACCGGACCGTCATCGCTCCTGCACTTGGTAGCGTCGCGGGATGACGCCGGACGAGCTCCTGACCGTCGCTTCCGAGGCGGCCCGCGTCGGAGGCGCGACGATCCTGGCCGCCGGCCGGACGCGCGAGGCCGAGGAGAAGAGCGCCGGTGACTACGTGACGGCCGTCGACGGAGCGAGCGAACGGGCGATCGCGCGCTTCTTGGCCGAAGCCACCCCGGACATCCCGCTCGTCGGCGAGGAGCGCGGCGGGCTCACGTCCGACCGGTACTGGCTGGTCGATCCGCTGGACGGCACCACCAACTTCCTGCACGGGTTCCCGATCGTCGCCGTCTCGGTGGCACTCGTCGAAGAGGGAAGGCCCACGGTCGGGGTCGTCCACGCGCCGTTCCTCCGCGAGACGTATGCGGCCGCGGCGGGCTCCGGAGCCACCGTCGAACGTGCGGACGGCTCCGTCGAACGCCTCCACGTGGCCCGGCGCACCGTCGAACGAGCCGTGGTCGGCACCGGCTTCCCGTTCCGCCACAAGGAGGTCCTGCCCCGGTACTACCGGGCGTTGTACGCGGCGCTCGAGCGCTTCGAGGACCTTCGCCGGCCCGGCGCCGCCGCGCTCGACCTGGCGTGGGTGGCGGCCGGCGTGTTCGACGGGTTCTTCGAGCTGGCCCTGGGTCCGTGGGACGTCGCCGCCGGGGCCGTCCTGATCCGCGAAGCGGGCGGCACCGTCACCGACTGGGCCGGCGCCGACGACGTCCTGTCCGGCGACATCCTCGCCGGCCCGCCCGCCGTCCACGCCGAACTGCTGCGCATCGCCGCCGAGGCATGACCCGCGCGGCGCAGCTCCGAACCTGGGCCGAACGCCTCTACGAGCAGCACGCCGCCGACATCGCCGCGCTGGTCGGCGCCGAGGAGATCCCGACCATCACCGTCCACGTCGAGCACCACGGACCCGGAGCGGCGTGGACGAACGGCACCCGGGTCTTCCTCTCCAGGCAGTGGTTCACCCAACACCCCGACGACGTCGGCGGCGTCCTGCACGAGTTCACCCACGCGATCATGCGAGCCCCGACCTACGACGAGACCACGATCTGGCTGATCGAGGGTCTCGCCGACTACGTCCGCGACGAACTCGGTTACGACGCTCCCTGGACCAAGGCGCACTTCGAACCGGGCAAGGCCACGGCCGGCTACCAGACGACCGCGCACTTCCTCCAGTACCTCGAACGGACGCACCCGGGGTCGGTGAAGCGGCTCGCCCAAGCCCTGATGGACGACACCTACAGCGCCGACCTCTTCCGCCAGTGCACGGGCAAGCCCCTCGAGGTCTGCGTCAGCGAGTACGAGGCCGACGCGAACAACCGCCTGAACGCAGAGAGGACCGGGGGTCGCCGCGAGGGGCTTCGCTCTCCCCTCGCGGCGCGCCCCCGGCCCTCCACGCTCACGCGCAGCCCAACCGGTTCTGCGACGAACCGCTACTCCTCCGACCCAGAAGCCGGTCCCCCGAGCATGGCCTCCGCCTGCTCGCGGGTGAGCCCCACGAGCGCCGGCTCCCCGGTGCCGCTCTCGACGGCCTCGAGGATCTCGCGCTGGCGAGCGAGCCAGTACTCCGGGATGGCCTCGGGCTTGACCCGGACCTGCACGTTGCGGTACCGCGGCATGCCGGTCCCGGCCGGGATCAGCTTGCCGATGATCACGTTCTCCTTCAGACCCAGCAGCGGGTCCGAACGAGCGCCGATCGCCGCGTCGGTGAGCACGCGCGTGGTCTCCTGGAAGGACGCCGCCGACAGCCACGAGTCCGTCGCGAGCGACGCCTTCGTGATGCCGAGCAGGACGGGGCGGGCCGAGGCCGGCGTGCCGCCGTTCTCGACCACCTCCGCGTTCGTCTCCTCGAAGTACCGGCGCGCCACCATGTCGCCGGGCAGGAACGTGGTGTCCCCCGGCTCGATGATGTGCACCTTGCGGAGCATCTGGCGAACGATCAGCTCGATGTGCTTGTCGTGGATCGTGACGCCCTGGCTGCGGTAGACCTGCTGGACCTCTTCGACCATGTGCATCTGGAGGGCCTGCACGCCTTCGACCCGCAGCTTCTCGTGCGGGTTCACCGATCCCTCGGTCAGTCGCTGCCCGACCTCGACGGTCTCGCCGTCGGACACGGTGAGCCGCGCCCGGAACGAGACCGGGTACTCGACCATGTCGCCCGTCTCGTCCGTCACGCGGATGCGACGCACGTGCTTCTCGTCGTCGTCCTCGATCGAGACGGTCCCGGACAGCTCGGTGATCTGCGCCTCGCCCTTGGGCTTGCGAGCCTCGAACAGCTCGACGACGCGCGGCAGACCGTGCGTGATGTCCTCGCCGGCGACGCCACCGGTGTGGAACGTCCGCATGGTGAGCTGCGTGCCCGGCTCGCCGATCGACTGGGCGGCGATGATGCCGACCGCCTCGCCGATCTCGACCACCCGGCCGGAGGCCAGGTTCCGCCCGTAGCAGAGGCGGCAGACGCCGACCTCGGCCTCGCACGTGATGACCGACCGCACGCGGACGGACTCGACACCGGAAGCCACGACGACCGCGCACAGCTCGTCGGTGAGCTCCTCGCCTGCGAGCGCCACCTTCTTGCTGCCGACCTTGACGTCCTCGGCCAACACGCGGCCGAAGATGCTGGTCTCGATGTGCGCCGCCTTCACGGCGGAGCCGTCGGGCCGCAGGACGTTCACCTGGACGGGGATGCTGCGGTCGGAACCGCAGTCGTCCTCGCGGATGATCAGCTCCTGCGCCACGTCGACCAAGCGCCGCGTGAGGTACCCCGAGTCGGCGGTACGCAGCGCGGTGTCGGCCAGGCCCTTGCGGGCGCCGTGCGTGGAGATGAAGTACTCCAGCACGGACAGACCCTCGCGGAAGTTCGACTTGATCGGCCGCGGGATGATCTCGCCCTTCGGGTTGGCCACCAGGCCACGCATGCCGGCCAGCTGGCGGATCTGCATGATGTTCCCTCGGGCTCCCGAGTTCGCCATCATGAAGATCGGGTTCGTGGCGGTGAACCCTTCCTCCATGGCGTTCTTGACCGCGTCGGTCGCCTGGGTCCAGATCTCGATGAGCTCCTGACGACGCTCGTCGTCGGTGATGATCCCCTTGCGGTACTGGCCCTCGACCTTCTGCGCCATCTTCTCGTGCTCGTCCAGGATCTTCTGCTTGGACGGCGGCACCGTGACGTCCTCGACGCCGATCGTCACGCCGGCGCGGGTCGCGTAGTGGAACCCCAGGTTCTTCAGGTTGTCGAGCGTCTCCTCGACCATCGCCCGGTCGTAGTCGTGGACCGTCTGGTCCACGAACCGCGCGATGTCGTTCTTCAGGACCGGCTGGTTGCGGAACTCGAAGTCGTCCGGGAACGCGTTGTTGAACAACACCCGGCCGATCGTCGTGCGGATCGTCGGCGTGCGGCCGTTCGCGGTCTTCGGGTCCCAGCCCTCGGGCAGCATGTCGTCCGGGAGCTTCTTGCCCTCCAGCCGGATCCGGATCGGACGCTGCAGCGAGTAGCCGCGGTCGAGCGCCAGGATCGCTTCGTTGAGCGAGGAGAACGCCGGCGTGTCCTCGTCCTTCGCCTCCTCCTCGATCGCGATGGTCAGGTAGTAGAGGCCGAGCACCATGTCCTGGGTCGGCGTGGCGATCGGACGACCGTGTGCCGGCGACAGGATGTTGTTGGTCGAGAGCATCAGGATCCTGGCCTCGGCCTGCGCCTCGGCCGACAGCGGCACGTGCACCGCCATCTGGTCCCCGTCGAAGTCGGCGTTGAACGCCGCGCAGACGAGCGGGTGGATCTTGATGGCCTTGCCCTCGACGAGCACCGGCTCGAACGCCTGGATCCCCAGGCGGTGGAGCGTCGGTGCGCGGTTCAGCATGACCGGGTGCTCGCGGATGACCTCTTCGAGCACGTCCCACACCTGCGGACGGGCGCGCTCGACCATGCGCTTGGCGCTCTTGATGTTCTGCGCCAACGCCTGGTCGACCAGCCGCTTCATCACGAACGGCTTGAACAGCTCCAGCGCCATCTGCTTGGGCAGGCCGCACTGGTGCAGGCGGAGCTCCGGACCGACCACGATGACCGAGCGGCCCGAGTAGTCCACGCGCTTGCCCAGCAGGTTCTGGCGGAACCGGCCCTGCTTGCCCTTCAGCATGTCGCTCAGCGACTTCAGCGGGCGGTTGCCGGGACCCGTGACCGGACGGCCGCGGCGGCCGTTGTCGAACAGCGCGTCGACGGCCTCCTGCAGCATCCGCTTCTCGTTGTTGACGATGATCTCGGGCGCCTGCAGGTCGAGCAGTCGCTTCAACCGGTTGTTCCGGTTGATCACGCGGCGGTAGAGGTCGTTGAGGTCCGACGTTGCGAACCGGCCGCCGTCGAGCTGCACCATGGGGCGCAGGTCCGGCGGGATGACCGGGATGGCGTCGAGCACCATGCCCATCGGGTTCGAGCGGCCGTCGACGAAGTTCGAGACGACCTTCAGGCGCTTGATCGCCTTGAGGCGACGGGTGCCCTTGCCGTTCTCGATCTGGTCGCGGAGCGCCGCAGCTTCGGTCTCGACGTCGTAGTCCGAGAGCAGGCGCTTGATCGCCTCGGCGCCCATGCCGCCCTCGAAGTAGTCGCCGAACCGCTCGCGGAGCGAGCGGTACACGGCGTCGTCGGCCACCAACTGCTTCACGTTCAGGCCCTTGAACGCGGACACGACCTCGTCGAGGTGATCGGTCTCGCGCTTGGCCTGCTCGGTCAGCCGCTCGATGTCGCGCTGCGCCTCGCGCTTGGCGGCGGAGAGCTGCGCGCCCTTGGCGCCTTCGCCCTCGAGCTCCTTCAGACGGTCCTCGAGCTCGTTCAGCCGCTTCTTGACGTCGTCGTCGCGCAGCGTCTCGATCTCGCGCTTCTCTTCCTCGAGGCCCAGCTCGATCTCCGGCAGGTCCTTGTGGCGGCGGTCGACGTCGACGCGCGTGACGACGTACGCGGCGAAGTAGATGATCCGCTCGAGGTCCTTCGGCGCCAGGTCCAGCAGGTAGCCCAGGCGGGAGGGGACGCCCTTGAAGTACCAGATGTGGGTGACGGGAGCGGCGAGCTCGATGTGGCCCATGCGGTCACGACGGACCTTGGACCGCGTGATCTCCACGCCGCAGCGCTCGCAGATGATGCCCTTGAAGCGGACGCGCTTGTACTTGCCGCAGTGGCACTCCCAGTCCCTGGTGGGACCGAAGATGCGCTCGCAGAACAGGCCGTCCTTCTCGGGCTTCAGCGTTCGGTAGTTGATGGTCTCCGGCTTCTTCACCTCGCCGTTGGACCAGGCGCGGATCTGATCGGCCTGCGCCAGGCCGATGCGGAGTTCATCGAAGTAATTGACGTCCAGCACTTAAGCGCTCGCCTCCCTTTCGCCTCTTGGGCGTGGCTCGCTCTTCACTTGGTTCAACGTTCGCGTGTTCCCGGTCAGTCGAAATCAGCTCCCGCCGGCTCGCGCCGGGACAGGTCGATGCCGAGCTCCTCGGCCGCGCGGAACACGTCCTCGTCGGTCTCGCGGAGCTCGATCTCCTCGCCGGACGACGAGCGAACCTCGACGTTCAGGCAGAGGGACTGCATCTCCTTGATGAGGACCTTGAAGGACTCGGGGATCCCCGGCTCGGGGATGTTCTCGCCCTTCACGATGGCCTCGTAGACCTTGACGCGGCCGAGCACGTCGTCCGACTTGATCGTCAGCAGCTCCTGCAGGGCGTAGGCGGCACCGTAGGCCTCCAGCGCCCAGACCTCCATCTCGCCGAACCGCTGGCCGCCGAACTGGGCCTTCCCGCCCAGGGGCTGCTGCGTGATCATCGAGTAGGGGCCGGTCGAACGGGCGTGGATCTTGTCGTCGACCAGGTGGAGCAGCTTCAGGATGTAGGCGACGCCCACCGTCACGGGCTCCTCGAACGGCTCGCCGGAGCGGCCGTCGAACAACCGCGCCTTGCCGACGTCGTCGATCAGCCGGACGCCGTCGGCGTTCGCGTGCGAGCTGCGGATGGCGTCCAGGATCTCGTCCTCGCGGGCGCCGTCGAAGACCGGCGTGGCCACGTGGACCGGGCCCTGGTGGTCGACCCCGTCCTTCTTGAACCCGACCATGGCCGCGTAGCCCAGGTGCGCCTCGAGCACCTGCCCGAGGTTCATCCGGGACGGGACGCCGAGCGGGTTCAGGATGATGTCGACCGGTGTGCCGTCCTCGAGGAACGGCATGTCCTCCTCGGGCAGGATCGTCGAGATGACGCCCTTGTTCCCGTGGCGGCCGGCCAGCTTGTCGCCGTCGGAGATCTTCCGCTTCTGGGCCACGTACACGCGGACCAGCTGGTTCACGCCGGGCGGCAGCTCGTCGCCGTCGTCGCGGCTGAACACCCGGACGCCGATGACCTTGCCGGACTCGCCGTGCGGCACCTTCAGCGACGTGTCACGCACCTCGCGAGCCTTCTCACCGAAGATCGCGCGCAGCAGGCGCTCTTCCGGCGTCAGCTCGGTCTCGCCCTTGGGCGTGACCTTGCCGACCAGGTAGTCACCGGTGGTGACCTCCGCGCCGATCCGGACGATGCCCCGCTCGTCGAGGTCCTTGAGGATCTCCTCGGAGACGTTCGGGATGTCGCGGGTGATCTCCTCGGCGCCGAGCTTGGTGTCGCGGGCGTCGACCTCGTGCTCCTCGATGTGGATCGAGGTGAGGACGTCCTGCTTGACCAGGCGCTCCGACAGGATGATCGCGTCCTCGAAGTTGTGGCCCTCCCACGGCATGTACGCCACGACCAGGTTCTTGCCCAGCGCGACCTCGCCGGCCTCGGTCGAGGGGCCGTCCGCGATGACCTGGCCCTTCACGACCTTGTCGCCGGCCTCGACGATCGGCTTCTGGTTCTGGCACGTGCCCTGGTTCGAACGCCGGTACTTGAGCAGCTTGTAGGTGTGCAGCGTGCCCGTGCGCTCCTTGACGACGATCTCGTCGGCCGAGACGTCCTCGACCGTGCCGCCGTCCAGCGCGATGACCACGTCGCCGGCGTCGACCGCCGCGCGGAACTCCACGCCGGTCCCGACGAGCGGGGCGTCGGAGCGGAGCAGGGGCACGGCCTGTTTCTGCATGTTCGCGCCCATCAGGGCGCGGTTGGCGTCGTCGTGCTCCAGGAACGGGATCAACGCGGCGGCCACCGACACGAGCTGCTTCGGCGACACGTCCATGTAGTCGACCTCGTCCGGCGGAACGGAGTCCACCTCGCCGCCCTTCTTGCGCACGAGGACGAGCGACTCTGTGAACCTTGCCGTTCTTGTCCACGGCCGCGTTCGCCTGGGCGATGACGTGCTTGTCCTCCTCGTCGGCCGACAGGTAGTCGATCTTGTCGGTCACGCTGCCGCCCGTGGCGCGGCGGTACGGGGTCTCGATGAACCCGAACTCGTTGATGCGCCCGTAGGACGAGAGCGATCCGATCAGGCCGATGTTCGGCCCCTCGGGCGTCTCGATCGGACACATGCGGCCGTAGTGCGACGGGTGGACGTCACGGACCTCGAAGCCCGCGCGC
This sequence comes from uncultured Actinomycetes bacterium, assembly GCA_963723855.1. GTDB lineage: Bacteria > Actinomycetota > UBA4738 > UBA4738 > HRBIN12 > JBBQVZ01. Next base: position 282,013 of record CAVRSI010000013.1, on the reverse strand, counting down.
TCACGCGACAGGCCGCCGGGCCCCAGCGCGGAGAGGCGGCGCTTGTGCGTGAGCCCGGAGAGCATGTTCGTCTGGTCCATGAACTGCGACAGCTGCGACGTCCCGAAGAACTCCTTGATCGACGCCACGACCGGACGGATGTTGATAAGCGTCTGCGGCGTGATCGCCTCGACGTCCTGCGTCGTCATCCGTTCCTTGACCACGCGCTCCATGCGCGACAGGCCGATCCGGATCTGGTTCTGGATCAGCTCGCCGACGCTGCGGAGGCGGCGGTTGCCGAAGTGGTCGATGTCGTCGGGGTCGTAGCCCTCCTGGCCGGCGTGGAGTCGCACCAGGTAGCGGACCGTCTTCAGGATGTCCTCGTACGTGAGGACGGCCTTGTACTTCGGCGAGGCGGCCCCGGTCTCGTCCTTCTGCAGCTCGGAGAAGACGCGGTAGCGGACCTGCTCCCACGCCTTCTTGTCGGGGTTGTCGAGCTCTCCCAGCGCCTTCGAGTGCTGGCGAAGCTGCTTCAACAGGTCACCGTCGGCCCCGCCCAGCTTCTTGTCCACCTTGTGGCGGCCGACACGGGCCAGGTCGTAGCGCTTCGGGTTGAAGAACAGGTTCTCGAGGAGGGTCCGCGCTGATTCCGCCGTGGGCGGCTCGCCCGGACGGAGCTTGCGGTAGATGTCCTCGAGCGCTTCCTCTTGGGTCTCGACGTGATCCTTCTCCAGCGTGAGCTGGATGGAGGGCGCGTTGTCGAAGAGCGTCAGGATCTCGTCGGCCGTCCAACCCAGTGCTTTGAGGAGCACGGTGACGTTCTGCCGCCGCTTGCGGTCGATGCGCACGCCGACGGTGTCCTTCTTGTCGACGTCGAACTCGAGCCACGCGCCACGGCCGGGGATGATCTTGGCGACGTAGACGTCCTTGTCGGAGGTCTTGTCGAGATCCTTGGAGAAGTAGGCGCCCGGGGAACGCACGAGCTGCGAGACGACCACGCGCTCGGTGCCGTTGATGATGAAGGTTCCCCGACCGGTCATGATCGGGAAGTCCCCCATGAAGACTTCCTGCTCCTTGATCTCGCCGGTCACCTTGTTGACGAAGGTGGCCTCGACGAACAGCGGCTGGCTGTAGGTGATGTCCTTGTCACGGCACTCCTCTTCGGATGCCTTGACGTCTTTGAACTGATGCCTACCGAAGTAGAGCTGGAACTGTTCGGTGAAGTCCTCGATCGGAGAGACTTCCTCCAGAACCTCTTTCAGTCCCTCGGACAGGAGCCAATCGAATGACTCCCGTTGGATGCCCACGAGATCGGGGAGCGGTAGGACCTCGTCGAGCTTGGCGAAACTGACACGTTCACGGACAGGGACAAGCTGGTCAGGCAAAAGGGATCCCTCCCGGGGAAGCTAGCTGGCGCACAGCAGAGCGCGGTGGACGGCGTGGACGGCACGGCAATCGGGTAGTGTACGCACGAAAGCAGGCACAGTCAACCCGCGCCTGCACGATCCCTGGCAGGGACGGGCGGAAGGGTACGCCCTCCCGCCGACGAGGTCAACCCACAGCAGGGGCGTACGGGACCGGGTCTCGCAGTGCCTCCGACAGGCTCGGGTTGCTCCGATCGCGGTCGGACAGGAGGGGATCGGCGGCGGGCCATTCGATCCCGAGCTCCGGATCGTTCCAGGCGATCCCCCATTCGTCCGTTCCGTCGAAGTACCGATCGACCAGGTACGCGAGAACGAGATCGGTCTCGGCGAGGAACCCGTGGGCGACGCCGGGAGGGATGAACAGCCCCGTGGGTGTCTCCGCCGACAATCGCAGCGTCGAGGTCGCGCCCTCGGTGGGCGATCCCGTCCGCAGATCGGCGAGCGCGATGAACATCGTGCCGGAGACGGCGAACCAGTAGTCCCACTGTCGCCGGTGGAAGTGCATCGCGCGCAGTGAGCCGGAGGTCGAACGAGAGATGTTGCCCTGCAACACAGGGTGCTCAGATGGAACCCACGACTGACGGTAGAACTCGACGAACGACCCTCGGACGTCGGCGTGGACCTCCAGATCGACGACCCCGACGCCGTCGATGGTCACGCTCATGCGCGGAGGCGCGCGGTCCGGTTACGACGGCCCCGTCAGGAGATGTCGGCGCCGGCCGGTAGCCCGGCGTCGGCCCAGGACGTCAGCGGGTCGGGTTCCTGGTCGGTGGCGGACCCGTGAGCGAGCTCGCCGTCCGCGCCGAACGACTGCATGCCGCCGAGGGCGACCACCATGTCCGCGACGGCGTTCGCCAGTCGGGCGCCCTGTTCCACGGAGGTGATGTGAACGCCGCGGGACGACAGGACGTTGAAGAAGCCCTCGAGGATCGCGCGCTGATCGCCCAAGAGGGACGCCTCCGACACGTTGAGGGCGCGAGCCAGGCGGGCGAGGGTCTGGATGGACGGTTCGACGTGTCCGTTCTCGTATCGCGAGAGCCGGGCCTTGGGGATGCCGGACAGTTCCTCGAGCTCGGACTGGCTGAAACCGGCCTGAACGCGGGCTTCGCGAAGCCGGTTCCCGAAATGCCTGCCATCCATCGTTGTCATATGAAGCACCTCCTCAGCCAGCGGGCGGGTGGAGGGGACGGGTCCACGCGCCGGACCTTAGCACAGGCTCGCTGGCAGATGGAGCGTTTCCTTCAGTTCGGCCGCGAAGTGCCAACCATCGGTCAGGATCGGCGTAGGGCATTGCGTCCCGAGGCATCCCCCAAGCGCCCGGTCAGAAGCCGGGCATATGCGTTGAGGGGAAATCGTATCGCTCCACCGAAACTGGGCATCTGGACTGGGTCGCGGGGAACGCCCGGCCCGCGGGGCGAAGCCCCGCGGGCCGGTGAAGGTCACTTGACCTCGACCGAGGCCCCTGCGGCTTCGAGCGTTTCCTTGGCCTTGTCCGCGGCTTCCTTGGTGACCTTCTCCAGGACGGTCTGCGGCGCCCCGTCGACCAGGTCCTTGGCCTCCTTCAGGCCGAGGCTGGTGAGAGCGCGCACCTCCTTGATGACCTGGATCTTCTTGTCGCCCGCGCCGGTGAGCACCACGTCGAACTCCGACTGCTCCTCCTCGGCCTCGGCCCCGCCGGCGCCGCCGCCGCCGGGCGCCGCCATCATGACGGGACCCGCTGCGGCCGCCTTCACGTCGAACGCTTCCTCGAACTCCTTGATGAACGCCGACAGCTCGAGGAGCGTCATCTCCTTGAACTGATCGAGCAACTCGTCCGTGCTCATCTTCGCCATCGGTTACTCCTCTCCTGCTTCGTCGTTCGCCACTTCTGTCTCGTCCGTACCCTCCGCATCGGCGGCGGGAGCTTCGTTCGCCTCCTCGGCGGCAGGGGCATGGGTTTCGCTCGTCCCCTCGACGAGGAGCCTCCTCCGCGGCCTCGACGACCTCGACGGCCTCGACGGCCTCGACGGCCTCAGGCTCCTCGGGAACCGAGTCGTCGGGCACCTTCTCCTTGTACGCCTCGAGCAGCGAGAGGAACTTCGACTGCGCGGAGACGAACATGGATGCGGCGCGGGACATCTCGCCCTTCAGCAGGCCCGCGATCTTCGAGAGCATGACCTCGCGCGACTCCAGGTCCGCGAGCCCCTTGGCCTCATCGGCCGACAGGACCTTCCCGTCCATGTAGCCGCCCTTGAGGATCAAGGTCGGGAACTTCTTGGCGGCCTCGACGACCCTCTTGGCCGCCGCGACGGGATCGCCGGCGATGAACGCGACCGCGGTCGGCCCTTCCAGCATCGGCTCGAGATCGTCGATCGCCGCATCGGCCGCCGCCCGTTGCATGAGCGTGTTCTTCACCACGGCGAACTTCGTGCCGCCCTCGGCGAGGGATCGACGAAGCTCGGTGATGTCGGACACCGTGAGACCGCGGTACTCGGTGAGCAGCAGGGCGTCGGATCCATCGATCCCCGCCTTGAGCTCGGCGACCCGTTCGATCTTCTCGGTCTTGGGCATCGCGCCTCCTTACGGAACATGAACAAACGCGCCTCCGCAGACGGCGGAGACGCGCGGGACGCGACATCTTCGGTTGCCTCGGCGGGTACCCGGTTGGGATTACGCGCTCTCGCGCCCCTGCTGTCTGCGGCGGAAGAAGGTTAGCAGGAGCTTCAGCCGGTGCTCGCCTCGGGTGCGTCATCCAGGTTCGGCGCGTCGCGTCCGAGGAACCGTCGCTCGACGAGCACGAGAGCGATCATCACGGCCGCTCCGAACGCGAACAGCAACCAGTAGTAGGGATAGGCGTGGTACACGAAGAGCACCCGGTGATCCCCGGGCGTGACGCGTACCCCGACGAAACCCGGCGCGATCATCTCCGTCGGCGTTCCGACACCGTCCACCGTGGCGGTCCATCGTGGATCGAACGACGCCTTCAACTGCACCACGGCCGTCCTGTCCGCCTGCACCTCACCGCCGAACCTCCCGTCGGCGGGTTGAGCGAACGCGGTCACCACGCTCCCCGGCGGCGTCGTGGGGTCCTCGCCCGGACCGAGCGTCGGGTCGGCCCCCGGGGCGCCCGCCCACGCCAGCGTCGGGTACCGCCCTTTCAGGGGGAGGTTCGAGCTGAGGAACGCCGCCATCCGCAGACCCAGGTCCGTTCGATCCACGGCGACCGGCGCCACCGTGTCGACCACCGAGAGGTAGCCGATGTCGCCCGTCGACCACAGCACCCAATCGCCGGCGGTCGCCGCCTGCAGCGAACCGGCGGGAGGCGTGTCGCCTCGCGGCAGGATCGCCCAGCGCACGCCGAACATGTCGACCTGCGCGGGCACGTGCGCGGCGAATCGGTTCTCCACGTTGGACATCAACGACCAGGTCGGGCGCGTGAAGCCGACGGCGTCGGCATCCAGGTTGAGCAGGGCGGCGAACGCCGGGACGAAGTCGATCTTCGGGGCGGAACGGTCGGCTCGCATGCCGCTGTAGATCCGGCCGGGCGCGGTCGCCTTGGCCGTGGCCACGAGCGAGGCGAAGTCGGCTCCCTCCGTCGACTGAGCGGCTCGCTGGTCCGCGATCCACGCGGCGCCCAGGCGTTCATAGGAGTAGCGCTCCGCCGCGGCCGGGGCCACGAACGCGGCCAACACGATCGCGAGCACGGCGACGACGTACGCCGGCTTCAGCCAGGTCGCGCGGGTCCGGACCAGGTGCATCGCCTGCGCCCCCGCCCAGGCGCCGCCGATCCCCGCGAGGTAGATGCCGGCCAGGTGCACGCCGGTGACGTATCGCCGCAGGAACAGATCGGTGCCGCCCGGGAGTAGGTCGATCACGGCACCCAGCGTCGGCCGGCCGAAGAACAGCAGCATGCTCAGCAGGCCGACCCCGAGGACGGCGCGCGCCGTCTCGCTCCGGCGGAAACGCCACACGCAGACCGCGAACCCGACGAGGGCGAGCACGCTCACGGTGGGGAAGCGGCCGTTGTCGAAGATGCGCCCGGTCACCAGCCACCCGAGCACGCGCCGGGCCCCGAACGAGTCGTAGTAGAACGTGCCGCGCGAGAACTCGTCTTGCGTCATCCACTTCGCGTCGGTGATCAGCGGCACGAGCATCCACGCGGCGGTCGCCAACGCCCCGATGCCTACGAGCGCGGCGCGCCCGACCCGGCGCCAGAGGTCGGTGGGCGACAGCAACACCCATACGCCCAGGCTCAAGAGCGCGAGATAGCCCATGAGGAGGTGGAGGCAGACGGTGATGCCGAGCACCAGGGCCGCGAGCGCGATCGTGCGGCCCTTCGAGACGGCGCGCCACGAGAGCCCCCACGCGAACGGCAGCGCCCACATCCCCCAGAGCTGGGCCCAGGTCCCCGATCCCCGCCACACGTAGCTCGACCATTCGAACCCCAGTGCCGGCGCGCTCACGATCAGCGGTGAGACGAGGGCCGCCACGCCGGCCGCCCACGGTTCGAGATCGAACAGCCTGCCGCCGCAGTACACGGCGATCGGCCACGTGCAGAGCAGGAGGTACAGCGACCACCGGAACGTGCCCGGACCGGCGATCGTCGAGATCGCGCCCGTCAGGATGTGCGGCAGGCTCTGGTAGTGGTGGAACCGCGACGCGCCGAGCGACAGATAGGGGTACCAGCCGTCGAACGGCAGATGTCCCTCGCGCATCCGCATGGCCGCCCAGCGGACCATCGACTGGTGGATCCCGGCGTCGTTCAGGTACCAGACGTTCAGGAGCTCGGCGCGCAGCGTCCAGAGGTTGAACGCGACGGCGACGCCGACCAGGATCCACGGCATGCGCCGCGCACGCGTCGACGGCTCGGCCATGCGGCGGCCGGTCGCTTCGCGCTAGGCGGAGACGCTCAGGTCGACGCCCTTCGGGTGAGCGGTGTCGATCCTGACGCTGGGTCCCATGGTCGTCGAGACCGCGAGGCTCTTGATGTACCGGCCCTTGGCGCCCGTCGGCTTCGCGCGGATCAGCTCGTCGACGACGGCGAGGTAGTTCTCGACCAGCGCGAGCTCGTCGAACGACTTCTTACCGACGATCACGTGGACGTTGCCGGTTCGGTCCGAGCGGTACTCGACCTTGCCACCCTTGATGTCGGAGACGGCCTTCGCGATGTCCATGGTGACGGTGCCGGTCTTCGGGTTCGGCATCAGCCCGCGCGGGCCCAGCACACGGCCCGCCTTGCCGACCGCCGCCATCATGTCCGGCGTGGCGACCGCCGCGTCGAAGTCGATGTTGCCCTTGATGACTTCCTCGACGAGCTCCTCGCCGCCGACGACGTCGGCGCCGGCCTCGGTGGCCTCACGTGCCTTGTCGCCCACGGCGAACACGGCGACGCGGACGGATCGGCCGGTGCCGTTGGGCAGCGACACGGTTCCGCGGACCATCTGGTCGGCCTTGCGGGGATCGATCCCCAGGTTGAACGCCACCTCGACCGTCTCGTCGAACTTGGCGTCGGGCAACGACTTCAGGACCGAGAACGCCTCCTTGGGCGCGTATTCCTTCTCGCGGTCGACCTTCGTCTCGGCCTCGCGGTAGCGCTTGCCGTGCGCGGTCATGCGTCCACCTCCACACCCATGCTGCGCGCGGTGCCGGCGATGATGCGCATGCCGTGCTCGACGTCGTTGGCGTTCAGGTCGTCCATCTTCTGCTCGGCGATCTTCCTCACCTGATCCTGCGAGAGCCGTCCGACCTTGTTGCGATTCGGGATGTCGGACCCCTTCTCGATCCCGGCGGCCGCCTTGATCAGCTCGGCGGCCGGTGGTTGCTTGGTCACGAACGAGAACGAACGGTCCTCGTAGATGGTCAGCTCGACCGGGATGATCTGCCCCGCGAACTGCTGCGTGGCCTCGTTGTACTGCCGGCAGAAGTCCATGATGTTGACCCCGTGCTGCCCCAGCGCCGTGCCGACCGGCGGCGCGGGTGTCGCCGCGCCGGCCTTGATCTGGAGCTTCACGAGGGCGAGCGTCTTCTTCTTCGCCATGTGGTGCTTCACCTCCTGCGGTGCCTAGCGGCCGCTCGACGCGGCCTCCCGCACTCTCGGTTGTCCTATCTGGATCGGCTATCGCTTCGCTGCTTGAGCCCTAGACCTTCGACACCTGGTCGAAGCCCAGCTCGACCGGCGTCTCGCGGTCGAAGATGTTGACGAGGACCTTCAGCTTGCTCTGGTCCACGTTGATCTCACTGATCGTGCCGTTGAAGTCGGCGAACGGCCCCGAGATGATGCGCACGACGTCGCCTTCCTCGAAGCCGAGGCGGAACTGCGGCTTCACCTCTTCCTTCTTGACCACGAGGATCTTCTCGACCTCACGGCGTGAGAGCGGCGTCGGCTTGGAGCCGGTACCCGCCGACACGAAGCCCGTGACGCCCGGGGTGTTCCGCACGACGTACCACGAGTCGTTGTCGTAGATCATCTTCACGAGCAGGTAGCCGGGGAAGACCTTCTTCTGCACGACCTGCTTCTTGCCGCCCTTGATCTCCATGACGTCCTCCATGGGGATGTGGACGTTGAAGATCTTCCCCTCCATCTGCATGGTGTGGATCCGGGACTCGAGGTTGGTCTTCACCTTGTTCTCGTAGCCCGCGTACGTGTGGACGACGTACCAGTCCCCCGGACCGGCGTACGGATCGTGTGCCGCCGCCTCGGCGGGCTCGTCCGCCGCCACGACCTCGGAGGGCGCGACCTCCGCGGGCGCGGTGTCGTCGATCAGCGCCTCCGCCTCATCGAGCGCCTCGGCCATCTCGACGAGCTCGGCGACTTCTTCCAAGGCCTCCACCGTCTCGGCGACCTCGAGCACCTCGGCGGCTTCCTCGAGCTCTTCGACGACCTCCGCCAGCTCCTCGGCCGCTTCGAGCGCCTCGGCAGCCTCTTCGACCTCACCGGCAGCCGCGAGCTCCTCGGCGGCTTCCTCGAGCTCTTCGGCGACCTCGAGGACCTCCGCCGCCTCATCCACCAAGGACTCGACCGACACGTCGGCAAGGACGACCTCGTCGTCCGTCACGGACGGCGCCACCTCCTCGGGGGCCGCTGATGTCTCGGACGTGGGGCTCTCGGCCGCCTCGTCCTCGATGGTCTCTGTCGTCTCGGTCACGTCGTCCTCGGTTCCTGCAGGTGTCTCGGTGTCGGTATCGGCCGGTGGATCGGTCGTCGTCTCGGGTTCGGTCGCGTCATCGTCGCGCGAGTCGTCGGGGTTCGGATCGTGGGTCACGAGGGTCCTCAGTCAGGGGATCAGTTGTTGGTGAGCACGTTGAAGATCAGCTTGGAGAAGACGAAGTCCAGACCGAAGACGAAGGTCGTCATCACGATGACCGTCACCAGCACGACGATGGTGTAGGAGATGAGCTCACGACGCGAAGGCCAGTCGACCTTGCGGAGCTCCTGACGAACCTCCTTGAGGAACTGACGCGCACCGGTGCGCTTCTTCTTCCCTTCGGTGGGGGCGGCTGAACGGCGCGCAGAAGTGGTGGCGGCCTCGCGACGCTCGGCGACCGAGGCCTTCGCGCGCCGCTCTTGGCGCTCCTGCATCCGTTTCATCTGCCTGTTCATGGATCTCCCTTGCAGGGGCGGAGGGACTTGAACCCCCAACCTTCGGTTTTGGAGACCGGTGCTCTACCAAATTGAGCTACGCCCCTCGGCTCCGGTCGCCCAGGTACGTTGGGGACTTCGGAGTCCTCAGTATAGGTACGGTCCCACGCCTCGGCAAAGGAGGCGCAGGTCGAACGCCTCACGCTCATCTTTCGTGGCCAGGTGCGTGTTCGGGCCTCATACCTGACCTATGCTTCGCCCGACGCATCGCGCCGGCCCCGGATCGCGAGGCTCCGTCATGGATACCGATACCACGTACACGCCGGAAGGTCCCGGCGGCCCCCGGCGTGGATTGTTCACCCGTCGCCCCGACGCTCCCGAGGCCCGTCCGGCCCCGGCTCGGACGACCGCCCTCGATCTCGCGATCGCGGAACGGATCGATGAAGGTCTTCGGGCCATCGAGGAGCACGCCGCCGCGCTGATGCGCGAGATCGCCACGGAGATGTGGCGTGCCTCCGGCGCGGACACCGGCTCCGAGCAGGAACGCATCCTGACGTTCATCTCCCGGGACCAAGCGATCGGGAGCCTGATCGCGGCGAGCGACGACCGGTTCCAGGCGCTGGCCCTGCGCACGGCGCGGCTCGAGGATTCGCTCGCGGAGCTGGCGGAGAACGGCCGCCTGGTCCGTGAGGCGATCCAGCTGTCGGCGAGCTCGGTCCACGAGATCGCGAACTCCCCGACGCTGCAAGGCGTCGAGCTCATCCGCACGCAGCTCGAGCAGGTGGAGGCCCACATCTCCGCGACGTTCGCGCACCTGGACGAGCGCGACAAGAACCTCACCGGCGCGATCCAGCAGCGGATCGTCGAGCACGGCGACCTCATCGCACGTGAGACCGCACGGATCGTCGAGGCGATGGAGAGCTACGTGCAGGGTGGCGCCGAGGCCATGGGGAGACTGGCGTCGCGGATCGAACAGCACGCCACGGCCTTCGCCACGCACGACGAGACGCTCGCCGACAAGATCCGCGCCACTGTCGCGGACGAGACGAGAGAAGCGGCCGAGCAGGTCCAGATGCTCGGTGAGCGGATCGGGATCCAATCACGCACGACCCAGGAGCATCAGGTCGCCATGGAACGCCTGATCGAGACACGGATCATGGGGCTGGCGCAGCTGACGCGCTCGGATTCCCAGGCCCTCCGGGAGCTGATGGAGCGCAACGCCGCCGAGCAGGTGGATCATCTGCGAGAGACGATCGATGAGCGGATGTCCGCGCTGACGTCGGCGGTGAGCGAAGCGGTGGAGCGGAACATGGCGTCGCTCACCGAGCGGGTCGACGCGCAACTGGGCGCCGTCGCGGAGACCGTCGCGCAGCGTGCGGCGGAGGCCGCCGACATCGCCGTCGCGTCGACGTTCGAACAGACGCTCGAACGGCTGAACGCGACGGCGGACTCGATCGATTCGATGGGCATCACCTTGGTCGAGACGCTCGTCACGTCTCGCGCCCAAACCGAGGAGCGGATGTCCGAGCACATGGACGACCGGCTGGCGGCGCTCGCGAAGATGATCCGATCGGACAACCGCGTCATCGCCGATCGGCTGTCGGCATCGCCCGCGCCATCGCCGTCGGCCGGGATCGACGGCGACATCGCGAGGCAGACGCTCCGCGCGGTCAAGGAGCTCCAGGCCGGGATGGGTACGGACGTGGTCGGCGCGGTGGAGCGCAAGTTCCAGTCGATGTCCGACCAGCTCCACAAGGAGACGCAGTCCACCGCCGAGGCCATGGTCAAGGTCGCAGAGGTCCTTGGAGAGAAGATGGACCGGCTCTCGATCCGGGTGGACGAGGGCGTCGGCGGGAGACCTGCAGATCGTGATCGATCGGATGAGCGACGCGATCCAGGCGATGTCGGGCCAGCACCGCCGCGACTAGGGGCGTCGGTCGGCGAAGCGGACCTCCGCCTGACCCTTTCGGATCGCGAACTCCGTCGTCCCCTCGCGCTCCACGGTCACCCAGAGCTCGGCGGTCGCGGTGCGGGTCTCCGCGTCGAGCGCTCGTACGCGACCTCCGGCGACGATCTCCTCGCCGATGAAGACGGGAGCACGGAACTGCGCCGACAGGCGCACCACGTTCGCCGGATCTCCCGCCCATGTCGAGACGCAGGCGCCCAGGAGCCCCATGGTAAACATGCCGTGGGCGATGATGCCGGGGAACCCGACCATGCGGGCGACATCGTCGTCCTGGTGCAACGGGTTCTGGTCCCCCCCCGCGTCGGCGTACGCGCGAACGTCCTCGCGGGTCACCGTTCGCGCGAGCGCCGGAAGGTCGTCGCCGACGCGCAGGTCCTCGAACCGGATCGTCATGCCGACAGGCCCCGTTCGATCATGGTCGAACGGGTGACGGCCACCGTCCGACCGGCAACGTCGGTCATCCGCATCTCGATGACCAAGAACCCGTTGCCGCCCTTCTGCCTGATGGACGCGAGGCGCGCAGTGACCGTCAAGATCTCGCCGAGCAGCACCGGACGATGGAACTCGTATTCCTGCGAGCCGTGCACGACCGTGCGGAAGTCGAGCCCGAGCTCCGGATCGCCGATCACGTGCGGGAGGACCGAGAACTCCGCGGCGGTGAGGAAGGTCGGCGGGATTCCCGGTGGCCCCCCGAACAGATCGTGGAACGCGCGCACCCGGGCTTCGTCGACATCGAAGGGAACCGGTTCGTAGGTCTTCCCCTCCGCCTCGAGGTTCACTCGGCGCACGCTACCCGGGGGGGCCCGCACCCGGCAACCGCAGAGGGTCCGTGCGCCGGTCTGGTTCGCGGCCTAGGATTCTCGGAGATGGATGCTGACGAGGCCCGCATCTCCGTCCTCATCGTCGACGACCACCGATCGTTCGGTGAAGCGCTGGGTGTGGCGTTGGGCAAAGAGACCGACCTCGACATCGTCGACGTGACCGCCGACTGCGAGAGTGCGGTGCAGGCAGCCCAGGCACGGCAGCCGGATGTGGCGCTCATCGACCTCCAGATGCCCGGCATGGACGGCTTGGAGACGAGTCGCCGCATCCATGGCGTCTCGAAGGGGACCGTCGTCGTCGTCCTCACCGGCGCGGACGACGAGTTGGCGCTCGGCAGAGCCATCAACGCGGGGGCGCACGGCTTCCTGCGCAAGACCGCCGCCGTGCAGGACCTGGCCGCGGCCGTGCGCGCCGCTCATCGTGGCGATCCTCTGAACGCCCATGACGAGATCGAGTTCGCGCTGCGCCGCCTCCGGCGGCTGCGCGCACGAGACGACGACATCGCGCAGCGGTTCGACCGGTTGACGCCTCGCGAGCTGGAGATCCTCCAGCTCCTCGCCGACGGCTGCGCACCCGACGACATCGCGACCCGGCTGGACATCAGCAGGAACACGCTTCGGACGCACATCCAGAACATCTTGATGAAGCTCGGCGTGCACTCGAAGCTGGATGCGATCGTGGCGGCCATCCGTCACGGCCGGGTCTCCACCGTGGACGTCACGGACCCGGTGTAGGTCACGCCCGAGCCGAAGACGGGATCCGACAGCGGCGAAGAAGCCGGCTAACGCGTCTCGCGGTGGAGCGTGTGCCTGCGCTCCCACCGGCAGTATTTCTTCAGCTCGATCCGCTCGCGGTCGTTCACGCGGTTCTTGACCGTGTTGTAGTTGCGCCGCTTACACTCCGTGCACGCGAGCGTGATCTTCGGACGGTTGTCACCCTTCGCCATCAGTCGTTCTCCCTCATCGCCGCTCGAACCCCATCAACGAAGGCGGGCTCGTCGCGTCGCTCCTTCACGACCGTCCAGACCTCAGGACGGCCGGCGTTCGGCATCCCAAGGTACACGCGAACGGCGCCATCCAGCGCGCGCCGGTCGGCGGACGCGGATGTCTGCGGGAAGGAACTCGTCGAGGTGCTTTGTGTAGCAGCTCATCTGACGATCTTCACCACACGACCCGCTCCGACGGTCAGGCCGCCCTCGCGGATGGCGAACCGGAGCCCCTCCTCCATGGCGATGGGCGCGATCATCTCGACGGTCATCTCCACGTTGTCGCCGGGCATGACCATCTCGACGCCCTCGGGCAGATGCGCGGTGCCGGTGACGTCCGTCGTCCGGAAGTAGAACTGTGGGCGGTAGCCGTTGAAGAACGGTGTGTGCCGGCCCCCTTCGTCCTTGCTCAGGATGTAGACCTGCGCCTCGAAGTCCGTGTGGGGTGTGATGCTCCCCGGCTTCGCCAGCACCTGGCCGCGCTCGACGTCCTCCTTGTCGATCCCGCGGAGCAGCACGCCGACGTTGTCGCCGGCCTGGATCTCGTCGAGGAGCTTGCGGAACATCTCGAGGTCGGTGGCGGTGGTCTTGCGGGTGTCGTGGATGCCGACGATCTCGACCTCGGGCATCTTGGCGAGGGTGCCCCGGTCGACGCGCCCGGTGACCACGGTGCCGCGACCGGTGATCGAGAACACGTCTTCGATCGGCATCAGGAACAGCTTGTCGACGTCGCGTTCCGGTTCGCGGATGTAGGAGTCGCACGCGTCCAACAGCTCATCGATCTTCGCGACCGCATCGGGGTCGCCCTCGAGCGCCTTGAGCGCCGACCCGATCACGACGGGCACGTCGTCGCCGGGGAACTCGTAGGAGCTCAGCAGCTCGCGCACCTCGAGCTCGACGAGGTCGAGCAGCTCGGGGTCGTCGACCATGTCGGCCTTGTTCAGGAAGACCACGATGAACGGCACGCCCACCTGGCGCGCGAGCAGCACGTGCTCCCGCGTCTGCGGCATCGGGCCGTCGGCGGCGGACACGACCAGGATCGCACCGTCCATCTGCGCGGCGCCGGTGATCATGTTCTTCACGTAGTCCGCGTGACCGGGACAGTCCACGTGCGCGTAATGGCGGTTCGCCGTCTCGTACTCCACGTGGGCGATCGCGATCGTGATGCCGCGCTCGCGCTCCTCGGGAGCCTTGTCGATCTGGTCGAACGGCGTGAAGTCTGCGAGTCCCTTGTCGGCCTGGCACTTGGTGATCGCCGCGGTGAGCGTGGTCTTCCCGTGGTCGATGTGCCCGATCGTGCCGATGTTGACATGCGGCTTCGTCCGCTCGAACTTCTTCTTCGACATGCTGCCTTCCTTCCGTTGCTATCCGGAACGGTCGATCGGACGCTGGTAGCGGCGGGTGGAATCGAACCACCGACACAGCGATTATGAGCCGCTTGCTCTGCCTCTGAGCTACGCCGCCGTGTTCGGCATGGGAGTCTACCTGCGGCGATGCCGCAACGGCAGCACCACCGGAGACCCGGAACCGAGCCGGAGCGGGGAATCGAACCCCGGACCTCCTCCTTACCATGGAGGCGCTCTGCCGACTGAGCTACTCCGGCGGCTGGGAGATGATAACAACGTGGCCCGCGCGAACACGGGCCAACGTGGCACGATGGACCCATGCGCCGAGCCCTCATCGCCGCAGCGGTGGCGCTGTCCGTCGTCTCGTGCACGAGGGCCACCCCTCCGGTCGGAGCGTTCCGGACCACGTCCGTCACCCTTCACGGGAGCCAGGGGCCGGTGCACGTCGAGGTCCAGGTGGCCGACTCCCCCGACGAGCGCGAACGAGGATTGATGGGCCGAACCTCGCTCGGCGCGGACCAGGGCATGATCTTCCTCTTCGACGACGTGTCCGACGGGCCGGTCACGTCCGAGTTCTGGATGAAGGACACGTTGATCCCGCTCTCGGTCGCGTTCTGGGACCAACAGGGACGTATCGTGGGTATCCGGGACATGGTTCCGTGCACGAAGGATCCATGTCCGACGTACGCCTCGCCGGAGCCCTACACGGGCGCGCTCGAGGTGAACATGGGGTTCTTCGACGAACACGGGGTGACCACCGGTGACCGGATCGAACTCATCGGATGACGTCTGCCTTGCTCTGCACCGCAGAGCGCGTGACCGATTGGCACCACCAGGACGACGACTGCTGGGTCGCGGACTGCCTGGTGTGCCGGACGCCCATGGTCGTGTGGCGCATCCACGGACTGCCCGATCCTGAGTTGGAGGCGCGGCTGTTGGGCCATCTGGAGCGCATCGCCGCGGCCCGTTACGGCGACGAGGGCTATTTCGTCGATCCCGAGCGCCGGCGGATCCCCGACCACTGGCACGCGCATGCGCGTCCGGCCGGGGGGTTCTTCGACCCGACGAGCGATCTGTACGGGAAGTTCTAGCTCCGGCCGATGTTGCGAAGCTGTGACGTTCGGACGCAGCGACCTTCGTCCTCGGCCGGATGCCCTTGACACCTTCCCGTTTCGCCGGTACTTCTGTACCCGTCGCGATCGACCGGAAGCATCCGGAGATCGGCGACGGCACGACAGCAGCACTCTTTTCGGTTGACCGGACCACCGGAGGCCGTCCACTCGCCCCGGTTGCGTTGCCGACCGATCGAAAGGAGATCGCATGTCGATCCGCGACCCGCAAGCTATTCGGCCTCTCGCTGGCCGCCGTCCTCGTCACGCTCGCCGCGTGCAGCTCCGACAGCGGCGGCGACAGCGCATCCGCGAGCGGCAGCAGCGGCGCGTGCACGCCGGCGGATAGCCCGGTCATCACGCTCGCCGCCTACAGCAACGTCTACGACGTGTACGGCAAGCTCATCTCGACGTTCCAGGGAGACTGGGCCGACAAGCACGACGGCCAGCAGGTCATCTTCTCGACCTCGTTCGGCGGGAGCACGACGCAGGCGCAGAACGTCGTGAACGGGTTCCCGGCCGACGTCGTCGCGCTCTCGCTCGACCCCGACGTGCAATCGATCCAGGACGCGGGACTCATCACGCACGACTGGAAGTCGGATGCGGAGAAGGGCATCGTGGCGACGTCCGCCGTCGTGTTCGACGTGCGGCCCGGGCAACCCGAAGAACATCACCAACTGGAACGACCTGACGCAGTCCGGTCTGCAGATCCTCACGCCGGACCCGGCGCAGAGCGGCGGGGCCAAGTGGAACATCGTCGGCGCCTACGGCGCGTCGATGCGGGGCAACGTCCCCGGCTACGCGAAGGACAGCCAGGCCGACGCGCAGAAGCTCCTCACCGGCATCTTCAGCAACGTCACGGTGATGGACAAGAGCGCGAACGACTCCATCAAGAACTTCCAGGCGGGCAACGGCGACGTCGCGATCACGTACGAGTACGCGGTCCTCGCGGCGCAGGCCGCCGGTCTGCCGGACCAGATGGTGATCCCGCCGTCGACGGTCGCGATCCAGACCCCCGTCGCCGTCGTCGACAAGAACGCCGAGGCGCACTGCGTCGAGGACGTCGCGAACGCGTTCGTGGAGTTCCTGCACACGCCGGACGCCGCGGCGATCTACGACTCGGTCGGCTACGAGCGGCCCGTCGACCTCACGAAGGCGCAGGCCGGCAAGGGGTCGGAGAGCACGTTCGAGCCCGTCACGGACCTCTTCACGACGGACGACATCGGTGGCTGGGACGCCCTGCTGAACGACACGGTGTTCGGTCCGAACGGCGCGTTCACGCTGGCGCAGCAGGACGCGCAGGGATAAGACGTTGAGCGCCGAGACCCTCGAGCGGACGACGGACCCGCGCCCGGAAGCATCGGGCGCGGGTCCGTCGACCTCGCGCGCCATCAAGGCGGCGGCCGGGCGCTGGGGTCTGCGCGGCATCGCCCTGCTCTACCTCGGGCTGATGATCGGCCTGCCCACCATCGCCGTCATCCAGCGGGGGTTCTCGGGAGGGCTCGGTTCGCTGCGCGACGCGTTCGCCCAGCCGGGTGCTCGCAACGCCATGATCTTGACGTTCGCCCTCGCCGCGATCACCGCCGTCGTGAACGCGGTGCTCGGCACCACGGTCGCCTACGTGCTCGTTCGGTACCGATTCCCCGGCAGGAGCGTGCTGTCGACGCTCGTCGACATCCCGTTCGCGATCCCCACGTTGGTCACCGGCGTGATGCTCGTCGCGCTGTACGGACCGAACTCGCCGATCGGCGGGTTCCTGGCCGACCACGGCGTCCACGTGATCTACGAACGGGCGGGCATCCTGCTCGCGCTGCTGTTCATCACGCTCCCGCTCGTCGTGCGCACGGTCCAGCCGATCCTGCTCGAGCTGGACCTGGCGGAAGAAGAGGCGGCGCGCGTCCTGGGGGCATCCCGCTGGACGACGTTCCGCAAGGTGGTCCTGCCCGCCATCCTGCCCGGCATCACCGGCGGCGGACTCCTGGTGTTCGCGCGGGCGCTCGGCGAGTTCGGCTCGGTCGTGGTGGTGTCCGGGAACATCCTGAACAAGACCCTGACGGCGCCGGTCTTCATCAGCCAGCTGATCGGCGGGTTCAAGACGAACGACGCCGCCGCGATCGCGACCCTCCTCTTCACGGTCTCGTTCGCCGTCGTGCTGATCACCGAGCGCCTCACGCACCGGGCGGTGGGTCGGCGATGAGCGCGGGCGACCTTCGCACGCCGGTCCTCTCCTCGCCGCTGCGGCGCAAGCTGGTCCACGGCGGTCTGATCGCGGTCGCGGTCCTCTACGTCGGGGCGCTGGTGCTGGCGCCGCTGATCGGGATCGCCTGGGCGGCCATCAACGCCGGTTGGGACGCGTGGAAAGCGACGCTCACCGACCCCGACGCGATCCACGCCTACTACCTGACCGCCGGGATCACCGTCGTGACGGTCATCGTGACCGGCATCTTCGGCGTGATCGTGGCCATGGTCCTGGCGCGCGACCACTTCTGGGGGAAGAGCGTCGTGAGCGCGGTCGTGAACCTGCCGTTCGCGGTGTCGCCGATCATCGTCGGTCTCATGGCGGTCCTGCTGTTCGGCCGCGGGGGCTGGTTCGAACCGTGGTTCTCGGCCCACGGCATCCAGATCCTCTTCGCCGTCCCGTCGATGGTGATCGTGACGATCTTCATCTGCATCCCGTTCGTGATCCGCGAGGTCGCGCCGGTCCTGCAGGAGCTCGGTACGGCGGAAGAGGAGGCCTCGAAGACGCTCGGCGGCTCCGCATGGACGACGTTCCGCCGGATCACGCTGCCGAACATCCGTTGGGGATTGCTCTACGGGATCGCCCTCTCGGCCGCTCGGTCGATCGGCGAGGTGGGAGCGGTGCTGGTGGTGAGCGGGTCGATCACCGGGAAGACGGAGACCGCTCCGCTCTTCATCCTCCGCGAGTTCGACCAGAGCCACGACTCGGCCGCCTACATCGTGGCCTTGACGCTCGCGATCGCGTCGATCGTGTTGCTCTCCGGCATCGAGATCATGAAAGCCAGGTACGAGAGGAAGCGTGCGACATGACGAACAACGGGATCAGTGTCCAGGATCTGAACAAGCGGTTCGGGTCGTTCCACGCCGTGCAGGACGTCTCGTTCGAGGCGATGGACGGGAAGATCACGGCGATCCTCGGGCCGAGCGGCTCGGGGAAGAGCACCGTCCTGCGGATGATCGCCGGCCTGGAGATCCCCGACAGCGGCAGGGTCACGCTGGCCGACGAGGAGCAGACGTTCGCGACGGTCCAGGAACGCCGGGTCGGATTCGTGTTCCAGCACTACGCGCTGTTCCGGCACATGACGGTGCGCGACAACGTCGCGTTCGGGCTCTCGATCCGCAAGGAGCCCAAGGCGGACATCAGACGCCGGGTCGACGACCTGCTGGAGTTGGTCCAGCTGGCGCCGCTCGCGGATCGATACCCGGATCAACTCTCGGGGGGCAGCGGCAGCGGGTCGCGCTCGCTCGGGCGCTCGCGCCGCGACCGAAGGTCCTGTTGCTCGACGAGCCCTTCGGCGCGCTCGATGCTCGCGTCCGCCAGGAGCTCCGTCGATGGTTGGACGACCTGCACCGTGAGCTCAACGTGACCAGCCTCCTCGTGACGCACGATCAGGAGGAAGCGCTCGAGCTCGCGCACGAGATCGTCGTGATGCATCAGGGACGGGTCGAGCAGATCGGGACCCCGGCGGAGGTCTACAACGACCCCGCTTCGCCGTTCGTCGCCGGGTTCATCGGCGCGGCCAACGTGATCGCGGGGTCCGTCAAGGAGGGACACCTCGTCTTCGGCGACCATCGGCTCCCGGGCGCCGACCACCTCGAGGAAGGCGTGTCCCGCGCACGCGTACATCCGGCCCGTTGGATATCCGCATCGTGGAGCCGGCCGTCGCGAACGGCCACTCGTACGCTGCGATCGTCGAGCGGGTGAACGACCTCGGGCCCGCATCGAAGATCCGCGTGCGCCTGGCGCGACGGGCAGCCGCTCGTCGCGGAGCTCCCCAACGACGACCTCCCCGTGCTGTCCGCCGGCGACAGCGTCCTCCTCGACCTGCGCAACGTGAAGGTGTTCGAAGGAGAGGCGGATCTCATCCAGGGCGGGATGCCAGGCGCAGGCGTCGATGGCGAGGTGAGGGAAGGAGCGGTCGTCGGCGGGTGATGAACGGGCTCACGTTGCGCGAGTGGCCCGACCACGATGCGTCGCCGTTCTGAGACGAACACTCGCCCTAGGCCGGATGATCCGATGAGGTGGTGGCGAACAGCCGTTCCCCGAAGCCTTCCCGACGGGTAGGCTTCCCGTGACACACGGCCGCAGATGGCCATGAACGTTCGGGAGAGAACCCTTGCACATCGATTGGGCCATCGCGCTCGCCTCCGTCATCGTCGGCTTCACGGTCGGATTGACCGGCATGGGCGGCGGCGCCTTGATGACGCCGATCCTGCTGATCTTCTTCGGGATCAATCCGACGGCCGCGGTCTCCTCCGACCTCGTCGCCGCGATGGTGATGAAGCCGGTCGGCGGAGGGGTGCACGTCCGCCGGCGCACCGTCCGATGGGAGCTCGTGCGATGGCTGTGCATCGGCTCGATCCCGGCGGCGTTCGCGGGCGTCTTGCTCCTCCACTCGTCCGGTGACAGCGCCACCATCGAGAACACCACGAGGATCTTCCTCGGGGTCACCCTTACGCTGGCTGCCGTCGCCATGGTCTTCAAGGCGTGGCTCCAGGGACGTCGGAGCGCTGAGGCGAGGGCGGGGCGCCGTGACACGCTCGGAACCGACGACACGATCCACGTCCGCATCCCGTTGACGATCCTGATCGGTGCGGTCGGCGGCATGCTGGTGGGGCTGACGTCCGTCGGGTCGGGCTCGATCATCATCGTCTGCCTGATGCTCACGTACCCGCAGCTCCGCGGGGCGCAATTGGTCGGCACGGACCTGGTGCAGGCGGTGCCGCTGGTGACGTCGGCGGCGATCGCCCACATGCTGGTCGGCGATTTCCAGCTCGGCCTCACCACCTCGATCCTGATCGGGGCGCTGCCGGCCGTCTACGTCGGCGCCCGACTCTCGTCGAAAGCACCGGACGGCATCATCCGCCCGATCCTCGTCTTCGTGCTCCTGGCGTCGGCCCTCAAGCTGCTCGACGTGCCGACCGGCGTGCTCGGCGTGATCCTGCTCGTGGTGATCCTCATGGGCATCCCGATCTGGGGCGCGGTCGACGCGGCCGCGCACCCGCAGTACCTGTGGGATGCGGCGGGGCTCCCCCGGCGTACGTGGATCAGATGGATGGCCTTCGGAGCGCCGTTCGTCGTGGGGTTCCCGGTCGGGGTGGCGTACTTCGCGAACGCACGGCCGAAGCTGGTCGCCGCCACGCGTGCGTCGCTGGAGGATCCGAGCATCGAACCGGAGCCCGCTCCCGAGCGAACCGAAGAGCAGGTGTAGCCGGTGTTCGAGCGGATCCTCCTGGCCGTCGACGGATCGCCCAAGAGCGAGAAGACGATCCTCATCGCCATCGATATGGCCGAGCGCTATGCGTCGGCGGTCACGGTCGTCCACGTCCGCGAGTACGAGCGGTACGAGGGGTCCGATGTGGACATGGGCCCACCCATCCCAGCCGAGGAGCTCGTGAACGGCGTCCTGGCGAGGTTCCGAGACAAGGGCATCGAGGCGCGGGGAGAGATCCGCCGCGTGAGCTCGGGAGACACGCCGGAGAAGATCGTGGAGGTCGCCGAGGCCGTCACCGCCGACCTCATCGTGTTGGGCTCCCGGGGCATGAGCGAATGGAAGAGCCTGGTGCTCGGCGGAGTCGCCAACAAGGTCGTGCAGCACGCGACGTGCCCGGTGCTCCTGGTTCGCTGACCTCCGAGCGCCATCCGATCACCAGAGGCCCGTCGCGCTCAGCCTCTCGTGGTGATCTCAGACACCTTCTATCGCTTCCAATCTCCCGGACTTCACCGCGTCGGAGAACGCCTGAAAGTCCTGCTCGTTCTGATCCGCGTATCGCTCGGAGAAGTCCGTGATCGACCGGTCGAACGCATCGCTCTTGCCGAGATAGCCGGCGATCGCGATCGGATCCCCCGATCGTGCATGTGCACGGGCGAGCGTCCATCCGCATTGGCGGGCCAGGAACGTCGAGGCCGAACGCCTTCAGTGACTCCACGTCGACTGAGAACTTCATGTCGCGCAGCTGGCGCCAATAGAGCCAACGGTTCGCCTCCACGCCCTTGGTCCAGCCCAGGTAGATGTCGCTCGCGGCCTGCATCATCCGCTGCCCCTGCACCACGCGCTCGCCGTGTTGCTTGTAGCGGCTCTTCGGCAGATGGTCCTCGAGCACCGAGGCCGTGGCCTCCTTGATCTGGAGGAAGAGCGGGTCCTGCTGATCGCGTCCTTGCAGCAAGACGATGAACGCCCGCGTACCGACGCTGCCCACCCCAACGACCTTGCGCGCCATGTCGATGATCTCGAAGCGCTCGAGCAGGTGTCGCCGGTCGTCCTGCAGCGTGGTCCGGTATGCGCGGAACTGCTCGTGAATCATGTGCTGCAGCTCGTCGGCTGAATAGCCGATGGAAGCAGTGAGCTCGCGCGCGGGGATGACGATGGGCGGCTGGCTCACGATCCGGTAGTTACCGTCCACATGCTCTGCCAGCTTGGACAGCGCCTGCAGGCTGTCGCGGGTGCGAGCCTTCAGGGCACCCTTCTTGGCCGCCTTCTCCCCTTCCTTCGCTTCCTTCTTCTGCACCTTGTCCTTCTGTGTGCCCACCGCGGTGTTGAGCGCCGCCATCAACTCTTGTTCGGACAGGTGCGCGTACCAGATGTCCATGGTGCGCATCTGCGCGAACTCGGCCATCGCCTCTCGGTAGGCCCTCACGGATGCGAGCGTCACGTCATGCGCCTCGGCCTTGGTGAAGCCGTTGTTGCGCGCAGCGATCGTGAAGCTCGCGGCCATGCGCTTGACGTCGTACTCGAACGGACCGGGCAGCGTCTCGTCGAAATCGTTCAGGTCGAACAGCAACGCTCGCTCGGGCGACGCGAAGATGCCGAAGTTCGACAGATGGGCGTCGCCGCAGAGCTGGGCGGTGAGGCCGGCCCTGCGGCGTGTCCTTGAGGTCGGCCGCCATGATCTTGGCCGCGCCTCGGTAGAACGTGAACGGTGAGACCAGCATCCGCCCGTGGCGCACCGGCACCAGATCCTGCTCACGGGTGAGGTTCTGTTCCTCGAGCAACGCGACCGGATCCGGGCGGTCGGTGGCCGGCTTCCACCCGGAGTGACTGGATGTCGGCGTCTTCTCGCGCGACTCCTTCCCCTGTGCCTTGCGCTCTTCGGCGCTGGGGTGCTCGATCTTGGTGACGCCCATCTTCCGCACCTCTCTCTCGGTGAACGGTCCGGCCGCGCGGCCGGCTCCGACACCTCTTCAGAGCACGTCTGCGAAGTCGGACCGCATGCTCACGACGGTCCAGCCTCCCCCGCGGCCTTAGCGAGCGCTCGCTCGGAGCCGCTCTTCGACTACTCGCGCGACATCATGGCCTGCGCCTCACGCTCGAGGTCGAGGTACGGCTCCCCGCTCACGTCCACGGCGACCCGGTTGATCGTGCCGCCGGTGAATCGGTAAGGAGCCTCTCCCGCGTAGTCGTCGGTCACCGCCGCACCGCTGTCCCTTCCGACACAGAGGCCCTCACCCGCGAGCTCGAACCCCCCGGGCTGCGTCTTGATCCGGCCCTCGCCGACCTTCTTGTCGTCGTAGTAGAGGGACAGGATGCCGGTGGACACGTGGGGCGGGTCCTCGCCGTCCTTGTCGAACGACGCCGACAGGAGGAGGTTCTCACCGGTCGGAACATCTTCGGTGGCGACGACCTTCTGTTCGAACATCCCGACGAAGTTGTTGACGTAGTGGAGCCGGTTGTCCTTCACGTACAGCGAGTGTCCTCCGAACCGCGCCCCATGGGCGAAGAGGACGCCATAAGCGCCCGGAGCCGGGATGTCCACGAGCGCCCCGATGCTGAAGGATCGGTTGCGGACGCTCACCGACTGCGATTCGGGCACGTCCGCAACGTCGGGGTAGTAGACGTATCGATCCCGCGGCGCAGAGAGCTGGGGCCGTGGCGTCATCAGGATCTCCAACGGCGACCGGTCATCCAGCGGGAATGCATCGTTCGCACCCGCCTCTGCGAACCACAGGTTCACCATCTCGCGGAGCTTCCCCGGCTCCTCGGCAGCGAGGTTATGGAGCTCGGAGCGGTCGACGTCCGTGTGGTAGAGCTCCCACTCGTCGGCGTTGAAATTCCCCCAGCCCGCGATCGTCGGATGATTCGTAACCGCCTTCCAGCCGTCGTGCCAGATCCCTCGCGAGCCGAGCATCGAGAAGAACTGTGTCCTGCGAGCGGAAGTCGCCGGCTCGTCGTCGAAGCTGTACCGCATGCTCACGCCGTCCATGCGGCTCTGGACATGGCCCTTGATCGTGCGCGGAACCTCCAACCCGAGGCAGTCGAGGATCGTCGGCACGATGTCGATCGCGTGGTGGTACTGCGTCCTGAGCTCGCCGCGGGCCTTCATCCCGGCGGGCCAGGAGATCATGCAGGCGTCGCTCGTCCCCCCGTTGAACTCGTAGCGCTTCCACATCTTGAACGGCGTGTTGAACGCCATCGCCCAACCGTTCGCGTAATGGTTGTAGGTCTTCGTGCCCTCCGAGCTCGTCGATCATCGCGAGGTTGGTCTTCAGGTCATCCGGGATGCCGTTGAAGAACAGGTTCTCGTTGACGGAGCCGTTCGGCCCTCCCTCGCCGCTGGCGCCGTTGTCCGAGACCAGGACGACGATCGTGTTCTCGCGCTGACCCGTCTCCTCCAGGTAGTCGAGCAGACGACCGATGTGGTGGTCGGCGTGCGCCAGGAACCCGGCGTAGACCTCGGCCATCCGGGCGAACAGTCGTTTCTCGTCGTCGTTCAGGGAGTCCCACGGTCGCGTGACGTCGAGCGGTGGGAAGGGCTGCCCATCAGGTCCGGTCCGGGACTCGGACGTGCCGATCGGGTTGATCGGGGGAGCTCCGTTTCGGCCGGGACGATCCCCAGTTCCTTCTGACGCGCGAGCGTCTGCTCGCGTATCGCTTCGTATCCCATGTCGAACCGGCCCTTGAAACGATCGCTCCATTCCGGCGCGACGTGGTGGGGCGCGTGGGCTGCGCCCGGCGCGTAGTAGAGGAAGAACGGCTTGTCCGGCGCGAGCACCTTGGCGTCCTTGATGAACTCAAGCGCCTTGTCGGTGATGTCGTCGGTGAAGTGATACCCCTCCTCCGGGCTCTTCGGTTGGTCGACGGGATGGTTGTCGTACACCAGCTCCGGGTACCACTGGTTCGTCTCGGCCCCGAGGAACCCGTAGAAGCGCTCGAACCCGCGTCCCGTCGGCCAGTTCCGGCGCGTGGACGCGACATTCATCTCGACGGTCGGACACAGGTGCCACTTGCCGACGATGTACGTGTTCCACCCGAGCTCGCCGAGGACCTCGGACAACATCCCGTTCTCCGGTGGGATCGTGCCGCTCGCGTTCGGGAACCCGCTCGCCCCTTCGGTGATGCACGCCATCGAGTTCCGCGTGTGATTGCGCCCGGTCAAGAGGCACGACCGGGTCGGGGAGCAGAGCGCCGTCGTATGCCACTGCGTGTAGCGCACCCCGGCGTTCGCGATCCGGTCGATGTTCGGCGTCTCGATCGGTCCGCCGTATGGGCTCATCGCGGAGAAGCCCACGTCGTCCAGCACGATGTAGACGACGTTCGGCGCCCCATCGGGAGCCTTCGGTGGTTCGAATGGGCTCCAGTCGGGCTCCGAGTCGCGGATGTCGACGTTGATCGTGCCTTTGAACGGGGTCGTCATGCTGCGATCTCCTTGCTCCTCGGCCCGAGGAGATGGATCGGATCCTCGCGGCGTTCCTTCAGCGTCGTTCGCTCAGTCCATGCGTAGACCTTCGCGGGTACCCCCGGCATCGTTTCCCCCGGCGTAGTACTCGCCGCCTCCGACCGCGACCGAAGGTCGCATGGCGATGTAGATCAGCGCGCCGAAGAACGGAACGATGAAGATCAGGAGGATCCACCCCGCCTTCGCTCCCCCGCCGATGTCACGCCTGCGGAAGATGTCGGCGAAGACCGTGATGAAGATCCAGATCGCCATGAACCAGAAGAAGAAGACCAGCATCGACCACAACAGGTCTCCCTGACCGAACGATGCCAGCATCGGCTAGCCCTCCGTGACGATGTCGCGCCCGTGTGCCGTGAGCGCCCAGATGACAGTGATGTCGATCACGATGATCATGATCCCCCAGATCGGGTACCAGGGCAGCCACGCGAACGACGCGAACGCGCTGATCAACGCGACGATCACAGCGACGGTCCGAGCCCATACGGCGCCGGTCAAGACACCGAACCCGGCGAACAGCACGACGATGCCCCCGATCAGGTGGATCCATCCCCACGTCGTCGCGTCGAACTGCAACACGTACTTCGGCGTGACCGCGTAGAACGTGTCGTTGATGAGGCCGACGAGCCCCGCGAAGATGTGGAATCCGCCGATGAGGACCAGCATGAACGCGGCGAACATCGTCCAGCCGACTGCCGCTCCGCTCGGTTTGCTCGACATGAACATTCCCCCTTCTCGATCCGGCCGCACGGGACTCCGTGCGACGCCGTCCCCACCCCTCGGACCCAGGGCACGACGCGATCGCTCCGGGACCGGGGCTTCGGGTCTCGATGCGGCGGCCGTGGGTTGGAGTCGCCTGCGTTGCGCACATTAGCATCTTCGCTCGGGAGCCGCGCCTTGGGCCGATCCGGCTGGAATCCGCTGCGGGACAACGGACCGCATGTTCGTAGGTATGTCGGCCGACGAGCCTGATCGGCGTGTGAAGTAATGTCCCCACCCATGAGCGGCGGGACCAGGGCACCTCGGCGGGATCGAACGCGTCTCGTTCCCATCCTCGGTTGGATCCGAACCTACGATCGTCGGTGGCTCCGAGGGGATCTGATCGCCGGGATCGCCGTCGCGGCTTTGATCGTTCCGAAGAACCTCGGCTACGCCGGCATCGCGGGCATCCCGTTACAGAACGGGCTCTACGCAGCGGCCGCCGGCGCCATCCTGTACGCCGTCTTCGGCACCAGCCGGCAGATCTCGACCGGACCGAGCTCGGGCTTGGCGGCGGTTGCAGCCAGCGCGGTGTTGGCAGCGAAGATCACCGGCGAGCAGGACGCTGCGACGTTCGTCGCCGGGATCACCCTGGCATCGGGCGCCCTGTTCGTCCTCCTCGCGGTGTTCAAGATGGGTTGGATCGCACAGTTCCTCTCACGAGCCGTGGTCACCGGCTTCCTCTTCGGCGCCGCGATCGACGTCGTGATCGGCGAGCTCCCCAAGCTCACCGGAACCGAGACCACCGGATCGAACTCGCTCCAGGAGCTGTGGTCGTGGCTGGGAACGGTCGGGGACGCGCATCTGGTGACGGTGCTCATCGGCTGCGTCTCGCTCGTGGTGGTCTTCGGGCTGAGGCGGATCGCGCCACGCGTCCCCGGAGCACTCGTCCTCGTGGTGGGAGGACTCGTGGCCTCTCGACTGTTCGATCTCGGAGCGCACGGGGTCGCGCTCGTGGGCACGGTGCCGAGAGGCCTGCCCTCGTTCGACATCCCGGATGCGCAGTTGCTCTGGGCTCACGCCGGGACGATCGCGATCGCTGCGGTGGCGCTCGTCATGATCGGGTTCTCGCAGACGGCGGGTGACGCCAGGGCGTTCGCCGGCAAGCACGGTTATCGCATCGACATCGACCAGGAATCGCTCGCACAGGGCATCGCGAACGTCGGCGCCGGGGTGTTCCAGGGGATGCCGGTCTCGACGAGCCTGTCCGCCAGCTCGCTGAACGACCATTCGGGTGCTCGCACCGGCCTGGCCTCCCTGACGTCGGGAGTGGTCGTCCTGCTCACGCTGCTCGTCCTGGCGCCGCTGTTCTCGGATCTGCCCAAGCCCGTGCTCGCCGCCTTGATCATCGAAGCGGTCGTCATGGGCATGATGGACGTGCCCGAGATGCGCAGGCTCGCCCACGTGGCGCGGTTCGACTTCTGGATCGCGATCGCGGCGGTCATCGGCACCCTCGTGTTCGGCGTGCTCGCGGGGGTGATGATCGGGATCGCGCTGTCGCTCGTGTGGCTCATCTCGGTGACGACTCGCCCCCCGATGCCGTTGTTGGGCCGCGAACCCGGAACAGAGGTCTTCCGTGAGCTCGACGAACACCCCGACGACGAACGCATCCCCGGCGTCGTCGTGCTTCGGCTGGACGGCGGCCTCTTCTTCGCAACGTCGGACGCGCTGGAGGACCGCATCCGCGACGTCGTCCTGTCGAACGAAGGCGTAGCCGCCGTGGTGCTCGACTGTGGGGGGACCGACTTCATCGACTCGCAAGGTGCGGCGAAGCTGAGCGAGATCGTGGAACTCGCGGAGCACGTGGGGATCGATCTGCGGCTCGCCCGCGTGAAGCCGGAGGTGCGCGACCTGTTACGGCGAGACGGCGTCCTGGACCGCCTCGGCGCCGCGAAGATCCACGGCAGCGTCTCCCAGGCGGTGCAGGCGCACACCGACGCGGGATGACGGCTCCGGCGAAGTTGTGCCATGTAGCATCGGCGTGTGAACCGGGGGTCGAGCGGCGG
Source organism: uncultured Actinomycetes bacterium (assembly GCA_963723855.1). Classification (GTDB taxonomy): domain Bacteria; phylum Actinomycetota; class UBA4738; order UBA4738; family HRBIN12; genus JBBQVZ01. The sequence continues at coordinate 254,150 of CAVRSI010000013.1, read as the reverse complement.
CCGATGCGGACGCTACCCACAGGTGACGACATCGATCGGAGTTGAGAGACATGGCCAAGAAGAAGACGAAGAAGACGAAGGAGCACGACTCGGCGACCGCGGCGCAAGACCAGGCTGAGGCCGGCCCACCCCCGAAGATGAAGCGGAAGGAGTACGAGCACGAGATGCGGCGCCTGCACGGCGAGCTCGTCGCCATGCAGGAATGGGTCAAGTCCTCGGGCGCCAAGATCTGCATCGTCTTCGAGGGACGGGACACGGCCGGCAAGGGAGGCACGATCAAGCGGATCACGGAGCGGGTGAGCCCGCGGGTGTTCCGCATCGTCGCCCTGCCCGCACCGACCCCACGCGAGCAGTCGCAGATGTACATCCAGCGCTACATCCGGCACTTCCCCGCCGCCGGCGAGGTCGTGATCTTCGACCGCAGCTGGTACAACCGCGCGGGCGTCGAGCGGGTGATGGGCTTCTGCACGCCGGAGCAGACCGAGCGGTTCCTCGAACAGGTCCCCGCGGTCGAGAAGGCGATGGTCGACTCCGGGATCCTGCTGCTGAAGTACTGGCTGGAGGTCGGTCCCGACGAACAGACCAGGCGCCTGGAGAGCCGCATGGACGATCCACGCAAGATCTGGAAGCTCTCGGACATGGACCTGAAGTCCTACAGCCGCTGGTACGACTACTCGCGCGCCAGGGACGCCATGTTCGCCGCGAGCGACACGGCGTGGGCGCCGTGGTTCATCGCGTACACGGACGACAAGAAACGGGGCCGGCTGAACATCATCAGCCACCTGCTGAGCCAGATCCCGTACGAGAAGCCCGCGCGGCCGGACGTGACGTTGCCCAAACGACGTGGGCCCGGCGGCTACGTCGAACCGGACCTGCCGTTGCGCTACATCCCGACACCGTTCTGAGCGACGCGACGATGGCCACGACGACGCCGATAGGAGCGAACGAAGGAACCGTTCGGTGGTATGCCCTCGAGCCGGACGAGGTCGCGAGCCGCCTCCAGGTCGATCCGCTCAAGGGCCTGACCGCAGCCGAGGCGCAACAGCGGCTCCAGAAGTACGGGCCCAACGCCCTGGCCGAGGCGAAGGCGCGAGCCGGTCTGGAAGCAGTTCCTGAAGCACTACCGCGGACTACATGCAGATCGTGCTCGTGGTCGCGGCAGTGGTCAGCGTGCTGATCGGCGAGTACGGCACCGGCGTCGGGCTGGCCGTGCTGACCCTGTTCAACGCGTGGCTGGGCTACCACCAGGAGGGCAAGGCCGAGGCCGCCGCGGCGGCGCTCGGCGCGATGATGAAGTCGGTCGCCAAGGTGCGGCGCGACGGCGACGTGACGGAGGTCCCGGCCGACCAGATCGTGCCCGGCGACATCGTGCTGGTCGACGCGGGCGACCGCGTGCCGGCCGACGGCCGGGTGATCGTCGCGGCGACGCTCCAGATCGAGGAGGGCGCGCTGACCGGGGAGAGCGTCGCCGTCGAGAAGAGCACCGACGCGGTCGCGAGGCCGGACGTGCCGATCGGCGACCGGATCGACATGGCGTTCATGAACACCAACGTCACGCGCGGCCACGGCGAGATCCTGGTCACCACGACGGGCATGGGCTCGGAGGTCGGGCACATCGCCGACCTGCTCGCGGCGCAGAAGGTGGAGAAGACGCCGCTCACCAAGCAGGTCGACCGGCTCACGATCTTCATCATCGTCGCGGCGCTGTTCGCCTTCGTCGCCATCGTGGTGATGGGTCTCGCGCAGGGACGATCCTTCACCGTGCTCTTCGGCGATCGGCGTCGCCCTGGCCGTCGGCTCCATCCCCGACGCGCTGCCCGCGGTCGTGACCACGATCCTCTCGGTGGGCTCGGTCAACATGGCGAAGAAGAACGCCATCATGAAGGCGCTACCCGCGGTCGAGACGCTGGGCTCCACGTCGGCGATCAACTCCGACAAGACCGGCACGCTGACCATGAACCAGATGACGGTGCGCGAGATCACGACCGTCGGCCCACCACTACACCGTCAGCGGCGAGGGCTACAGCTTCGACGGCCAGGTGCAACGCACGACGGGCGACGCCGAGACCGACCTGGACTACGTCATGTTCCCCTGCGCCCTGTGCAACGACTCCGACATCCAGGACGGCGCGGTCGTCGGCGACCCCACCGAGGGCGCGCTCTACGTGCTGGCGCAGAAGGGCGGCGTCGACGTCGAGGCGTTCCGCGAGAACCACCCGCGCATCGCATCGGTGCCGTTCGACTCCGACTACAAGTTCATGGCCACCTTCCACACGATGCCGGGTGCCGATGGCGGGCCGGTCGTGCGGGCCTACGTGAAGGGCGCGCCCGACGTGATCCTCGGACCGGTCGACGTCCGCGCCGGATGCCGGGCGGCCAGGCCGAGCGCGCTCACCGACGAGATGCGCGCGAAGGTGCTGGCCGAGAACGACCGCATCGCCGGCCAGGGCAAGCGCGTGCTCGCCTTCGCCCAGCGCGAGTTCGACCCCGCCACCTTCGACCCCTCGGCCGACCTGATGGCGCTGATGCAGGACCTCGAGCTGGCGGCCCTGGTCGGCGAGGTCGACCCGCCGCGGGCCGAGGCCAAGAAGGCCATCGCCGAGGCCAAGCGGGCGGGCATCCGGGTTCGCATGATCACCGGCGACCACGCCGTCACCGCCGAGGCGATCGCCCACGAGCTCGGCATCGAGGGGCGCGCCGTGACGGGCGCCGAGTTCGCAGCCCTGAGCGACGAGGAGGCCGACGAGCAGGTTGACGACATCGGCGTGATCGCCCGCGTGGCGCCCGAGCACAAGGTCAGGCTGGTCGAAGTGCTGAAGCGCAAACGACCACGTCGTCGCGATGACCGGCGACGGGGTCAACGACGCACCGGCCATCGGCGCGGCCGACATCGGCATCGCCATGGGGATCACGGGCACGGACGTCGCCAAGGGCGCCGCCAAGATGATCCTGGCCGACGACAACTTCGCCACCATCGTCGCCGCGGTCGAAGAGGGCCGCGTCGGTCTACGACAACCTGCAGAAGTTCCTGCGCATCCAGATCGCCAACCTCTTCATGTTCATCCTGGCGTTCCTGGGCTCGACGGCGTTCTCGATCGCGGGCACGGCGCTGCTCATCCCGTCGCAGGTGCTGTGGATCCACATGGCCGTCGTCGCTCCCATCGGCGCGGTGATGGGCCTGGACGCCGGAACGCCGGGCATCATGGAGCGGCAGGCCGCGCCCGTTCAACCAGGCGATCATCGTCCAGTCGATGATGGTGCGCCTGTTCGTCGCCGGCCTGTTCATGGCGGCCGCCACGCTGATCCTGGTCCAGATCGGCAAGACGACCTACGACTCGCTCCAGGTGGGGCAGACCATGGCGTTGGTGGGGCTCTCGGCTGATGAACATCTTCCTGGCGCTCAACCTGCGATTCCCGGATGAAAGCGCCTTCGGCAGCGCGACGCTCTCCAACCCGAAGCTGCTCTGGGCGTTCGCGTGGGCCGCGATCGGCACGATGCTCATCACGGAGACCCGCATCCTGAAGGGTGTCTTCGACACGGTCTCTCTGACGACCAACCAGTGGCTCTTGTGCCTGGTGCCCGGAGTCGTCCTGTTGATCCTCGGCGAGATCTTCAAGGTCATCCTGCGTTCGCGGCGGCAACACGCGGAGCCGGCCGTTTAGGGCATCACGGCCCGCTCGTCCCGTCAGCCGTCCCAGCGGACGACGATCCGCCCCTCGATACCGGGCAGCGGTAGGGAGGCCGCTTCCGTCTCCACCGCATCGCGTGCGGCGCGCGAGAGACGGCGCCAGGTTTGAACCGTGACCGTCGCCTCCGCGCGTCGCCACGTGCCGATCACTTCACCCTCGACCAGAACGGCACCCGGCCACACGCGAGAGGTCCAGAGCGCGCCCCGCCGGTCGGCGTCGGGGACCAGGAGTCCGCGATCGGCTCCCCACAGGAGGAAGTAGGCGTCGCCGCTCGGGAGGAGCCTCGCGGGAGCAGCCGGCCCCGGGAGGGCACGGAACGCCGCCTCGTCGCGGGTGAGGATCCACGCATCGCCGATCGGGGTACTTACCGGGGTCAGGGACCTGCGCAGCGCGTCGAACGCGTCGACGCCTCGGCGTGAGGGGATCCCCGCCCATCCGGCGAACGCCTCGGGTGTGGTGGGACCGAAGGTGTGCAGGTACCGGCGCGCGAGCTCGAGACGCGCGTCGCGCGCGTCGACCTCGGGTGGCGGCACGGTCCAGATGACCGGCTGTCGCGCGCCGTCCCAGCGGATCACGACCGTCCCAGTGGGTGCGGCGTACCGGAGCCGATTGGGGTGTCCGCCGAGTGCGCTGCCCGCCTCGCCGTACGTCATCCTTGCGCCGTCGAGGTGGGCATGCAGGCGAGCGGCCAGGTCTTCCGCGATCCGCCGCGCAGCGGCCTCGTCGGGCAGCCTCCCGAGCGAGAAGACTGCGAGGTCACGTGTCGCGACGACGTACGCATGGTGTCGCGGCCCCCAGAGCTGGACGAGCGACGGGTCCTCCCACGTGGACGGTTCGGTCCCGTTGACGCGCGCATGGATCGAAAGGACCGCGGCTCGGGGCATGCTGTCCTGCAAGCCTGCCCAGGCCGCGCGCCGGAGCGAGCGTCCTCCGCGAGGGAGCCGCTCGTCGAGCGCGCCGACGTGCCGCCGGAACGCGAGGATCTGCGGCCGCGTGAGGCTGAGTCGAGGCGTCCTCACGTCGCACCCTCCCCAAGACTCACTGACACGTCGCCCGTTGCGTCCACGGGACCGCCGTGACATCGCTTCCACTTCTTCCCGTTGCCGCACGGACAGGGGTCGTTCCGGCCGCGCATGGCATCCTCCGCCGCGGTGAGCTGCACCAGCTCGGAAGGAGCTCGGTTCGCGCGGAGCAGCTCGGACATGATCTGCATCGACGGGGTTACGTGGTGGAAGAACGCCTTGTAGCTCGGGCACAGGTAGTGCTGGCCAGGCTCGCCGTACGGAGACGTCGCGAAGCGGTCCTTCGGGCACCCGCCGTTGCACGCGAACCGCACGTCGCAATCCAGGCAGAACTTCGTCAGCGTGTCGAACTTGTCTTGGCCGAACTTCCGCTGCTGAGGGGAGACGATCAGCTCGAGCATGTGCCTGTCCTTGATGTTGCCGAGCAAGTAGTCGGGCTCAACGAAGTGATCGCACGAGTACAGGTCTCCGGTGTGTTCGAGCGCCAGCTGCAGGCCGCACGTCTCCGCATGCACGCACATCCCGCCCGCCTCGCCGTACCAGTTGGCGAGCGCGGTATCGAACATCTGCACGTACACCTCGCCGATGTCGTGGCGGACCCATTCCTCGAACACGTCGATCAGGAACCGCCCGTACTGTTCGGGGCCGATCGAGCGATGGGTGACGAGGTCGCCCTCTTGTCTGTAGAGCGGACGGCCCTTCACGCCGTCGCCCCACCCGGAGTCGGTGACCGCGAAATTCTCCTCGGTGGCGCGTTCGATGATCGGGATGAACTGGATGAACCGGGCGCCGAGCTCGTCGCGGAAGAACGTGTAGACCTCGCGTCCGTGGTCGGCGTTCACGGCGTGGATGGTCGTCAGCACGTTCCAGTCCACGTCGTGCCGCTTGAGCACGTCCAAACCGCCGATGACCCGGTCGAACGTGGGCTTGCCACCCTTGTCCACGCGGTACGCGTCGTGCATCTCGCGCGGGCCGTCGATCGATATCCCGACCAGGAAGTCGTTCTCCTTCAGGAAGACACCCCATCCGTCGTCCAGGAGCGTCCCGTTCGTCTGCATCGTGTGCAGAACGTGCTGCCCGGGTCTGGCGTAGGTGTGGGCGAGCTCGACCGAGCGGCGGAAGAAGTCCAGGCCCATCATCGTGGGCTCGCCACCCTGCCAGGCGACCACGACCTCCGGAGCGCGCGCATGTGCCTCCATCAACTGGCGGACATAGGTCTCGTGGATCTCCTCCGCCATACGGAACCTGCTGCCCGGGTAGAGCATCTCCTTGGACAGGAAGAAGCAGTACTCGCAGTCCAGGTTGCAGATGGCGCCGGTCGGCTTGGCCATCAGGTGGAAGGCGAGGGGGGCGCCGGGCATCGTCAGGGCGGTGCCGGTTGGCTCGACATCCGCAGTTGGGGTCACTTGGTCTCCACGTGGATCGGGCTAACCGATCCCGGCGAGCGCTCGTCGGTCGAACCATCCACCGCGGACGATCCCCCCACCTCTGGGCCAACTACCAGCAAAGATACCGAAGGTTCCACCGAGATGAAGCCCCGGGCTCGCGTCTGACAGGCTCGCCACCGCGTGCCGATACTCATCAGCTGGACCGATCGGTCTTGGGCTTCGTTGGCGTCCCCTCGATCCCCGAGGTCATCTGCTGCGCCCGTTGCTTGGCCACCCCAGTGATGAGCTTCACGAGGATCCCGATCACGACGAGGTCCCCGATCATCTGCACGGAGACGATGAGCCTCGCCGTGTCGGTGACCGGGGTGATGTCGCCGAACCCGACCGTCGAGAAGACCGTGACCGTGAAGTAGAGCGATCCAGACTTGGTCAACGGCTCGGAGAACGTGGCCGGATCGTTCGCTGACGTCGCCACGTAGAGCCAGGCGAACAGCACTATGAACAGCGGAAGGATCCTGGCCATCGCGACGACGGCTCGACCGACCGGCTGTGGGTCCTTCACCACCCCTCGGAGTTCGATCGAAGCGACCCCGAGGAACAGGATCGCGCACCCCCAACGGACGGCGATGGACGCCGAGCTGGGGACCAGGTAGTAGATGATCAGGATCACCGCGGCGGAGATGAGCGATTGAACGATCACGGAGACCACCACGCGTGTCCGGGATCGTCGGTCCACCGCGGCGCTCATGCCCGGATCCTATCGAGCGCGATGTGGCGCCTCATCCTGGCGGGCTGGTCGCAGCCCGAAGCCGGTCGAGGAACGGCGCCTGCGCCGCGATGATCTTGACGCGCGCCTCCTCGAGCCCGAACCACGCGACACGGTCGAGCTCCGGGACATCCTGGAAGAGCCCCGATCGCGGCGGCCACTCCATCACGAAGGAGTTGCTCAATGCGGTCGCCGGGTCCAGGTTTCCCTCGGCGGCCCACGCCAGAACGACCTTGCCGGACCTCTGACGGATCTCGCCGAGCTCCGACAACGGCGTGTCGTCGGGAAGCGAGTGACCGGTCTCCTCGGCGAACTCACGCCGGGCGACCGCGACCAGGTCCTCGCCCGGTTCCGTCTCACCCTTGGGTAGGGTCCAGGCATCTGCGTCCTTGCGCGCGAAATACGGTCCGCCGGGGTGGCCCAGGAGGACCTCGATGCGCCCACGCCGCCGGCGCCATAGGAGGATCCCTGCGCTCGTGCGACTCGACGGGCTCACGCGTCCTCACGGACGACGCGGATCACCACCTCCGCGGTCGGGCGCGTTTCGGACCGCTTGGATCGGGACCTCCGGAAGACGATCGCGGCCAGCGCCGTGCCGCCCACGATCACGCCCGCCAGGCTCTTCGCCGATCGGAGCGGGGCGGGGAGGCGAGCCTCCAGCTCTCGGAGGTCGGCCTCCAGGCTGCTCCGGGTTTCGCCGATCTCCGTCACCTTTCGATCTGCTGCTTCGCCCATCGAGCGTCCTCCTTCAGGGTTTCGCGGGTCAGCTTCCCCGCCGGCGGCGCGTTGCGGATCACACGACGGCCGATGAGCACGAGCAGCAGCGCCACCACGATCATCAGGACTGCCACGGTCAGGATGGCTGCCCAGACCGGCCACACCAAAGCGAGCGCCGCCGCGCCCGCGGCGGCCACGAACCCGATGGCATACATCACCACCACGGCCGCCGCCGCCATCATCCCCACGCCCGCCCCGCGCACCGATGCCGCCTCGGCCACCTCGAGCTTCGCCAGCTCGAGGTGCTGACGGGCGAGCGTGCGCAACCCGCCGACCGCCGAGGCGATCACCGTGCCGATCGGACGCCGCTCCTGGCCTGGCGTTGTGGTTCCTCCGGCCTCGTCTCGAACGCTCACAACTTCTCCTCCTTCTCCGATCGCCGCTGCAACCCTACGCAACCGGGCTCGAGAGTGGGAGCCCTGGTGGGTCGTCGTCGACGCACAGGCCGAACCCGCTTAGGCTGGCCGTGATCGAGCTCCTTGGATCGGAGGCCACGAGATGACACGCGGGAAGTCGGGCAAGAAGAACAAGTGGTTCGGGCGAACGATCTTCTTCTGTCTGATGGCCTGGGCCGTCGTGACGGAGCTCCGCAAGCCCGAGGAGGAGCGGACGTGGCACGGCAAGCTGGCAGGGTTCGTTCCGTACGAGCTCCGGCCGCCGACGCTCGATCGCGTCCGCGAGACGTATTGGGATCCGACCGACGAGCACGTGCTCAAGCCACCGGTCTGGGGGGTCGGATGGGCGTTGAACGTGGGGCGCGTCGTGGAGCTCATCCGGCGCCAAGGGAGCGAGGATCCCCAGTTCTGAGAAACACCGTGCGGTGGTGGGGTCTACTCAGATCGCAGTGGCCAGGGCAAACGGAGCACTCTTGGCTGAGTACCCACAGGTCAAGAGGGGAAGTACCCACTGCAGGTCAGAGGCCCTTTCCGCGTGAGCGACGTGGATGACATCAGGCTTCAACCTTGACGATGAGCCTCCCTTGTGCCTGTCCGGATTCCAGATAGCGGATGGCCTCGCGGACTTCGCCCGGCTGGAAGACCTTGCCGACGACGCCCTTCGTAACGCGCACCTCGCAGGGTGAGTGTTCATCGGACGGCGGGATGGAGAGTGCTCGAACGTCAGTGAGGGGCCTGACCATCCGGCCCCTAGACGACCGGCCGGGAGCCCCCTCCCCGGGTCGGGGATCGCTGGTTGGCTGGGTGCAGAGGGTCACACCATGAACGACCTGGAGACGCGATCGCCGAAGATGCCGCCACGCTGGCTCGTGCACACGTTCTGGCGTATGCATCGCGGCCTCTACCGACTTGGTCGCGGTCGCTTCCTGTGGACCACGGCGAGCAAGCGGGGCTGGGGCGCACTGCACCTCACGACCGTCGGACGGAAGTCGGGCAAGGAACGTAGCGTCATCGTCGGATACCTCGCCGACGGCTCGAACCTCGTCACGCTCGCGATGAACGGCTGGGATGAGGGTCATCCGGCGTGGTGGCTCAACCTCGTGGCGCATCCAGACGCTCACGTTCGACTGGCACACGAACAGCCGCACCCGGTCCACGCACGCGCTGCTACCGGCGAGGAGCGCGAGCGGCTGTGGGCCCGCTGGGCGTCCGTCGATATGGACCTCGACGAATGTGCCGCGAGTCGATCGACGGAGACCCCAGTGGTGGTCTTGGAACCACGGTCCGCGGTCGCGGGCGATGGCGCGGGCAACGGAACCGGGATCCGACCTCAAGGGTTTCATGAGTGAAAGGGCGAAGGAGATGGATCAGGACAGAAGGACCGCAAGGATCGTCGGCATCCTCTTCATCGTGGCAACCGTTGCATCCATCCTCGGCTCGGTTGCCCTGGGCTCCGTCCTTGATGGATCGGACTACCTCACGACCGTCGCCGCCCACCAAGGGCAGGTCATCACGGCGGCGCTGTTCTTCTTGATCGCTGCGACGTCTGCATTCGCGACCGCGTTCCTCCTGTTCCCGATCCTCAGGAGGCACGCCGAGGGATTGGCTGCCGGCTATGTGGGACTGCGGGCTTTCGAGAACATGTTCTACGTCGCGTCGGTCGTCGGCATCCTCGCGATGTTGCGAGTGAGCCAGGGTGACACTGCCGGGTCCGTCGATGTCTCACAGCTCGCTCTTCTCGGTGCTGCGATGATGGCTTTCCGAGACTGGTCGACCATGATCGGGACGTTGATCTTCGCCGGCCTCGGCGCGGCCACGCTCAACTACGTGCTGTATCGGTCTCGGCTCGTCCCCGGTTGGTTGTCGCTCTGGGGACTCATCGGAGGAGGCCTGCTATTCCTCTACGGAATGCTCGGCATCCTCGGTGTCGATACAGGTCTTGGCTCGCCCTGGATGCTCCTCGCCATGCCGATCGCCGTCGAAGAGATGGTGTTCGCGGGTTGGCTACTGACGAAAGGCTTCACGTCGCGTCGGGCCCACGAGGGCGGCGCGCGCGACCTCCGTGTCAACGCGATGACGTAGCAGGAGATCTGCCCTGATCGGTCGAAGCAGTTGGCTGCCAGTTGCGTGGTTCGTTCGCGGTCGGCGAGCTCCCCCTCGGGATCATCCGCGCAGCCGGTAGAAGCGCCAGAAGCCGCCGTTGATCGGCAGGATCTCCACGCTTCCGAACCCCGCTTCCTTAGCGTAGCCCTCAAACACCGACGGCCGCATCACGGTGCCGGTTCCGACCGAGCCTGGGTGCGACATCCCATCGGGCAAGCAGACCAGCATGCTGAACGCGTACATCAGCCGCTCGATCTCATCACCCGGTGCGACGAATTCGGGCTGCACGTTCTCGTCCATCACGATCACCGTGCCGTCCGGTCCCGCCATCGACCGCATCCCGCGCAGCACGGACACGGGCTGCGGCAGGTCGTGGATGCACTCGAACGCGGTCACGAGGTCGTAGCCCGGCCCGTTATCCGCCTCGGCGGGATCCATCGCGTGGAACCGCACGCGGTCGCCGAGTCCCTCGGTCTCGGCGTTGTGACGAGCCCGCTCGATCGCCGGCTCGTCGGGGTCGAACCCGTCGATCGTGAGGTTCGGGTATGCGCGGGCGAGCGCGATCGACGACCATCCCCCGCCACATCCGACGTCGGCCATCCGAGCGCCCTCGGACAGCTTCTCGTGCACGTCGGGGATCCCCGCGAACCAATCAGCGAGCGCGTTGATGTAGGTCGGCCGGTTGCCGAACTCCTGGCCTTCGCTCATGTCGGGCCCGAAGTCGCGCCAATTGACCCCGCCCCCGCTCCGGTACGCGTCCAGCAGCGCCGGCAGCTGTTTGGCCGAAGCCATGAACATCCGGCTGTACGGCGTGATGAACGTCGGCGCGTCTCGGTCCAGCAGCACCAGCGCGTGCTCTGCCGACAGCATGTACTTCCGGTCGCCTGCCGCGGCGCCGATGTCGTCGACCTCGAGGAAGCCGGCGACTGCCTGCTGCTCGAGCCATTCGCGCGCGTAGCGCTCGGCGATGCCGGCTTGCGAGGCCAGCTCGCTCGGGGTCAGCCACCCGTCGGCGAGCGCCGCGTACAGCCCCAGGCGGTCCCCGATGTAGATAGTCATCAGCTCCGCAGATCCGATCAGCGACCCGAAGATCCGCTCCAGCAATGCATCAGCCTGCTCGCCCACGTCGATCCCCTTCTTGCTCGGTAGCGATGGGCGAATCATCCTACGAACCGGAGCGCGACCGCTTCTCTCGGTGAAGACCTCGCCCATGAAGAAGCGAGCGAAGTCCGATCCGTTCGCCAGTACGCCGCGTTGGACTTCGCCCCCGAGATCGACGAGGAGTCCGGCTCGAACTGAACAGAGCTGCCGCGCGGCGCGGCCCGGGCCAACGATGGCGGCGGTGGCTCTTGGGGACGACTACGGCCTTGCCCTCGACTTCCCGTCCGTCGTCGACGCGACGTCCCCAGACTCTGACGAACCTCTCACGCTCGTCGACTCCCTAGAAACCCTCGACAAGGTGGACCGATGGGTGCGATCTGAGCAGTTACACGTGAGAACACCCGTGGTGGGTTGGGTGGTGGTGGTGGGAGGAGGAGGATTCGAACCTCCGTAGGCTACGCCGGCGATTTTACAGACCGCTCCCTTTGGCCACTCGGGCATCCTCCCGGGACGAGACATGGTAGCGAACGGCGCAGGCCGCGGCAGAGAGCGCGGAACGGTATCCTCACGCGCATGGCGAAAGACCAGTTCTCCTTCGACATCGTCTCCGAGGTGGACCTCCAGGAGGTTCGCAACGCCGTCGACCAGGCCCAGCGCGAGATCTCGCAGCGGTTCGACTTCAAGGACACCGAAACGAGCATCTCGCAGGACCACACGACGATCGAGCTGCGGTCCTCGACCGAGGACCGGCTGAAGGCCGCGCTGCAGGTCCTCAAGGAGAAGGCCATCAAGCGGAACGTGCCGCTGAAGTCGCTCTCCGAGGGCGAGGTCCACCCGGCGGCCAAGGGCCACGTCCGCCAGGCGGTCACCGTGATGACCGGGATCGCCGAGGAGAAGACCAAGGAGATCACGAAGTTCGTGAAGTCGAGCGGCGCCAAGGTCCAGACCCAGATCCAGGGCGACCAGGTCCGCGTGCTCGGCAAGAGCAAGGACGATCTCCAGAAGGCGATCGCGGCGGTGAAGGGTCACGACTTCGGGATCGCCCTGCAGTTCACGAACTACCGTCCCTAGCCCCCGATCGGGGCTGGCTCCCGGATTGCTTCCGGCGCAGCCGCCCGGGTACGCTGACCGTCCTCAGGAGGTGGTACTGCATGGCTGACCTGGACCGACTCAAGGCTCGCGCGGCCGAGATCGCCGAACGCGAGACGAAGATCCTGCTCGATCGGACCCCGGGGTCCAAGGCGCTGCACGAGCGCGCGTTGAAGAGCCTTCCGGCGGGCGTCGCCTCGAACTTCCAGGCCGGAGACCCCTATCCCGTGTACCTCAAGCGGGGATCGGGCTCGAACGTCTGGGACGTCGATGGGACCGAAGTACACCGACTTCCACGGCGGGTTCGGCGTCAACGTCGTCGGCCACGCCCACCCCAAGATCGTCGAGGCCATCCGCGCGGTCGCCGATCAGGGCATCCACTTCGCGGTCACGACCGAGACGACGGTCGCACTGGCCGAGGAGATCTGCTCGCGGTTCCAGCTCGAGCAGATGCGTTTCGTGAACTCGGGCACGGAGGCGACCATGGACGCGCTGCGGGTGGCACGCGCCGCGACCGGCCGGGACAAGATCATCAAGATGGAGGGCTCCTACCACGGGCACCACGACTCGGTCCTGTTCTCCGTGGTCCCGGAGGCCGAGGTGTTGGGACTGCGCCACGACGTCGGGCACGACCGGGCGTGGTACACGACGGAGCCCACGTCGAAGGGCGTTCCGCAGGCGCTCTGGGACACGGTCATCGTCGTGCAGTTCAACGACGCCGAGGCCGTCGAGCAGGCGTTCCGGGACAACCCGGGCGAGATCGCCGCGGTGATCCTGGAGCCGGTGATGATGAACATCGGGCTCGTCGTGCCCAAGCCGGGCTACCTGCAGGCGCTGCGCGACTCGTGCGAGAAGCACGGCGCCGCGCTCGTCTACGACGAGGTGAAGTGCGGCGGGACGATCGCGTACGGAGGCACGACCGAGCGCTTCGGCGTGCGGCCGCACCTGGCGGCGTACGCGAAGGCGGTCGGCGGCGGCGCCACGATCGGCGCGTTCGGCGGCGAGGCCCGGTTCATGGAGTGGGTCACGAAGGGCGCGGCCCAGCAGGGCACGTTCAACGGCAACCCGCTGTCGGCGGCCGCCGGGCTCGCGGCGCTCACCGAGGTGCTCACGAAGGACGCGTACGACCACCTGGGCAAGCTCGGCACGCTGCTGGCGGAGGGTTGCAAGCGGGCGATGGACGACAACGACATCCCGGGCCACACCATGGACCTCGGGGCGAAGGGATGCGTGTCGTATCGCAAGGAGCCGTTGACGAACTACCGGGACTTCCTGGAGACCGAGCCGGCGTTCTTCTACGCGTCGTTCTCCTGGATGATCAACCGCGGGATCTTCATGACCCCGGGCGACGAGGAGCAGTGGACCATCTCGGTGCAGCACACCGAGGACGACGTCCAGAAGTACATCGACGCGTTCGACGGCTTCTGCGCGGAGCTCGCCGGCTGACGCACGAACGTCTCGGGAGCATCCGGGCCGGCCCTTCGGGCCGGCCCGTGGCGCTTCCGCATCCATGAAAGGTTCGCCGATGCAGGAGATGCACCGGTACACGCAGGAAACCGAGGACCTCGCCCGCGCGCTCGAGGACTACGCGCGCGCGCGGATCGCCGACCTCCCGCCGCTCGACCGGCCGGCGTCGCCCGAGGAGTTGTCGGCGCGCGCGGGCGAGACGATCACCGCGAAGGGCATCGGAGGCGAGCAGGCGTTGCGGATCTGGGCCGACGTCCTGGCTCCGGCCACGATCTCGACGGATCACCCGGCGTACCTCGCGTTCGTCCCGGGCGCCCCGACGAGGGCGAGCATCTTGTTCGACCTGGTGCTGAGCGCCTCGTCGACGTACGGGGGGAGCTGGATGGAGGGTGCCGGCGCCGTCTGGGCGGAGAACCAGACGCTCCGGTGGATCGCCGACCTCGTCGGACTTCCCGCCGAAGCGGGTGGCTGCTTCGTGTCGGGCGGGACGGCCGGGAACCTGTCGGCGCTCGTGGCCGCCCGGCACCACGCGGCATCCCGGCGAGACGATCGCCCGGCGCGCTGGAAGATCGCGTCCGCCGACACCGCGCACTCCTCGATCGCCTCGGCGGCGGCCGTGATGGACGTGGACGTGATCCAGATCCCTCACGACGAGCGCGGGCGTCTGACGGGCGAGCGGCTGGCCGCGACGCTCGACGGCGCCGACGTGGACGGCCTCTTCGCCGTGGTGGCGAGCGCCGGATCCACGAACGCGGGGATCGTCGACGACCTCGCCGCGGTCGCCGATGTGTGCGAGCGGCGCGGCGTGTGGTTGCACGTCGACGGGGCCTACGGTGGCGCCGCGCTCCTCGCTCGCTCCGTCCGGGACCGCTTCCGAGGCATCGATCGGGCGGATTCATTCATCGTCGATCCCCACAAGTGGCTCTTCGCACCGTTCGACGCCTGTGCCCTGCTCTACCGGGATCCCACGATCGCCCGGGCCGCGCACCGGCAGGACGCCTCGTACCTGGACTCGTTGAACGTCGGTTCGGATTGGAACCCGAGCGACTACGCGCACCACCTGACGCGCCGCGCGCGCGGGCTCCCGCTGTGGTTCTCGGTCGCCACGTACGGCACCGACGCCTACCGAGACGCCGTGGAGCGCGTGCTCACGATCACGCGGGACGCCGCGCGCGAGATCGGGGAACGCGCCGAGCTCGAGCTCTTGCTGGAGCCCGAGCTCTCCGTGGTGCTCTTCCGGCGGGTCGGCTGGGGCTCCGACGACTACGAGGCCTGGTGGCGTCGCACGCTCGACGCCCAGATCGGCTTCGTCCAGCCCACGACGTGGATGGGCGAGAAGGTCGCACGCCTGTGTTTCGTGAACCCGCGCACCACGATGGAGCACGTCCGCAGCCGTGCTGGACACGATGCGCTGAGCGTCAGGCGATCTGGGTGCCCAGGTCCCGCGCGATCGCCTGGAGACGCTCGATGCGTTGCTCGGTCGGCGGGTGCGTCGAGAACAGGTTGCCGAAGCCGGCGCCGCGCCGGCCCGCCAGCGGATTCATGATGAACAGGTGCGCCTCCGCCGGACTCACCGAGGCGGGGGCGGGAACCTGCTTCGTCGCCACCTCGAGCTTGCGGAGCGCGCTCGCCAAGGCTGCCGGATCGTGCGAGAGGTAGGCTCCCGACTCGTCGGCCTGGTACTCGCGCGAGCGTGAGACGGCCATCTGGATGACCGCCGCGGCGATCGGCGCCAGGAGCCATCCGAACAGCATCCCGATCCCGCCTCCCCGGTTGTCGTCGCCGCCGCCGAAGAAGAACGCGAAGCGGGAGAGCAGGACGATGCTCATGCCGATCGCGGCCGCCACGGAGCCGATCAGGATGTCCCGGTTCCGTACGTGCGAGAGCTCGTGGGCGAGCACGCCGCGGAGCTCCCGGTCATCGACGACCTGCAGGATGCCCTTCGTCACGGCGACCGAGGCGTGCTGCGGACCCCGACCGGTCGCGAACGCGTTCGGCTGCATCATGTCCGAGACGTAGATCTTCGGCATGGGCATCTGGTCGAGCTTCGCCAGCTCCCGGACGATCCGGTAGAGCTGCGGGTACTCGTCCTCGGTCACGGGCTTGGAGTGGGTGGTGGCGATGGCGATCTTGTCGGAGAACCAGTACATGGAGAAGTTGAAGACCAATGCGATCGCGAGCGCGACCACGGCCCCGCTCGTTCCGCCGAGCCATGCCCCGATCAGGACGAACAGGCCCCCGAGCGCGGCGATCAAGACCCAGGTCTTCATCCGGTTGAACCCTGCGTGCATCGTGCATCCCTCCTGTTGAGAGCCATGCTCTCACGGGACGTTCGATATGGAGGGTGACACGGTTTCTCCGGACCCGAACCCACAGGAGGTTCTCAGGGACCGATCCGGGCGTCTTCGCTAGACGTCAGCCGATCAGGGTCGAGATCTGGGCCGCGTGGGCGATCGGGTTGGGGAACACGAAGACCGCGACGATCGCCACGAGCGCGAGGAAGACCACCGCGTTCACCAGGGCGGGCGAGCGCATGCGAGAGTCGTCGACCGCCGGTTCGAAGATCATCTGCTTCGGCACCGCGAAGTAGTACGCCACGCTGATGACGGAGTTCGCCAACATGATGACGGCGAGCCACGGACCGAGCCCGCCGCGCTCGATCGCCGCCTGGAAGATCAAGATCTTGGCCCAGAACCCGCCGGTGGGCGGGATGCCGGCCAGCGAGATCATGAACGCCGTCATCCCGACGGCCAGGAGCGGAGCCCGCCGCACCAGGCCGGCGAAGTCGGTGATCAGCAGGGCGGGCTCGCGCCGGCTGACCGCGACCGATACGGAGAACGCGCCGATGTTCATGATCGCGTAGATCAAGATGTACGCGACGCACGCGGTGAACGCCGACCGGTTGACGGCCTGGTCGCCCGACACCAACGCGAACGGCAGCAGGATGTATCCGGCCTGCGCGATCCCCGAGTACGCCAGCAGCCGCACCACCTGCGTCTGTTTGAGCGCGACCAGGTTGCCGAGCGTCATGGTGGCGATCGACAGCGCCGCGAAGATCGGGACCCAGAACGCGTATTGGTGGATGAACGCGACGAACATCAGCTGCAGCAGCCCGGCGAACCCCGCGGCGCTGGAGGCGACCGCGAGGAACGCCGCGACCGGCACCGGCGCGCCCTCGTAGGTGTCGGGAGCCCAGAACTGGAACGGCACCGCCGACACCTTGAACGCGAACCCGATGACCACGAACAGGATCGCCGAGAACGCCAGCGTCTCCTTCCCGGCGTCGATGTGCGCCAACGCCCGCGCGATCGCGTCCAGCCGCGTGGTGCCCGTGAGCCCGTAGATCAGGCTCATGCCGTAGAGCATGACCGCGGTCGACAGCACGCCGATCAGGAAGAACTTCAAGCCGGCCTCGTTGGACTTCGGGTCGCTCTTGCGGAACGCCGCCATCAAGAAGCCGGGCGCCGAGACCAGCTCCAGTGAGATGAACAACAGCAGCAGGTCGCGCGAGGACGGCATCATGAGGCAGCCCAGGAACGACGTGAGCAACAGGAAGTAGTACTCCCCTTGATAGAAGCCGCCTTCGCGGAAGTATCGGTACGAGATGCCCAGCACCAGGATCGCGACGGACAGGAAGAAGATCTTGAACAGGATCGCGAAGTTGTCCACGACGTAAGCACCGCCGAACGTCGTGCGCCCGTCGCCGATCAGGGTGAACGTGGCGATGAGCGCGGCGATCGTTCCGACGAGCCCCACGATCATCGACCAGCGACTTCCGCTTGGCGGGAAGGAAGACGTCGACCACCAGTACGAGCAGGATCGTGCCGGAGAGGATCAGCTCCGGCAGGATCGCGTGGTAGTCGATGACCTGGTTCATCGCCGGCCGATCAACCCCCGCCGAGCACCGACATCAGCCCGCGGACGGCTTCCTCGCTCACGCCGAAGATGATCCGCGGGTAGAGGCCGAGCACCACGATCCCGACCAGCAGAGGGATCCACGCGACCCACTCCACCGTCAGCATGTCGCCGAGGGCATGCTCCTTCCATCGCTCGGGCATCACGCCCAGGTTCACGCGCTGCAGCATCCACAGGAAGTAGCCCGCGGTCAGGATCGTCCCGATGCCGCCGGCGATCATGAAGCCTCGGAACAACGACGTCGACAGGCCCAGGCCGGTGTTCGGGCTGAACGACGAGAGCAGGGCCATCACCTCGCCCCAGAACCCGGCGAGGCCGGGCAGTCCGAGCGACGCGATGGCGACCAACGCGAAGATCCCCGCGAGCTTCGGCATCTGCTCGGACATGCCGCCCCCGATCTCGGCGATCTGGCGCGTGTGGTATCGGTCGTAGATCGATCCGACGCAGAAGAAGAGCATGCCGGTGATGATGCCGTGCGCCACCATGCCGAAGATCGCCGCCTGGATCCCGATCGTGGTGAGCGTGGCGATGCCGAGCATGACGAACCCCATGTGCCCCACGGAGGAGAACGCGATCAGTCGCTTCAGGTCCTTCTGCGCCAGGCACGCGAGCGCCGCGTACACGATCCCGATCACCGCGAGGAGCCCGATCCACGGGGCGTACTTCTGCGCGCCGTACGGCAGCATCGGCAGCGCGATCCGGATGAAGCCGTAGGTGCCCATCTTCAGCATGACGCCGGCCAACAGCACCGAGCCGATCGTCGGGGCCTCCGTATGCGCGTCGGGCAGCCACGTGTGGAACGGCCACATGGGCACCTTCACCGCGAACCCGAGCGCGACCGCGGCGAAGACGACCAACTGGAAATCGTGGGTGAAGCCGCCTCCGGCCGCGAAGTCCTGCATGCGCACCATGTCGAACGTGTGCGGGAGCGGCCCCTTGAAGTACATCGCGAGGAAGCCCAGGAGCATGAACACGGATCCGAACAGCGTGTACAGGAAGAACTTGATCGAGGCGTACTGGCGGTTGGCGGAGCCCCAGATCCCGATCAGGAAGTACATCGGGACGAGCACCATCTCCCAGAAGACGAAGAACAGGATCAGGTCGAACGCGATGAACGTGCCGGCCATGCCGGTCTCGAGCAGCAGCATCAAGGCGAGGAACGCCTTGGTTCGTCCCGGTTCGGGGACGAAGCGCCACGTGTAGATCGCGCACAGGAACGACAGCACGAACGTGAGCACGTACAGCGGCATGCTGATCCCATCGATCCCGACGTGGTACCGGGCCCCGATCGACGGGATCCAGCTGACGTCCAGGACGTACTGGAGTCCCGGCTTGCCGTAGTCGAAGCCGATCGCGATCGCCACCGACAGGACGAGCGCCGCGCCGGTGAACAGGATCCCGAGGGCTCGGACCAACCGGTCCTTCTCCTTGGGGACCATGATGATCACGAGCGCGCCTGCCACCGGCAGCAGCGTCGTGATCGTGATGGCCGATTTGTCCCACCCGCTCATCGAACCCTCACTCTCCTTGTCAGACCAGCTTCGCGAAGACGACCGCCAACACCAGCACGCCCACGAACAGGAACGCGATGTAGCGCTGGACGTTGCCGGATTGGATGTACCGCAAGAGACCGCCCGTGGCGCCGGCCGTGCCGGCGACACCGTTCACCGCACGATCGATCACACCTCGGTCGAAGAGGTTCACCGCCTGCGCCACGCCACGTGTCACTGAACCCGCCCCGTTCACGATGGCGTCGAGGATGTGCTGGTTGAACCAGTACACGGCCGCGGACAGCGTGTCGCGAACGGGATAGATGATGAACGCCATGTAGAAGTCGTCGATGTAGAACTTCCGCTCGAGCAGACCCCACACCGGGCCGAGCGCGTGCAGCGGATCGCGCTCCTTCCGGGGCGCGTACAGCCACCACGCGAGCAGGATGCCGCCGACGGCCGCGACCGTTCCGACGAGGGCGATCCACGCCTCGAAGTGGAGCGCCTCCGGCTCCCCGTAGAAGACCCATTTGAAGAACGGTGCGTGCAGCTGAGGCGCGCCCAAGAACCCGACGATGATCGTGCCGGCCGCCAGGAAGACGAGCGGCCCGGCCATGCTGGGCGGCGACTCGTGCGGATGTCCGTGCCCCTCGTACGTCCCGAAGAACGTCCGAACCACCATCCGCGTGGTGTAGAACGCGGTCAGCGCCGCCGTGACGAGCATGAAGGCGAACAAGAGCCCATGTCCGTCTGACGCCGCGACGAGCAGCTCGTCCTTCGACCAGAACCCGGCGAGCGGCGCGATGCCGGCGAGCGCGGCGGACCCGATCAGGAACGTCCAGAACGTGACCGGCATGGGTTTGCGCAAGCCCACCCATGTCGCTCATGTCGTTGGAGTGCACCGCGTGGATCACGGAGCCCGGCGCCCAGGAAGAGCAGCCCCTTGAAGAACGCGTGCGTGAACAGGTGGAAGAACGCGGCGTTGCGGCCGGCCGGTCCGAGCGACATGGCCGCGACCATGTAGGCGAGCTGGGAGACCGTGGAGTACGCCAGCACCCGTTTGATGTCCTCCTGGACGAGCGCCATCAGCGCGGCTCCGAGCATGGTGATCGCACCGACGATGCCGACGACCTGGAGCACCCACGGCTCGGCGTTGATGAAGACCGTGTACATGCGCCCGACCAGGTAGACGCCGGCGGCCACCATGGTCGCCGCGTGGATCAGCGCCGAGACGGGCGTGGGGCCGGCCATGGCGTCGGGGAGCCACACGTGGAGCGGGAACTGGGCGGACTTGCCGATGGTGCCGCCGAACAGCAGTATGGCCGCCGCGGCAACCAGGCCACTCGAGACCTGGTGGCTCGCCACCAGGCCGCCGATCGCGGTGATGTTGGACGTGGTGAACCCCGTCGCGAAGATCAACGCGAAGATGCCGAACAACATCGGCACGTCGCCGATCCGCGTGGTGATGAACGCCTTGATCGCGGCGTTCGAATTCTCCTTGACCTCCCACCAGTGCCCGATCAGCAGGTACGAGCAGACGCCCATGATCTCCCAGCCGACCAGCAGCTGGATCAGGTTCGGCGCGATGACGACGTTCAGCATGGCGGCCGTGAACAGCGACAGGACGACGTAGAACCACGTGAACCGGACGTCGCCGTCCATGTAGCCCAGCGAGTAGACGTGCACGCTCAGCGAGACCGCCGTGACGACGACGATCATGACCGCCGCCAGCCCGTCGATGTACTGACCGACCTCCACATGCAGCGAGCCGACGGTGAACCAGCTCACACCGCTCGCGTACGTCCCGCCACCCTGGACGAAGTGCCAGAGGATCAGGAGCGACATCAGGAACGCGGCGCCCATCGCCACGATCCCGTAGACCGCTCCCTTACCCGGCGTCCGTTTGCCGAAGAACAGCGTGAGGAGCGCCGAGACCATGGGGAGCAGCACGACGACCCAGGACGAGCGGATGATGCCCGAGGCCGCGACGGTGGCTTCGGCTACCACTTGAGAAGGTTCACCTCATCGACGTTGATCGACTCGCGGTTGCGGTAGAGCAGGATCACGATCGCGAGTCCGATCCCGACCTCTGCGGCCGCCACCGCGATCACGAACAGAGCGAAGATCTGGCCGGTCATGTCGTGCAGCTCCGATCCGAACGCGACCAGGTTCACGTTGACCGCGTTCAGCATCAGCTCGATGGCCATGAGCACCATGACGGCGTTGCGGCGCGCCAGCACGCCGTAGACCCCGGCGGAGAACAACAGGGCCGCGAAGAACAGGACGAACGGCAACCGGATCACTTGGGGCCCTCGTCCTTGCGCGCCAGCACCACCGCGCCGATCAACGCGGCGAGCAGGAGGAACGACACCGCCTCGAACGGCAGCACGTAGTCGCGGAAGAGCGACACGCCCACGTCGGCGGTCGTGGTCCGAAACGTCGTCTGGGCCACCGAGTCCTGCACCTTGAACGCATCCTGGATCAGGAACACCAGGCCGAGGAACACCCCCGCCCCGACGATGCCGCCGATCCACCGGTTCTGGTTGTCGAGCAGGTCCCGTCCGATCGGCGCCTTGGTGAGCATGAGCCCGAAGAGGAAGAGGATCACGATGGCACCCACGTAGATCAAGATCTGCACCCACGCGACGAACTCGGCGCCGAGCAGCAGGTAGACGCCGCCGACGGACAGCAGCGTGACCACCAGATACAACGCGGCGTGCACGACGTTGCGCGCCAGGACGACCGATATCGCGCTGACGCCGCCCACCACCGCGAGAACGACGAAGGCGTATTCCTGTGCCGACATCTACGACGCGTCCTCCATCGGCTCCGGCGATGGCTCAGCGCCGGCCTCGAGGGGAGGCGGCGGCAGGACCTTGTAGGTCCACTCCTCGAGGCGCTCCTTCTCGTGGGTCATGAGATCGATGTCGTACTCCGCGTACTCGAACTCCGGGCTCCAGAAGAGCGCGTCGAACGGGCAGACCTCGACGCAGATGCCGCAGTACATGCAGAGCGCGTAGTCGATCGCGAACCGGTCGAGGATCTTGGCCGAACGGGCCCGCCCGCCCCCCGCGGGATCGTGCTGCTCCTTGTGCGCGTCGATGTAGATGCACCAGTCGGGGCACTCTCGGGAGCACTTGTAGCAGACCGTGCAGTTCTCCTGCTTGAGGGCGATGACGCCGCGCGTGCGCGCCGGCAGATCGGGCTTGACGTGGGGATACGGCTGCGTGATGGCCGGCTGCAGCATCGTCTTGAGGGTGACGCCGAGGCCCTTCAGCAGGCCGAGGCCCACGCCGGATTCCGGCTGGTCCTTGTTCTCCTCGAGCTCCGACGCCATGGCCCCTCTCCCCTACTTCGTTGCGACCTTGACGACCGCCACGACCATGATCATCACCAGCGACAGCGGGATCAGCGCCAACCACGAGAACCGCTGCAACTGATCCTCGCGCAGCCTCGGATAGGTCGCGCGCAGCCAGATGACGACGAACGATAGCGCAATGATCTTGCCGAGCATCCATATCGCAGGCGGAAGCGGGATCCCCGGGAGCCCGAGGTACCCGCCGAGGTACAGCGTGGCGGCGATGCCGGCCAGGGCCACGATCCCGCCGTACTCGGCCAGCAGGAAGAACGCGAACTTCAGGCCCGTGTACTCGGTGTACGCGCCGAAGATGATCTCCGAGTCGGCGACCGGCATGTCGAACGGAGGCCGGGTCAGCTCGGCCAACGAGGCCACCACGAAGATCAGGAACCCGATCAGCTGCCAGGGCCGCACGATGTTCCACATGCTGCGCTGCGACTCCACGATGCCGACCAGCGAGAGCGTCCCGGCCTGCATCACGATCGCGGCCGCTGCCAGCACCAGCGGGAGCTCGTACGCGATCAGCTGCGCGGCGGCCCTGAGGGCGCCGATCAACGAGAACTTGTTGGCCGAGGACCAGCCGGCCATGAGCACGCCGATGACCGACACGGACGACATGGCCATGACGAAGAAGATCCCGATGTCCAGGTTGAGCGCGAACAACGTGGGGCTGAACGGCAGCACCACCAGGATGATGATGTAGGGGATCATCGCGACCGCCGGCGCCAGCGAGAACACACCGCTGTCCGCGGCCTCGGGGATCACGTCCTCCTTCTGCACGAACTTCACGCCGTCCGCGACCAACTGCGCCCAGCCGTGGAACATCCCGGCTTCCATGGGTCCGTACCGCGCCTGCATGTGCGCGAGGACCTTGTGCTCGATGTAGCCGACGACCAGCGGGACGACCAGGAAGAACAGCATGACGACGATCGTCTTCGCGATGAGCGCCAGCCAGAAGTTGGAGAACCAGGAGTCGAACAGCGAATCGCCGGTCGTGGCGGCCCCGAGCAGGAAGCTCACTCCTCTTCCTCCTCCTCGCCCTCGACGGCGCCCGGCCAGGGCTTCGCCTCACGGCTCATCAAGGGGAAGTCCTTGCGCAGGGGATGACCCTCGAACGGCTCGGACAGGAGCAGCTTCACCGGCTGCGGATGACCCTCGAACGCGATGCCGAACATCTCGATCGTTTCCCGCTCGTGCCAGTTCGCCGTCGGGAAGAGGTCGCAGATGGTGGGACACACGGGGTCCTGGTGCGGGAGCTTCACCTTGACCCGCACGTTGTGGTGGTGCGAGGTCGAGTACAGATGCGTGACGACCTCGAAGCCGGTGTCGGGACCGAAGTCCACGGCGCTCGTGAAGTCGCAGTAGTCGCACGCGAACTCCGGCTCGTCGCGGAGGAACCGGCAGACGTCGTGGTACCGGTCGATCGAGACCGTGGCGACCGCGTGGCCGTGCTGCTCCACGGCCTCAACGATGTCCTCCCCGAAATGGGCTCGGAGCCGGGAGGCCGTCTCGTCAGGGGAGAGCGGGTGCGGAGTCCCGGCCACTGAACTTCTCCTCGATGTTCTCGTCCTTGATCTTCTCCTGCAGGCGGATGATGCCGTGCAGGAGCGCCTCGGGCCGCGGAGGGCAGCCCGGGACGTAGACGTCGACGGGGAGGATCTGGTCGACCCCCTTCGTCACGGAGTAGGAGTCCCAGTAGGGTCCGCCGCAGTTGGAGCACGACCCGAACGAGATCACGTACTTGGGATCGGGGATCTGGTCGTAGACGCGCTCCAGGGCCGGGGCCATCTTGTCGGTCAGCGTGCCCGCCACGATGAGCAGGTCGGCCTGGCGCGGGCCGTGCGCGAACGGGATCACACCGAGCCGGATGAAGTCGTGCTTCGAGGTGGACGTGGCGATCAGCTCGATCGCGCAGCAGGCCAAACCGAAGTTCATGACCCACAGGGAGTACCTGCGTCCCCAGTTGAGGATGAACTTGACCGGCTGGATCTTCGGGATGGGGGTTCGCTCGGTGATCAGACCCACTTCAGCACCCCCTTGCGCCAGGCGTACAACAGGCCCACCGCCAGGATCGCGATGAACACGCCCATCTCGCCCACGGCCGTGTACCCGAGTCCCTGGAAGACCCGGGCCCACGGGAAGAGGAACACGCTCTCCACGTCGAAGATCACGAAGAGGAAGCCGTAGATGTAGTAGCGGACCTCGCTCTGCGCCCAGCCCTTGCCCACCGGATCGATGCCGCACTCGTACGTCGTGAGCTTCGACGGGAGGGGGCGATGGGGAGCGATGAGCCGGGCGGTCCCGAACGCGACGACGACGAGGGCGACGCCCGCCACGGCGACCGCGAGTACTACCGCGTACGACTCATAGTAGTTAGGCACGTTTGTGAACGATTTCCCGAGCGCGGATCCTAGCAGGATCACTCACGGTGTTTGCTCCGCTCCGCAGCGAGCCGCGAGGAAGCGCGCGAGCTGCTCCAGCGCGTGCTGTGCCGGACCCGGCGGCAGCCTCCTGGCCAGCCCGATCGCCCTCCCGACCTCGCCCGTGACGGCCCTGCGGGCATGGTCGATCGAACCCCCGGCGCGCACGATCTCGAGCGCTCGATCCAGGAACTCGCCGTCCGGAGCCCCGTGTCCCAGGATCCGCGCCAGCTCCTCGCGATGCTCGTCGTGGGCCAGCGCGTGCAGGATCGGGGCGGTGTAGACGCCGAGGCGGAGATCCGAGCCCGGCTCCTTGCCCAGCTCGAGCTGTGTCGCCGTGATGTCCATGATGTCGTCGGAGAGCTGGAAGGCCATCCCCAGCGCGTCGCCGAACTCCTCCAGGATGTCCGTGTGCTCGGGCGTGGCGTCCGAGAGCATGCCCCCGAGCCGGCACGACGTGGCGATCAACGAGGCGGTCTTGCGCCGGATGATCTCCAGGTAGTTGCTCTCGGGCTGCTCCACCTTGGCCGAGCTGTCCACCTCGCGGATCTGTCCGTCACAGAGGATGGCGATGGTGCGGGCGAGG
Organism: uncultured Actinomycetes bacterium; assembly: GCA_963723855.1. Lineage (GTDB taxonomy): Bacteria > Actinomycetota > UBA4738 > UBA4738 > HRBIN12 > JBBQVZ01. Next base: position 228,583 of record CAVRSI010000013.1, on the reverse strand, counting down.
AGCCGGCACACGTCGGCGCCCAGCTCCGTCGAGATCTCGGAGGCCCGGGCGAACAGGAAGTCCCCGGAGAGGATCGCAACCGTGTTGTCCCAGCGCATGTTGGCCGACGGCGCTCCGCGACGGGCATCGGCCTCGTCGATCACGTCGTCGTGGTACAGGGTCGCCAGGTGCACCAGCTCGATCGACACGGAGCCGCCGATCAGCCGCGGATCCGACGGATCGCCGAAGTAGCCCGCCAGCAGCACCAGCATCGCTCGGAAACGTTTGCCCCCGGCGGCGATCAGGTAGGACGACGTCTCGGAGAGCAGGCCCGACGATTCCACGCGCACGGACTTCTCCAACGCCTGCTCGACCTGGTCGAGGCGCGCGCGGATGTCGGCCTCGAGCGCCGCGTCCGGCGGCTCCAGTCCCGGGATCACCCTTCGGCTCATCTCACCACCTGAGGATCGAGGCCCTCTCGAGGATCCCCACGATGAGGCCGGGGAAGATGCCGAGGACCAGCGTGAGGATAGCCGGGATCGCGATCGCGACCCTCGGCATGAGGGATCGATCCTCGTCCAGGCTCCCCTGCGGTTCTTGCATGTACATCAAGACGATCACCCGCAGGTAGAAGAACGCCGCGGCCACGCTCGCGACCACGCCGATCAGAGCCAGGGACGTGTGACCCGCGCGGATCGCCGCGCTGAAGACCCCCACCTTGGCAACGAACCCGACCGTGGGCGGGATACCGGCGAGTGACAGCAGGAACAGCGTCATCAGCCCGGCCAGCAGGGGGCTGCGCTTGGAGAGGCCCGCGTACGACGTGAGGGACGTCTGTTCTTCGCCTCTGGCCGACACCAGCATCACCACGCCGAACGCTCCCAGCGTCATCAGGGCGTACGCGATCAGGTAGAACATCGCCGCGCGGATCCCGGTCTGGTCCGACGACGTCAGGCCCGTGAGGATGAACCCGGCGTGCGCGATGCTCGAGTAGGCGAGCATCCGTTTGATGTCGGACTGGGCGATCGCGAGCACGCTCCCGACGATCACGGACGCCGCCGCCAGGACCCAGATCACCGGCACCCAGTCCCACGACAGCGGTTGGAGGGCCACGTCCAGGACGCGGACCAGGGCCAGGAACGCCGCCACCTTGGTCGCCGCCGACATGAACGCCGTCACCGGCGTGGGCGCGCCCTGGTAGACGTCGGGGGTCCATTGATGGAACGGCACCGCCGACACCTTGAACCCGAACCCGATCGTGAGGAACACGAACGCGAGCAAGGCGAGACCCTGGTCGCCGGTCCGCCCGGCGAGCGCGTTCGCGATGGCCGTGATGTTCGTCGTGCCCGTCGCCCCGTACGCCCACGCGACCCCGAACAGGAAGAACGCCGACGAGAACGCCCCCAACAGGAAGTACTTCATGGCAGCCTCGTTCGAGTTGCGGCGCCCGGTGATGCCGGTCAAGACGTAGAGGGACAGCGACAGGATCTCGAGGGACAGGAACACGAGGATGAGGTCGGCCGCGGCCGTGATCAACGTCATCCCCGCCGTGGCGAACAGGACGAGCGGATAGAACTCCCCGCGGAACGCGTCGCCGGACCGTGCGAAATAGTGCGTGCCCAGCAGCAGCCCCATCGCCGCGATCCCCAGCAGGATCAAACGGGACACGACGGAGAAGCGGTCGACCGAGACCATCTGCCCCATGACCGTGCGATCCCCCGTCCAGTGCCAGAGCGGGAACGTGGCGAGCGCCGCGGCGACCAGCCCGGACATGGCGAGCACCAGGTGCCACCGCCGGTCGGTCTTCGGGGCCATCGCCTCGTACAGCAGCCCCGCGATCGCGACGCCGCACAGGAACAGCTCGGGCAGGATCGGCGCGAACTCGAGCTTGGGCGTCGGCATCAGGAACCGGCTCCGTTCGCCTGCACGACGGCCGTCGCGCCGACATCGGTGAGATGGTCGGGGGCGACGTGCGTGACCACGGCCTTCGCCGTCGGGTCGATCCGGTCGGTCAGGAGCTTCGGGAAGACGCCGAACACGAGCAGGAGCGTCAGGACCGGTGCCAGGACCAGCACCTCGCGGAGGTTCACGTCCGGCAGCAACGAATGCTCCTCGTGGATGGGTCCGTACGCCATCCGCTGGTAGGACCAGAGCAGGTAGATGGCCGCCAGGATCACCGCGACCGCCGCCAGCGCGCCGAACCACCGGTTCACGGCGAACGACCCCAGGATCACCAGGAACTCGCCGACGAAGTTGTTCAACCCCGGCAAGCCCACGGAGGAGACGACCGCGAACAAGAAGGCACCGGTGAGCCAGGGCATGACGACGGCGAGGCCCCCCATCTTGCCGAGATCACGCGTATGCGTTCGCTCGTAGACCATCCCGACCAGCAAGAAGAGCGCGCCCGTCGACAGGCCGTGGTTCACCATCTGCAGGACGCCACCCGTCACGCCCTGGTCGGTGAACGCGAAGATGCCGAGGACGACGAACCCCAGGTGCGAGACGGAGGAGTACGCGACCAGGCGTTTGATGTCCGTCTGGATCAGCGCGACCACGGCGCCGTAGATGATGCCGATCACCGCCAGGATGGAGACGGCCGACGCGAAGTACTTCGCGGCGTCGGGGAAGAGCTGCAGGTTGAAGCGGATCAACCCGTACGCGCCGACCTTCAACAGGACGCCCGCCAGCAGGACCGAGCCCGCCGTCGGCGCTTCGGTGTGCGCATCGGGAAGCCACGTGTGGAGCGGGAACAGCGGGACCTTGACCGCGAACGCCACGAAGAACGCGAGGAACAGCCAGCGCGCGGTGCTCGCCGGCAAGGCAGCCCGCCACCGACGTCAGCTGCTGGATATCGAACGTCCCGTGACCCACCGGTCCGGCGGACCGCGAGTACAGGAACAGGATGCCCACCAAGAGGAACGCGGAGCCCGCCATCGTGTACAGGAAGAACTTGACCGCCGCGTAGATGCGTCGTTCGCCGCCCCATCCCCCGATGATCAGGTACATCGGAACGAGCAGCGCCTCGAAGAACACGAAGAAGAGCAACAGGTCGAGCGCCACGAACGACCCGAGCACGGCGGTCTCGAGCACGAGCATCGACACCATGTACAGCCGGACGTTCTTCTCCACCCTCCACGACGCCAGCACCGACAACGGGAACAGGAACGTGGTCAGCAGCACCATCCAGAGGCTGACGCCGTCGATGCCGACCAGGTACTGCAGCCCGATGCTCTTCACCCAGGTGGCGCGCTCCACCATCTGGAACCCGGCGTCGGCGCGATCGAACCGGCCGAGGATGGCGAGGGAGACGATGAACGTGACGACCGCGGTGAGCATCGTGGCCCATCGAGCCGAGTCGTCGGAGGCGCCCCGCCACAGCAGCACGACGACGGCCCCCAGGAGCGGGAGGAACGTCACGATCGACAGGAGGTGATCGCTCACAGCCGGACCCCGACATAGACGAGGAGGCAGATCGCGCCCGCGAGGAACGCCAGCGCGTACGTGCGGACGAGGCCGGTCTGCAGCCGCCGCCCGCTGCGCGCCAGCGCCCGGACGGACGCCCCGATCCCGTTCACGACGCCGTCGATGACCCGCGTGTCGAAGACGTAGGCGAGCCACGCGGCGACGGCCTTGCCCGGCGTGACCAGGAGCGCCGAGTAGTAGTTGTCCACGTACCAGCCGTGTTCGAGCACGCGCTGGGCGGGCTGCATCCGGACACGGAGCGCGAGCCAATCGATGTTCCCCGAGCCGTAGACGAACCAGGTCGTGAGCACGCCGATCACGACCATGGACGAGGAGATCGCGACGATCGCCGCGTGCGTGAGCCCGACCGATCCCTCGGGCACGGCCCCCAGCACCGGCTCGACGAACGTCGAGAGGACCCCGTGCAGGTTCAGGTCGAGCAGGCTCGCCAGTCGCCGCGCCGATGGCGAGCGCGATGAGCGGGATCGTCATCACGGGCGAGGACTCATGGGCGTGCTCCGCCTCCTCCGATCGAGGCCGGCCGAAGAACGTCAGGAACACCAGCCGCCCGATGTAGAGCGAGGAGATGAGCGCACCGACGACGCCGAGGACGAACAGCCAGGTGTGCCCGGTGTTGTCCGCCACCTCGAGGATCGCGTCCTTGGCGAAGAACCCCGAGAGCGGGTAGACGCCGGCCAGCGCAAGCGCGCCGACCACGAACGTGACGCCGGTGACGGGCATCCGCCGCAGCAGCCCGCCCATCTGCTTCATGTCGGTGTGGTCGTGCATCCCGTGCATGACCGACCCGGCGCCGAGGAACATCAGCGCCTTGTAGAACGCGTGCGCGACCAGCATGAAGAGCGCGATCGAGTACGCCCGCAGCCCCGCCGCGATGAACATGAACCCGAGCTGGCTGATCGTGGAGTACGCCAGGACGCGCTTGATGTCGTCCTGGCCGAACGCGCACGTCCCCGCGAAGAGCATCGTCACGACGCCCACCACCGCCACCACGGTCAGCGCCACGCCCGAGATCTCGAAGATCACGTGCATCCGCAGGACCAGGTAGACACCGGCCGTCACCATCGTGGCCGCGTGGATGAGCGCCGACACGGGCGTGGGACCCGCCATGGCGTCGGGGAGCCAGACGTGCAGCGGGACCTGGGCGGACTTCCCGATCGCGCCGGCGAACAGGAGCAGCGCGATCGCGGTCGCCGCGCGACTTCGTGAGCGTGCTCCCCGCCGTCCCGAAGATGACCGTGTAGTCGAGCGTCCCGAACTTCACCGCGATCAGGGCGAGACCGATGAGCATCGCCGTGTCGCCGATCCTGGTCGTGACGAACGCCTTCTTCGCCGCGTTCGCGTTCTCGGTCTTCTCGAACCAGAAGCCGATCAACAGATACGAACAGAGCCCGACGCCCTCCCAGCCCAGGTAGAGGACGAGCAGGTTCTGGCCGAGGACCAGCATCAGCATGAAGAACACGAACAGGTTCATGTAGGCGAAGAAGCGCCCGTAACGGGGATCGTCGCGCATGTAGCCGACGGCGTAGACATGGATCAGCAGGCCGATCCCCGTGACCACCAGGATCATCGTGGCGGAGAGCGGATCCAGGCGGAGCGTCGCCCCGACCGAGAACGAGCCGACGTGGATCCATTCGAACAGATGCTGCGTCTGGACCCGTTCCTGGGCGCCCAAGCCCAGGAGGCTCCCGACGACGGCGAGCGACACGGCGAAGGATGCGGCCACCAGGACGGAGGCCACGATGCCCGCCGACCGTCCGAGGCGCTTGCCGACGAACAGGTTGAGCGCCGCACCGAGCAGCGGCAGCGCCGGGATCAACCAGAGCGACCCGCTCGCGCTCATCCGCGCAGCGCCTCGGCATCGTCCACGTTGACCGACCGGATCCGCCGGTAGACGGACACGATGATCGCGAGTCCGACGACGACCTCGGCGGCGGCCACGACCATCGAGAAGAACGCGATGACCTGGCCGTCCAGGCTGTTGTGCATCCGTGAGAACGCGACGAGCGACAGGTTGACGGCGTTCAGCTGGAGCTCGACGGACATGAAGATGACGAGCGCGTTCTTGCGGACCAGCACGCCGACGGTTCCGATCGCGAACAGGATCGACGAGAGCACCAAGAAGTAGCCGATAGGAGTGCTCACGCGACCGGCCTCGGCCCGCCCGCCGGCTCGAGCGCGGCGTTGTGGGCTTCCATCTCGGCCTGCGTGACGGCGCGCGCCTTCCGCTGAGCCAGGACCATCACCGCGATCGCCGCGATGATCAACAGGATCGAGGTCACCTCGAACGGGAAGAAGTACTTGTGGAACAGCACCCGCGCGAGCGCCCGCGTGTTGCCGCCATCGTTCACCTTGTCGAAACCGGCGGGCGCGTAGCGCGAGAAGCCGATCGAGGCACGGATCGCGAAGAACACCTCCAGGACGAACGCGACACCCAACGCGATGGCGAGCGGGCGTTGCGCGATCAGCCGGCGTTCGCGGAGGTCCTCGCGGCCGTCCACGCCGAGCAGCATGATCACGAAGAGGAACAGGACCATGATCGCGCCCGCGTAGACGATGATCTGGACGGCGAACAGGAACGGCGCGCCCAGGATCAGGTAGAAGATCGCCAGGCAGAAGAAGTTCACGATGAGGAACAGGGCCGCGTGGACGGCGTTCCGCATCAGCAGCATCGCGATGCCGCTCGCGATCGAGAGCGGCGCGAACACCCAGAACAGGATGAGATCCGCGTGCACTACCGGCCCTCCCGGTCGACCGGATCGGTACCGAGCTCGGGCGGCGGCTCGAGCAGTTGCTCCTTCGTCCATATCGCTTCCTCGCGCGTGGTGAACGCGAGGTCGTAGTAGCTCGTGAGCGTCAGGGCGCGGGTGGGACACGCCTCGACGCACAGGCCGCACATGATGCAGCGCAGGTAGTTGATCTGATAGTCCTTGGCGAATCGCTCACCGGGGGAGGTCGGATCCTCCGGGTCGTTGTCCGCGCCCTCGACCCAGATGGCATCGGCCGGGCACGCGAAGGCGCAGAGCTCGCATCCGATGCACTTCTCCAGGCCGTTCTCGTGCTTGTTGAGCCGATGGCGTCCGATGTGGGAGCGCTCCGGCGAGGGCACGATCTCGGTCGGGTACTGCTCGGTGTTGTCCCGGCGGAACGTCTGCTTCCAGACCGTGCCCATGCCCTTGGCCATGGCGATGGCGCCGTCGATGATCCCGCCCGGCTGGCCCTGCGGGTCCTTCCCGGAACCCTCCGCGGTCACGACGTCACCTCCTGATCCTGCTCTTGTTCCTTCGTCGCCTTCGGCGCGAACAACGGAGCGATCAGCATCGCGAGCACGAGGACACCGAACACGACCGCGGCCCCGGTGAAGAGCTCCTTGCGCGTGAGGTGCTCGGGCGCGGCCACGACGAACCCCGTCACGAGCACCCACACCAGACCGAACGGGATCAGCCGCTTCCAGCCGAAGTTCATCAGGCGGTCGTAGCGCATCCGCGGCAGCGTGCCGCGGACCAGGATGTAGACGTAGATCACGGCCGTGATCTTGAACAGGAACCACAGGAGCGGCCAGAGCCAGAGCAGGAAGTCCGGGTGCGGCCCGCGCCAGCCGCCGAGGAACAGCGTGACGGCGATCGCCGACACCGTCACGGTGTTCACGTACTCGCCCAGGTAGAACAGCGCGAACTTGATCCCCGAGTACTCGGTGTGGAAACCGGCGACCAGCTCGGTCTCGGCCTCCGCGAGGTCGAACGGCGGACGGTTGGTCTCGGCCAGGCCGCAGATCAGGTAGACGACGAACGCCGGGAACTGCGGGATCGCGTTCCAGACCTTGTCCTGCTGCGCGACGATCGCGTTCAGGTTCAGATGGCCGGAGTACAGGATGACGGCGACGAGCGCGAGACCCATGGCCACCTCGTACGAGACCATCTGCGCCGTCGAGCGGATCGAGCCCAACAGCGGATAGTTCGAACCGCTGGACCAGCCGGCGAAGACCACCGCGTAGACGCCGATCGACGTCATGGCGAGTATCCAGAGGATGCCGATGTCCAGGTTCGCGACCTGGAAGGGGACGGTGCGGCCGAAGAGCGTGACGGGTATGCCGAAGGGGATCACCGAGAACGCAAGGAACGCCGGGACGATCGCGAGGACCGGGGCGATCACGAACACGACCCGGTCGGCGTTGGTCGGCGTGATGCCCTCCTTGAAGAAGAGCTTGATGCCGTCGGCGAGCGTGATCAGGATCCCGCGCGGCCCGGCGCGCATCGGCCCCTTGCGGGTCTGGAAGTCGGCGATCACCTTGCGCTCCATCCACACGTACAGGAGCACCGAGATCAGCAACGCGAAGAACACCACGACGACCCGCGCGATCAACAGGAGCCAGTCGAGCCAGTCCATCAGCTCTCGCCTCCCGCAGCCGCCTCCGCCGTCTCGAGCTCACCGGCGGGGGCGCCGACCGGCTCGACGGCGGCGGCGATCGAGAACGAGCCGTTCAGGATGGTGTTGGCTGCGAACCCCGGCTGGTTGAACGGCACGAAGACCGACCCCTCGGCGACGTGGTCGGTCACGCGAACCGGCAGCTCCGCCTGTCCCGCGGCGGTTCGCACCATCACCCTGCCACCGTCAACCACGGCGCGCGTCGTGGCGTCGCTCGGGTGCATCTCCAGGAACGGCTCGTCCTCCAGCGCCGCCTTCAGCTCGTCGGAACGTTCGGACAATCGGCCCTCGTCGACGAGCAGCGGGTACGTGAAGAGGAGGAGTTCACCTTCGCCGGTGACCCGTTGCGCAGCACCCACCGCGGAGACGGTGCTCGGCGTCGCGTCACGAGGAGCCAGGAGCCGTCCCATCTCGTCGTGCAGCTCGTCGAGCGTCTCGAAACCGAGATCGCCGCCGGAGGCGAGCGCCAGGCTCGCGAAGATCTCCCAGTCGGGCAGCGAGATGCCTGCCGAACCGCGGATGGGCCTGATCCGCTGACTGCGGCCCTCCCATGTCGTGACGTGTCCGTCTTTCTCGAGGAACGCGGCCGCCGGAAGGAACGCGTCGGCGTAGGGCTCGAGCGAGCCCAGCTCGAGCGACTGCACGACCGCGTGCTCGACGTTCTGGAGCGCTCGCGTCGCCAAGGCGGCGTCGGGGTAATCGCGAAGGGGGTCGACTCCGATCAGGAACAGCACATCGACGTCCCGCGCCGCACACGCCTCCAGGACGCCCCACCAGTTCCGTCCCTCGTCGCCGACGATCATCGGACCCCAGAGCGCCTCGACCTCCGCGCGCTCCTCTCCGAGAGAGAAGCGACGACCGCCGGGGAGGAGCTGCGGGTGCACGCCCGCCATGAGCGCGCCACGGTCGTTGGCCCGTCGGGTCACGTAGGCGAACCGCGCACCGGTCTCGGCGGCGAGCGCCCCGGCGTCTGGCACGCCGAGTGCGTGGTCGGCCAGTCGCGGACCGGCGATCACGAGTCCGGCGTCGCCCGCCTCCCGCAGTGCATCGACGACTGCTTCGATCTCCGGACGACGTCGGCCTTCTTCCGTCTCCAACAGCCACGCCTCGTCGCCGGGCCGGCACAGGATGTGCTCCGCGACATCGTGAAGCCGGGTCAGCCGGGGATGGAGGACGAAGATCTTCGCGCCGCGCCGTGCGGCCTTGCGCAGCCGCAGGTGCAGGATCGGTACCTCTTGCTCGGCGTCCAGCCCCGCGACCAGGATGACCGTGGCGCGCTCGACGTCGTCATATGTGACCGGATGGGCCGTCGCTCCGTCGAAGCCCCCGATCCCCGTTCCTTCGTCGCGGCGGTGGTCCAGGTCGTTCGTACCGAAGACGGTGCGCGCGAGCTTGGAGAGCGCGTAGTAGTCCTCGTCCATCAGGCGTCCGCCAGTGAGGAACGCGACACGCTTCCCGGCGCACCATCCCGCGATCGTCGTCAGGACCTCGCCGAACGACGCCGGTTCCAGACCGTGCTCTCGGATCAACGGCGTGGTGACCCGGTCCGGCGCGTCGGGGAACCGGAACGCGAACCGGCCCTTGTCGCAGAGCCACGCGTCGTTCACCTCCAGGTTGTCGCGCGCGAGCTGACGCACGACCTCACCGCGGCGCATGTCGAGCTTGATGTTGCAGCCGGCGCTGCAGTGAGGGCAGATCGTGTCGACGGACGAGAGATCGAACGGACGCGCCACGAAGCGGTACGGCGTGGCGGTGAGAGCGCCCACCGGACAGATCTGAACCGTGTTCCCGCTGAACGGGGAACGGAAGTCCTCTCCGGGCGCGATCGACACCTGCTCACCCGCACCGCGATCGAACAGCTCGATGAAGCGGTCTCCGGAGATCTGGTCGCAGAACCGCGTGCACCTGGCGCACAGGACGCACCGCTCGCGATCCAGACCGACGAGGGGTGAGAGCGCCAGCGGCTTCGGGTACGTCCGCTTGGCCTCGATGTAGCGGCTCTCCCCCGGCCCGAACGCGAGCGCCTGATCCTGTAACGGGCACTCGCCCCCGCGGTCGCAGATCGGACAGTCGAGCGGGTGGTTGAGCAGCAGGAACTCCAGGTTCGCCACCTGGGCGTCCTGGACCTGCGGGCTGGTGTTCTGCGTCATCACGACCATGCCCGGCGCGACGGTGGTCGTGCACGAGGTGAAGAGCTTGCGCTGTCCCTCGATCTCCACGTAGCACTGACGGCACGCGCCGACCGGATCGAGCAACGGGTGGTCGCAGAACCGCGGGATCTCGATCCCCAGCTGCTCGGCCGCGCGGATGACCAGCGTGCCGGCCGGCACGGTCACCTCCTTGCCGTCGATCGTGAGCGTCACCATCCGTGCGCTCACGAAGCGGCCACCTCGGCGTCGGCCGGCTCGGGGCTGAGCGGGCACCGACCCAGCTCGACGTGTGCCTCGTACTCGTCCATGAAGTACTGCAGCGTCGAGGAGATCGGGGAAACGGCTCCGTCGGCCAGCGCGCAGAACGCCCGGAACAAGATGTTGCCCCCGACCTCGGACAGCAACGGCATATCCTCCTTGCGTCCGTACCCCTCCTCGATCCGCCCGAGCACGCGCTCCGCCCACCACGTCCCCTCGCGGCAGGGCGTGCACTTCCCGCAGGACTCGTGCGCGTAGAACTCCACCAGGCGCCGGGCGGCCTCGACGATGCAGTCGCTCTGATCCATGACCATGCACGCGCCGGTGCCGAGCAACGAGCCGACCGCCGCGATCGACTCGAAATCGAGCCCGACGTCCAGGTGCTCGGCCGTGAGCATGGGGGTCGACGACCCACCGGGGGTCCACGCCTTCAGCGTGCCGCCCCCGAGCATGCCGCCCGCGTAGTCCTCGAGCAACACGCGGAACGGCGTGCCGAGCGGCAGCTCGTAGTTGCCCGGGCGCTCGACCTTGCCGGAGATGGTGAACATCTTCGTGCCGGGGGCCTTCTCGGTGCCCTGGCTCTTGAACCAGTCGGCACCCCGCGTGACGATGTGCGGGACGTTGCAGAGCGTCTCGACGTTATTGATCACTGTCGGTGACTCGTAGAGACCCTCGACCGCCGGGAAGGGCGGGCGCAGCCGCGGTTGGCCGCGGAACCCCTCGAGGGAGGACAGCAGCGCCGTCTCCTCTCCGCAGATGTACGCGCCGGCCCCGCGGTGCATCACGATGTCCAGGTCGTAGTCGCTGCCCAGGATGCCCTTGCCCGCATAGCCCTTGGCGTACAGCTCCGCGATCGCGCGCTGCACGACCGTGCCGGGCCACAGGAACTCCCCGCGGCAGTAGACGAACACGGTGTGACACCGGATCGCGTATGCCGCGATCATCGCGCCCTCGAGCATCTGGTGCGGCTCGCGCTCCATCAGCTCGCGGTTGTTGCACGTCCCCGGCTCCGATTCGTCGAAGTTCACGGTGACGTACGTGGGCTTGCCCGTGTCCTGCGGCACGAACGACCACTTCATCCCCGTCGGGAAGCCGGCCCCGCCACGGCCGCGGAGCCCCGAGTCCTTCACGACCGCGATCACGTCGTCCGGCGCCATCTCGAGCGCGGCGCGGAGTCCCGCGTAGCCGCCCTTCGCCTCGTAGCCGGCGAGCGACCGAACGCTGTCGTCGCCCCAGTTCGCGGTGATGACGCGCTCGAACTCCAGGCTCACGCATCCACCTCCTGGCGAGGTGGCAGGCCGGCGAGCAGGCGGGATGCCGCGCGGAAGTCTTCCATCGGCTCGCCGCGCGACGGAGCCGGCACCTCGCCCGCCTGGAGACTTGCGACCAGCTCGCGCATGCGCTCCGGGGTGACGCCGTCGTGATAGACGAAGTCGATCGACACGACGGGGGCCTTCTCGCACGCGCCCAAACACTCTTCCTCGTGCAGCGTGATGAGCTCGTCCTGGGACAGCTCCTCGCCGTGCGGTATGCCGGCGGCCTCGCGCGCCGTGTCGAAGACGTCGTTGGCGCCGCGCAGCGCGCACGACAGGTTCGTGCACACCGACACGACGTGCCGGCCCGTCGGACGCAGTCGCAGCATCGTGTAGAAGCTGGCGACCGCCTCGACTTCCGCCGTGGTCACGTCCAGCAGCGCCGCGACCTCGCGCAACCCGTCGCGCGTCACGCGACCCTCGATCGACTGCGCCAGGTACAGCAGCGGCATCACGGCAGAGCGCTCGCGGCCGACCGGGTAGCGGGCGATGATCGCCCGGGCCTCCTCGAGCGTGGTGCCGTCGAAGATCGCCATCAGCGATCGACGCCCCCGAGCACGGGATCGATGCTTGCGATCGACGCGATCGCGTCCGCGATCAGGTGCCCCTCGACCATGACAGGCGTGGCCTGCAGGTTCACGAACGACGGATCGCGGATCTTCACGCGGTACGGCCGGTGCTCCCCGTCGGACACGACGTAGAACCCAAGCTCGCCGCGCGGCGACTCCACCGCCTGGTACACCTCGCCGGGCGGAACCTCCACGCCCTGCGTCACCATCTTGAAATGGTGGATCAGCGCCTCCATCGACTCCTCCATGATGTGATGGATGTAGGCGTTGGAGTTGCCGATGCCGTCGGGACCGACCTCGAGCTGGGCGGGCCAGCGAACCTTCGGATCCTCCACCATCACCGGACCCGGCTCCTCGAGCCGCTCGAGGCACTGCTCGACGATGCGCATCGACTGTCGCATCTCATCCAGCCGGATGATGTATCGGGCGTAGCAGTCGGCCTCGCTGCGGACCGGCACGTCGAAGTCGTAGGTCTCGTACCCGCCGTACGGCATGTCCTTGCGCAGGTCCGCGGCCACGCCGGCGGCCCGCAGCATAGGTCCGGTGACCCCGAACGCCAGGGCGTCGGCCGCGGACAGCACCCCCACGCCGCGATTGCGCTGCACCCAGATCGGATTCTCCGACAGCAGCGACTCGGTCTCGTCGATCCGCCCCGGCATCACGCGGAGGAACTCGCGGATCTTGGCCATGCCCTCCTCGTGGATGTCCATGATCACGCCGCCGATCCGGATGTAGGCGTGGTTCATCCGCAGTCCGGTGACCGACTCGAACACGTCCATCAGGACCTCGCGCTCGCGGAAGCCGTACAGCATGACGCTCACCGCGCCCAGCTCGAGCCCGCCCGTCGCGAGCCACACCAGGTGTGACGAGATCCGGTTCAACTCGCAGAAGAGGACGCGGATCACCTGCGCCCGCGGCGGCGCCTCGATCCCGAGCAGACGCTCGACCGCCAGGCAGTAGCCGAGCTCGTTGAAGAACGGCGACAGGTAATCGGCGCGGGTCACGTACGTGACGCCCTGCATCCACGTCCGGTACTCGGTGTTCTTCTCGATGCCCGTGTGGAGGTAGCCGATGATCGGCTTGCACGTGATGACCGTTTCGCCGTCCAGCTCCAGCAACAGCCGCAACACCCCGTGCGTCGACGGGTGTTGCGGACCCATGTTGATGATCATGGTCTCCTGCCGGATCTCTCCGGAGGAGTCGCGGAGCGGGGCGTCGGTCGGCGTTCCCGGCATCGGTCTAGATCGTCGTGCGCTGGTCGACGGGAGGGATGAACGCGCCCCGGTAACGCGTGTTCACGCCCCCGAGCTCCTCGTCCTTGCGGAGCGGGAAGCCCTCCCAATCGTCGGGCAGGAGGATCCGCGTGAGGTCGGGGTGTCCGTCGAACACGATCCCGTAGAAGTCGAAGACCTCGCGCTCGTGCCAGTTCGCGGTGGGGAACAGACCGGTGACCGACGAGATGTGCGGATCGGCCTCCGGGACACCGACCTTCAATCGCACGCGATGCTTCTCCCCCATGGAGCGGAGCTCGTACGCGACCCAGAAGCGCGGGTCCTGGTTCGGCCAGTCCGTCGCCGTGAGGCTCGAGAGGAAGTCGAACGACAGCTCGGGGTCGTCGCGGAGGGTCACCAGCGCGTCGAGGAGATCGTCGCGCCCCGACGATCGCGGTGACCTCCTCGCGCGCGACGAGCACGTCCGCGAAGCGACCGCGCACGCGGTCCGCGAGCTCGGCCGGCATCACCGGAACGTCTCCGACGTCCGCACCTTCTCCTGGAGCTTCAAGATCCCGTGCATCAACATCTCGGGCTTGGGAGGGCAGCCGGGCACGTAGACGTCCACCGGAACGATCGTGTCGACGCCCTGGACGATCGAGTAGTTCGTGAACATGCCGCCGGCGGAGGCGCAGACGCCCATCGAGATGACCCACCGGGGCTCGGGCATCTGGTCGTAGATGCGGCGGAGCACCGGCGCCATCTTCTGCGACACACGGCCGGCCACGATCATCAGGTCGGCCTGCCGGGGCGATCCCCGGAACAGCTCCATCCCCCACCGCGAGAGGTCGTACTGGCCGGCGCCGGTCGACATCATCTCGATCGCGCAGCACGCGAGACCGAACGTGGCCGGCCACATGGACTGCTTTCGAGCCCATCCCACCGCGCGGTCCAGGGACGTGAGCAGGATGCCGCGCTCCACCTCTTCCTCGACCTCCTCGGGAGTGGTTCCGAGGTGGATGCCCTCGAGGCGCTCAACGGGCACCGACGACCTCCAGCGCTGGTTCCACCTCGACGCCGATACCCAACTCCTCTTCGACGGGCGTCACGACCGACCAGTCCAAGCCGCCCTTGCGCCAGATGTAGACGTAGGCGACGAACACGAGCGCGATGAACACCGTCATCTCGCCGAGACCGAACAGCCCGAGCTCGCGGAACGCGACCGCCCACGGGAAGAGGAAGATCGTTTCGATGTCGAAGATGATGAACAGCATCGCGACGACGTAGAACTTGACCGAGAACCGCTCACCCCCGGGCAGCCGGATGGCATCGTTGCCGCACTCGTACGCCGACAGCTTCACCAGGTTCGGGTGGTTCGGCCGGAGCGTCGAGGAGGCCGTCAGCGAGCCGACCGCGAACACCACCGCCAGGATCGCCAGGAGCAGGATGGGGAGGTACGCGATCAGCACGGGCGGCATCCTACTTGCACGGTCATGAACGCGCTCTCGCGACCTGTTCCAGCACGTAGAAGAGGCGGTCCTGCGCATCGCCGTCGCGACCGTCGCTCAGGTTCCCCATGACGCGGAGGGCGAAGCTCATCACCAGCGGGCGCGGGAGCATGAACCGGGTCGCCAATCCCATGATCGTCGGCTTGCCCACCGCGCGCGCGAACCCCCGCCCGATCGTGAAATACCGGCCGTAGCGTTCGCGCAGGGCGGTCGGGTACATCATGGTCAGGCCCGGACGGCGTCGCACCAGCGCCTCGTGCACCAGGTCCGCCGCCATCTCGCCGGTCTCCATCGCGTACGCGATGCCCTCCCCGTTGAACGGGTTCACCGCGCCGGCGGCGTCTCCGACCAGCAACATGCCGGGCACCGCCTGCGGCGAACGGTTGAAGCTCATCGGGAGCGGCCCGGACAGCAGCCGCCCTTCGGCGGTGTCCTCCGAGATGCCGAACGAGGGAGGCAGCATCGAGGCGAACGCGTTGAACAGTCGCTGGGCCGAGACGTCCTTGAAGTTCTTGAACGTGTTCAGGAGGCCGGCGCCCAGGTTGATCGTCCCTCCCGCAACGGGGAACAGCCAGCCGTAGCCCGGCAGGAGCAGGTCCCCTTCCCAGAGGTCGAGCCAGGATTCGAGCCAGGGTCCCGGGTGATAGTCCGTCCGGTAGTAGCGGCGCGCGGCGATCCCGAGCGGCCGGCTCTCGTCGCGCACGATCCCCGCCGGCTTGGCGAAGCGCGACGCCGCGCCGTCGGACGCGATCACGAACCGCGCTCGCACCTCCGTGGGCTCGGCGTCCTTGTCCTCGACGGCCCGGATCGTGGCGCCCCGGACCCATCCGTCGGTGATGATCGGGGCGATCGCCTCCGTCCGCTCCATCAAGCGGGCGCCCGCCTTCTGGGCTCGCTGCACGAGGAGCGCGTCGAAGTCGTGGCGCGTCCGCACCAGGCCGTAATCGGGGAACGTCCGCAGCTGCGGGAACGGCAGCTCGATCAACGCGTCGCGGGAATGGACCCGCAGACCCTTCACCCGCTCGAATCCCGGCTCGCTCGGATCGACGCCCATCTTGAGGAGCGCCGCCACGCCCCGGGGGGTCAGCCCGTCGCCACAGACCTTCTCGCGCGGGAACGCGGAGCGCTCGACCATGGTCACGTCCACGCCGTGGCGAGCGAGGTGATACGCGGTCGCGGACCCACCGGGCCCCGCTCCGACGACCAGGACGTCCGTCTCCAACCGGCTCACGCGCTCCCCCTCGGCGAGCTTGTGAAAGGCTTCACAAGCTCAGGCTACCGGCATGTGAAGGGCTTCACAAAGCAGCCTACGCCGGTCCTCGCGGAAGGCCAAACCGACCTTGCCCCTCATCCCGCACGGTGATCCCAAGCGTCGGCGGCCGCCACCTTCACCCGGAGGAACCCGAGCGCCGGCACCTGGCGGGTCAGCCGCTCGAACCCATCGCCCGCGAACATCGACCGGTACTTCTCGTGCCAGGCCGACATCACGCCGCGGATGTCCGGATGCTCGGCGGCGATCGCCTCGGCCGCACCATCCACGCGAACGCCCGTCAGCTCCGTCCAGTCGCGGCCGCGGTCGACCACCACCGAGACGCGCGGGTCGCGGAGCACGTTCTCCCAGCTGGCATCGCCGCGGCGCGTCGAGATGAACAAGCCGTCCTCGAGCCACACGAACCACCGCGGCGCGACGTGGGGCGCGCCGGACTGGTCCAGGGTCGAGAGATGGCAGTTCGGGACGTCGCGGAAGGCGCGCCGCAGGAACTCGAGATCCCCGCTCATCCCACCGCGACCAGGTCGGCCATCGCGCGCAACGCTCCGACGGCCTGCGGGTCGAGACCGGGTGCGTCCAGCCCGGCTCGGGCCTGCGCGATCAGACCGGCCACGCGCCCCGGGTCGAGCACCGCCTCGCCGTCGCGCTCGTCGTCGAGGAGCTGGAACGCCAGACCGAGCGGAGCCCCGAAGGCCGCGAGCGCCGCCGTCGCCGCCGGGGTCGCCCTCCGCGAGCGCGGCACCGACGAGCAGCGGGCCCTCCACGGTGTAGGAGCCGCCCTTGAGTCTCGCGACCAACGCCGGATCGGTGTCCCCACCGATGAGGTCGAGGGCTTGTCCGAGGGCCATCTCCGTTCGCATCCGGTGGTAACGGTCGAGCGCGCCGACCAGGGCCCGAGGCTCGAACCCGGAGGTCAGCAGCAGTCGATCGGCGAGGACGTTCGCGAGGTCGCCGGCGAGCAGCGCCAGCGAGGCACCCGCACGCTCGGGGTCCGACGATCCACGCGCACGAGCTCGATCGGCCAGTTGGAACGCGCTGGCGGGCGCGCCGCGGCGATCCGGGCTGCGATCCATGAGGTCGTCGTGGATCAACGCCATCGTGTGCAGCAGCTCGAGCGCGGCGGCGGCCCGTTCGATCCGCCGGTCGTCGGCGCCGCCCGCCGCGCGGTAGCCCCAGAAGCAGAACATCGGACGGAGCCGCTTGCCACCCGCCATGGTCAGCCGGATCACCTCGTCGATCGGGAGCAACGCATCCGGCGCCACGCCCTCCATCTCGTCGCGGACCCCCGTCAGGAAGCGATCGAGGGTCCGGTCGATGCGGGCGCGGACCGCCAGGAGCTCGGGCGGGGCCAGCGATGTTCGGTCGGCCGACATGGCATCAGTATCGCAAGCGCCGCTCCGTTCCTCTGTGGCTATCATGAGCCGGGCTCGGCCCGACTCCATGAATCGCTTCCAGAAGCTCGCGCTCGCAACCGCCGCTGCGACCATCGTGCTGTTCGCCGTCGGCGGGCTCGTCCGCGGCACCGGATCGGGCCTCGGCTGCTCCACCTGGCCCGAATGCACGCCCGGGCGGCTCTTCCCCGCCGGCACCGTTCATTCGTTGATCGAGTTCTCGCACCGGTTCCTGGTGTTCGTCGTCTCGGTCCTGGTCGTCGCGACGGCCGTCGTGGCGTGGCGGCAGTACCGCGACGTCCCGTCGCTGGTGTGGCCCGCGACGGCCGCGATCCCGCTGGTCTTCGGCCAGGCCGTGCTGGGAGGCATCGTCGTCCACACGGAGCTGAACCCGTGGTGGGTCACCGCCCACTTCGCCGTGGCGCTCGCGTTCGTCGCGGACGTCATCTACGTGGCCACCGATTCGTTCTGCGTCGTGAGACTCCCGGAGAGGAGCGATCAGGCGCGTGGGAGCGATGGTGCGTTCGCGAAGCTCACGTTGATCACCACCGGCGCCGCCGGTGCCCTGCTGCTGGTCGGGACGTACGTCCGCGCCCGTTCGGCCGGGCTGGTCTTCACGGATTGGCCGTTGATGAACGGCCGCCTGGTCCCCGCGCTCGGTGGCGCGGCGACGGCGATGTTCGTCCACCGGGTCCTCGCGGCGGGCGTGTTCCTGCTGGTGCTGTGGGTCGCCATCCGCGCGCGCACCATGGCTGCCCGCTCGAAGGATCTGGTCGTGCTCTCGACGCTCGCGCTCTGCCTGTTCGTGGGGCAGATCATCTCCGGCGCGATGAACGTCTGGTCGCGCCTGCGGCCGTGGGCCGTCGTGCTCCACGTGGCGCTGTCCGTGCTGATCTGGGCGACGCTCGTCGCGCTGGCCACCGTGTCGAGGCGGTTGGCCGTGCACGCCGGCCCGCCCGGGGAGCCGTCCGATCCGAACGGCGACCCCGCACCGGCCGGCGACGGCACCCTCCGCGACACGATCATCGCGTACGTTCGCCTCACGAAGCCGCGGATCATCGTGCTCCTCCTCATCACGACGGTGCCGGCGATGATTCTTGCCGCACAGGGGATACCGTCGGCGGGTCTCCTGCTCGCCACGCTGCTGGGCGGCACGGTCGCCGCGGGATCCGCCAACGCGATCAACATGTACCTCGACCGCGACATCGACGAGATCATGCGGCGGACGCGAGGCAGGCCACTGCCGGCGCACACCGTCACGCCCGATCACGCCCTGCGGTTCGGCTTCGTGCTCGGCGCCGCGTCCTACTTCTTCCTGTCGATCACGGTGAACGTCCTGGCGGCGACGCTCGCGCTCTCGGCGATCGCCTTCTACGTCTTCATCTACACCATGTGGCTGAAGCGCACGACGGCGCAGAACATCGTCGTCGGGGGCGCAGCGGGCGCCGTTCCCGCCCTCGTCGGATGGGCCGCCGTGACCGGAACGCTCTCCGCTCCGGCCTTGATCTTGTTCGCGATCATCTTCGTGTGGACCCCGCCGCATTTCTGGGCGCTCTCGATCCGGTTCCAGGGCGACTACGCCGCGGCCGGCGTCCCGATGCTGCCCGTCGTGAAAGGCGAGGACGAGACCCGCCGGCAGATCTTCCTGTACTCGCTCGCGCTGTTCGGTACGACGCTGCTCCTGTACCCCATCGGGAACATGGGGCCGGTCTACCTGTCCACGGCGATCGTGCTGGGCGGCGTCTTCGTATACCGGGCGCTTCGTCTGTGGCGCGAACCCGACCCCAACCGAGCATGGGGCGTCTTCAAGTACTCGATCGTGTACCTGGCCGCGCTCTTCGGCGCCGTCGCCCTGGATGCGCTCTCGCCCTTGGGCCACTAGCGCGGGCAATCACGCAGGCTGCGCCAGCACCTCGTCGATGAGCGGACGCAGCTGCGAAGCGTCGGTCTGCCCGAACACCGACCATCGGATGGTGCCGGCTCGATCGATCACGTAGGTGTCCGGCAGCCCGAAGAACGCGAAGTCGTCTGCCCAAGCGCCCGACTCGTCGACGATGCTCGCATACGGCACGCCGAACTCCTTCACCCAGGCCTTCGCCTTCGCGGTGTCGTCGCGCTCGAGCACACCCAGGAACTCGACGCCTTCGTGCCGGTAGTCGTTCGAGAGTCCGACGAGCTCCGGTTGCTCTGCGCGACACGGTGTGCACCAGGTCGCCCAGAAGTTGACGACCACGACCTTGCCCCGAAGGTGGGCGAGCGCGGCGGTTCCGCCCCCGACCGTGTCGCCGGCGAGGGCCGGTGCCGGCTCGTTCATCGCCTTCGCCCCCAACGGATCGTTCGCGCCGGACGCGCCGTCGGTTCCGCTGCAGGCGGCCGTCACCAGCACGAGGGCCACGACGGCCGGAGCGAGGGCATGTCGGCGGGCCATGGGTTCACGCTAACAGGGGTCGGAGGAACGCTCAGCCGGAGGGCGAGGCACCGGTGGCGCCGGTCGCAGAGGCGCCTCCGGAACCCGATCCCCCGCCGGGCGGCCCGACGACCACGCTGCCGTTCATCGTCGCGTGGACGTCGCAGTGGAAGTAGTACGTCCCCGGATCGAGGGCCGGGACCTGATACTCCTGGGTCGCCACGCCCGGGAACTGCTCGCCCTGGAACAGGACCGTCGACAGCGTGCTGTCGGTGTAGATCGCGATGTTGTGCGGGATGCCGGCGTCCTCGTTGTGGAACGTGATGGTCGTCGGCTGCCCGGCGGGCAGGTCGATCTCCTTGGTATCGAACGAGAGCCCCTTGGCGGTGACGACCGGGCCCGCAGGTGCGCCGCCGCCGCCCCCACCGACGGCGGACTCGATCGTCCCCACCATGGTCGTCGGGTGCACCTCGCAGTGGAAGTAGAGCGTGCCGACCGGCAGTGCAGGCACGGCGTACGTGGCCTTGTTCACGCCCGTGACCAGATCGCCGGAGAAGACCGGGGTCGCGTTGGGGTTCTTGGCCGGGTCCTCGCGGAAGATCACGACGTTGTGCTGGATGCCGGGATCCTGGTTGGTGAAGTCGAGCTCGATCGGCTTGTCCGCCGCGACGGAGAGCGTCGGTCGGTTGGAAACCGGTCACCGCGGCGCCCTTCGGCGCCATCAGCGCGATGACCTGCGGCCCGCCGCCGCCCCCGCCGGCCTCCTTCCCGGTGCCGATCGTGACGATCGCGATGCCACCCGCGAGCATCGCCACCCCCGCCACGACGCCGATCATGGAGAAGAGGGTTCCGTTGGAGAGCCGTTCGCGAGACGCGACGATCGTCGCCACACCGAGGATCGAGGCGGCCACGACGAGCGCGATCACCGTCGCGGCCGCGGCTGACACCGAGAGCAGGACGCGCGAGAAGCCGAAGAGCAGGAGCCCGATGCCGAGGAAGATGCCGAGTGGCATGACGATCGGCAGCAGCAACCCCTGCCGCGTCTCGGGGTGCGCGTCCGGCGCAGGGGCCGGCTTCTCGTCAGTCAGTTGATCGGTCATCGCTGCAACTCCACGTGGACGTCGTGTTCGACGTCACGGTACCGGGACGCGTCCCATCCCTCGTCGTGGCGCTCCTGCCGGTACCACCGGAAGAAGATCGCCGTGATGAACACCCACAGGATCGCGCCGCCGATGAGCTTCATGATCAGCCCCGCGATGAGCTGATCGGTCAGGGGGCTGATCCCCCAGATCCGCGGGAACGTCCCGTACACCGGGTACAAGAGGTGGTTGCCGAACGTCAGGAACGAGGCCGGGATGGTCGGGGCGAGCGACTGCAGGAACAGGTAGAGCATCTGCCCGGGAGCCGGCAGCGCCGGGTACTCCGGCAACGGCGACATCACCGGCCACCACATCAGGAGCGCGGTCGAGACCAGCAGCACGTGCAGTCCGAAGTGGAACCACTCGGATCGGACGGACAGCTCGACCACCGCGGGCCAGTGCACGAACAACAGCGCGGAGTTGAAGACGATCAGCGCGACGAGGGGCTTCGTCAGGAACCCGAACGCGGTCGCGACCGGTCGGGGCCCGAGGAACCGGCGGAGGAGCCAGGCCGGCATCCCCGCGATCAACAACGGCGGGGCGATCAACGTGAACAGGAGGTGCTGCGACATGTGGACGAGATACAGGTAGCGCTCGGCGAGATCGTGGATCGGCCAATCGGCTCCGATCCAGAGCACCGCGACCCCCGCGACGAAGAACCGCGTCCGGCGCTTCGCGACCGGCTCGCCGGTCTCGCGCTCGTGACGCCGAACGGCGATCAGGTAGGCGGCGACGATCGAGCCGAAGAGGAGCCAGACGTCGGGGTGCGCGTGCCAGGGAGTGAGGTTCATCGCGCTAGTCCAGGAACGTCTTGAGCGTGAGGAGGACGACCAGGTAGAGGGTGGTCGCGCCGGCGAGTCCCATGACGAAGAACCGTGCGAACCGGCGGTCGTCGAACTTGAGGTGCATGTACCACAGGACCACGATCGTGAACTTCGAGATCATCAGCCCGAACAGGATCGGGAGGAACCATCCGCCGATGGTGTCGCGCACGAAGTAGATGGCGACCTCGAGCGCGGTGATCGCGACCAGGATGAAGAAGATGCGAACGTATTCCTTGGCGCCCGGGTGATGCACGTGCGGCGCCGCGTGTTCCTCACCGCGGCGCCCGGCTCGTCGACGTGGATGTCCGACATCGCTCCTACTTCCCGGCCGGAGCCGTTGGGATCAGGTACACCACCGTGAAGATGATGATCCACACGATGTCGACGAAGTGCCAGTACAGACCCACCATCTCCACGGGGAACGCCGGATCCTCGGGGAGCCGATCCGCGAACGACATCCCCGTGAGCGACAGCAGCATCAAGATGCCGACGGTGACGTGCACGCCGTGGAAGCCGGTCAGGACGAAGAACGTCGTGCCGAAGAGGTTGGTGGTGATCGCCAGGCCCTCGCGGTAGAAGTGCGTGAACTCGTAGACCTGACCTCCCACGAACGTCAGCCCGAGCATCGCCGTCGTGACGAGCCATAGACGCATCCGCATGAAGTCCCGCTTCTGCGCGGCGGCGAGCGCGAGCACCATGGTCAGTGAGCTGGCCAGCAGGACGAACGACGACACCGATGTGTAGCCGATGTCGAAGACGTCTGACGGGTACGGACCCTTGATGCTCGCGTTCCGGTACAGCACGTACGTGGTGATCAGCGCGCCGAACAGCAGGCACTCGGAGGAGAGGAAGAGCCACATCGCGAGCTTGGTGTGCGGGAGACCGGTCGTGGTCTCGTGCTCGTCGTGTCCCTTCGTCGATCGCGACGTCGGCCATGGCTACTCCGCCACCGAGGGCTCGAGGGCCCATCCGTAGACACCGACGAGCGTGACCGCCACGCCGAGGCCCACCAGCCACCACGAGTAGATGACCCCGTAGGCCATGATGGGAAGTCCGAGGGCCGCGACGATCGGCCAGTACGAGGGGCTCGGCAGATGGATCGCGTGCGCCGTCCCGTGCGACCGGTCGGGCTCGAGCCGATCCGCGGCACCCGCCTGGACGGGAACGAGCCTCCCGCTCTTGTCCTCGGCGTACTTGCGGTGCCAGAACTCGTCGAGCGAGTGGACCGTCCGGGATCTCGTCGAAGTTGTAGACGGGCGGCGGCGACGCCGTCATCCACTCGAGCGTGCGCGCGTCCCACGGATCGTTCGACTCGAGCGGGCGGTGGCGCATGGTCGTCCGCACCGCGTTGGCGATGAACACCAGGATCGACACCGCGATGATGAACGCGCCCAGCGTGGAGATCTCGTTCCAGAACGTGAGACCGAGCGACGCCGGGTACGTGTACTCCCGGCGGATCATGCCCTGCAGGCCGAGGATGTGCATGGGCCCGAACGCCAGGTTGAACCCGATGATCATGAGCCAGAAGTGCAGCTTGCCCAGGCCCTCGGACAGCAGGTGACCGAACACCTTCGGCCACCAGTAGTACGCCGCCGAGAACAGGCCGAAGATCGCGCCCCCGAAGAGGACGTAGTGGAAGTGCGCCACGATGTAGTACGTGTCCGTCTGCTGGTAGTCGGCGGGGACGATCGAGTGCGTCACGCCGGATAGCCCGCCGATGACGAACATCGCCACGCCGCCGACCGAGAACATCATCGCGGAGGTGAACCGCAGGTCGCCCTTGTACATCGTCGCCATCCAGTTGAAGATCTTCACGCCCGTCGGGATGGCGATGATCGCCGTCGAGATGCCGAACGCCGTGTTCGCGACCGGACCCAGGCCCACGGCGAACATGTGGTGCGCCCAGACGCCGAACCCGATGAACCCGATCGCGATCCCCGAGAACACCACGAATTGATACCCGAACAGCGGCTTGCGACTGAAGACCGGCAGCACCTCCGAGAAGATGCCGAACGCGGGCAGGATGAGGATGTAGACCTCCGGGTGGCCGAACAGCCAGAACAGGTGCTGCCACAGGACCGGGTCGGCGCCTTGGGTCGGGTCGAAGAAATGGGTTCCCCACCGGCGGTCGAAGAGCAGCTCGAACAGCCCGACCGTGATGATCGGCAACGAGAACACCAGGAGCAGCTGCGTCACGAGCCCCATCCAGACGAACACGGGGAGCCGGAAGAACGACATACCCGGCGCGCGCATGTTGATGATCGTGACGCCGAGGTTGACGGCGCCCGCCGTCGACGCGATCCCGGTGAGCAGCAGTCCCAACGCGTAGAACGTCATGCCGATGGTGGGGTCGGTCGTGGAGTTGGGCGCGTATCCGAACCACCCGCCGTTGGGCGCGCCGCCCAGGAACCAGCTGGAGTAGAGGAACAACCCGCCGAACAGGAACAACCAATAGCTGAACGCATTGATGCGCGGGAACGCCACGTCCCGGGCGCCGATCATCAGCGGGATCAGGTAGTTGAAGAACGCCGCCGACATCGGCATCACGAACAGGAAGATCATCGTGAGCCCGTGCATCGTGAAGATCTGGTTGTACTGATCGGCGTTCAGGATGGTCTGATCCGGACGCGCGAGCTGGGAGCGGATCAGCAGGGCCTCCAGACCGCCGATGATGAAGAACGCGAACGCGGTCACCCCGTACATCAGGCCGATCTTCTTGTGGTCCACGGTCGTGAGCCAGCTCGAGAAGCCGGTTAACGCCGAGGGACGACGGATGCCCCGGGTCCGCTCGGCCGGCATGGAGATGCTCGCCATCTACCGAGACCCCCTCACGTCAGGCTCTCGAGGTAAGCGACCAGCGCGTCGATCTCGCCCTGGGTCAGGTGGTAGTTGGGCATCTTCGCTCCGAGCTTCACGGCGTTCGGATCGTGCAGCCACGCGGCGAGCGCCTCCTCGTCGACCGTCTCCCAATCGCACCCGGCGAAGCACTGATGGTTCGGATCGGCGAAGTGCGTCAGGTTCGGGGCGGCGTTCACGCCGGTCACGATGCCTCCGAGGGAGTGGCACGCCATGCAGCTGCCCCGGTCACCCGAGAGCGGGTTGGAGAACAGATCCATCCCCTTGGCGGCGAGCGGATCCGATCGGCGTGACGCTCGGCTGCTTCTGGTTGGCGACCCACGCCTCCCAGTCACTTTGGGACAGCGCCACGACCCGCGCTCGCATCTTGCCGTGCTCCAGCCCGCAGAACTCAGCGCATTGACCGAAGTAGGTCCCCGGATGGTCGGCCTGCATCAGGATGTGGTTCGTCCGATCGGGGACCACGTCCTGCTTCCCGGCGAGCTGCGGGATCCAGAACGAGTGGATCACCGCGTAGTCGGCCTGCGCCTTCGTGCCCGCCGATCAGGCCTCCCACCGACTCGAGATCCAGGTACACCGGCCGGCCGGCGGGGATCACCATGACGTCGGCGACGGTGATGGGGCCGTTGGTGTCGTACGTGGTCTTCATGTCGGCGTCCGTGTAGACGAACCCCCACCACCACTGATGACCCTGGACCGTGATGTGGAGCGCGTCCGCGGGCGGCTTGCGCGCCAGGTCCCAGATGGTCGCCACCGTCGGCACCATGACGACCGCGAGGATGACGGCGGGCACGATCGTCCAGCCGATCTCCAGGCGCGTGTTCCCGTGGATCTGCGGGGGCATCCGCTCTTGCCCCTTGCGGTGGCGATACTTCACGACGAGGAGCACGATCCCGCCCTCGACGATCACGAAGACGAGGACCGCGATCCAGAACACCGGGACGAAGAGGTTCTTGATCTCTTGCGCGTACGGACCGGCGGGCTGCAACGAATCCTGGCTGGCATGCGGAGCGCAGGACGCCAGCATCAGGCCGAGGGCCGCGAGGCCCAGGACCCAGAGCAGCCGCTTCCGCAAGTCTCCCTTGCCTCCCCGGTACAGGCGCTCCGACGCCGGTGCGGGCGCCGGGCCGCGCGCACTGTACCACCGTCCCCTCCGCCGCTCGAACGACTGCGGCGGTGTTGTCAGAACCCCTTGTACGAGTGCAGCCCGACGATCCAGAGGTTCACCGCGTAATACGTGATCAGCAGCGAGACGAAGCCGACCAACGCGATGACGGCCGCCGGCCGCCCCTTCCACCCGGACGTCGAACGCGCGTGGAGATACCCCGCGTAGATCACCCACGTGACGAAGGACCACGTCTCCTTCGGATCCCAGCCCCAGTACCGTCCCCACGCGCTCTGCGCCCAGATCGCGCCGGCGATCACCGCGAACGTCCAGATAGGGAACGCGAAGGCGATCACCCGGTACGCCATGCGATCGAGCGACGCGGCCGGGGGCAGCACGCCTCGCCGTGCGACGGCGCCGCTCGCGGGCTCGTCGGCATCCGGCGAGAAGTCGGGTGGCGCGTCGACGCCGACCGATCCACCCATGATGGGCGGCGGCTCCTGCGCGCGGAGCGCGGCCACCTCTCGGCGTTCCTTGCGGTCCTGGATCAGGAACAAGATCGTGAGGACGCCGCCGCCCAGGGCGAACAGCGACGAACCGGTGATCGCTGCGACCACGTGGATCTTGATCCAGTACGAGTTCAGCGCCGGGTACGAGCGGCCCCGGACCCACGTAGAGGAACGACACGGCGATCGCCATGGTGAACACCGAGAACATCAACGCGAACCCGCCGAGGGTTCGGATCTTGTAGTAGCCCTCGACGATCAGCAGGTACCCGGCGACCACGAGGAGCGCCAGCAGGACCGAGTACTCGTACATGTTGCCCCACGGCACGCGGTGGGCGGCGAGCCCTCGCGTCGCCACGCAGACGACGTTCGCGACCAACCCGACGGTTGCGATGGTGCGGGCGGTGGCCCAGAGCGAGGTTCGGCGGAAGGCGAGGTACGCGAAGTACCCCACCATCGCGACGATGTACGCGAAGAGCGCCACGGTGAACGCGTCGTTGGACAGCCGGCCCCATTGCAGGTCGGTCATCGCGAGCTCACCGGCTCCCTCTCCTCGACCGCCGGCGCGTCGCCCGCGGCGCGGGCCATGGCGTCCACGAGCTTCGAGAACTCCTCATCGAACTGCGGCTTGCGTTGCAGGGCGAATCCCCCGACCTTGAGCACGGTTCCGGTTCCGTTCGGCTCCGCTCGCACCCAGACCTTGCGTCGCGACGAGTACAGCGCGGGCAGGAGTCCGAGCAGCACGAGGATAGCGGCAAGCAACACCAAGGGCACACCACGGTCGCGACTCACCTGGAACACGCTGTACTGCCGTAGCTCGGGGAACGAGATCGTGAGGCCGGACACCGAGGTGCCGTCGGCGACCACCTTCCCGGTCCGCAGGTCGACGGTTTGCGCGGCGCCCACGACACCCTGTCCGGCCTTCCGCATCACCGTGGCGTCGAGGGACCGGGGCGACGTGTCGGTCAGGTCGCCGCGGTACACCTTGTAGAACATGATCGGCTCGAACGACTGGGTCATCGCGACCGGCTGGCCGGTCGTCCGCAGCTGGAGCCACGCGCGGCTGTCCGGCCAGAGCTCCAGGGTGAGGCCCACCTGCGGGTGCAGCGACGGCAGCTTGAGGATGCCGTGCCACGGCATCGCCAGTTGCGGGATACCTTCGGGGGCCGTGTCCTGGACGAACGTGATGGGCTCGGACGCGATGAGCTCGCCGTGCTCACGAACCTCCACGACGGGCGCCCACCCGAAGCCGTACTGGAAGAACTCCACCCCGTCGATCGAGGCCGGATGGTTCACGCGGATGTCGGCCTGCCGGGACACGTTGCCCTGCGGGTCCAACAGATCCACGTGCGAGACGAAGTCCATCGGCTGGCCGCTCGTCCGGTACGTGTCCTCGAACCCTCGGAGGTGGAGCCCCACACCGGTGAAGTCGTCGTTGAAGAACCGTCCGGTGCGCAGGTCGCCGTCGTAGTTCGCCTGCGCGTCGATCCACGTCTTGCCCTCCACCACCACCGCCCTGCCGGTGAAGCCGGTGCCCTTGCCGTAGATCACGCCGATCACGATCAACAGGAACGCCCAATGGAAGAGCAGGCTCCCGACCTCACGGAGCGCGCCCTTCTCGGCGGCGAGCGCCGGCCGGCCGTCGCCGTCTCGCGCCACGCGGAACAGGCGGCGGCGAAGCACGCGGCGCGACCCGTCGATCGCTCGGGCGGGATCCGCCGAGACCACGCGTTCCTCGTACAGCCGGAACGCATCGATCTCGCGCGCCTGGACCGGACGCTGGCGGAGCGTGCGCACGAGCGCCCGGGTGCGCGGGAACAGGCACGCGACGAGTGAGACGAACAGCAGCGTCGTGATCAGCACGAACCACCACGATCCGTACACGTCGAAGAGCCCGGCCCGCCCGTAGAACGCGCCGACCAGCGGGTGGTCCAGCTGATACCGGATCACGCGCTCGGGCGAGTTCGGCCATTGGGGCACCAGGGACCCCGCCACGGAAGCGAGCGCGAGCATCAGCAACAGGATCAGCGCGGTGCGCATCGAGCGCAGGGTGCGCCACACCAAGGCCGTGGACCGTCGCAAGGTGATCCGGCTGGAGGAGGACATGGGGCTTCGCGAGGATTCTACGGTCGGGCGCGGAACCAGGTGCGGGTGCGAGCGGAGCAGCCTGTGGGCAGCTCACAAGCCGGGAGCGAAGCGAGCGAGCGGCGCGACGATCCGGGTGAACTCCCCCGTCACCAACAGCACGCCCACCACGACCAGCAGCGCCCCCGACACGCCCGCGATCCATGCGTAGTGACGACGGACCCAGCCGAACGCGCCCATGAACCGCTGGACGCCGAGCCCCACGAGGAAGAACGGAACCCCCAGACCGAGGGAGTACGCGAGGAGCAGCACGATGCCGCGCAGCGTGCTCTCCGTGACCGCGATCGCCAGGATCCCCGTCAGCACGGGGCCGAGGCACGGCGTCCACCCCGCCGCGAACGCCATGCCGAGCGGCAACGCCCCCACCGCGCCGGGCCGGACCTTCTCGAGGAACGGGCGCCGCTCCATGTAGAGCGTGACGGAGCCGCGCCGGAGGGCGTAGCCGATCATGAACAGGCCGATCGCGATCACCACGGCGCCGCCGACCCATTGGCCCACGTCGCCCTTGAAGATCGGCACGAACCGCCTGGCGAACGCACCGAGCAGCGTGAACACGATCGTGAACCCGGCGATGAAGAGCAGGATCGGCAGCAAGGGACGCTGCGTCTCGCCGTCGACGGCTCGTTCGCCCGAGACGAAGGACACGTAACCGGGGACGAGCGGGAACACGCACGGCGACGCGAACGAGACGAGTCCCGCCACGAAGGCGAGGGCGGGTGCCCACCATGAGGTGAGGCCGGTCTGGACGATGTCGGCGATCATCGCTGCCTCGGGGTCCGGGAGCGGGGCTCAGTGTATGGGCCGCCGCCTATGGGCCGCCGCGCGCGAGCCGGCGACGCGCCGTTTGGGTTGCGACGGGCGCTCGCGGGCGGCATAGTGCTAGTTCGTGAAGCGATTCACAAGCCCGCCGCGTCCGTTCCGGTCAAACGGCACATGGCTATAATCGCCCCGCCCATGGAGACGATGCCGGCATGAGCCAGATCGAGGTTGTGGACGCGCCTCGGTTCGCCAAGACGAAGGCACGGCTCGCCCACCGCAAACAGCAGGCCGAAGGCTTCCTCAAGACCTTCGAATGGAACTGGACCAAGGCCGTCGTCTTCTCCGTTGTGCTCACGTTCTTCATCGTCATCTTCACATCGGTGATCCCGTCGTTCTGGCTGTACTTCGCCGACCAGAAGCTGAAATGGAGCGGCGCCGGCCCGCACGGCTTCTGGTTGAAGGAGCTCCGCGACGCGATCGCGATGGGCCTGGTGACGGTGCCGATCATCGGCATCCTGGTGGTCGCGGCGATCATGCAGAACTGGCGCCGGAAGCTCCGCGGGCAGGCGGGCGACGTGCGCCCCACGGGCGGGTATCGGTAGAGCCGCGATGGTATTCACGAAGACCGAGGTCGACATCCACGAGGACTACGTCGTGGAGGCGGTCGACCCGGCCTGGCTCGCCGAAGGGGTCAAGTCCCCGAAGCATCTGATGCTCGACCCCGACAACTGCATCCTCTGCCGCGCCTGCGAGGACGTGTGTCCCTGGAACTGCATCTACATGCTGTCGACGGACATCGTCGAGGGAGCCGACGAGCAGGCCGTCGGGGCAGAGGTGAACGTCGCCTCTGCGATCTTCGTGGTGGACGACAACGCGTGCACCCGGTGCTCCGTGTGCGTCGACCGATGCCCCACCGACACGCTGTACTATGCGCGCCTGCCGGAGGGTTCGACCGGCGGAACGCGCCCGATGGCTGAGGTCCCTCTGTCGCAGGCCGCGGCGGAGTGAGGCCGGGGCGACCGCGATCGAGCTGAGAAGGGGAGGGAACGCCTGGTGAAGCTCAAGCCGCCGTCGCCGAGCGAGGTCGGCGACCGCCTGCGCGACACCGAGGTCTGGAAGTCGATCTTCCGGCCGGGCTCCATCTTCCGCAAGGGCTACAAGGACACATCGCGCGATCGCGCGCTCGCCACCATGAACAACGTGCTGTACCACCTGCATCCGGTGAAGGTGAAGCGGCACGGATTGAAGCTCACCTACACGTTCTGCCTGGGCGGCCTGTCGTTCTTCCTGTTCATCCTGCTCGACGGTCACCGGGATCTTCCTGATGTTCTTCTACCGGCCGATGGCCGACATCGGCGGCGCCGTCGCCTACGCCGACATGCAGAGCATCCGGACGACGGTGTTCTTCGGGGACCTGGTCCGCAACCTCCACCGGTGGGGCGCGCACCTGATGGTGTTCTCCGTGACGCTGCACATGGCGCGCGTGTTCTACACCGGCGCCTACAAGCCGCCGCGGGAATTCAACTGGGTCGTCGGCGTGATCCTGCTCTTCCTCACGCTCGGCCTCTCGTTCACCGGCTACCTGCTGCCGTGGGACCAGCTGGCGATCTGGGCCGTCACGGTCGGCACGTCGCTCGCGGGCTACTCTCCGTTCATCGCCAAGCAGGCCAACTTCCTGCTGCTGGGCGGCGTCGTCGTGGGACCGCAACACCCTGTTGCGGTGGTACGTGCTCCACGTGCTGGCGTTGCCGTTCGTGCTGGTGATCTTCCTTGCGGTCCATTTCTGGCGGATCCGCAAGGACGGCGGCATCTCGGGACCGCTGTAGGGGGCGACTGAGCGATGGCGAGAGAAGACACCCCGCTCGATCAGGCAGTCTTCGACGCGACGCTCGCGGCCGAGCTCGCGAAGGGTTCGGACCGTCGTGTCGCGGAGGGCCGTGCTCGCTCGGCCGCGGTCCGCGCGTACAAGGCCGCTCATCCCGAGGAGGAAGCCGCCGCTCCGGCCCCGGCCGCAGCCGTCCGCCCCCGCGGCGGCGGCCCCGGCGGCAGGCGCACCGGCCGCCGCGCCGGCAGCCGCTGCAGCCCCCGCCTGGCTCCGGCGGCGGCCGTCGCCGTCGCGACACCGGTCACCACGCCGGTGCGCACCGCACCCCTTCCCACCGGCAACATCCCGACGCCGAAGAAGGGCGCGAACGACAAGCACCGCCTCCTCGCGCTCGTCCCGCCGGAGGGCATCCAGCGAGTCGAGCGCGAGCAAGGCGACCGCGTCAACGTCTGGCCGCACCTGCTGATCGAGGAGTTCGTGGCCATGCTGATCCTCACGGCAGGGCTGCTGGTCTTCTCGACGTTCGTGATGGCTCCGCTCCGACAGCTGGCCAACCCGAACCTCACGCCGAACCCGTCGAAGGCCCCGTGGTACTTCCTGGGTCTCCAGGAGCTGCTCCGCTACTTCCACCCGATGATCGCCGGTATCACGATCCCCACGTTCATCCTGGTGGGCCTGGCCGCGGTGCCGTACGTGGACCGCAACCCGAGCGTCCGGCCGGGCGATCGCAAGATCGCGATCTCGATGTTCACGATCTTGTTCTGCTTCGGCGCGACGCTCACGATCATCGGCTGCTTCTTCCGCGGCCCCGGCTACAACTGGATCTGGCCGTGGGCGCAAGGGGTGTTCTTCGACCTATGACGCTCGCGATCTCCACCCGCGTCGTCGCGGCGATCGTCGTCTTCGTGATCATCGACGTGTTCGCGATCGTGTTCGGGTTGTCGTTCATGCGGGCCGCCAAGGTGCAACGGGACGTCGCCGACGGCGCGCCCGGCCCCGGCGCGGAAGGCCCCGGCCATGTCCCGGCGCGACTTCTTCCGCAAGTCCCTGTTGACCTCGCTGCTCGTGTTCGGTGCGCAGTTCGGCGGGGCGACGATCGCGTTCCTCTGGCCGAGCCTGAAGGGTGGGTTCGGCTCGGTGATCAACGCGGGGGCGCTGGCCGACATCAAGTCGCAGCTGGGCGACGGACCCGTGTACAACGGTGCGGGGCGCTTCTACGTGGTGCCGTGGGACGGCAAGGTCACCCCCGACGCCGACTACCCGGCTGAGCAGGTGACCACCGACGGCATCATGCCGCTCTATCAGCGGTGCGTGCATCTGGGGTGCCGGGTGCCGTTCTGCGCGTCCTCGCAGTGGTTCGAGTGCCCGTGCCACGGCTCCAAGTACAACTTCGCGGGCGAGTACCAGCTGGGCCCGGCCCCACGCGGGATGGATCGCTTCGTCGTGAAGGTCGAGAACGGCAACGTGTTCGTGGACACCTCGACGGTGATCCTCGGACCTCCGCGAGGGACCGACACGATCGACGAACCGCCGCAGGGTCCGTTCTGCGTGGCCCCGGGATAGCGAGAGGACCGGATCGACGACATGCTGGCGTTGAGCGACACCGCGGGGGTGATCCTCCTCGTCCTGGGGGGCATCTTCGTCGTGGCGGCGTCGGCGGCCCTCATCCTGCGGAGCCGCGTCACGCGCGAGCCGGCTCCGGACATCCCGCCGGCGATGGAGCCCGGCCCGTCGGATCCCGCGCTCGAGACGCCGCTCCTGCAGAAGCTCCAGGGTTGGGGCGTGCTCCTGGTCGCGTTCTTCGTCGTCTGGCTCCCCTTCACCTGGTTGATCGAGCCCTCGACGAACCTCGAGCAGGAGAAGGCGCTGAAGACGGAAGCCATCGCGCGGGGTCACCTCGCGACGCAGCTGTTCAGCGAGGAGAACCAGCTCGGCGTGGGATGCGTCAGGTGTCACGGTCCGGAGCTCCGCGGCGGAGTGATCCCGTCGGGCACCGGCTACGCCTATCCCCCGAACCTGACGACGGTCTGCGGAGGACCGAAGTACGGCCACCCGCTCATCAAGTCGCTCGACGACATCTACACGACGATCGAGCAAGGGCGCAACGTGATGCCGTCGTGGAGCATCCGGTACCAGGGCGCGCTCGACGACCAGCAGATCAACGACATCGTGAACTACCTGGTCTACATGAGCTCGAAGAACATCCCGTTCAAGGACAACATCTGCATCGAACCCCGACGCGGTGAAGGCGGTCAACTCTCCGTCGGCCTCGCCGGCGGCCTCCACCGGCGCGACGGGCGCCGCAGGCGCGAGCGGCGCCTCGGGCGCGAGCGGCGCCTCAGGAGCGAGCGGCGCCTCAGGGGCGAGCGGCGCCACGGGTGCGACCGGAGCCGGCGCCTGATGCTCGCGCAGCAGGTTCACACGTGCTTGGGGTTCCACATCGAATGCGGCACGATGTTCAAGGGCGCCGGAGTGGTCATCATGGCGTTCATCCTGTTCGTCGGCAGCGTGTACCTGATGCTCTCGTTCGTCTTCGGCAAGTGGATGGGCTACCTCATCCTCGCGGTCTGCTTCTCGGGATGGCTGATCATCCACTCGTCGCTCTGGTTCTTCGGGTTCTGGGCCCAGGGGCCCGGCACGCCGACCAACCAGGGACCGCGCGGCCAGGAGCCCGCCTGGGTCGTGCTGGAGGCCGGCCTCAGCGTATCGGGGGAGCATTTCACCACGTTCGAGGAGTATCCCGGCGACGGCTGGGCGGCGCCGAACCCGGGCCAGCTTTCGTCCATCCAGTCCGTGAGCAGCGCCGCCACGACGTTCCTGGCGCTGAAGGCGAACGAAGGATTGGGGATCGATCCGCTCGCCACCGACGCCATCCAGGGCACGCAGTTCACGATCGACAGCGTGAAGTTCGCCACGGCCGAGGACGGCAAGACACCGCTGGCGGTCGTGGAGGCGCACTTCTCGGGAGGCGGCCCACAGGTCACCCTTGCCCTGTATCACGACTCGGGGAGCGTGCCGCGCTACTCGCTGATGTTCATGATCGCTGCGATCCTGCTGTTCCTGTTCCACCTCCCGTTGCTCGATCGCGCGGAGAAGAAGCGGAAAGCGTTCCTGACCGGTGGGAGCGCGCCCGCATGGTACGGCCCGGCATAGACGCCAAGTCTGAAGGAGGGAAACGACGATGATCGGTGCGGACGCGGTCCCCCTCCTCGAGCAGGGGAGCATCCAGTTCATCTTGTTCGGTCTGATGGTGCTGGTGGTGCTCTTCCTGATGTGGGTGACGATCGCGAAGTAGTCAGCGTTCGACGTCCGCCACGGCACGTCCGCGGCGGCGCACGTCCGCGAGCGTGGCCTTCCGCTGCTCGTAGAACGCCAGGATCTGCAGCTCCACGGCCAGGTCCACCTTGCGGACCGACACCCCCTTCGGGACGACGATCACGGCCGGCGCGAAATTGAGGATCGAGCGGATCCCGGCCTCGACCATCAGGTCCGCGACCTCCTGGACGACCGCCGCGGGCGTGGCGATCACGCCGATCGCGATGTCCAGCGATCGCACCAGGTCCGGCAGGTCGTCCACATGGTGCACGGCCACCGGCCCGACGCGCTGACCCACCTTCGACGGATCGACGTCGACCAGCGCGGCGACGCTGAATCCGCGCTCCGGGAACCCGCGGTAGTTCGCGAGCGCATGCCCCAGGTTCCCGATGCCCGCTATCACGATGGGCCAATCCTGCGTCAGGCCGAGCTCGCGGCGGATCTGGTGGATCAGGTAGGCGACGTCGTAGCCGACGCCACGCGTCCCGTACGAGCCGAGGTGGGACAGGTCCTTCCGCACCTTCGCCGAGTTCACGCCCGCCGCCTCGGCCAGCTCCTCCGACGACACCCTGGATTCCCCAGACTCCGCGATGTCGACGAGCGCCTGGAGGTAGATGGGCAGGCGTCCCACGGTCGCCTCGGGGATGGGCCGGCCCTTCGTCATGCGCGCACCGGACGGGCCGCCATGGGCGCAGGGTAGCCCACCGGGCTCCGCGTTCTCAAGTTCACAAGCGCTCCGACCGCGGGCGGGTCAGGCGTCCCGCACGATGGAGGCCAGCTCGGTCACGTCGACCTCGTACTCGAACCGCTCCTCCCCGTCGATCTCCACCACGGGGATCCGGATCCCGTACTCGCGCTCGAGGTCGTCGTCGCCGGCGATGTCGACCTCGACCAGGTCGAACGGGCTCGTGGCTCGCTCCGCCAGCAGCGCGTCCCTGGCCAGTTCGCACAGATGACAGCCGGCTCTCGAATACAGGACGATGCGCATCCGGCGATGCTACCCGCGAGTGGCACCGTTCCTCGCCGATGTGGCCGAGGGCGGGTGATACAACTTGAGCGGTATGAGGAACGGCGACGTCGACGACCTGGAGCTGCACCGGAGGCTCGCGTCCGGCGACCGCGGCGCGTTCGACGAGCTCTATCGCAGGTACGCCCCGACGGCGTACGGGCTTGCATACCGGCTCACGGGGCAGCAGATGCTCGCGCAGGACGTCGTCCACGACGCGTTCATGGCGCTCTGGCGAGCCCCCGAAGCGTTCGACCCGGCGCGGGGCGCGTTCCGGACGTTCTTCCTGTCCCTGGTGCACCATCGAGCGGTCGATACGGTCCGTCGCGAGGAACGGCTCCGCAAACGAACCGAGCGCGCGGCGAACCTCGAGCCGCTGACCGTCGAAGACCCTGGGGAGGATGTCGTGGACGAAGCGTTCCTCGGGATCCGCCGACGGGAGGTCCGCCAAGCCCTCGCGACGCTCCCGGACCCACAACGACAGGTGCTCGAGATGGCGTACTTCCAGGCGTATACCCAGGCCCAGATCGCCGAGGAGCTCGGCATCCCCATCGGGACCGTGAAGACGAGGACCCTGGCGGCGATGCGGAAGCTCCGTCGAGGGCTCTACCGGGAGGATTAGGTTGACGGAGAGTCACGAGGCGATCGAGGAGCTGCTGGCGGGCTACGTGCTGCGGAGCCTCTCCGGGGAGGACGCCGCCCGGGCCGATCATCTGCTCTCCGATCATGTTCCGCAGTGCCCCGCGTGCCGTGATTCGCTCGCGGTGTTCCAGGCGGTGACGGCGGACCTGGCGCTGGAGGCGCGGCCCCGTCGGACCGCCCGACACCTTGCTCCCGCGACTGCACCGGGACCTCGGCGCGCAGGATCGGCGCAGGCGTCCGGTGGCGGCCTTCGCGGTCGCCGCCAGCGTGGTGGCCGTGGTGGGCTTCGCGGGGCTCGCCGTGACGCAGAACATGCGCATGAACGACACGCGGTCGCAGATCAACGACGTCCGCTCCGCCCTCGACTTCGCCCGGCAGCCCGGAGCATCCATGGTGCAGGTGAACAGCACGGACTCGGACACCGAGCCCATCACCGAGATCTCTCAGCCGGGCGTCGAACACTTCTACCTGGTGGGCAGCGACGTGCCGGCTCCGCCCGGATGGATCCGTCTACCGCGTGTGGCTGCTCTCGGGCTCCCAGGCGACGTGGGCCACCGACTTCACGCCCGACCCCGGACTGACGGTCGTGCCCTTGGAGTTCGATCCGAGCCTGTACGACCGGGTCCTCATCTCGGTCGAGCCGGCAGGGTCCACGCCGGAGACGCCGCGGGTCGCCGTCTGGCAGACGGCCAGCTGACGAACCGGTCCCGCGCGAGCCGGCTCCTAGATCTGGATCGCGCCCCGGACCGCGAGGAACATCCCGACCCCCACGATCGCCGAGGCCGAGAGCACGGGCACCAGCCGCCCCCAGAACGACGAGAGGCGGTTCGCCATGGCCTCGCGCGCGCGGAGCGCGCCCAGGCTCACCACGATCAGCGCCAGGGCCGAGGCCGACGCTGAACGCCAGGATCAGCCCGATCCCGTAGCCGACGCGGTGCGCCTTGGATCGCGCCGAGCATCACGATCAACGCGCTCGGCGACGGCAGGATGCCTCCGGCGAGCGCCAGCGCGAGCAGTCCCGCGCTTCGAGGTGAGCGACACGCCCTCGGGCAGGCCGTGGCGTGTGGCCGGCATGGTCGTGGGCATGGTCGTGCTGCGTCCCGATGTCGTGCGTCGCGTTCGTGTGCTTCGGCGCGCCTGCGGCGTCCGACCACGCGGCGAGCCGGCCGATCATCAGGTAGGCGCCCAGACCGATGGCGACGACCCCGGACAGCAGCCCGAGCCACGGGTACAGCGCCTCGGGACGGAACGTCTGCTCCAGCGTGATCACGAGCAGCCCGAGGCCCAGGACGGATGCCGTGTGCATCACGGCGACCGCCGAGCCGACGGCCACGGCCTGGCGCACCTTCGTCTCGGAGCCGACCATGTACGCCGCCATCAGCGTCTTCCCGTGTCCCGGGAGCAAGCGCGTGCCAGGCGCCGAACGCCACGGCGAGCGCGAACCCCAGCAGGACCAGCACGATCCCGTGGTTGTCGACGAGCGACGGCGAACGGGCCGGTGTCGACGCCCGGCCGGGCCGCGTCGACCGCGCTCCGACGGCTCGGATCGATCGAGCCGACGGACGTCGCCCGGGGCGAAGGACGCCCGCATCGACGTGACGTGCAACGGGCTCGACAGCAGATCCTGCGGGTAGGAGAGCAGCGCGTCGCTCACGCTCTCGGCCGGCACGTCGGAGCCCCTCGATCGCCTCGCCCGTCCTCGCCGACCGCCGTGATCTCGCGCCAGCCCGATCGTGTCGGCGTCGTTGTCGTCGCTGTACGCGATGCGTCCCGTCGCGCGCGACGGGGGCCGCGAACATCCCCTCGAACCGCAGGATCGGCAGTCCTCCTTGCCCGTCGCGCAGGCGCGCGGCGGCCGAGCGCACCTCGAGCGACGACCTGCCGCCCGTCCACCGAGAGCGACGAGGTTCGTCGGCCGAGCGCCGGGCGCTCTCCCGCCGCCCAGGACGCGAGCTCGGCCGCCGACATCGTGCCCATCGCCGTCGGTGTCGATCGAGGGCATCTCCTGGAACGTCGGGATCTCCGCCATGTCGATCACGTAGTCGATCCGGATCTCACCGGGCACCACGTGGATGCCGCTGTAGAGGTTGACGGTGAAGTTGCCCAAGCGGGTGCGCCGACGCAGCCGCCGCCGGCCACAGGACCGCGACCGAGAGCAACGTCACGAGCGCCAGGCACCGGCGGACGGTCCGCCTCATGCCGCGCCTCCAAGCTTCGCGAGCGTCGCATGCGCGACGGGCGCGTACTGGATCGAGAAGTGCGGGTTGATGTCGAGCGCCTCCGCCAGCAGGCGTCGCGCCTGCGTCGCGGTTCCCCAGCTCGCGCCTGGATCATCCCGGCGTGGAACGCGAACAGGGCGTTGCGGTAGCCGAGCGCCATGGCCTTCCGGGCGTAGACGGCCGCCTCGGCCGTATCTCCCGTCGGCGTAGAGCGCCCAGGCGTACGCGTCCGCCACGTGCACGCTGTGTCGCTTGGCCCACTCGTCGCGAGCGGCCGTCAAGCGCGCCCGCAGGATCGCCGTGCGCCGCGTCGAACAGCGCCAGCTCCAGGTCGATGTTCACGCCGTTCGCCCGGAAGAGCTGCTCCTCGGCGTGGACCAGCGCGTACTGCTGCGCGGCCTCGCTCGGTCTGCCGGCCGCCGTGTACAGGTCGCCGAGCGCGATCACGTACTCGGGCGACGGGTACCGCGAGACGACATCGGTGTAGCCGGCGATCGCCTTCCGGAGGTGCCCGCGCGCCCACGCCACCTTGGCGAGGCCGGCGAACGGCGGGACGTAGTCCGCGTCGGTCGCGACGCCGCGAGCGTAGGCAAGCCTGCGGCGTCGTCGAGGTTCCCCTGGTTGAAGTACAGCTCGCCCAGCTGGTAGCCCGCCCACGCGGAGTCCGCCGGCGTCCCGGCGATGTCGCGCGCCGCCTCCATCGCCTTGATCGCGCCGGGCACGTCGCCCATCAGCTCGCGGGCGTACGAGACGCGGGCGTACGAAGCGACGCCCGGCAGCGTGTCCACCATCGTCTGGAACGTCGCGAACGCGTCGCTGGTACCGGCCGAGCTCGACCTGCGCGTCGCCGATCACGCCGTAGACGTTGCCGTTGTACGGGTTGATCGCCTTGGCCTGCTCGCCCCACCGCAGCGCGCCGGCGAAGTCGTGCCGGGCCGCGGCGAGCGCGGCCATGCCCACCATGGCCGCGAAGTTGTCGTTCCGCTCCAGCCCGAGCGAGCGCTCGCAGCACGCCCTGGGCCTTCGGGTAGTAGCTGGGGTCGGCCGTGACGCGCGCCTGCTGGACGTAGGCGAGGCCGAGGGATGCGAACGCCTGCCAGTCCGTCGGGCAGCACCCGGAGCCGGGACTGGAGGTTCTCGATGATCTGCTCGAGCGACCCGCTGATCGCGGGCGCGAGCAAGGTGTCCGCCGAGGTGCGATGGACGCCGCGCTGTGCGTGCGCACCATCGCGCGCCCGAACGGAAGAGGCCGATCCCGCCGGCGACGAACAGCGCGGCCGCGAGCACCGCCGCCCGCCGATCCGAGCCACTCGCTTCATCTCTGGTCGCTCCTCGCTGCGTCGTCGTGGGAGCGGGGTCCGGCCCGAAGGGCCGGACCCCGTGTCCGCGTATCCGTTCGATCAGCTGTGCGGCGTCGGGTCCGACCCCGAGGCCGGGTAGGCCACGTACGGGAACGCGCTCAGGAACGGAACGTCGTTCGCGTCGACGCCGTCACCGATCGTGTCCGCCAGCGGCTTGGTGGTCCGGCAGGAGCACGCCGAGCACCGCCCGCAGCGAGATGTCGATGACGTCGTCGGACAGACGACGGCCGTTCGGGAACCCCGCGGTGTCGCCACCGATGACGCCCAGGCGTCGAGCAGGCGGTCGAGCACGGCGCGATGGCCGTGTTCAGCCGCAGCATCTCGCTCGGCCTTGACGTGCGCCGGCTGGTTCAGCGTCGGGACGCCCGTCAGGAAGACCTGGATCAGGTCCGCCCGCTGGATGCCCGGCGTGCTGTCGGGTCCGAGTCCGGGACCTCGGTGCCCGTACACCGCGTTGAGCAGGTGCGGGAGCTCGGGGTCCTGGACCAGCGGCAGGGCCGCGCCGTCGGCGCTTGGGCTTGGAGGAGTTGAAGTAGTCCTTCAAGCCCACCGGGACGACGACCTCGTTCACGAGCGGGTTGCCCAGGCGCGAGACCTGGACGTTCTTGCCCCTGAACGACTGGCTGCCGTCACCGTTGCTCGACGCGCATGCTCGGACGCGATGCCGTGCTCCAGATGCCGATCGTCGACTCGCTGCCCTTGGTCACGTCCTTCGTCGGGACCTGCAACGCGAACGTGTTCACGTTGAACCCGGACAGGGTGTCGTGACCGGCCTCGGAGAGGTTCGCCCCGTACAGGAGGTCGAACACCCGCAGGTCGAGGAAGAACGGGTCGTCGGACTGGCCGACCCAGCTGTACGACGCGTTCGATCCGCCGAACCGCGTGGTTGCGGCGTCGAACAGGTCGCCGTTGTAGCTCGGCATGGAGGCGGCGCCGACGTTGCTCGGCGCCACCTTCGCGTCGTGCAGGAGGCGGGTCTTGTGCCCGTTCGAGATCTTCCAGAGGTCGTACGTCTGGTAGATGTTCAGATCGGGGTCGTTCAGCGACGTGACCGGACCCGTGTTGTACAGGAACGTGTTCGGGTTGCGGTAGTGCGTCGTGAACTGCCAGCGGTACGTGATGTCGGCGTTCGTTCCGCCGTCGTTGCTGATGTTGATGTCGTAGTTCGTGTGCTCGGCCCACAGGTAGAAGTTCGGGCCGCCGGCCGGCTCCTCGAACGGGATCCAGGAGCTGACGAGCGTCACGGTGTCGGGGCGATCGGGGCTCACGAACGCGTAGACGTCCGTGTTGTCGATCTGCGGGTCCGCAGCCGTGAGCGGCGCCTCGCGGTGGCTCGACGCGCGGCTGGCGAGCGGGGCGAGGCCGACGAACAGGCCCCCTCCGACCACCAGCGCCGTCGCCGCCGCAAGCACCTTGTTGCGGATGCGTTGCACTGACAAGGGTGACTCCTTTCGATCGCACGGTTGCACGTGCGTACGGATGTCGTGGTCCGCCCGCGCCTCTTCGACGGCCTGCCCGCCGAAGGATCTGCCGCATCCCCCCTTCCTCGAGCGGGGCGGTACGCGCGTGCTTCGCGCCTACGGGGCGGCCGGATCAATCGAGGATGGAGATGCAGCGCATTGCGATAAGGGACGAGCCGATGAACGAACGCGCTCGATCAGTTGGCGCCGGGCGCCGGCGCGGCCGATGGCACGGCCGTGGGCTTCGAAGCTCGCAGGAAGCCCCAGAACATCACGACGATGCCCGCGAGGAGCGACACGGAGAACAGCGGGAGCTTGCCCAGCGCTGCGAACGTCGAGCCGAAGCCGGCGATGATCGTCGCGCCGATCGCGATGAGCAGCGTGCCGACGAACCGGTCTTTCAGCTCCGGGCGACCGCGCATCCGCCACGCCGACCAGAGCGTGCCGCCGACGAGCACCAGGTAGGACGGGATGGAGATGAGCTGCGGGAGGCGATGAGCGGGTGTGCCGTCGCCGAACACGTGCTTGCCCGACGGCAGCTGTTGGGCGAGCGCGTGCGCATCGTAGGTGGCCCCGCGCACCACCGAGATGGCGTACGCGACCAGGAACACCAGCACGACGTCGAGCACCAGGGCGAAGGTCCGATCGCGGACGAGCAGCTGGAGCTCACCCGCCGCCAGGAAGGGCACGTTCAGAACGGCACCGAACAGCCAGTACACCTCGAACGCGAGCCGGCTCCAGCCGTTCAAGGCGCCGATCGCGACGGCGACGGACGCCGCCGCATACATGAGGAGCGCGATCGCCCAGAGCAGCTGGTAGGACCGGCGTCGCTCGACGTACTGCTTCGCCAGGAGCACGGCGAACACGAACGCGACCGCAGCCGCCACCAGAGGGAACACCCACATGGCGGGCAGGATATCGGCCGCTCTAGCTCCGCGCCCGGCTCGCACCTACAATGGAGGTGATGCCTTCCCCAAGGATCATCCTGTTCTCGTCGGCTGCCTTCTTCGCCCGGCCGCTCACGCAGACGTTCGATCTGCTGGCCGACACCGGGTACGAGGGCGCTGAAGTCATGGTCACGAAGGACCCCGCGAGCCAGGATCCCGTGCAGATGCGTGCCCTCGCCGCCGGGCACGGCCTCACGATCGGCGCGATCCATGCACCGTGCCTGCTCCTTACGCGCAGGGTGTGGGGGACGGACCCGATCGCCAAGGTCGAACGGACCATCGAGGTCGCCGCAGACGCCGAGATCCCGATCGTCGTGGTCCACCCGCCGTACCGGTGGCAGCGATCGTTCCGCCGCTGGCTGGAGGATCGGCTCCCCGATCTCATGGCGTCGACCGGCGTGACGGTCGCGGTCGAGAACATGTTCCCCGTGCGCGTCGGGGGCCGCGAGATGACGTTCCACGCCAACCAGGACCTGGAGGAGCTCGACGGCCTGCCCGACATCGTTCTGGACACGAGCCACGCCGCGGTCGCCGAGCACGACCTGGTGGAGGTCCGGCGGCGGTTCGACCGCCGGATCCGCCACGTGCACCTGTCGGACAACGCCGGCAAGGGCTGGGACTCGCACCTTCCACCCGGCGAAGGTGTGCTCCCGCTGGACGCGTTCCTGGACGACCTGGCGTCGAGCGACTACGCGGGGGCGATCTCGCTCGAGGTCGATCTCCGGCGCTACCTGACGGACGCCGACCGGCTCCAGGCGATCATGATCTCGATGCGCGAAGGCGTGGAGCGTCGGCTCGGAGAGCCGGTCACCCGGCTCGAGGCCGGCTAGCCCGCGTTCCCGCCGGCCATGCGGCGCCCCACGTTCATCATCTTGATCGTCCTCTTCGCGCTCTTGATCGGAGCCGGGATCGCGCAGTTCGTGATCGCGTCGGGCGACGGCACGCCGCTCGAGGGCCCGACCAGTCCGGGACAGCTCCCGAGCCTGTCGATCAGCGCGTCGCCCTGACCCAACCCCCGGACGCCTATTCGAGGACGACGGTCTTGCCGACCGCCAGGCCGAGCGTGTCGGCGGCGCTCCCCTGATTGACGACCAGCGCCAGCTGTTGCTGCGAGTCGATGATGGCCCCCATCGCTCCCCGGGGAACGTCGACGAAGACCCCCACGCGAGGAACGGACCGGCCGCGGACCGTCAGCACCGGCCCGATACCGGCGGCCTCGAGGTCGTCCGGCCCGACGTTCAACTGCACGTTGCCGAACCCGTCGACGCCCGTCACCCGGGCGCCGATGGCTCCCACCGCCACCATGGGTCCGGGCAGCTCCAGCACGTGGAGCCGGTCCACGTCGACCGCGGAACCGAGCGCGGCGAGCGGCATCCCCACCGCGAGGTGCGCGGCCGCCGGGGCGAACACGTCCCGCCCGTGGAACGTCCGCGAGACCGGCTGGAGCACGACGTCGTCGGACGTGATCTCGACCGCGTCCGCCGCCCCGCCGAGCGCCTCCCACGCGAGGGAGAGCAGCCCGTTGTCGGGCCCGACCAGGCACGCTCCCGACGCGGCTCGAACGGCGATCGATCCCCGTCCGGACCCGACCCCGGGATCGACGACCGCCACGTAGACGGCGTCTTCGGGCAGGTACGACGTCGCGCGCCCCAGCGTGAGCGCGCCGTGCATCACGTCCTGGCGAGGGATCGAATGGGTGAGGTCGATCACCTGCACGTCGGGAGCGATCCGGAGCATCACACCGTGGCACACGCCGACGAACTCGTCGGCC
The DNA here is from genome assembly GCA_963723855.1 of uncultured Actinomycetes bacterium. GTDB lineage: Bacteria > Actinomycetota > UBA4738 > UBA4738 > HRBIN12 > JBBQVZ01. Next base: position 184,742 of record CAVRSI010000013.1, on the reverse strand, counting down.
ATGCCGTAGTCGGTCAGGAACACGATGGGCCGGCTCATGTCACCGGCACGTGCTGGCCGAGCCAGCCGACGATCAGGTTCTGGGCGTTCTCGCCCTGGTTCCCCTCGAGGATGTCGGTTCCGTGATCGGCGGTCGGCAGGATCTCGACGCGCTTGGGCTGCCCGCTCTCGTTGTAGAACGCTTGCGCCGTCGCGGCCGCGTTCCCGTCGCCGTTCCCGGCCAGGAATAGCTTCGCCGAGCTCACGCTCTGCAGGACGTCCGGACCCGCCGTGAGCCCCTCGATGGCGTCCGGCGCCGAAAGGGTCACCAGCGCGTCGATGTCCACGCCGCTCTCCGAGGCGTAGACGAGCGAGGCGGTGCCGCCCATGCTCGCCCCGACCAGCCCGATCCGCCGCACACCTTCCGTCCGAAGGAGCCCGACCGCGCCGCCGACGTCCTGCCAGATCGCGGAGATGTCCTTGCTCCCACCGGAACAGCCCCCGTCGCCGCCGGGGCAGTACCCGCGGAAGTCGAAGGTCAGGGTGCGGTAGCCGAGGGTGCCCAGCTGATCGGCGAAGTCGAACCACGAACGCTGATCCGCCGGCAGCATGTGCAACAACACGATCCCCGCGGTGGCTCCTTCGGGCCCGAACATCCGTCCGGAAAGCTGCACGCCGTCGATCGACTCGAACGACACGGCCCGAGAGTCGGCGAGCGCCTGCGCACGGATCGCCTCGGCCTGATGGCAGGCCGGCAGTGCGAGCACCAAGGCGGCAAGGATCGAGCCGATCAGCAGACCGAACCTCGAGCGAGCCGGTTGGCGCACGGGTCAGGGACCTCGGGAGCGGCTACTTGCCCAGCTTCATGCGCTGGTGGCGCGTGCGCTTCAGAAGCTTCTTGTGCTTCTTCTTCCGCATCTTCTTGCGGCGCTTCTTGATCAGCGACGGCAAGCGTTCCTCACTCTCGGTCGACTCACTCGGTTCCGAACAGGTTCCGGAGGTCGACGCGCTTGGCGCGATAGCTCTCCTCCAGACGGACGGACCCCAGTCTAAGGGCCTTGGGCGGATCTGCCACGGGCGATATCAGGCGGAGCGCTCCGTCCTCGGGCACGAACTCCAGGTAGCCCACGCCCGTGTACGCCCCCCTGCCGTCGGAGAGGCCGACGAGCAGCCGATCGAGCTGCGCCAGGTCGAAGAGCGGAGGGAGGCTTGGCATGAACACCGTGGGCCGGATCCGGAACCGGTTGAGGTCGCCACGGAAGTACCGCGCCATCGCCTGCTGGCGATGCTCCGCTCGCTGTTCCACGCTCGTGGGCTCGACGGCGGGATGCACGCCGAGTGAGACGACGTCGACGCTGAAGAACCGCTCGATGACGCCGAGCACCGGGGCGAGCTCCTCGCCTCGCTGCAGTCCGACGACGAGGTCGGGCTGGAGAAGCTCCACCTTGTGGTACTTGACCAGCTGGCCGTAGATGCCCGACACCATCCCGCTCGTGTCGACGACCATCAGGTCGGTCCCTTCGGCGCGTGCCTCGTCGTGCAGCCTCGCCATCCCCGTCACGAGCGGGAGCAGGTGCCCCTGGGGCGACAGCGATCCCACGAACGACAACCCGTCGGCGTCGGCGAGGCGGTCGAACGTGAGGTCGTCGGTCGAACGGATGCGCTTCATGGCCACCGTGCCGGGCGGCCCGACGGTCTTCTGGCCCAGGTCCCCATCGATGTAGACGACGGAGCGACCGAGCGTCAGGGCGTACGCGGAGACGGCTCGGGCCAGCGTGCTCTTGCCCGCGTCGATGCCTCCCACGAACAGGACCGTGTGGGCGTCGCGCGCGGCTCGATCCACGAGCCGGTCGTGCTCGTTCACGGACCCCCTCCGTCTCATCACGGAGGCTCGGTGCCGCGTGTACGCGAGAGCGCTCTGCCAGATACCTTTGGCGGTTATCCGGCCTCGGTGTAGCGCTCGGTCAGGTAGCTATCGATGTCTTCCTCGCGGAGCCGATAGCCCCTTCCCACCCTGAAGGCGGACATCTCCCCTGTCTTGATCAGCCGGTAGACGGTCATCCTGGATACGCGCAAGAGGTCAGCGACCTCGTTCACGGTCAGCAGCCGAGCCTCGGTGAATGGTTCCTTCTTCACGATGGGCGGATTGTAGGGGAAGGGTGCCCTCGCCGGATAGCCCTCCCTTGTGCCTACAGGCTGACCTGGGAGAACGCGGCCGCGGCGGCCTGGAAGCAGGGCCAGTAGGCGTCCGCCGCCACGTGATCGTCCATCACGACGACCACCTCCGTGCGGCCCTGGGCCTTCGCGACCAGGAGCGCCGGATCGTTGACGTCGGCAATGGACACCGTCTCCACGCCCGCCTCGATGGCCGCTCCCGCGAACCCGTGGTCGGCGAGCACCAGGTCCGGACGCTCGGCCGCCAGCATGCGACGCATCGCGTCCGGCCAGTGCGTGTGGCGGGGCACGCGGCCGTCGGTCTGCATCCCGACCCCCGAGAGGTAGCCGATCGACCAGTCGTGCTCCAGACCGGGATCGCGCCACGAATCGCCGTCGGCAGGCTTGATCACGAACCCTCCGTGCGCGACGAGCGTCCGCTCGAGCTCGCGGTACAGCAGGTCGAGCGCGCCGGGATGACCGGTGGCGATCAGCACCCGCTCGCCGCCTTCGGCGGCGAGCGCCAGCCGCCGCCCGAGCGCCTCGCACGCGTCCAGGATCGGCTCGGGGGCTATCAGGACGTCGCCGAGCTCCTTCGCGGGATCGATCCTCACTCCTGCGCCGGCAGACACCAACTCGAGCACGTCCGGGAACGCCAGACCATCCTGCAACCCGGTCAGGCCGAACTGCTTGTCGGGATCGCCCTCCAGCAGCAGTCGGGCGTTCCGGCGGACGTTGTCCAGCGGGTGCGTGGCCACGCCCGCCACCCGCCCCGCCACGAGCGCGCGCGCGAGCTCGTCGCGCGGGTAGCTTCGGGGGGTGAAGCGTTCGTCCACGATCGGCAGACGACGGGCATGCGCTTCGATAACGTCCATCCATCCCAGCGTAGAGGAGCAGGCGTGCAACTGAAGGGCTCGGTCGCGGTCGTGACCGGCGCGTCGTCCGGGATCGGGGAGGCGGTCGCCGTGGCCCTCGCGCAGCGAGGAGCGAAGGTCGTGCTTGCCGCGCGCCGCAAGGACCGGCTCGACGTCCTGGCCGATCGGATCGAACGCGCCGGCGGCACGGCCCTCGCCGTCCGTTGCGACGTGACGGACCGAGAGCAGCTCACGTCACTGCCCGTGGTCGTGAAGGAGGCGTTCGGTCCGTGCGACATCCTGGTGAACAACGCCGGCGTGCCCGGCGGCGGGACGTTCGCGGACCTCACGTATCAGCAGATCGACGCCATCATCCAGGTGAACGTCCTCGGCGTGATGTACGGGACCCGGGCGTTCCTCCCCGGGATGCTGAAGCGCGGGCACGGCCACATCGTGAACGTCGCGTCGCTCGCCGGACGCTTCGCCACGCCGGGCGCGGCCGTGTACGGCGCCTCGAAGCACGCGGTGGTCGCGTTCTCGGAATCGCTGTTCTACGAGGTGGAGGACCAGGGCGTCCTCGTCACCGCCGTGAACCCGGGGTTCGTCAGGACCGAGAGCTTCCCGCTGGTGGGCATGGACCCTCGCATGATCCTCACGCTGGACCGCGTGGCCGGTGCGGTCGTCCGGGTGGTCCGCGAGGACATCGCGCCCGAGCTGTCCGTCCCGCGATACATCAGCCCGCTGCAGGCGTTCCGCGTGCTCACGCCCCCGCTGTACCGTTGGGGGGTGCGAAAGGGCCGGGACATGGGCCTCAAGGGAACGAAGGCGGCGGACGGATGACCGAGATCGCGTTCGACGGTGAGCTGCTCGCGGCTCGTGGAGGCGGGCACGCGATCGCGGTGGACGGGGCATGCGTGACCTCGCTCGGTGCCACGCACATGTCGCGCGTGGCCGGCTCGCTCAACGGCCACCCGTTCCGGAGCAACGTGGTGAAGATGGGCCAAACGTTCTTCCTCGGCGTGCACAAAGCGAACGTCGACGCGCTCGAACTGTCGATCGGCGACAGCGTCGCGGTCGTCATGTCGCTCGACAGCGAACCCCGCGGCGACGACACGCCGCCGGAGATCCTCGCGACGGCGTTGCGGGCGGACCCGGTCGCGGCGGTGACGTGGAAGAACCTCGCCCCGTCGCACCGGCGAGAGCTCGTCGGCTACATCAAGGAGGCGAAGAGGGACGAGACCCGCGCACGTCGCGTGAGACGCACCATCGACGAGTTGGCGGGCCGCAACCCGAAGCGATGAACATCTCCGCCGAGACGATCACGGCTCCCAGCAGGATCGATCGCCCCGCGAGCGACGATGTCCCCGAGCCGGATCCCCCGTGGGTGGTCATCGTGTGGAACGACCCCGTGAACCTCATGTCGTACGTCACCTGGGTGCTGCAGAAGCTCTTCGGATACCCGCGCACCAAAGCCGAGAAGCTGATGATGGACGTCCACACGAAAGGCAAGGCGGTCGTGTCGAACGGCACCCGCGAGAAGGCCGAGTTCGACGTCGCGCGGCTGCACGCACACGGCTTGTGGGCAACGATGCAGAAAGACGCCTGAGGCGTGGCACGCGGTGGACCGGTCAAGCGCACCCGTCGCGGCGATTTCGAGCTCCGACTGACCCCCGATGAACGCACCATCCTGCGCGGGTTGCCGGATCAACTGCGGAACCTGATCGAGAACGAGGACCCGACGAGCGACCCCGCCATGGCGCGGCTCTATCCGCCCGCGTACGAAGACGATCCCATCCGCAACCTAGAGTTCGAGCGGATGGCGGGCGACGATCTGACGTCGCAGCGCCTGTCGTCGATCAAGGACATGGAACGCTCGATCGACGCGGACCTCCTCAGCGAAGATCAGCTCCTGTCGTGGTTGGGCGTGCTGAACGACCTGCGGTTGGTGCTCGGGACGCGATTGGAGATCACCGAGGAGACCACCGAGGACGACTTCGCCGCCGGTGACCCCCGTGCGTCGACGTTCGCGCTCTACGGGTACCTCACCTGGCTGGTCGACGCGATCGTGAGGGCCCTGGACCCTGGCTAGTCCGGATCGGACTAGTTGTCCGACCGGTGGCGACGGAACAACCGGGAGAAGAAGCCGGTGCGGTGCGTATGCTGCGCGTGCATCGCCTCATCCTCGACGTGCCGGTGCCCTGCCTCCTCGAGCTCCTGCTCCTCGATGCGGTTCGAGGGTTCGCCCTCGGGACGGCCGGGAACGCGTTGCCTCCGAGCCCTGGTCCACTCCACATACGCTCTCCTCCGTCGGTCCTCGTTCCCCGTCCCGCGTCGCTGGTCAGCGGACGGGCGATCCGACCCGGTGGATCTTCAGCATGTTCGTGGTGGTCTTGCCGGCGGGCGATGCCGCCGCCATGACGACGGCGTCCCCCGGCTTCGCGAGCCCGAACGCCTGCAGTCCCTCGTCCATCAACGCGATCATCTCGTCGGTGTCGGCCGGCTTGCGCGACGGCAGCGGGATCACCCCCCACTGTACGGCGTTCGCCCGCCGGACCTTCTCGTCCGGGATGAACGCGTACACCGGACAACCCGGACGCTCCGCGGACAGCAGCCGCGCCGTCCGGCCCGTCTCCGTGTAGCACGTGATGGCGACCACGTCGCGATCCTCGGTGGCGACCGCCGCCGCCGCATGCGCGACCGCCGGCCCTTCGCCGGTGTGGCGGCACGCCGGTTGCGCCGCCCGATACTCGGCCCCGCGCGATTCGACGGCCTCGGCGATCCGAGCGGCGGCCGCGGCGGCCTCGAACGGGAACCGGCCGATCGCCGTCTCGCCCGAGAGCATGATGCCGTCCGCGCCGTCCAGGACCGCGTTCGCGACGTCGGTGGCCTCGGCGCGCGTGGGCCTGGGCGCTCGGATCATCGACTCCAGCATCTGGGTGGCGACGATCGCCGGTCGCGAGGCCCCCCGGGCAGCGCGCAGGAGATCCTTCTGGAGCAGCGGGACCTGTTCCATCGGAAGCTCCACGCCCAGGTCGCCGCGCGCGACCATCACCGCGTCCGTGACGCGCAGGATCTTCTCGATCTGCTCCACGGCGGGCTTCGTTTCGATCTTCGCCACGATCGGCACCGCGCGCTCGCCCATCAGCGAACGCAGCTCCTTCACGTCGTCGGGGTCACGCACGAACGACTGCGCCACCAGGTCGACGCCCAGATCGAGCGCGCGGACCAAGCCCTCGCGGTCGCGCTCCGTGACCGCCGGCAGGCTGAGGCGTTCGGCGGGGACGTTCACCCCCTGGCCGGAGCGAACGGTGCCGCCGCGCACGCAGTCCGTCCGGACGATCGACCCGTCGATATCCGACACGGTGAGCTCGACCGCTCCGTCGGCCAACAGGATCCGGTCCCCCACCCGCATGTCGCGTGCCAGTCCCGGATAGGTCGTCGACGAGCCGTCCCGGCCTCCCTCTCCGTCCGGCCGCAACGCGAAGGCCTGCCCGGGCGTGAGCTTCAACGCGTCGGGGTGGACGACGCCCAGGCGCACCTTCGGTCCCGGGAGGTCGGCCATCACGGCCAGGGCCCGGTCGAGCTTCGCCTCGGTGGCCCGCACGAGCTCGACCGCCCGCGCATGATCGGCGGGCGTGCCGTGGGAGAAGTTGATGCGGAAGATCGTCGCGCCCGCAGTGACCAGCCCGCGGATGAACTTCGGCGTATTCGTCGCCGGACCCAGCGTGCACACGAGCTTGGTCCGCGTCGTCACTCGGACCCCTCGAGACCGACCATGGCGCGCACCTGGGCCGCAACCGCGCGTGCCCCGTCGTCGCCGTCGCCCGCACCCATCGAAGGGTCCGCGAACGTCGTCGGAACCGCGCCGCGGATCTCGAACTCCACCTGCTCGATCCAGCCCTCGGGGAGCTGGTCGGGCAGCTCCGCGTCCGCCATCTCGGCGAACGCGATCGTCCAGGCCCGCGGGACCACGCGCGCCCATTGGTATCCCCCGCCGCCGGTGGCCACCCATCGGCCCTCCGCCACCTCGTGCGCGAGGGTGTGCAGCTCCTTCGCGGTCTCTCGGTACGCCCGCATCGTGAGCTGCATCTGCGCGAGCGGGTCGGTCGCGTGCGTGTCGCATCCGAGCTGCGTCACCAACACGTCAGGCGCGAACCGTCGGACCAGCGGAGGGACGATCGATCGGAAGGCCTCGAGCCAAGCGTCGTCGCCGGTGAACGGTGGCAGAGGGATGTTGACCGCGCTCCCCATCGCCGCGGGGCCGCCTCGCTCGGTGATGGCGCCCGTGCCGGGGAAGAACCACGGCGCGTACTCGTGGATCGAGATGGTCAGCACGCGCGGGTCATCGTAGAAGATGAACTGCACGCCGTCGCCGTGATGCACGTCGACGTCGACGTAGGCGATCCGTTCGGCTCCGGCTTCGAGCAACCAGGCGATGGCGACGGCGGGATCGTCGTAGACGCAGAAGCCCGACGCGCGTTCCGGCATCGCGTGGTGCAGGCCACCGGCGGCGTTGAACGCATGCTCCACGTCACCGGACCAGACGGCGTGCGCCGCCATCACGCTGGCACCCACCACGAGCGCCCCGGCTTCGTGCATCCGGTCGAAGATCGGGTTGTCACCCGGCCCGTACCCGAACCGGGCCCAGTCGCCCGATCCACCGTGGCCCGCTTGACGCGTCGCGTCCACGTACGCCGGCGTGTGCACGAGCTCGATCGTGGCGTCGTCCGCCGGGTCGGTGCTGCGGAGCCGCTCGACGTTGGGCAGCTCATCCAGCTCGAGCGCGCGGATCAGATCCCAGGTGAACAGGACGCGCTGGGGTCGCAGCGGATGCTGCGGACCATGATCGTAGATCCTGGCCTCGGGGCAGAGCACGAGGCCGACATGCTCGCTCACCGCAGCGAGCGGATCGCGGCCGCGGTCAGCTCCACCAACAGGGTGGCGTCGTCGTCGGTCAAGACGAACGGCGGCCCGACCATCACCAGGTCTCCGTTCGTCCCGTCCACGTGACCCGTGCTCGAGTAGAGCAGGAGTCCGGCATCCCGCGCGGCGCCGACCACCCGCTCGCTCACGTGTTCCGTGCGCGGGAACGGATCCTTCGTCTCCCGGTCTCGCACGAGCTCGACGCCGATCAACATGCCGATCCCCCGCACGTCCCCCACGGATGGATCACCGTCGAGCGCAACGGTGAGGTCCTTGCGGATCCGTTCCCCCAGGTCCGCGCTCCGGTCGATCAAGCCTCCCTCGGCGAGCCGGCGGATCACCGCGCGTCCGACCGCCGCGCCGAGCGCGTTGTGCGACCACGTGAACCCATGGACGAACCCCGTCGTCGCGATCGTGTCGAAGACCTCGCCGCTCGCCGCGGCGAACCCGAACGGCACGTAGCCGCTCGTCGTTCCCTTCCCGGCCGTGAGGATGTCGGGTCGAACGTTCCAGTGGTCCACCCCGAACCACCGTCCGATCCGTCCGAACCCGGTCATGACCTCGTCCGCGATCACGAGCACGCCGTGCCTGCGGCAGACCTCGACGACCGCCGGCCAGTAGTCGTCGGTGGGAACGGCGCCCGCGAGCGTCGCCCCGCCCACCGGCTCGGCGATGAACGCCGCGACGCTGTCCGCGCCGGCGAGCGAGATCATCCGCTCGAGCTCCGAGGCGTGCCAGGCGCCACATCCTTCGGGGTGCTGCGGGTTGCCGCATCGGTACTCGTAGGCGGCCGGCGCATGCAGGAACCGCCCGAGCCAGGCCGTGTAGGGCTTGCGGATCGGTTCCTTCCCGCTCGCATCGAGCGCGCCGAGCGTGTTGCCGTGGTACGAGCTCCGCCGGGCGATGATCGTCGAGCGGACGTCGTCGCCGCGAGCCAGGTGGTACGCGCGCGCCATCTTGATCGCGGTCTCGACCGCCTCGCTTCCGCCCGATACCGGATAGATGCGCGGGTCGTCCATGGGGAGGTAGGGCGCGAGCTCGTCCGCGTAGCGTTCGACCGCCTCGGTCGTGAACATCGTGCCGTGGACGTACTGGGTGGTGTTGAGCTGTGCCGTCGCGGCGTCGATGAGCGCTCGATCGCCGTGCCCGACCCCGATCACGATCGCACCGCCGGCGCCGTCCAGGTAACGCTTCCCGTCCGCGTCGACGATCCAAGCGCCCTCCGCGGAAACAGCCGTGGGCAGCGTCCGGTTGAGCACCCGCGGGAACACGTGGCTCATCCGGCGTCACCCGCGGGGGGCTTCGGCTTAGCGGGCCGCTTCAGCGGCTGCGCGTCGAAGCCGTCGAAGACCTTGCGCAGCCGCTCGGCTCGAGCCTTGCGGCGGGCGCGGATCTCCTTGGCCCAATCCGGCTCGGGCTCGTTCATCTCGGCGGGATCGGCCCACGGGGAGGGCTCGCGTCCCGGATCGCGCTCCGGCATGGCCGCTACGGTACCGCCCGGAGGCACCGCTCCACCTGCGCTACGTGGTGTAGACGCCGGCCGGGTCCAGCTCCTCGCGGATCAGGCGGAGCTCCTCCGCGGTCGGCGGCGCCGTTTGGCCCAGCTCGGCGGCGACCTTCGGCTGCCAGCCCATGCTCTCGCCCACCTGATCCAGCGTGACGCCCGGGTGCAGGGTCGCGAGGGTCATCTCGCCGGTTGCCTCGTCGAACGTATACGTGCCCAGATCGGTCACGACGCTCGTCGGTCCGCTGCCCCACCACCCGCGCGCGGCGTCGTGCGCCGGGTCCCCCGAATGTCCGGGCGAGGTCCGGAAGTCGATCGTGTCGACGAACGAGCGCTTGCCCTGCCGCATGATCACCATGACCTGCCGCGCGTTGATCGCGATCTCGCACGCGCCCCCGGAACCGGGCAGGCGGACCTTGGGGTTGGCGTAGTCGCCGATCACGGTGGTGTTGATGTTGCCGAACCGGTCGATCTGCGCCGCGCCCAGGAACGCGACATCGATCAAGCCCGCCTGGAGGTAGTACGCGAACAGCTCGAACATCGACGTCACGGCGGTCGCGCCCGTGACGAGCGTCGGGTCGCCGATCGACAGCGGCAGGCGCTCCGGGCGCGCGCCGAACACGCCGGACTCGTACACCAGCTGCAGGTCCGGCGAGACGGTTCGCTGCGCCAGGTTGCAGACGATGTTCGGCAAGCCCACGCCGACGAAGCAGTTCTGGACCGCGTCGAGCTGGCGCGCGCTCGCCGCGATCATGATCTCGGACTTGGAATAGCCGAGATCGGCCGCGGCCGTCATCGCATCGTCGCTCACGCGTACCGCCCGTAGTCGACCTCTCCCGACATCGCCGGTTCGGGTCGCAGAGAATCCCACAGCTGCTCGCCCATCTTCTCGACGTACTCGGCGTGGCTCGCCAGGCCGTAGACCCATTCCTCCAGCCACGCATCGAGCGAGGCGGCGTCGCGCGCGATCTCATCCCACGCCAGGTAGAACGCGTTGTCGCGGTCGTAGTACCCCTGCGTGAACGACGGATGGCACGCGAACGGCTCCTCCACCACCGCGTCGACGATCACCCCGGGGATCACGGTGCGGTTCGGGTCGGCGCGGATCACCGACTCCTCCACCATCTCCTCGCACACCACGATCACGCGATCGGCCGCGAACGCGGCCTCCTTCTGACAGCCGAGCAGCCCCCAGATCTGGGCATCGCCGCTGGCGTCGGCGCGTTGCGCGTGAACGATCGTGACGTCGGGATTCAGCGGCGGCACGACGTGCACCTCGGTCGCGTCCTCGTACGGCGAGACCATCGCCTTGATGCTGGGGTTCACCTCCGGGATGTCGGACTCGAAGTAGCTGCGGATGGGGAAGAACGGCAGGTTCGAGGCGCCGGCGACGTACCGGCACACCATGCCGAAGTGGGAGTACTCCTCGATCTCGAGCGGCGCCGGGTCGGCGCGCTCGATCCGGCGCCTGATCGCGTGCAAGGAGCCGACCCCCGGGTTGCCCAGCCACGAGAACACGAGCTTGGACGCGACGCCGGCCCCGATCATCTGGTCGTAGATCACGTCGGGGGTCAGGCGGCAGAGCGTCAGGTCGCGGCGGCCCTGACGGATGATCTCGTGCCCGGCCGCGAAACAGATGAGGTGGGTGAACCCCTCGATCGCCACCGTGTCGCCGTCCTGCACCAACGCCTCGACGGCGTCGTGCATGGTCGCGACCTTGTCAGAGCTCACCCGACCATCCGTCCTCGGGGCCACGCAACACGCAGAACTCGTTGCCCTCGGGATCGAGCATGATCGTCCAGAAGCTGTTCTCCACCTCCACGAGCCCGTCCTCGGTGGCGCCGAGCTCCTTCAACCGCGTCACCTCGGCGGCCATCGAGCCGCTCGGCCGGACGTCCAGATGGATCCGATCCTTCACGGCCTTCGGCTCCGGAACCTTCTGGAAGAACAAGCCCCTGCTCTTCCCTTCGGGGTCCACGACGAACGCGCCGTCGTCATCTTCGTCGTCCACGACCATGCCGAGCGCCGCCGCCCAGAACGCAGCCAGCGCCTTGGGGTCCGCGCAGTCGAACGTGATGGTGTCCAGGCTCAGGGTCACGACGAGCTCCTACCCGGCTTCCCCGGCGCCCTCGGCGTCGGCGAGTGCGCCCTCGAAGATCTCCAGCGCGGTCCGCGCCTGGTCCTCACGGAACACGAGCGGGGGCGACATCCGGATCGTGCTCTCACCGCACCCGAGCGCGAGCAGCCCCCGCTTGAACGCGGCCTGCTCCACGGCGATCATCGCGTGATGGTCGGGCAGCTCGACGCCGATCATCAGGGCGAGCCCGCGGACCTCGCGGATGCGGTCGTTCCGCTCCTGCAGGTCGCGGAGACCGTTGAGGAGGACGTCGCCGACCTTCGACGCGTTCTCCATCAGGTGCTCGTCGCGGATCACGTCGATCGTGGCCAGAGCGGCCGCGCAGGAGACGGCGTTCCCGCCGTACGTGGAGCCGTGGGTGCCGATCGTCCACGTCATCTTCTCGTCCTTGGCGATCATGGCGCCGAGCGGCATGCCGCTCGCGATGCCCTTGCCGGCGAGGAGGATGTCGGGCTCGACCCCCGTGTGCTCCACCGCCCACATCTTGCCGGTGCGCCCCATGCCGCACTGCACCTCGTCGCAGACCAGGAAGATCCCGTGGCGGTCGCAGAGCTCGCGGAGCGCCATCAGCCACCCGTCGGGCGGGACGATGTAGCCGCCCTCACCGAGGATCGGCTCGACCACGATCGCCGCCACCTCGAGCGGCGAGACCATCTTGCGGAACAGGAAGTGCTCGATGTAGTCGATCGTGGGGAAGCCGTCCTCGGCGGAGCCCGGCGCCATGTCCATGTCGCGACCGTCGCCGTAGTAGGCGTGGATCACGCCCGGCAGCAGCGGCCCGAACCCCGCCCGGTACGCCGCCTTCGACGCGGTGAGGGAGACGCTCCCATAGGACCGGCCGTGGAACGAGTTGTAGAACGCCAGGATGTACTGCCGTCCCGTCGCCCACCGGGCGAGCTTCATGCCCGCCTCGACCGCCTCGGTCCCGGAGTTCGTGAGGAACGAGCGGACGGGCCCCGACATCGGCGCGATCTCGTCCAGGCGCTCGGCGACCTCGGAATAGATGGGCAGGAAGAAGTCGCTCGCCGAGTAGTGGATCAGCTCCGCCGCCTGCTCCTGGATCGCCGCCACCACCCTCGGGTGACAGTGTCCGGTCGACGTGACCGCGATGCCGGCGTTGACGTCGAGGAAGAGGTTCCCGTCGACGTCTTCGACCACGGACCCGGAGCCCCGCTTGGGGACGAACTCGTACACGCGCGGGAGCGACGGGCTCGTCACGCGCGCGTCGCGGTCCAGGACCTCCTGCGCCACAGGCCCCGGGAGATCGGTGATCAGGTGCGGCGCCTCGGCGTTCGCCAAGGCTTCGAGCTCCACGTCCTCCAGGCTCACTCCGAGATCACCGTCCGCGACTGCTCCCGCAGGTACAGCGAGACGTAGTACGGACCGCCGCCGGCCTTGCCGGTCGTCCCGGAGCCCTTCCAGCCGCCGAACGGCTGGACGCCCGGCCACGCGCCCGGTCGTCGCGCCGGCGCGACGGTTCACGTAGACCACGCCCGCCTGGATCCGGTCGAGCCATTCGTCGACCTCCGCCTGGTCCGTGCTGAAGAACCCGGCCGTCAGGCCGTACTCGGTCGCGTTCGCCTTCTCGATCGCGTCATCCAGCTCGTCGAACGGCGCCACCATGACGAACGGCACGAACAGCTCCTTCTTCCAGAGCCAGCTGTCGTCGGGCGCCTCGGCGATCGTCGGTTGCACGAAGAGCCCCCGACCCAGGTCGCCCTCGGTGATACGCGCGCCGCCCGTCACGAGCGTGCCGTTCTTCCCGGCCTCGGCCGCCGCCTCTTCATAGGTGTCGAGCGCGGCCTCGTTGATGATCGGCCCGAGGTAGACGTCGCGCCGGATCGGGTCGCCGACCGTGATCTTCTCGGTCTTCTCCTTGAGCATCCCGAGGAAGTCGTCGTAGACCTCGCGTTCCACGAACACCCGCGAGCACGCCGAGCACTTCTGCCCGCCGAACCCGAAGGCCGAGCGCAGCACGCCGTCGGTCGCGACGTCGAGGTCCGCGTTCTTGGTGACGATCGCCGGGTTCTTCCCGCCCATCTCGCAGATCACGGGCTTCGGCACGTCGGTCGCGAACTCCCGGTAGATGCTCATGCCCACCTGGTACGAGCCGGTGAACGTGACGCCGGCGACGTCCGGGTGCTTCCAGAGCGCCTCGCCGGCCACCGCGCCGCGTCCGACCACCAGGTGGAACGCCCCGGCGGGGACGCCCCCGTCCCGGTAGCACTCGTAGAGCTTGTAGCCGAGCAGCGCGCCCTGGTTCGAGGGCTTCAGCACCACGCAGTTGCCGGCGACGAGCGCGCCGGACGACGGCCCGCCCGACAGGGCCATCGGGAAGTTGAACGGACTGATCACGGCCCACACCCCGTAGGGGCGCATCACGTCGTAGTAGTCGCCGGCGGCGCCGAGACCGCTCATCGGCGTGCGGAACCCGTCGTGCTGCTCCATCGCGTCGCAGTTCCAGCGGATCAGCTCGGCGGTCTCCTGCACGTCGCCCAGTGCCTCGAGGCGGCTCTTGCCGACCTCGTAGGCCATCAGCGCCGCCAGGTCGAACAGCCGGTCCTCCATGATGTCGGCCACGTTGCGGAGGATCCGGACGCGCTCCTTCCACCCCATCCGGTCCCACTCGAGCGAGAACGCCTTGGCCGCGGCGACCGCGTCCTCGACGTCCTCGGCGGTCGCCTGCGAGAAGCGGCCGATCACGACGTCGTGGTCGATCGGCGACGGCTCGATGTACTTGTCCTCGCGCCAGCGCTCCTCGCCGTTCACGATGACCGGGTAGTCCTTGCCGAGCTCGCCCTTCATCCGCTCGGCGGCCTCGTCATAGGCCTGCTGGAGCTCCTCGTTGTCGGCCGACATGGTCGCGTAGGTGATGCGGAACTTCGTCGACATGGGGCGTCATCCCCTTCCATCGGATGCGTTCGGAAACCGCTGGTGATGCCACGTGTAGCTTAGCCAACGCCCCCGTTGAGCGCCTATCCGCGTGTGACCGGCAGTTCGTCGGCCCAAACCCGGAAATCGCAGGTGGGCGGGCGTATGCTTCGGCTCCCTGATGAGGCTCGTGACCTATGACCGGAGGGGGCACCGGCGACTGGGAGCGATCCTCGGGGGTGAGGTAGTCGATCTGCCCGACGTGGTTGGGCACCCCGCCTTCCCCACCACCTTGGAAGCTCTGGTGGCGAGCAGCCGCGGCTCCGTGATGGATGCCGCCCGTGCCGCCCTCGAACGAGACGAGACGGCGAACCACGTCGTCGAACAGGCACGTATCCTGCCGCCCCTCTTCCCCTCCTCCTTGCTCACCCCCGACGCCTATGCGGTGGAGCGCCGCATCGTCGGGCCGGAGCAAGACGTTCCCTGGCCGCTCGACGCGGCCTGGATCGACTACGAGCCGAAGGTCGCCGCCGTCCTCGGGTTGGAGACCACGGGCGCCGCACCCGACGAGGTTCCCGCGAACATCTTCGGGTACACGTTGGTGAACGACTGGTCGGCGCACGGTGCGAGCGGCGATCCGCTGACCACGTCCGACGGCCTCCCGCTGGCGATCGGTCCGTGCGTCGTGACCGCCGACGAGATCGACCCGCAGACGATGATCGTGCAGGTCACGATCGACGGCGAGGAGCTCGCCAAGGGCAACCTGAACGGAGCGGCCGCGAGCCTGTACGCACTGATCAGCGACGCCTCCCGGATCGCGACCCTGGAACGCGGCGACGCGTTCGCGCTCGGTCCGTTCGGAGGCGCCGACCTCGACCCGTCCCGGCGTCTGTGGCCCGGGGCTCGCATCGAGCTCGCGGCGGAAGGCATCGGCACGCTCCGCAACCGGCTCTCACCCCGCTGAGGAAGAGGAGGCACCGTGCACCTGATCGCCGGATCGTTCAACGACATCCTTCGGTCGCAGATCCCCATCTGGGACAAGGTGTTGCGCACCGTGGCGGTGTACGCGCTGATCTACATCTTGATGCGTTTCGCGAAGCGCGACGCCGCGCAGCTCACGGCGTCGGACTTCGTCGTGGTGCTCCTGCTGTCGAACGTCGTCCAGAACGCGATCATCGGTCCCGACAACTCGTTCGTCGGCGGCGCCGTGGGGGCGGTGACGTTGATCGTGGCGAACGAGCTCGTGGCGCGCTGGGAGTGGGCCCGGAAGATGGGGCGGGCCGACCGGAGCCAACAGGAGGAGAAGGAGCGCAAGCCCTCGCCCGAGCCGACGGGCATGGTGAGCAGCCTATTCGCCACGCGAACGGATCCCGTACTCCTCATCGACGATGGGGAGATCCAGGAATGGGCACTCAGGGGGCTCGGCATCTCGCAGCTGGACCTCTTCGCCGAGCTGCGCCGCCAAGGCGTCGGAGACCCCAGTGACGATGTCCAGTGGGCCGAGCTCCGTACGGGCGGGGCTATCGACTACAAGCTCAAGCCGGAGGCGGAGCCGGCAACCAAGTCGAACATCGACGACCTCCATCGTGAGCTCCGTGAGCTTCGAGACGCCGTGCGCCGGCTCTCGCCGTCGAACTGAGGAGCCCGGCCGATCTACTTCTTCTTCGCTGCCTTCCGCGCCTTGCCGCGCTCGGCGGCCTGACGCTTGTCGCGCTCCTTCTTCTCACGCTGCCGGTCCTTCGAGTCGCGGACCTTGGCGAGGTCTCCTTTGCCCATCAACTACTCCTTAGTCTTCGTCGTCATCGCCGCCCTGGGCGAGCTCCAGGCCCCGCTTGCAGGCGGCGTCGATCGCGTTGAGGAACGCGGCGCGCACCCCGGCTTCCTCCAAGATGCGGATGGCCGCGATCGTCGTGCCGCCCGGCGACGTCACCATCTCGCGGAGCTCCACGGGATGCTTGCCGGTGTCGCGAAGCATCTTCGCCGAACCGAGCATCGTCTGGATGATCAGCTCGGTCGCGACGTCGCGCGACAGTCCCAGCAGGATACAGGCCTCGATCATGGCCTCGGCGAGCAGGAAGAAGTACGCCGGGCCGCTGCCGCTCGTCGCCGTGACGGCGTCCATGTGGACCTCTTTCTGCCGCAGAACCTTCCCGACGTAGCCGAGCAGCTCCTCGGTGATCACCATGTGCTCGTCCGTCGCGCGCGACCCGGCCGCGATCACCGACATCGCCTCATCCACCATGACGGGGACGTTCGACATGACGCGGACCACGGCCACGTCGTCGGCCAGATGCTTCTGCACGAACGACGTGCGGATGCCGGCGGCGAAGCTCACGACCAGATCCTCAGGAGACACGGCGCCCCGGATCTGCGTCAGGAGGACCTCCATGTCCTGCGGCTTGGCCATCAGGACCAGGACGTGCGCCCAGTGCGCAGCCTCGGCGTTGTCGAGCGTCGCGGTGACGCCGTACTTGCCGGCGAGCTCCAGCGCGCGCTCCTCACGGCGGCACGTGACCATGATCTCGTCCGCCGTCCGCCCGCCCGAGCGGATCAGTCCGGAGATGAGCGCCTCGGCCATCTTGCCGCCGCCGAGGAACGCCACCCGCCTCTGTATCTCCTTGGCTGTCATCGTGCGCTCCGTATCAGGTTGGACGCGAAGAACCACATGTTCGCGGGTCGCTCCGCCAGCCGACGCGTCAGATAGGGGTACCACTCGGTGCCGTACGGGACGTAGACCCGAACCGGGTAACCGCGCCGCGCGAGGTCGGCCTGCAGATCCCGGCGGACACCGTACAGCATCTGGAACTCCACCCGTAACCAGCCGTTCTCGGTGGCATCGACGATCCTGCGGACGCCCTCGAGCAGCCGCGGATCGTGCGTCGCCACGTCGATCGCGTGACCGCGCTCGAAGAGCGTGACGAACAACCGCCGGAAGCTCTGGTCCACCTCCTGCTTGTCGGCGTACACGACCTCGGGGGGCTCGAGGTAGGAACCCTTCACCAGCCGCACGCGGATACCGATGGGCAGGTCGAAGACATCGGTCACGGAGCGGCGGAGGTACGACTGAAGCGCCACGCCGACGCGAGGGTGCCCGGCGTGCACCCGGCGCACGACGTCGAGCGTTCGATCGACGTAGGCGTGGGCCTCCATGTCGATCATCACCAGGGTGCCGGCATCGTCGGCCGCCGCGAGGATGGGCTCGACGTTCGCCACGCAATCCTCGACCGAGCGGTCCAGACCGAGCTGCGTGAGCTTGAGCGAGACGGCGATGTCGATCGAGGGGTCGAGCCGGATCGCCCCGATCGCCGTGAGGTACGCGTCGCGCGCGTCGACGGCTTGCGCGGCCGTTCCCACGTTCTCCCCCAGGTGATCGAGCATGGCGGCGACGCGGTTCCGGTCGAGGTCCCGCGCGACGGCCATGGCCTGATCCAGCGTCTCGCCGGCGACGAACCGCGACGCCACGGCGCGGCCGGGACGGGTGGTCGTGGCCAGCCGGCGGAACCACGGAGATCCCGCCAGGCGCAGGATCGACGGGCGGATCACGGAGGTCGACAGCGTCATCGTTCACTCATCGTGTCGGTCCTCGATGCCTCCGCGGAGCACCTCGACGAACTCGCGGATCCGCATGGATCGGCGCTCGGGCGTCCGGTGGATCAAGCCGGGGTCGAGGTCCTCCGAGACCAGCGCGTCCTGGAACCGCTCGGCCAGCCAGTCCATCATCGACGCGAGCATCTCGACGTCAACGTCGCTGCGGACCTCGCCGCGTCGCACGCCGAACTCCACGAACTCGAGCGTGCCGTACGGGTCCTCGCTCCGCATGAAGCGGTCGATCGGTCGGCGCAGTCCCAGACCCGTGTCGTACCGGCCGATCAACGCCACCCGGTTCGCCACCCAGTCCTGGCGGCCGAACTCCTCGGTCCGCTCCAGCCACCAGTCGAGCGTGGCCCAGAATCCGCTCTCGACAACGTCCCCGGGCGCATCGAGCCACGCCGGGAGGCTCGAGACCGCTCGTTGGTACGCGGCCAGGAACAGCCCTTCCTTGTTGGAGAAGTCCAGGAACACCGTGCCCTTGGCCACGCCGACCTCGGTGGCGATGTCCTCGACGCGGGCCCCGCGGTAGCCGTGCTCGGCGAAGTGGCGCATCGCGACCTCGACGATCCGCTCGCGACGCGCTTCGGCGTCGGCGGCGCGTTGACTGCGGGAGGACCCCATGGCGCCGCGACAGTAGCGGAAATAGAAGAACCCGAGGGACCTCCGGCTCGCCGAGAACCGAAGCTCTCAGCCACCGTCAGCCCCTCGGGCTCTGTTGCTCCAAGCAACCTCCGCTTCCGTCGCGCGGACCTCCGGACCCCGCAGGATCGCCTTGCGGCTCTCCCGACGGTCCGCCGCCGTGGACTCCGCCTTGCGGCTTCGTCCGGCGGCGGGGCCCCTGTCCGACTCCCCCTTGCGGGTTCGTCCGCGACCTGGGCCGCCGTTCCGGCCTTGCGGCCTTCCCGACCGACTCGCTGTTGCCTTGCGGCCTTCCCGAGTCTGGGACCTCGGTTCCGCCTTGCGGCTTCCCCGCTGCCCCGTCCGGTTCCTTCGCGTCGGTTGCTTCGACTGCTTGGAGCGAGGCGAAATGTATCGGCCGCCCCGACCGCGGTCAACCTGACGTTTCTGCTGGTCAGACGGTATAACCGCAGGTCAGAGACTCGAACGAAAGAGTGACAAATCGGCGAACGGACGGCGCCCCTCAGCGTTCGCGCTGGTCACGGTGCGTGCGCGCGGCGTCGAAGTTCTCGCGGGTGACCGACATGAGGACCCGATCGACCCAGCGTCCGTCCTTCCACGACCGTTCCGCGAGCCGCGCCTCCTCGCGGAACCCGGAGTGGGCGTACGCACGGAGCGCGCGCTCGTTGTCCGCCAACGACCAGAGCTCGACCTGGTGGAGGTCGAACCGCGAGAACGCGTACGCCAACAGGGTGTCGATCGCGTCTGTCCCGAGCCCTTGCCCCCACGCCGAGCGTTCCCCGATGAAGACGTAGAGCGCGCAGATCCGGTCGCGGCGGCGGACGTTGTTGATCCCGATCCGGCCGATCGGGCGTCCCTCGGCCTCGATGATGAACGGGAACCCCTCCTCGGTGGCGCGCTTCTCGCTCTCGGCGATGTCGGCCAGGGAGAACGGCGACTCGTAGTCCATGAGCCACCACACCTCGGGGTCGTTCTGCCAGGCGTGGATCAGCGGATG
This sequence comes from uncultured Actinomycetes bacterium, assembly GCA_963723855.1. GTDB lineage: Bacteria > Actinomycetota > UBA4738 > UBA4738 > HRBIN12 > JBBQVZ01. The sequence continues at coordinate 165,094 of CAVRSI010000013.1, read as the reverse complement.
GTCGCGTTCCTCGACCGGACGGAGCGTGACGCGCTCGCCCCGGATCATCGTCCCGCCGTCAGCAGCTCTCGATAGATGCCTGCGAGCTCGGCCGCCGTGGCGTCCCACGTGAACCGCAGCGCCTCGCGGGCGGCCGCGACGCCCAGGCGTTCGGCGAGCGCCGGATCCCGCAGGATCTGGAGCATCCGCTCGGCATGGTCCGCGGGGTCGTGGCCCTCGACCAGGAACCCCGTCCGGTCGTCGTGGACGACGAACCGCAGCCCCCCGACGGCGGCGGCGACCACCGGCGTCCCGCACGCTTGCGCCTCGAGCGCCACCAGTCCGAAGGACTCCGAGCGGGAGGGCACGAGCACGACGTCCGCGGCGGCGTACACGTCGGCCAGGCGCGCTTGCGGCAGCGGCGGGAAGAGCATCACGCGCTCGCTCACGCCGAGCGCCGCGGCCAGCTCCATCAACCGAGCGACCTCGCCGCCCTGCGCGGTCCCGCTCGGACCCCCCACGATCGCGAGCATCAGGTCCTGCGTGAGCTCGGGGTCTTGCGCGACCGCCTCCGCGAGCGTCCGCACCGCGATGTCGGGGCCCTTGTGGGCCTGGAGACGCCCGACGAACAGCGCCAGCCGAAGGCCGGCGAGATGGAGCCGGTCCCGGGCGGCATCCCGGTCCCGCGGGAAGAAGATCGAGTGGTCCACGCCCGGAGGCACGATCCGGATGTGGTCGGGGTCGGCCCGGTAGAGCCCGACCAGCTGCGCGGCCTCCGCCGGCGTCGGAGCCAGGATCCGGTCCGCCCCGGCGATCACCCGCTCCTCGCCGACCAGGCGCGACGGCGGCTCGGGCGCCTCCCCGCGAGCGAGCGAGTAGTTCTTGACCTTGCCGAGCGTGTGGAACGAGGCAACGAGGGGCAGGCCGAGGATGTCCTTCGCCGAGTTGCCGACCCAGCCAGAGAGCCAGTAGTGGCTGTGCAGGATGTCGTAGCCCTGCCCGTCGATCCGAGCCCGGCGGAGCACCCCACCCAAGAACTCCGGCAGGAACCGCGGCAGATCGGTCTTCGGGACCGGAGCGCACGGGCCGGCCTTGAGGGTCACGAGCCGCACCCCGGCGCCGATCTCGAGGATCTCCGGACCGTCGGCGCCGCGGCAGCGGGTGAACAGGTCGACCTCGACCTCGTGATCCGCCAGTCGCTCGGCGACCGCGCGGATGTACACGTTCATGCCGCCGGAGTCGCCGGAGCCGGGCTGATCCATCGGCGACGTGTGCACGGAGAGCACGGCGACCCGTGGTTTGCGCATGACAGGGATGTTACGCGTGAAGTCGCTTAGCGGGTTACGGTCGCTTGCCCGTCCGCGGGCGTCGGAACCGCAGGTCGAAGACCGCTTCGAGCGCACCGACGGGCTTGCCGCCACCCACGACCGGGGGCGAGGCGTGGTACGCCAACGCGGGGAGGTGGTCCGCCGGGAGGACCTCGATCTGCTCCAGCACCCTGAGGAGCGCCGGGGCCGACGCCCGGCTCCCCCCGTCCTCGATCTTCACCGCGACGCCCAGGCCGGACGGCAACGCGGCCGCGCACTCGAGGGCTTCAGCGCCTGACTTCGCCACGATGTCCGGCGTCGTCCGCATGAGATCGGTGTCCACGCGGTTGCGGCCGCCGACCAGGTAGGGCTCGGAGCGCATCGCCTCGGTCACACGGTCGGCGGCCGGCGCCAGGTCCCCGAGACGTTCGGTCGCGGTCAGGCGCGCGAACAACGTGGCCATGGAACGCAGCGGCATGCCGTGGACCGGCACCCCGCACCCGTCGACGCTCATCACCAGGTCCTCGAGGCCGGTCGCACGCCGCACCGCCCGCGTCACGCGCCGCTGGAGCGGATGGCTCGCCCGGAGGTACGTCGCCGGGTCCCACCCCTCCCGGACGCACGCCAGCAGCATGCCCGCGTGCTTGCCGGAGCAGTTGTGCAACAGCTTGTGCTTGTGCTGGGAGGCCGCCATGGTCTCGGCGTCGAGCGGCCACCCGGGCGGGTTCCGCAGGGCGTCGGCGTCGAGGCCGGCGCGCTCCAGCACCGCCCTGACCGTCGCCACGTGGACCGGCTCGCCGTTGTGCGAGGCGGCGATGACCGCCGCCTCGCGATCGGGCAGGGGTTCGTCGATCGCCGTCAGAGAGACCGCGGCCTGCAACGGCTTCATGCACGAGCGCGCGAAGATCATGCGATCGGGATCGCCGGCCGACGCGATCACGGTGCCGTCGGCGTCGCAGACGGCGACGTGCCCGGCGTGGATCGACTCGGTGAGACCGCCGCGGACCACCCGGACGAGCGGGACGGCGCCCACGGGCTCAGCTCAGGACGAGCGTGGGGTCCTCGCGGTACCGGCGCTTCAGCTCGTCCTGCAGCGTGTCCAGCACCCGGATCACGTCGCCGCGAGCCGAGGAGACCTCGCGCTCCTCGGAGGCGAGCAGGTCGACGGCGCTCGCGAGGTTCGCGTCGTCCAGCGCGCTGGGGTCGGAGATGCCGGCATCCGAGACCAGCCGCTCGATGCGGCGGCGTGCGATCAGCAGCTCCTCCTCGGGAAGACCGACCTTGACGGCCTCTCCCCGCGCCGGTGATTGTCGTTCGTCGCCCGCCAGGATCTCGGCCAAGCGATCGACGAGCGGACCCTGTTCTTCCCCGGAGCTGCGGGCGTCGACCTCGGCACGCAGGATCTCGGCCCGGCCCTGCACCAGCCGGCGCAGGAGCGAGAGGTACTCGCGCTCGGCCAGGCATTCGTCGCGCCGGCTCCGGAGGTCGTCGAGCGTGAGCGCCTCGATGCCCTCGACGTACGCCGGATCGCGGATCCGGTCGATGCGCCGGTGGCCGGTCTTCTGCTCGTTCACGTCGCCCATCCTACGCCCGGACCGGCTCAGCAGACGGCGAGCAGCGTCTGGTACGGATCGACCGCGCCCCCGCCGCCGGGGTGGTACTCGAAGTGGAGGTGGTTCACGTTGGTGTCGCCGGTCGAGCCGACGTACCCGATCACCTGTCCCGCCCCGACGTGGCCCGATGCGCCGTACGAGCTCATGTGCGCGTAGTACGTGAAGTCGCTCCCTCCGTCGTGGTAGACGATCACCGCGTTCCCCCCGAGGCTGTTTGGCGTCTGCACGGCGTTGCCGCTGTGCACGGCCACGATCGGCGTGCCGTACGGCGAGATCATGTCGATGCCCTCGTGGATGCGCCCTCCCGGTCGCGGCCAGCCGAACGAGTCGACGAACGACACGGGCCCCGCCACCGGGCACGTCGAGATGGCGCCGGAACCGGTCACCGGGAACGAACCGCCCCCGCCCTGCGGAGGCAGCCCCACCTGCAGCTGGGCCTGCTCGGTCTGGTACTTCTGATAGAGGTCGCTCACCGTCGATTGCAGATCGGCGAGACGGGCATCCATGGCCGTCCGCTGCGACTGCAACAGGGCGGCCGCCTTCGCCTGGGCGTCGGCCTCCTGCGTCAGCCGCGCGCGCTCCCGGCTGAGACGCTCGGACTGGACCGCCACCGACGTCGCCAGGTCCTCGTCGCCCTGCACGATGTTCTGGGCGAACCGCAGCCGGTCGGCGAAGTCCGAGAACGACTGGGAGCCGAGCAGCGCCCCGATCGCCTCGTTGCCGCCGGAGATGTAGACCGCGCGCACCTGCGCGTCGAACCGCCCCTGGAGCTTGGTGAGCTGCGCCTGGAGGGCGCCGATCTGCTGCTGCGCCTCGCGCGCCGCATCCTGCGCCTGGGCGTACGCCGTCTCCGTCTGCTGCCACTGCAGGGTGAGGGCGTCGAGCTCCGCCTGCTTCGAGGCGAGCTCCTGACGAGCCGCATCCAGGTCGCTCTTCGTGTCGGCGTGCGCGGGGACGGCGATGAGCACGCCCGCGAGGGCGGCGACGGCGACGATGACGCGCAGGGATACGCGGGGGATGACCAGCCTCAGGACGTCTGCCTCCTGGTCCGGCGCCCGGAACGGTACGCGGACGGCTCTGCGGAGGCTACCAGCGCCCCCGTGAGCAGCTCAACCCGGCCGGAGCGGGGTCGGTATGCTCCGGGACCGTGGAAGAGCACGCACCCGCCCTCCAGGGAACGCTGGTCCGGCTGCGCGCGCACGAGCCGGCGGACATCGCCGTGCTCAACGAGCTCATCAACGATCCCGAGGTCGGCGAGAGCCTCGGACTGGTCATGCCGCAGCCGGTGTCGGGCTATCAGGCGTTCCTCGACATGATCCAGAAGGACCCGTCGAAGTCGAGCTTCGTGATCGAGCGGATCGACGGACGAGAGCCGATCGGGGGCTGTTCGTTCTTCGCCGTCGAGACGGCGGCGCGCACGGCCTTGCTGGGCATCTGGCTGGGTAAGCCCTATTGGGACGAGGGGCTGGGCACGGACGCGGTCCGCACGCTCTGCCGGTTCGGTTTCGACCACATGAACCTCCAACGGATCGAGCTCGACGTCTTCGAGACGAACCCGCGCGCCAGACGCGCCTACGAGAAGGTTGGGTTCGTCATGGAGGGCACGCGCCGGAGGTCGCAGTTCGTCGGCGGCCGCCACGTCGACTCGTACGTCATGGGGTTGCTGGCGGACGAGCTGGTCCGCTCGCCGGCCTAGGCCTGCGCGCTCATCGACTCGATCAGGATGTCGGCGACCTCGGGTCGCGAGAACTCCTGCGGCGGACGCTCGCCGGCGCGCAACATCTCGCGCACCTTCGTCCCGGAGAGCGAGACGCGGTCATCCTCGCCGTGGGGGCACGTCTTCGGCGACGCCATGCCTTCACAACGGTTGCACCAGAAGGAGTGCTCGAAGTTCAGCGTCTGGATCCCCAGCTCGCCGGGCGCGAACTCGTTGAAGATCTGCTGCGCGTCGTACGTGCCGTAGTAGCTGCCGACGCCGGCGTGGTCGCGGCCGACGATGAAGTGCGTGCAGCCGTAGTTCTTGCGGCAGATCGCGTGCCAGATGGCCTCGCGCGGGCCCGCGTAGCGCATCGCGGCGGGGAACACGCTCACCATCGCGCGGTCCTTCGGGTAGTAGCCCTCGAACAGCGCCTCGTAGCATCGCATGCGCACGTCCGCGGGGACGTCGTCGCCCTTCGTCGCGCCGACGAGCGGATGCACGAGCAACCCGTCGACGATCTCGAGCGCGCACTTCTGGATGTACTCGTGCGCGCGGTGGATCGGGTTGCGGGTCTGGAACCCGACGACGGTCTTCCAGCCCCGCTCGGCGAACGCCGCGCGCGTCTGCGCGGGCGTCAACCGGTACTGGAGGAAGTCGTCGTGCGGCGGCAGCGCGATGACCTGGAGCTCGCCGGCGACGCACTTGTCGCCGGCGGCGTTGACGGCCGCGACGCCGGGGTGCTCCGGGTCGTCCGTCCGGTAGACCGAGATCGCCTCCTTGGCCTTGTCGCGCGAGTAGATCTCGCTGACGCGCAGGATCGCCGAGCGGCTCGCCGCCCTCGCCGGCGGTGAGGGCCACGGCGGCGGCGCCACCGAGGCGGTGCGCGCCGTCATCGTCGACCGAGAGGGTGACGGGGATCGACCACGGCAGGCCGTCCGTCAGGTGCATCGAGTCGAGGATCGAGTGGTAGTCGGCCTCCCCCTGGAACCCGGTGAGGGGCGAGAGCGCGCCGACGGCGAGCATCTCCAGGTCGGCCAGCTCGCGGTCGGAGACCGCGAGCTTGGGAAGGTTGGCGGCTTCGGCGCGGAGGCCTTCGGCCTCCGCGCCGCGTCACGAGCAGGTTGACGAGGGTTCCGCCGTGCGGGGGGATCTGGTCGATGTCGGACATGGTGTGATGCCGGCCTTTCGATAGGGGTAAGGGCTCCTCAGCATACGAAACGGGCCTGGAGTAGACTCCCGGCGCCGCACGCCCCTACGCAACCGCAAGGACGGCCCCTTTGCAGACCCTCCTCCCCGCCGACGAACTCGTCGCGCTCAACGACCGGTTCGAAGAGGCGGACCCGCGCGAGATCGTGTCGTGGGCGCTCGAGCGTTCCGGCCTCGAGCGCATCGCGATCGCGTCGGCGTTCCAGGCCGAGGGCACGATCGTGATGCACATCGCCACCCAGATGCGCCCGGACATCCCGATCCTGTTCCTGGAGACGGGCTACCAGTTCGCGGAGACGCTCGCGTTCAAGGAGCAGCTGGCCGAGCGCCTCGGGCTCAACGTGGTCGACCTCGTCGGCACGTACACGGTCGAGCGTCAGGCCGAGGTGATGGGACCGCGCCTGTTCGAACGCGACCCGGAGGCGTGCTGCGACCTGAACAAGGTGCAACCGATGTTCGAGGCGCTCCGCGGCCTGGACGCGTGGATCACCGCGTTCCGGCGGGAATCGTCGCCGACGCGCGCCACCGCGCCGTTCGTGCAGCAGTACGAGCTGGAGCCGGACCGCTGGATCGTCAAGGTGAACCCGATGGCCGCGTGGTCGCGCCGCGACGTCTGGGCGTACCTGAAGGAGCACGACCTCCCGCACAACCCGCTCTACGACCTGGGGTACAGCTCGATCGGGTGCGCGCCCTGCACGCGGATGCGCCTGCCGGACGAGCCGGAGCGCGCGGGACGGTGGGCGGGCCTGTCCAAGTGGGAGTGCGGGATCCAGGTGACGCCGGCGTCCACCGGGGACCGGACCGAACCCGCCTAGGCCACGACCCAGAGGGCCTCGGGCGCCAGCTCGATCTCCAAGCGCTGGTGATCGCCCAGCGAGTCCCCGTCCACCTGCACGGGGAACGGGTCGTTCGACGTCACCAGCACGTGCGCGGCGTCATGGACGTACTGGATGTCGCGGCCGCTGACGTGTCGTGCCGAGCCGAACACCTGCCAGGCGATGCGCGGGACGCTCCGGCGCGCGAGCTTGCGGACGGAGAGCACGTCGAGCCTCGAGTCGAGTGAGGCCTCCGGCGTCATCCGCAGGCCGCGACCCTTGTAGTAGCTGTACGGATCGGTGCGACCGACCATCACCGACAGCGATGGCGTCGGCTCCGCCCCGTCGATGCTCACCTCGAGGTCGGGCGAGCGCCCCGCGTAACCGACCATCAGCTCCCACGCCACGGCGCGGAACGCGGCCCGATCGAACTTCGCCTTCGTGTCGGGGAACTTGGCATCCAGGCGTCGCATCGCCGCGGCGTCGATCGCCCGCACCGCAGTTGACCGCGAAGTACCGGCCGTCCGCGCGCCCGAGGTTGAGCCGGAACGCCTCGTCGTCGAGCGCCTTCGGGATCAGGACGCCGGTCGCCTCGACGGGGTCGGTCGGAAGGTCGAGCGCGCGGGCCAGGATGTTCGTCGCGCCGCCGGGGATGATGCCCAGGGCTGTCTCGGTGCCGGCGAGCGCGTTCACGGCCTCGTTGATCGTGCCGTCGCCGGAGAAGACGACGACGAGGTCGATGCCCTCCTCGACGGCCTGGGCGGCGAGCTCGTTCGCGTGTCCGCGTTCCTTGGTCTCCGCGACCTCCAACCGGAAGTCGGCGGACAGCGCCTTCTCGATGACCGCCAGGGTGGGCTTGGACACCGTCCGCGCGACGGGGTTCACGATGAGGAGGACGCGATGGAAGCGCATGACGGGTTGCGCCCGAGTATGGCAGGGGCTCGGAAACCCTGCTGTCGGTTGTTCGGGGCGATCGCGTCCGCCTTTGGACCTGGGCGGGTTCGTCGAATGCTCGGGCCTGCCGGAAACTACCGGCTCGACTTCCTCGTATTCCCGCGTGGCGCCTTCGCGCTTAGCAACTGAGCGCGCCACCGGAGACCGGCGGGAGCAGCGCGACCTCGTCCCCGTCGGCGATCGGCGTCGATCGCGCGGCACGCTCGCCGTTGACCACGAACGACGACACGGCCGCCACCGCGGCGAACCGTTCGCCGAACCGGATGGACAGTGCGTCCACCACGTCGCCGACCGTCTTCGCCGCCACCTCTGCCTCCGACGCATCGGCCGCCTCGCGGAGGGCGGCGAACAACCTCACTCGGACCACGGCAGCTCCAGCATCTCGAAGACGATACGCGCGAGCCTTCGTTCGAACGCCGGGGTCAGGCCGTCCTCGGCATGACCGAACCGGTCGCCCAGCAGGAGCCGCTTGGGTTCCCCCGCCGCCTCGTACAGCCGGCGCGCGTGATCGGGTGCGAACAGGTGGTCGTCGTTCCCATGGATGATCGCGACGGGGGTCGGCGCGATCTTGCCGACGACCTCCTCGGGCGATTCGGGCTCGTCCCATCGCTCGGGGAGCCGGACGCCCCAGGCGCGGAGCGCCGCGCGACCCGAGCGAGACCCGATGCGCGCGTCGAGCTGCCGGCGCGCGAGCGGATCCGCTCCGCCGCGCCAATCCCAGTACGCGAGGGACGAGATGCCGACCACCGCGTCGACGCCGCCGAGGAGACCGGCGTGCCTGAGCACGGCGATCCCGCCCTGCGACGTGCCGATGGTGACGACCTTCGTGTGACCTTCGCGACGGGCGAGCGCGACGACCGCGTCGATGTCGTGGATCTCGGCGCCGCCGTAGTCCGAGACGCCTCCCGACCCGCCGTGACCACGCATGTCGAACGCGTAGACCGTGAACCACTCCGTCAGGTGCTCGGCGAAGACCGCGAACTTCGGCTTGGCGTGCCAGCCCATGAGGCCGTGGACGAAGACGACGGCGGGCCGGTCGGCGTCGTTGGGGCCCAGGCGCGACCCGACGATCTGGACCTCATCGGAGGTCAGGACCGCGAACACGTGCGCGGGGACCCGCCAACGGTGTGAGAGCGCGAGCTGCACGGTCGTCATCGCAGGTCAAGCGTACCGGCGACGATGCCGACCGGCTAAGGTGAAGGTGCCGATGGCTCTGTTGGTCCTGCTCTCCGATCGCGCTCCCGAGGCCGCCCTGCCGGCCCTCGCGGACCTGCGCTTCGACGTGAAGGTGGACGCGCTCGCGGCGAGCGCGCTCGACCACGTCCGCGAGCTGGAGCCGGCCGTGTTGCTGGTCGACGCGGACGAGAACCCCGCGTCAGGCCTGGTCGCTCCTGCAGGCGATCCAGGCGGCGGACCTGCAGGTCCCGATCCTCGCCGTGCTCGATCCCGACGGGGTCGAGCGATACCCGTGGCACGAGGTCGTGGACGAGTTCGTGTATCCCGGCGCGCCGCCGGCGGAGATCGGGCTGCGCGTGGCGTTGCTCCGGCGGCGCGCCGGCGTGAGCGACGAGGCCACGATCCGCCTCGGGGCCCTGTCGATCGACACCGAGAGCTACCGCGTGACGGCCCAGGGGCGGCCGCTCGACCTCACGTTCAAGGAGTTCGAGCTGCTGCGGTTCCTGGCGTCCCGCGCCGGCCGCGTGTTCACGCGGCCGGCGCTCCTGCGCGAGGTCTGGGGCTATGACTTCTACGGGGGGACGCGGACCGTCGACGTCCACGTCCGGCGTCTGCGCGCCAAGCTCGGCCCCGAGCACGAGCACCTGATCCAGACCGTGCGGAGCGTCGGGTACCGGGCGGCTGAGGCAGAGGACTGAGCCCTCGGCAGCGGCCTGAGGCTAGAGGTCTTACTCGAAGCCGGGTACGTGACCAGCAGGAAACCATCCCAACTGAGTCTGCGCTGGAACGGACCTCATGGACGATGATTGCGACATGAACAACGTGCTCAGGACCGCGAACTTCATCCTCTGGATGATGACACCCCTCCCCCTCGGTCTCGCGGCCCTGAGCTCGGTCCTCCGGCTCCGACCGGCGCTCGTCCCGATCCCGAACAACGGCGGGCGAGCGTCCGGCGGGGACTGGTAGGCCAACTTCGGCGGAGAGGGTCCCCGTGTCACCTCCCCCCTACGGGGGCCCTCCCCCCGCCGATGTGAAGAGCGGTACACGCACGACGAAGACAATAGGCGAGAACCCAGGACCCCGGCGCCGAAGGCGCCGGGGTCCCTTCGTTACGCAGAGTTAACGGCGAAGAAACACGGACGTGCCGGCTCGCTCCTACGCTTCAAGCACGTCGTCGAGCGATGAGGGGGAAGGATCCGTGGCTACACCGAAGGACGTCCTGGGCATGTTGAAGGAGAGCGACGCGGAGATCGTCGATTTCCGCTTCTGCGACCTCCCGGGCCTGATGCAGCACTTCTCGGTCCCCGCGGCCGAGCTCACCGAAGGTCTCTTCGAGGACGGGATCGGGTTCGACGGTTCGTCGATCCGCGGGTTCCAGGAGATCCAGGAGTCGGACATGCTCCTCGTCCCCGACCCCGACACCGCGTACATGGACCCGTTCACGCAGCACCGCACGCTGAACATCAACTGCTACGTGAAGGACCCCGTGACCGGCGAGATGTACAGCCGCGACCCGCGCTACATCGCGAAGAAGGCCGAGCTGTACCTCAAGCAGACCGGCATCGCGGACATCAGCTACTGGGGACCGGAGGCCGAGTTCTACATCTTCGACTCGATCCGGTTCGACCAGAACCAGCACGAGGGCTACTACCACATCGATGCCGACGAGGGCGTCTGGAACTCGGGCGCGGAGATGGACGGCAAGAACCTCGGCTACCGGCCGCGCCACAAGGAGGGCTACTTCCCCCTGCCCCCGATGGATCAGTACCAGGACCTGCGGAGCGAGATGGTCCTGAACCTCGAGAAGGTCGGCATCAAGATCGAGGTGCACCACCACGAGGTCGGCACGGCGGGGCAGTCCGAGATCGACATGCGCTTCGACACGCTGCTGAAGACCGCGGACAACGTGCTGAAGTACAAGTACGTGGTCAAGAACACCGCGTGGAAGGCCGGCAAGACGGTGACGTTCATGCCGAAGCCGCTCTTCCAGGACAACGGCTCGGGCATGCACACGCACCAGAGCCTGTGGACCGACGACGAGAACCTGTTCTGGGACGAGGTCGGCTACGCGGGGATCAGCGACATGGCCCGCTACTACATCGGCGGGCTGCTCGCGCACGCGCCGTCGCTGCTCGCGTTCACCAACCCGACGACGAACTCGTACCGCCGGCTGGTGCCGGGCTACGAGGCGCCGATCAACCTGGTGTACAGCCAGCGGAACCGCAGCGCGTGCATCCGGATCCCGGTGTTCTCGAAGACGCCCGCGTCCAAGCGGCTGGAGTTCCGCACGCCGGACCCGATGTGCAACCCGTACCTCGCGTTCAGCGCGATGCTGATGGCGGGCCTCGACGGGATCAAGAACAAGATCGAGCCGCCGGAGCCGATGGACAAGGACCTGTACGACCTGCCGCCCGAGGAGAAGGCGATGGTCAAGCAGGTGCCGGGCTCGCTCGAGGAGGTGCTCGACAACCTGGAGCGCGACCACCAGTGGCTGCTCGAGGGCGGCGTGTTCACGCAGGACGTCATCGACACGTGGATCGAGTACAAGCGGACCCACGAGCTCGACGCCGTGCGCCTGCGCCCGCACCCGTACGAGTTCCACCTCTATTACGACCTTTGAGCTCGTCGAACGGATATCGGTGCGCCGAGAGGCCGGCCCTTCGGGCCGGCCTCTCACGTTCCTGGGGAAGTGCTCCAGCGGTTACTTCCAGCCGTCGATCTCCAAGACCGTGGCCTGACCGCTGATGTTGTGCTGGACGCTGACGAAGTAGCGCGTTCCGGTGCCGTCGAAGATGCCGCCGGTCCACTCGGCCGTCAGGTCGTTGAGCGTCGCGACCCGCACGCAGCCGTCTGACAGCAGGTCCTGATCCGCCCCGTCGGGCAGGCAGTCCCAGATGTCGTTGTTGTGCGGGCTCTCGAACGTCGTCTCCGCGTCTTCGTTCAGGACGACGTTGCCCCTCCGGGGCTGGACACCGATGTTGTCCGGCATGTTGATGCCCTGACTGGTGCCGCCGAACACGAACGGCTGCAGCTCGGGGGTCGCCGTGTTCGACTCGGCCTGCGCCACCGTCCCATCGGTGAAGCAGGTCACCTGGCCGTAGAGGTGGTTGGTCTCATCGCCCGTGTCGGGGACTGCACACCCGGACGAGCCCCTGACGCAGCGCGATCGGGTCGAGGTCCGCGTCCTCGGGACGGTAGTACCCGGACAGCCCCGCCACGAGCCCTTCGCCTTCCAGGTCGGGGTCGACCGCGTGCGGCAACGGGACCCACTGGGCGAACCCGAACTCGCGTCCCTGGCCGTAGTTGGTGCCGAGGCCGACCCGCAGGCCGTAGACCTCACCCGAGGCGTACGGCGAGTCGGAGAGGTGCGTGATCCAGTGGGATCCGTGGAACGGGTCGTCGGGCACGAACTTGAAGTACGCGTTCCCGGGACCGCCGTTCTTCGGTCCGAAGCCGGAGTCGTCGCCGTCCAGGTACGTGGTGCCATCGTTCAAGATCGCGAGTCCCTCGAACGCGTCCCGTCCCAGAGCGTTCATCCGGTGCCTCCTCGTTCTCCGGCGGACGGCGGGTCCGTCCCTCTGGTCGCCCGTGTTCTAACGGGGCGAAGCGTCCAGCCGTCGAACAGCACCCATCCGCGAAGCAACGCCCCGACGAACTTGCCCCGGCAAAGCGGCCGCGACTCCGCCGGTACAGTGGTGGAGGTGGCCCGCAACTTCCTCCAACGTCTCCGGGCCGACGGCGCCTGGCTCCTCAAGCCCGTGCTCATCGGGATCGTGGGTGCATGGCTGGCGCTCGGCGCCTTCGGCCATCAGACGTCGACGATGGGACCGTTCCACATCCGGTTCGACGCCTCCTTCGGCCGAGGGGTCACCGATATCGCCCTCCCGCCGCTCGGTACCCTTCGCGCGAACACCCACCTCGCACCGCTGCATCTCCGGGCGACGCTGCAGGATGTCGACGTCGACGCGCTCCAGCCGTTCGTCACGAGCCCCGATGGGCCGACACGCCTGGCGGCGCAGCTGGAGCGGGAGACCATCGACCGCACGGTGCCGTTCGCGTTCTGGCTCCTCGAGATCGGAAGCCTGGGCGCGCTCGCCCTGGGCGCGCTGGTCTTCCGCGACACCAGGCGCGCGGCCGCGGCGTTGCTGGCGGGGCTCATCGCGGTCGCGGCCGCGGAGGGGCTCACGCTGGCGACGTACGACCCGCAGGCGTTCCTCACCCCGAGCTACACCGGGACGCTGGCCCTGGCGCCACAACTGTTCGGCCCGGTGGAGGGCACGATCAGGCGTGTCGGCTACTTCCGCGACGAGCTGGAGCGGATCGTGGCGAGCGCCGGCCAGGCCTACGCGGCCGTCGAGGCCAACCCGCTCGGCCGCGGCGACGAGATCACCGTGCTGCACATCTCGGACATCCATCTGTCCACGCTCGGGTACGGGTTCGCGCTGCAGCTGGCGCAGAGCTTCAACGTCGACATGGTGCTCGACACCGGCGACACCGGATCGTTCGGGACGACCGCGGATCAGGCGATCTTGACGTGGGTACCCCGGTTCGACCGGCCGTACGTGTTCGTGCGCGGCAGCCACGACTCGCTCGCGTTCCAGCAGGCGGTCGCGACCTACCCGAACGCGACCGTCCTCGATGGCAACGCCACCGACGTCGCCGGTCTCACGATCTACGGGCTCGGCGACCCGTACTTCGTCAGCGCGCGCGGGGCGCCGAAGACCGACGAGCAGATCGACGCGGCTGGTCGAAAGCGTCGCGCCCGGACTCCGCGACGACGTGCGCGCGCTGCCACATCCACCCGACATCGTGGCCGTGCACGACGAGCGCATGGCCGAGCTCGCCGCCGGCTACGCACCGGTGGTCGCGAGCGGTCATTTCCACGTGAACCAGGACCGGGCCGAGGACGGCACGCTCTTCCTCCAGGTGGGTACGACCGGCGGTGCGGGACCGACGGGGTTCACGCCCGAAGGCGACGTCCCGTTCTCGGCCGAGATCCTGTACTTCCGTGCGAGCGCCGACGGCACGAACCGGTTGATCGCGTGGGACGTCATCCAGGAGCTCCCGGCGACGGGGAGCTTCTCGGTGAAGCGCCACGTCGTGGCGACCGACTACGGATCGCTCAGCCCGAGCCCACCCCCGGAGCCGACGCCGAGCACGACCCTCGTGACCGGATCTGGCTCCCCAGGGTGACCCCCATCACGACCGGCGACAGGCTTCTGTCGCATCCTGCGCGAGGGTATGCTGGCATATCATGAAGAGGACGACCGTGAAGCTCCCGGAGGAACTGGACGCGAAGCTCCGTCAGGAGGCGAAGCGCCGCGGTATGACGGTGTCCGAGCTGACCCGCGAGGCCATCGAGACCCATCTGAACGGACGCCCTCGCCGCGTCCTTCGCGCCGCCGGGGCGGGTCGCAGCGGTCTTGGGGACGCCTCTCAGCGCGTCGACGAGATCTTCGGGGAGATCCTGGACGAGAAGCGTCGGTTGGGGGAGCTGTAGCCCTCGTCGTCGACGCCGGCCCGTTGATCGCGTACATCGACGCGAGCGACCGCGACCACGAGGCGTGCCTGCGACTCCTGCTGGGTCATCCCGGACCGCTCTTCGTACCGGTGCTCGTCATCCCGGAGGTCGCGCACTTCGTCGGTCAACGGATCGGTTCCGATGCGGAGTTGGACTTCCTCGGGGACATCGCCGCTGGAACGCTGGAACCGATGGCGGTCGGTGCGCAGGACTGGCCTCGCATCATCGAGCTGACATGGAGGTACCGGGAGCTTCGGATCGGGACCGTCGACGCGTCCGTGATCGCTCTGGCCGAGCGTCTGAAGATCGGCAAGATCGCAACCCTCGATCGTCGCCATTTCTCGGTCGTGAAGCCGGCGCACGTCGAGTCGTTCGAACTCCTGCCTTGATGCGTGGCCCGTCGCCGGGGGGTCCACTGGCCCTCCTCTCCCCCATCCGCGCGCACGAAGCTGGCTCCAGCGGAGGTGATCGCGATGGGTACGAAGATGGATGTTCGGCCACACACGGGATTCGAGGGCAGGTATCTCGGACTGACGACGTTCAAGCGCGACGGCACGGGGGTGACCACCCCGGTGTGGTTCGTGCGCGAGGCCGGACGGCTCCTGGTCGAGACCGACCCGGAGTCCTACAAGGTGAAGCGGATCCTGCGCGAGCCCACGGTGAGCGTGACGCTCTGCACCGCACGGGGACGCCTGCTGGAGATACCGGTCCCGGCACACGCGGAGATCCTGCCCGACGACGAGGTCCCACGGGTCGAGGCGCTGATGGCGCGGAAGTACCGGTGGGACATGCTGATCTTCAAGCCGCTCCGCGCGATCCAGCGGGCGCTGCACATCGGCCGGTACCGCGGGAAGACGATCATCCTGGCCATCACGCCGACGTGACCTCGGCTTGCGCGAGGTGGCGCGCACCTCGCAGGATGTGACCCTCGCTCGTAAGGGAGGGTCGACATGCGCAAGGTGCTCTCGCTCGTCACGGTCGTGGCGCTCGTCGCGACCGTCGGATACGCCGCCGGAGCGGCGGCGTCACACGGTGGCAGGCGCGCCGGAACCGACACGTCGCTGCCCGGGTTCAGCCAGGTCGTGTTCCTGAGCCATGTGAACGACCCGGCGGTGATCCCGGGGTTCCCCGGCGACCCGACGTTCTCGCTGCAGACCTCGTTCACCGTGCGCAAGGACGGCTTCTACCTGCAGTACGTGAAGGAAGGCGAGCACACCGGCACGCACTACAGCGCGCCGTGCCACTTCCACGTGCACGCGCTCTGCGCCGACGAGCTGGCGCCGGGTGACTTCATCCTTCCGGCGGTCGTCATCGACGTGCGGGACGAAGCGCAGGCCGACGTCGACTACCGCGTGAGCGTCGCGGACCTCCAGGCGTGGGAGACGGCGAACGGCCCGATGCCGCAGGACGCGGCCGTGCTGCTCTGGACCGGCTGCGACGCGTTCTGGGGTCCCGATCGCGGACCCGGTACCGTCAGCTACTACACGTGCGGCAGCGGCAAGGGCGGGTTCCACCAGCCCGGCTTCTCGCTCGCGTCCGTGAAGTGGCTCATCGACCAGGGCGTCCTCGGCGACCGCGGCCTGCTCGGCACGGACACGTTCGGGCCGGACCCCGGCACCGACTTCAAGTACCGGGAGACGTCGCTGACGCTCCACCAGCACCGCTTCACGCTGGAGAACCTGACGAACCTCGGAGCGTTGCCGACGACCGGGTCGTGGATCGTGTGGGGAGGGCCGAGGAACGCCGACGGGTCGGGCGCGCCCTCGACCGTGTTCGGCTTGATCCCCTAGTCGTCGGAGGACTTACCTGCGGCTCCTGGATGGTGGAATCGGGAGGCGGCGAGCACGTCGGTCACCCGTTCGAGTTGGTCGGCGATCGCGTCCAGGCGCGGCTCGACGCCATCGAGCGAGCCGCCCTTCGCCAGTTCCTCGAGTTGCCGGGTGACGACGGCGAGGTCCGTGGCGCCGAACGTCGCCGCGTTCGACGTGAGGGTATGCAGGGCACGCCGGACCTCGCCGGCGTCTCCGCGCCGCGACACCGGCCCGGGCCGTCTCGACCAGCGCGGGGGCGTCGGTGAGGAACTGATCGATCAGCTCGGACACGATCGCTCCGTCCCCGCCCATGCTGTCGACGAGTCGCTGCACGACCCGTTCGTCGAACACCGGTTGTACGGACGCCGGGGGCTCTTCCCGCCGGGGCGCGCGCTCGAGCGCCGCCACCAGGTCCTCGATCCGGATCGGTTTCACGACGTAGTCGTTCATGCCGGCCGCCAGGAACCGTTCGCGATCGCCCTGCATCGCCTCGGCGGTCATCGCGACGATCCACGGACGCTCGCCGGGCTCCCAGCGTTCGAGGATCCGGCGCGTCGCCTCGACGCCGTCCATCTCCGGCATCTGCACGTCGCTGAGCAGGAGGTCGTACGGCTGCCGTTCGAGCGCCTCGAGCGCCTCGATGCCGTTCCCGGCGACGTCGGCGCGATAGCCGAGCTTCTCGAGCATCCGGAGCGCCAAGGTCTGGTTCACGGCGTTGTCCTCGGCCAGCAGGATCCGGAGCGGGTGCTTGGCGCCTAGCTCCGGATCGATCGCGCTCGCGGCGCCCTCGTCGCGATCGGCCAGCGTCGGTGCCGAGCACCGACGCCAGAGCCGCCTGCAGCGGTGAGGCCTTGATCGGCTTCGTCACGAACGCGCCGACCCCGGCGGTCTCCCACCGAGGATCCGACTCGATCTCGCGTCGCCCGACCGACGACGCGATCACGACGGGGACGTCGGGCGTCCGCGCGTGCAGGCTGCGCCGCCACGTCGAGGCCGTCCGGACCGGGCATCAGCATGTCGAGCACGGCGACGTCGACGGAGCCGTCCCCCAGCGCCGCCAGCGCCTCGTCACCGCCCGAGCGCCTCGACCACCTCCATCCCCCAGGCGCCGAGCAGCGCGGTCATGAGCCGCCGGTTCGTGGCGTTGTCGTCCACGACCAGCGCGCGACGGCCGGAGAACGACCCGTCCCGGCGGAGCGCGGTCGGGGTCATGTCCGTGGCCCCGACCTCGAACGTCAGGTGGAACGTGCTCCCCTCGCCCGGCACGCCGGTGCTCTCGACCCACACGGTGCCGTCCATCAGCTCCGCGAGTCGCCGGCTGATCGCCAGGCCGAGGCCGGTCCCACCGAAGCGCCGGCTCGTCGAGACGTCGGCCTGGCTGAACGAGCGGAACAGCCGGTCGATCCGGTCCGGCGGGATCCCGATCCCCGTGTCGCGGACGGTCACCTCGAACCCGACCTTCCCGGCCGCGTCGCGCCGGCGCGGACGACACCGTCACCGCCACCTCACCGCTGCTCCGTGAACTTCACCGCGTTGTTCAGCAGGTTCAGCAGGATCTGGCGCAGCCGGCTGACGTCCCCGACCGCCACCTCCGGCGTCCCGGGCTCGATCCAGTACGCGACCTCGATGCCCTTCTTCGCCGCGGTCGGACCGACCAGCTCGACGGCCGACTCGATGCACCCGCGGACGTCGAACGGGGTCTCTTCCAGGTCCATCTTGCCGGCCTCGATCTTCGAGAAGTCCAGGATGTCGTTGATGATCGCCAGGAGCGCCTCGCCGCTCGACGTGACCGTCGTCGCGTACTCCCGCTGCTCGTCGTTCAGGTCCGTGCCCGAGCAGCAGGCCGCTCATGCCGATGATCGCGTTCATCGGCGTGCGGATCTCGTGGCTCATCGTCGCTAGGAACGCGCTCTTGGCCTCGTTCGCGGCGTCGGCGCTCCGTCGCGCCTCCTGCAGCTCGCTCACGTCGTGGTAGATCCCGTAGTACCCCTGGTGATCGCCGTCGACCACGAGCGGCACGATGTCGACCTCGACCTCGACGAACTTCCCGTCGGCTCGCATCCGGCGGGTCAGCCGGTGCGCGCGGCCCTGCTCCAACGCCTCGCGGACGATCGCCTGACCCTCGTCCGCGTACTCGGACGACTTGATCACCAGCGAGTCGATCGTGCGGCCGATCGCGTCCTGCGCCGAGTACCCGAACAGGCGCTCCGCCGCCGGGTTCCAGCCGGACACCACCTCGTCCCGATCCATCGTGACGACCGCGACCGGACTGATGTCGACGAGCGACTCGAAGTACTGCTTCTGCGTGCCGATCTCCTGGAACAGACGCGCGGTCTCGATCGCGATCGCCGCCTGCTGCGAGAGACCGACGAGGAAGTTGAGGTCCTCGTCGGTGAACAGCGGCGCGTCGCTCTCGGTGCGCCAGACGGCCATCATCCCGATCACCCGGCCGCGCGCCAGGAGCGGAGCGGCCATCAGGCGCTCCTCATCATCTTCCTCGCTGCCCGGGATCTGGACGCCGCGAGGATCGTGGAGCAAGTCGTTCACGACCTCGGCGACTCCACGACTCGCCAGATCCCCGATCACGCCCTCGCCGATCGGGATCGAGTCGGCCATGATGGGCTCGGCCAGGTTGCCGATCGCGACGAGCGGGAGGTACCGGTCCGCGCCCGGACCTTCCTCGAGGAAGACCGCGCTCGTGTCGGCCCGGAGAAGATCCTTGGCCCGCTCGCCGATCCGCCGGATCAGCGCGTCGAGGTCGAGCAGACCTCCTACCTCGCGTCCCAGCTCGGCGAGCGCCGCCATCTCGCTCCCGCGCCGCTGCGCCTCATCGAACAGCCGAACGTTCTCCAGCGCGACGCTCAGGCTCGCGGCGAGCGTGTTCAAGAGGCGGGCGTCGGCCTCGGTGAACGCGTGCTCACGATCGAGGTTCTGGAGCGAGATCCGACCGGTGGCCTCGCCGCCCACGACGAGCGGCACGAACAATATCGACTTCGGCGCCTCGCCGGAACCGACGACCTGCCCTCCCCCATACTCCTGGATCCGCTCCTGCCAGTGCTCATTGATCATCACGGTCTCGCGGGTCTCGATCACGTATCGCGTCAGGCCGCGCCCCGCCCACAGGTCGTACACCTCATCCGGATAGCGAACGCCGCGCTCGATCGAGTAGGGGAAGTGCAGCAGGCCCGTGGCCCGGTCGAGGATCCCGATGTCGACGACCTGCGCGTCGAAGATCTCCTGGATGCGGTCGCCGACGAAATCGTAGGCGGCCTGAAGTCCGAGGTTCTCCGCGAGTCCGCGCTGGACGTCGTTCACGAGTGCGAGGTCGGCGCTGCGCTGACGGGTCTCCTCGAACAGCCGCGCGTTCTCGAGCGCCACGGTCAGGCTCCCGGCGAGCGTGGTCAGCAGACGCACGTCGTCGTCGCTGAACGCGTGCTCACGATCCAGGTTCTGGAGCGAGATCACGCCGATCCCACGATCGCCGACGAGCAGCGGCACGAACACCGTCGACTTGGGGGGCTCTCCCACGAGGACGACCGGCTGACCGATCGCCGCGGATGCGGCCTCGATGTCCTCGTTGATCACCACGGGCTCGCGCGTCTCGAGCGCGATCTTCCGGAACCCCATCACCTCGATCGGGTCGTGCGCGAACCGCACGCCGCGCTCGATCGTGTACGGGAACGCCATCCGCCCCGCGTCCGCGTCGAGGACCCCGATGTCGACCACCTGCGCGTCGAAGATCTCCTGGATGCGGTCGCCCATCACGTCGAACATCGCCTGCGTCTCGAGCCGTTCGGCGAGGCCGCGGCGAACGTCGCTGATCAACGCGAGCTCGCTGTTGCGCTGACGGATCTCCTCGAACAACCGGGCGTTCTCGAGCGCCACGCTCAGGCTCCCGGCGAGCGTGGTCAGGAGCCGCACGTCCGCGTCGCTGAACGCGTGCTCGCGGTCCAGGTTCTGCAGCGAGATCACGCCGATCCCTCGGTCGCCGACGACCAGGGGCACGAAGACGCGACGACTTCGGCGGCTCGCCGCTGAGCACGTACGGTTGTCCGGCCGCGGCGGATACCGCCTCGATGTCCTCGTTGATCACGACGGGCTCGCGCGTCTCGAGCGCGATCCTGCGGAACCCGATCACCTCCATCGACTCGTCGGGGAACCGCACGCCCCGCTCGATCGTGTACGGGAAGTGGATCAGCTCGCTGGCGGGGTCCAGGATGCCGATGTCGACGACCTGCGCGTCGAAGATCTCCTGGATCCGGTCTCCGACCAGGTCGTACATCGCCTGCATCTCGAGCCGTTCGGCGAGCCCTCGCTGGACATCGTTCACCAGCGCGAGCTCGGCGCTCCGCTGCCGGGTCTCGCTCAGCAGGCGCGTGCGTTCGAGCGCGGTCGCGATGTGCCCTCCGACGACCGTCAGGATCTCCAGGTCGGCCTGGGTCAGTCGCTTGTCCGGCGTGTAGGTCTGCACGACCACGACGCCCGAGGTCCGGCCCTCCGACTTCAGCGGGACGCCGAGCCACGTCCTGCCCCAGCACGCCCAGGAGCTCCAGCTCGCCGGCGTCGATCAGCTCCTCGAAGCGTTCCGGCCCGATGAGCAACGGCTCTCCGACCCGGAGGAGATAGGCGGTCGTCCCGCGCGCATCTCCCGACGCCGAACGGCTCCCAAAGGTTCGGGTCCGGGACTTCGAGGTCGACCTCGTCCACGAAGTACGGGAAGTTGATCATCTGGCGTTCGTCGTCGTACAGCGCGATGTAGAAGTTGCTGGCGTCCATCAGCTCGCCGACGATCCCGTGCATCGCCGCGTAGAACTCCTGCATGTCCGTGACGGTGCTCGCCGCCTGCGCGATCCGGTAGAGCGCGGCATCGATCTGTGCCTGGGTCTCGAGCTCGTGGACCCGGCGTTTCAGGGCCTTCTTGTCCCCGGCCTTCTTCTTCTTGTCGCCCATCAGCGCTCCGTCGGTTCCTCGATGCCCCAGACCTTCATCCGCGAACGGCGGCCGCGGATCTCGAACTCGTCGACGAAGACGAGCCCGTCCGTCGACCGGAGCGAGGTGTACGTGCCCTCGGCGAGCAGCACGGCGTGCGGCGTCTGCTTCGTGAGCCCTTCGATCCGGGAGGCGGTGTTCACCGTGTCGCCGATCACCGCGTACTCCAGCCGTCGTTCCGAGCCGACGCTGCCGGACATCACCGGACCGGAGTTGAGGCCGATCCCCATCCGGAAGCCGTCGCCGATCCCGGACGTCTCGAGCCACTCGTTGAACTCGGGGAGCTTCTCGGTGACCATCGACCGAGCTGCTTCGACCGCCAGATCCGCGTGATCGTCCATCGGCACGGGCGCGCCGAACGCGGCCATCACGCCGTCACCCATGTAGTCGACGAGCGTGCCGCCATGATCCAGGACCGCGTCGGTCATCAGCCCCAGGTATCGATTGAGCACCTCGATCACCCGATCGACGGGGAGGGACTCCGCGAACGGGGTGAAGCCCGCGGAGATCACCGAAGAGGACGGTCCCGGTCAACGACTCGGCCGGGATCGTGGATCCGCCTTCCGTGCGGTCGAGCAGCGCGCCGACGACCGACTCCGGTACGAACCGGGCGAAGACGCCGCGCACCCGTTGCTGTTCCAGGTCGTGCAGCGTCTTGCGGTTCAGCCCCGCGTTCACCCGAGCGCGGAGGATCACCGGATCGAACGGCTTCGGGAGGAAGTCCTCGGCGCCCATCTCGATGCACCGGACCACGCTCTCGGCGTCGTCGACGCCGCTGATCACGATCACCGGCAGATGGCGCAGTGCGTCGTCGCCCTTGATGCGCTCCAGCACCTCGATGCCGTCCATGCCGGGCATGACCAGGTCCAGCAGCACGACGTCGGGAGGGTCCTCGGCGAGCATGGCGAGCGCGGTGGCTCCGTCGCCGGCCGAAGACGGTGCGATGCCCCTGGTGTTCCAAGGTTGCGGTGAGGAGTCGACGATTCAGGGGGTCGTCGTCGATCACCAAGATGTTGCCCACTCAGCCCCGGCCTCCTCAGGTCAGCGGGAGTCTTTCACGCATGACGGTGGGCGTCACGACCGGGGCATCCAGGAACCCACCGCGACGCGGAACGGCACGACCTCGATCTGCTGCCAGACGCCGCCCGTCACGTAGGGGTCGTGGTCGATCCACGCGTCGAGCTCGGCGCGCGACGGGAAGTCGACCAGGAGCACGGAGCCGCGCATGTTCCCGTCGTCGTCCAGCATCGCGCCGCCCATCAGGATGTTGCCCGCATCCACGAGCGGCTGGATGCCATCGAGATGATGCGGCCGCACCGCCTGCCGGCGCGCGACCGCGTCGGGGTCGGTTCCGTCACGGGCGATGACCACGAACTGCATCGCTGCTCCTTCCGCCCGGTCTTGGCATCCTGTCGAGTATGGACGCCGTGCGGCACGTGGACTTGGACGAGCGGCCGTGACCGCGCTGCGGCTGGAGGCGGCGCTGACCTGGCTCTACGCCGTCGGGTTCGGCGGAGCCACGGTCCCCGTCGCGGTGTACCTCCGGCGGCGAGGAGAACTGCCGACGTTCTTCGGCTTGTTCGAGATGTACGGCGGACCATGGTCGCGCCGATCCGAGCAACGCACCTTCGTCTGGCTGCTGATGGCATTCCTGCTCACGACGGCGGCGGCCGCGCGGGTGGCCTGGCCGGTGTGGAACGCGTCGAGACCCGGCGCCGTCCTGACCCTGGTCCTGCTGCCCGTCGAGTCGGTGTTCTGGTTCGGCTTCGACCTGCCGATCCCGAAGGCGATCGGCGTTCTGCGCATCGTCCTGCTGGCGATCGGCTGGTCCGCCCTCGGCTGACCGGAGCCGGTGCCCGTCCGCCCGAGAGGCCATGCTGTTGGGGTGACGCGCTGGGTCCTCCACGTCGACATGGACGAGTTCATAGCGGCGGTCGAGGTACTGCGCCGGCCGGAGCTCCGCGGCAAGCCGGTCGTGGTGGGCGGCGACGGCGACCCGACGAAGCGCGGCGTGGTCTCGACCGCCAACTACGAGGCGCGAGCGTTCGGGATCGGCTCCGCGATGCCGCTTCGGACCGCGTTCAAGCGGAACCCGGACGCGGTGTTCCTGGCGGTCGACGCACCCGCGTACCTGGAAGCGTCGAAGCGCGTGATGGACGTGCTGCGGTCGTTCCCCGCCGTGGTCGAGGTCATGGGCTGGGACGAGGCGTTCATGGCGGTGTCGGCCGACGATCCCGAGGCGCTCGCGCGCGATGTGCAGGCGGCGGTGCTGGAGCAGACCGAGCTGTGGTGCTCGATCGGCGTCGGCGACACGAAGATCCGCGCGAAGCTCGGGAGCGGGTTCGCCAAGCCTCGAGGCGTGTTCCGCCTGACCCGCGAGAACTGGGACGAGGTGATGGGCGGCCAGCCCACCGACGCGTTGTGGGGCATCGGCTCGAAGACCGCGCGGAAGCTCGCCGACATCGGGCTGCGGACGGTGGCGGAGCTGGCGGCGGTCGACGAGTCGACGCTTGCGTCGGCGTTCGGCCCGAAGACGGGTCCGTGGCTCCGACAGCTCGCGACCGGCGAAGGCGGCTCGGAGGTGAGCGCGGAGCCGTGGGTGCCGAAAGGGGTCAGCCGCGAGCGCACGTTCCAACAGGACCTGGAGGATCCGGACGAGATCCGACGGGAGCTGGTCCGCCTGACCCACGAGCTGATGGAAGACCTGGAGCGCGACGGCCGCCCCGTGATCCGCGTGACCGTCAAGGTGCGGTTCGTCCCGTTCTTCACGCAACAGCGAAGCGTGAAGCTGGCGGAGCCGACGTTGGATGCCGCGGCGATCGAAGCAGGAGCGCTCGCTGCGCTTGGACCGATTCGAGGATGAACGGAAGGTTCGGTTGCTCGGGGTGAGGGCCGAGTTCGCGGCATCGGTTGGAGAGACGTAGCCTCCAACGCAGTGGCTCTCCCTCTCGATCCCGACCCGTCCTTCGACTACCGGACGGCGAACAAGGAAGCGATCCTCGCACGCGCTTCGCTCCTCGAAGGCCGCGTGCTCGGGGATATCGTCGGCGCCTCCTTCACCGCCACGGAGGCGAAGCGCGGGAAGGGCGAGGTCGGCGCGGCGATCGAGCACTTCTTCGGCATCCCGCCGAACTCGCGACCGGAGGCGGACTTCCCCGGTGCCGGGATCGAGTTGAAGGTCGTGCCCTTGAGACGCACCGGACGCGGGGTCCGCGTGAAGGAACGAACCGTGATCTCGATCGATCGACTTCGATGAGCTGGTGCTGGAGACATGGGAGACGGCGAGCATCCGACACAAGCTCAAGATCCTGTTCGTCTTCTTCGAGCACTTGACTGATCTGCCGAAGTCTTCGTTCCCTGTCAGGGCCATCCTCTATTGGGAGCCTGAGGCGACGACCGAAGGATTCATCCGCACCGACTGGGAACGGGTCCTCACCAAGATCCGTCACGGGCTCGCCCACGAACTCTCCGAAAGCGACGGGCGCATCATGGGCCCCTGCACAAAGGGCGTCGACTCGCGCTCTCTTCGCTCGCAGCCGTTTGGCACCGTTCGCGCCCGGTCCCGAGCGTTCGCACTGAAGCCCTCCTTCACGCTGGACCTCTACGAGCGACTGCTCCGGTCGATGCCCGAGGAATCCTTGGTCGCCAACCGAGCAACGAGTGCATCCTCGGAGTTCGAAGAACAGCTGCTCCAACGATTCCGCAGGTACGAAGGCCGAACGGTCGAAGACGTCGGGCGAGAGCTCGGCGTGCCTCCGAGCAATGCGAAGAGCTACGCAGCGGCCGTCGTCCGCCGAGCATTCGGTGCCAAGAGCTTCCGCTCACGCATCCGAGAGTTCGATGAAATGGGCCTGACGCCGCGGATGTCGCGCGTCAACGCGGATCTGATGCCCTACGAAGCGCTGTCGTTCCCGGCGTTCCGATACAAGGAGCTATTGGAGGAAACCTGGGAGGACAGCGATCTCCTCACGCACGTTGAGTACATGCTCATAGTGCCCGTCCGTGGGAACAGGAAGCAGACCATCCAAGCGGAATGCCGCTTCGGTGGGCCGGTGTTTTGGCGCCCAAGCGCTAGCGAGTTGGAGACGATTCGCCGAGAGTGGGAACTCTATCGGCTGGAGATCCGCACGGGGAATGCTGGGAACCTCACTACTGCCTCCGAGACTACCGCCATCCACGTTCGACCCCACAGCCGGGATTCGAGTGACACCGACTTCGCTCCAGTCGTCGGACAGGTCATCAAGAAGAGCTTCTGGCTGAACAAGAGTTTTATCAGAGCCATCCTTACCGGGAACGGCGCATCATCCTCTTGAGGTGAATCGAGGACTCATGCCGAGGGTGAGAAACGACCAGATTACGACAATTCGCAGACTCGACGGGGTTGAAGTCGGGACATCGAAGGGAACGAAGCCGCAGCCAACGACTTCCGCGTCCACTTTCGCTGGGACAAGCCTGGTGCCCAATGGCGCACGCCGTCGCATGTCCATCTGATCGTCGACCTTTACGCAACAAGGGCGGCTCTTCCGAAGTTGGCAGACAGTCTTTGCGACTATGTTCTGGAAAGTCTGATTGACAAGGCCAAGCCAGCGACGAGTTATCCACCGCCTAAGCCTCGGCTGGGAAAGGCGACCGCCCACCTGTCGCCTCTTGACACGATCGGCGACTACTCCGTGGACTTCATCATCACGGTTGAAGGGCTTATCGCAACGTCGGAGCGGACAAACTATCCGGCGGGTCACCTACAGAAGGATCTCTGGCAAGCATCTAGGAACGGCGACGAAGTATTCAAGGTGTTGCAGATTGCTCTTCGGAGAGCGTCGCCCCGATCTTCTCAATGAGTCCGACGACCAACGCATTCCCCATCATGAAGGCGCGACGACCATCAGGCATGCCGGTGTCTGTCCAGTCATCCAGGAATCCGTTCAGACGTTCTAGCTCAAGAGGAACGAGACGTCGGATACCTGCCGCTCGGAGTCTGGATGACGTGCTTGAAGCGCGAGGGCGTTGAGCCACCTTCGCCGGTGAGGATCGTGCGCGCCGGTTGGTCGAGGCGATCGGGGAACGAGATTGCTCCCTCCGTGTAGAAGTACTCGTGACCGTTCGCGGCGCGTCGGGCTTCCCGCTTCGCACCTTTGAGGTACTCCCATTGCGGGATCTGCGACGTGGGGATGAAGAACGACTCAGGCACTTCGTCGTCGGGAACGAGCAACTCGCCGAGCATCTGGTGCTTCCCGTCGTAGTTGGGTTCGACCTTCCGGGTCCAGATGCGACGGTCCCACATCACGCCGGCGTTCTGGAACGGCGTGACCTTGTTGCCCCAGCCGAAGCGTGCCGTTATCTCGGACGGATGCTCACGGAACTCCATGTCCGGCATCTCGGCGAGGTGCACATCGACATCGTCGGACGGCCAGACCTTCAGAGCTCGTGCAAGCACTCCTTCCTCGTACAGCCATTGGAGCGGACTCCCCCACGTCGGCTGACTATCGCCGAGGTGCTCCGCAACGATGAACACGCGGCGGCGGCGCTGCGGGAACCCGTAGTCGGCGGCGTTCACGACGCGCCATTCCACCCGGTAGCCGAGGTCGGACAGACACGCGAGGATGATGGCGAAGTCGCGGCCGCGTTGGGTCGCCGGCGACTTCAGCAGTCGGTCGACGTTCTCGAGGAAGACGTACCGCGGACGTCGATCCTCGAGGATCTGGTGGATCGCCCACCAGAGGACGCCCTTCTTCCCTTCGATGCCGGCTGCCTGGCTCAGCGTCTTCGCCACCGAGTAGTCCTGGCACGGGAACCCGCCCACCAGCAGATCGTGTTCAGGCACCTGGTCGAGGACCGTGTTGATGTCCTCGTTGACGAGGATGTCCGAGCCGAAGTGCGCGCGGTAGCAGTCCGCCGCGTGTTGCGTCTTGGTCGAGGGCTCCCACTGGTTCGCCCAGACCACGTCCCAGCCGGCTTCACGGAGCGCCAGGTGGAACCCACCCACGCCCGCGAAGAGCTCGACGACCCTATTCGCGCTACCCCGGTGCGCGTCGTCC
The DNA here is from genome assembly GCA_963723855.1 of uncultured Actinomycetes bacterium. Lineage (GTDB taxonomy): Bacteria > Actinomycetota > UBA4738 > UBA4738 > HRBIN12 > JBBQVZ01. Next base: position 137,989 of record CAVRSI010000013.1, on the reverse strand, counting down.
CCTTGGCTCACTCAGCCGCCTCCTAAGGACTCCGCTGGGGAAGAATGACGATCATGTGATCCGTCGCGACTCTAGCACGGAGCCGCCGACATGGTCGCGGGTCAGTTTCCAGGCGCAGCTCGACCGCAGGGGACAATCGTCGCACCTGGGGATCTTCGGCAGGCACACCGAGGCGGCCAGATCCAGCACCGCCCAGTTCCACTCCCGGACGCGCTGCCTGGGCATAACCTCCGCCACCAGCTCCCAGAGCTGGCCGTCCGAAACGGCAGGCACGCTCGACTCCATGCTGAAGAACCTGCGATAGACCCGTGCCGTCACCCCGTCGACCACCGGGGCGTGCTTCTCGAACGCGACCGCGAGCGTGGTGCTCGCTGCGTATCTCCCGACCCCGGGCAGGCTCAACAGCTCATCCATCGAGGCTGGCACGCATCCGTGCTCGACGACCGCCATGGCGAGCGACTTCAAGGTCGCCGCTCGCCGCACCAAACCGAGGGGGCGGATTCACCGATGCGATCGAGTCGACGCGCGCTCGCGATAAGGCTTCGGCCGTCGGCCACCGAGTGAAGAGCCGGTCGTACACCGTGGCCACGGTCTTGCCGCGCGAACGCTGCAGGAGGACCTCTGCGACCAGGACCGGAAGGAATCCTCCGTCTCTCGCCACGGGAACGAGCGTCGGTGTTCCTCGCCCCAACGGAGCAGCCCGGACCGAAACGCACGCACCCCTTCCACCCATCGGGAGGGTACGCGTCATCGAGGGCACTTCGCGCGACCGAAGCGGCACGCTACCCATCGCCTTCGGGTGCGGGCAGGTCGAGCATGCTGATCAACACCCCGAGGGCATCACACTGCTCCGCGACCTGGGACAGGCGAGCTGCATCACTCCGCGCTCCCATCGTCGTGGGCTCGGAGCCGATCAGCACCAACTGAGCCGCTTCCCGTGCCGCCTCAGCCATCGTCTCGAGATGCGCCACTGCTCCGGCCTGCGCGGCCTGGAACCTCTCAACCGGGAACTCGTCCTCTTCCATGCTCATGCCTCCTGCGATCGACGTCGGTCGAAGGACATCACCCGCCGGCACTGGCGGGTCTGTGATGAGGATCACGACGGAGGGCATGTCGCTCGACGTCCTTGCCGGCCCGTACACTCCACCCGTGCCGCTTTACGAGTACGAATGTGGGAACTGCGGGCACCTGTTCGAACGGCTGCGCGCGATGAACGACGACACGCCGGCGTGCCCGACGTGTGAGTCGGAGCGCGTGATGCGCCGGATCTCGATGTTCGCCGCGTCCACGTCGAGCGGCGGTTTCCGGAGCTCGGCGCCCTCCGGCGGCGGGTGCGCGTGCGGCGGCAGCTGCATGTGCGGCGGTCACTGACGTCGAGGACATCGTGGAGATCCGCACCGCCACGCCGGCTGACATCGACGTCATCGTCGACACGGCGGCTCGTTCGCTCGATGCCGAGGCCATGCTCCGCTGGTCGTTCGGCGAGGAACGGTTCGAGGAGCGGATCAGGAAGCACTTCATGCATTACGACGGCGAGAACGCGCGCCGGGGCTGGGTCCGATCTGGCCGCCGACGGTGCGGGGATCGCGGTGTGGATCCCGCCCGATGCCCGCGAGGAGCACGAGGCGATCGGGCCGGCGCCGCCGGGCGCCGAGGACGAGATCCTCGGCGATCACGCCGACCACCACGCGGCGTTCTGGGGATGGGTCGGGGACCACGAGCCGCAGGAGCCGCTGAGCTACCTGAGCCACATCGGGGTGGCGCCCGAACGGCAAGGCGAGGGCATCGGGACTGCGCTGATGCAGGACGGCCTGGCTCGCGCGGACCGCGACGGGGTCGCCACATGGTTGGAGACATCCAAGTCCGCGAACGCCGCGTACTACGAGCGCTTCGGATTCCACACGGTGGTCGACGAGGACGCCCCCGGCGGCGGTCCGCACATCTGGTTCATGCGGCGCGATCCTAAGAACTGAGCGCCTGCCGCAGCTCGGCGCGGCGCACCTTGCCGGCGGCGTTCCGAGGGATCGCCTCCACCGTGCGGACCTCGCTCGGCACCTCGTGCGGCGAGAGCGTCGAACGAAGCTCCGTGAGGATCTGCGCCGGGTCGATCTGCGCTTCCGCGACGACCGCCGCGACGATCCGGCCGTCGACGTCGACCGCGGCCGCGTCCACCAGACCCGGGGCGCCGTACAACGCCCGCTCGATCGTCGCCGGGTAGACGACCGCTTCGCCGACCCTCATCGCGGCCGAGGCCCGGTCGAGGAAGCAGAGGTATCCGTCGGCATCGATCGAACCGACGTCCCCCGTCGGGAACCAGCCGTCGGCGTCACTGACCGGGGGCCGTCGCCAGTAGCCCTCGGTGACGTTCGGGCCGCGGATCCACCATTCGCCGGGCTCGTCGACATCGCACGCGGAGCCGTCGGGGCGCACGGCCCGGACGTCGACGAACGGGAGCGGCTTGCCAACCGAGTCCGCGTGGGTGGCGACCTCCCGCTCCCCGACGAGCGAGACGACCGGGCTCGCCTCGGTCAGGCCGTATCCGTGCCGCAGCTTCACGTCCCGGTCGAGGTACCGGCGCAAGAGCCCCTCGGGCACGAGACCGCCGCCGACGACGCCGGTGCGGATGCTCGAGAGATCGGCGTCCTCCCACCCCGGCGCGCGTGCCATGCCGTCGAGCAGGTCGGGGTTGGCGAAGAGCACCGAGACGCGGGCACGCTCGATCGTGGAGAGGACGGCCCCACCATCCGCGGCCTGCGGCACGACGACCGTCCCCCCGGTGAACAGCGTCGGGAGGACCGTGACGCCGATGCCACCCATCCGCGTGAACGGTGCGGCGGCGAGCGTCACGTCCGACGGGGCGAACGCGCACGCCGCCATCATCTGGACGACGCCCCACGTGATGTTGGCGTGGGTGAGCATCACGCCCTTCGGCGCTCCCGTCGTCCCCGACGTATAGGCGAGGATCGCGAGATCGTCCGGTGCCGTCTCCGCCGTCGCCGGCGGATCCGAACCCGCCCGATGTGCTTCGAGATCTTCGGCCTCGAACGCGGGGATGCCCGCGTCCACGTGCACCGCCGGTGACGCGCGGATCAAGACCCGTGGCTCCGAGTCCTCAAGCACCGAGCGAACCTCGTCCTCGGGCCTGGCGGGATGGATCGGGACCCACACGGCACCGATCGCCGCGGTCGCGAAGAGCGAACCGATCGCGACGGGGTGGTTCTGTCCGTGGAACGCCACCCGGTCCCCTCGACCCACGCCGTTGCGTTGCAGCAGCTCCGCGATGGCTCGCATCTCGTTCGCGAGATCGAGGTAGGAGTGAGGGGTGCCCTCGGCGATGAGAGCGATGTCGGCTGGCGCACGCGCCGCTCTGCGCTCGACCCACGACCCGAGCCCGGGGAACCGCATACCCGATGCTAGCGCCGGAACGAAGCGCCGTGACCATGACAATGTCGTCATCACTCTGGCTTCCATCAGCCCGAGAGAGCTATCTTCGCGGCTTCCGGACCTGGGCGGAACTCCGATGAGTGGCGCCCTACGTTGCGAGGTGAGGGTCGTGATGGGTTCGATCGGGATCCCCTTGGGTGCGTGCCGATGATCGCCGACGTCGTGACCTCATGGTTGGTCCCCGGCATCATCTTCGTGGTCGTCGTCGTCGCCTGCCTGTTGGGGCTCCGCTGGCTGCGGGCCGAGCATCTCGAAGAACTCCGCTCCGTGCCGCTCTTCAGCGGCTTGTCGGACCACGAGTTGCTCTGGGTCCTTCGAACGGCTCGGGGTGAATCGTTCGCGCCGGGCACGACCATCATCCGCGAGGGCGACATCGGGGGCGACTTCTACATGCTCACCGAAGGAACCGTGAAGGTGACGGTGGATGGGAACGAGGTCGCCACGCTCGGAGTGGGGTCGTACTTCGGCGAGATCTCGTTGATCGACGGTGGTGCGCGCACGGCGACGATCACGGTGGCCACGCCGGTTTCGGGCCTGAAGCTCGACCGGACGTCGTTCCTCCGGACCGTCGACCGCGAACCGATGCTCGCTCGCTCGATATACGCGGAGTTGAACAAACGGCTCAACGCGCCAGGCGACCAGACCGGCGACGACGTTTCACCGGTGGATCGCGCGAAGCTCATCGAGGTTTGCAAACGGGTGCGGAGCAGTTCCCCGCATCCCGAGTGGGCGCCCGCGACGTCGCAGGTCAAGCACCGGCTCATGCTCACGAGCCTGTTCGCCCGCGGCTCCTAGAGGCAGCCGGAGAACGGCCCGGATGGCTCGACGTCTAACCGCGCCCTAGGATGTTCGCGTGCCCAAGACCGTCGACGACCTTCTTGCTGAAGCCCGCCGCACGCTTGAACGGGTTACCGCGCAGCAGGCGCGCGACGAGCTCGCCGGCGGCGCCCTCGTGATCGACGTGAGAACGTCCGAACAACGGGCCGAACACGGCGAGATCCCCGGCGCGATCCCGATCGGCCTGAACGTCCTGGAGTGGCGGCTCGATCCCGCCAGCGAGTGGCGCAACCCGGCGGCCACCGATCACGACGTCAGGGTGATCGTGTTCTGCCAGGAGGGGTTCAGCTCGAGCCTCGCGGCCGCGCGCCTGCAGTCGCTCGGCCTGCATCGAGCCACCGACGTGATCGGGGGCTTCGAAGCGTGGCGCGACGCCGGCCTGCCCATCGAAACGGGCGCGGGCCTAACGTCCTGAATCGAGGGACGGCGGTACGCTTCGCGCATGCCAGGGCTCTCGCAGGTCCCGCGCGACGTTCGGACGGTGCATCTCGGCGAGTTCCTGATGGGACACGCCGACCTGATCGCCGAGCAGCTCGACGCGCACGGGATCGTGTGGTGGTCGAAAGAACCGGGACCGCTCAGCACGATCTGGCAGCTCGGGGTCGAGCTGTTCGTCGATCGCGATCGCCTCGACGAGGCGCGCGCGCTCGCGAACACCGTCCTCAACGACCGAACGACCTAAGCCTCTTGACGGATCGAGCACGAGAGGCGCTAGTCTCTGCGCCCGTGTCCCTTCGAACCATCCCGGTGCCGTTCCCGATCGACCTGGCGAAGACCCTTTTCCCGCTCTGCCGGGGTGCGGGCGATCCGACGATGCGGATCGGCTTGGCCGACGCCTATCGCGCGATGCGAACGCCCGACGGTCCGGCCACGGTGCACGTCCGTTCGATCGGTTACGACATCTCCGCGCAGGCCTGGGGACGGGGTGCGGAATGGGCCCTCGCGTCCGTTCCCGGCCTGGTCGGCGCCCTCGACGACGCATCCGGGTTCCAGCCGAAGCACCACGTGATCGACGAGCTCTGGCGCCGCCACAAGACCGTGCGCATCACGCGCACCGGCGCCGTCATGCAGTCGCTCATCCCCGCGATCTTGGAGCAGAAGGTGACCGGCATGGAGGCGCGGCGCGCCTACCGTTCCATGGTCATGGAGACGAGCGAGCCGGCCCCGGGCGACATCGGGCTGTACCTCCCGCCCGACCCGGCGCGACTCGCCGAGACGCCGTACTTCACGTTCCACCCCTGGGGGGTCGAGCGGAGGCGCGCCGAGACGATCCGGGCCGCGTGCGAGCAGGCGCCGCGCCTGGAACAAGGAACATCACTCACGCTGGATCAGGCGATCGCCCGGCTCCTCGCGATCCGGGGCGTGGGACCGTGGACGGCGGCCGAGGTCGCGCGCACGGCGCTCGGTGACGCCGACGCGATCTCGGTGGGCGACTTCCATCTGCCGAACGTCGTGTGTTGGGCGCTCGCGCGCGAGCCGCGCGGGACCGACGAACGGATGCTCGAGCTGCTGGAGCCGTACCGGGGCCACCGCGGCCGGGTGCAGGCGCTGCTCGAGGCTGGGAACATCTCGGCTCCCGCGTTCGGTCCGCGCATGGAGGTCCGGAGCATCGAGCGGATCTAGCGAACGCGACGCTTCAGCCGACGCTAGACGACGTGCACGCCGCCTTCCCAGAACGCTTCGACGCGTCGCCTCAGCAACCCCCTGACCACCAGGTGAAGCTCGCGGGGAAGGCGCAGACCGGCTGGCAGGAACAGCAGCAAGCCCGTGATCTCGAAGCGTTGCCAATCGAGCGCGTCGGGCGGTGGCTCGGTGGATGTGCGCAGGAAATTGGGAGATCCACGCATGGGGTTGTGCTCCCTCACCCAGACGAACAGCATCCCGCCGTGATCCTCGATGTAGGAACGAACGTCGGAGGTCGCCAGCACCTTCATGCGGTTGTATATCGGCACAACCCCGTCGAAGATTCAGCCCGGGTCGGTGATCCGTTGCTGCGATCGCCCCGCGATCTTCGTCGACGCCATCCGCGGCAGGAACCGGCTGCCGAACGCGAACACCTTGCTCGTGGTTCCGGTGATCACGTAGGGACGCCCCTTCTTCATCGCGGCGTAACCCGCACGGACGACGTCCTCGGCCGGGTCGAGCGAGCGTCCCGCGATCAGCCTCGAGTCCGCCATCTCGGCTCGCGCCTGGAAGCCGGTCGCGGTCGGCCCAGGGCACAGCGCCGTGACCGTGACACCGCTCCCCTTCAGCTCTTCGGTGAGCGCCAGCGAGAGCGAGAGCACGTACGCCTTCGTCGCGGCGTACGCGGCCGTCATCGGCGCGGGACTGAACGAACCGATCGACCCGAGGTTCACGATCCGCCCCCAGCGGCGCTCGACCATGCCCGGCAGGAGCGCGCGCGTGAGGTCGGTCAGCGCGACGACGTTCACCGACACCATCTTGTTGAGCACGCCGGGGTCGGCATCCACGAACGGCCCGTACTGCGCGAACCCGGCGTTGTTGACGAGCGCGTCGACCTGGATGCTCCGATCGCGCAGATCCGCGACCAGCTCGTCGCACGCGCCGGCGGCGGACAGATCCTTCGCGATGACGGTTGCGGTGATCGCGTGCACGGCCCGTAGCTGTTCCGCGAGCTCTCGCATCGGCTGTTCGCTGCGTGCGACGAGCACCAGGTCGAAGCCGTCGCGCGCGAACAGCCTGGCGAACTCGATGCCGAAACCGCTCGACGCCCCGGTGATCAACGCGGTCCGTCGCTCGCTCATGTGGCCGAGCGTACTCCCCAGGCGCCGATCGCCTCACCACCTTGCCGTTCCGGCCGGGTGAGGCGACACTACGCGCCGTGTCCTCGTCCACTCCGGCGCCGTTCGAGTTCGAAGGAGCGACGCTCACCGACCTCGCGTCGAAGCTCGCATCCGGTGAGCTCACCACGCGCAGGCTGGCCGAGGCCTATCTGGCCCGGATCGACGCGATCGACCGACGCGGCGCAGACCTGCGCTCGGTGATCGAGGTGAATGCCGACGCGCTCCGGATCGCGGACGAGCTCGACCGAGAGCGGTCGCAGGGGCGGGTCCGCGGGCCACTGCACGGCATCCCGGTGATGGTGAAGGACAACATCGACACCGCGGACGCCATGAAGACGACCGCCGGATCCCTGGCGCTCGTCGATTCGCGTCCCACGCAGGACGCCCCATTGGTGACGCGGCTCCGCGACGGTGGAGCGCTGCTGCTCGGCAAGACCAACCTCTCCGAGTGGGCGAACTTCCGCTCCAGCCGCTCTTCGAGCGGCTGGAGCGCTCGCGGTGGTCAGTGCCGCAACCCGTATGCGCTCGACCGGAGCCCGTGCGGCTCCAGCTCGGGCTCCGGCGTCGCGGTCGCCGCTGACCTGTGCGCCGCCGCCGTCGGCACCGAGACCGACGGCTCGATCATCTGCCCGTCGTCCCTGAACGGGATCGTGGGTATCAAGCCGACCGTCGGACGGGTGAGCGGCTCGGGGATCGTTCCGATCTCCCACACCCAGGACACCGCCGGACCGATGGCGCGAACCGTGGCCGACGCCGCGACGTTGCTCGCCGTGACGGCGGAGACCCAGCTCGACGTCCGGCTGGACCAGGCGGCGCTGCGCGGCGCCAGGATCGGCGTCGCGCGCAACCTGGCCGGCTTCCACCCGGGCGTCGACGCGCTGTTCGAGGACGCGGTCGCGGCGCTCCGCGAACAGGGGGCCGAGCTGATCGATCCGGCCGACGTCCCACACGCCACCGACCTGCAGGAGCCCGAATGGGAGGTCTTGAAGTACGAGTTCAAGGCGGACCTCGAGGCGTACCTTTCCTCGGTCGGCGGTGAGGCGCCGCGGACGCTGGCAGATCTGATCGCCTTCAATATCGCGCACGCGGATATCGAGCTCGCCCTCTTCGGCCAAGAGGTCTTCGAACAGGCCGCGGAGAAGGGTCCGCTGACCGAGCCGGCGTACACGGAGCTGCTGGCGACGTGTGGCCGGCTGTCCCGGGAGGAAGGTCTCGATGCCGTGTTGGCCGAACACCGGCTCAACGCCGTCGTCGCGCCTTCGGGCTCGCCCGCCTGGTTGATCGACCACGTGCTCGGCGACCACTACGTGGGCGGCAACACGTCGCCCGCCGCGGTCTCGGGCTACCCCAGCATCACGGTTCCGATGGGCACGATCTCGGGACTCCCGGTCGGGGTGTCGTTCACCGGGGCCGCGTGGTCCGAAGACCGGCTGATCGGATTAGCGTTCGCGTTCGAACAGGCGACCCGTCTCCGGGCCGCACCGAGGTTCCTCCCGAGCGTGGGATGAAGGCCTCTACGACGCGTCTTCGTGGAAGACACGCTCCATGGCACGGCGTGCACGCCGCGTGACGCGCAGATAGTCGTCGATGAACCCCTGTCGGGGGTACTCCTCGTATCCCAGACGTCGTGCGAGCGCCGTCTGCTCCTGCGCCGAGGCGGGGACGGCCTCGGCGTGCAGGCGACGATCCACCTCGAGCGCGTTCTTCACGTCCGACAGGAAGACGAACGCCTCGCCCAGGTCGCGCGCCACGCTCTGCTCCACCAGATGGTGCTCGGCCAGACGCTCGATCGCATCCAGCGTCCGGTTGGTCCGCAGCTCGGGCTGCGCGCCGCCGAAGCGCATCAGCGACACCTCGACCGCGAACTGGACGTCGGCGAGCGATCCCACGCCGAGCTTGAAATGGAACTTCGCGGCCTCGGGGGGCTTCACGCGCTCGCGCTCGATCCGCTCGCGCATCCGGCGGATCTCGGCCACACGGTCGACCGTGATGCCGTCCGGTGGGTACGCGAAGTCCGCCGGCGTTCAGCTCGAACCGCCGCCCGAGCTGCTCGTCGCCGGCGACGTACCGTACGCGGAGCAACGACTGGAACTCCCAGAGCTCCGCGTATCGCTCCCAGTACTCGAGGTAGCCGGCGAGCGAGCGCGCCAACGGGCCGTTGCGTCCCTCGGGACGCAGATCCGCGTCGGGCTCCCACCCGGCGTCGCGGATCGCGCGCATCACGCGCTCCGCCGCGCCGACGGCTCGTCGCATGTCGTCGGGTCCTTCCCCTTCGTAGACGAACAACAGATCCAGATCCGAGGCCATGTTCAGCTCGCGCGCGCCGAGCTTGCCCATGCCGATGACCGCGAACGGCAGATCCGGCTCCGCGGCCTCGACCGCCTCGCGAACGACGCGGTCGGCGACGGCGGCCAGGACGGAGCCCGTCTCCCGCGGTTGGAGTTCGCGCGACGCGTAGCGCGCGACCGCGGAGATCAGCGCCGCCTGCGCGTCCACCTGGAGACCGCCGTCGGCCAACGCCGTCAACCGCTCCGGAGACGCCACCAGGAGGTCGGTGGCGAACGCGCTCGCCGCGGCCACATGCGCCAACCGAAGCGCCGCGGCGGGGTCCGCGGCGAGCGCATCGGCCGGCCCGTGCCGGTCCCCCACCGCCTCCGCGATGCGCTCCAACCGAACCAGCGCCTGATCCGGGTTCGACGCCAGCGCGAGCGCCGGCACCATCACCGGGAACACGTGCGCCAGCACCTTCCCCATCCGGGTCGCCGGATCGACGAGCCGCCGCAGCACCTCGAACGACTGCGACGTCGACGCGAACCCCAGCCCGGACAGCAGCTCCTCGGTGGCCGGACGATCCACGCCGGGGCTCGGCGCCACCGGTCCGGCGAACGCCTCGAGCAACGGCCGGTAGAACAGCCGCTCGTGGATCCCGCGCACCAGCTCCGTCTGGCGTTCGTACTCGTCCAGCAGCGCGGAGGCGTCGGCCAGGCCGAGCGATCGCGCGAGCGTCGTGCGCGCATGCGGATCGGCAGGCAGGTCGTGCGTCTGGAGGTCGTGGACGATCTGCAGCCGGTGCTCCAACCGCCGCAGGAACCGGTAGGCGTCGGCGAGCGCGTCGGCGTCGGCCTGCGCCACGTACCCCTCCTCGGCGAGCATCGCGAGCGCGCGGAGCGTGTTCGGCTCCCGCAGCATCGGGTCGCGCCGGCCGTGCACGATCTGCAGCAGCTGGACCGCGAACTCCACGTCGCGGATCCCGCCGCGACCGCGCTTGACCTCGGTGAGCTCCTTGCCGCGCCGGCGGATGTACTCCTCCAGGCGAACCTTGGTGCGCCGGACGTCGTCGATCGCGCGGACGCCGAGCTCCTCCGGGTAGACGAACGGCGCCACGCCCTCGACGAACGCCGACCCGATCCACGGGTCCCCGGCGACGGGCCGGGCCTTGATCATCGCCTGGCGCTCCCACGTGGCCGACTGGCGCTCGTAGTAGTCGAGCGTCGCCTCCAGGCTCCGCGACAGGACGCCGCCGCGGCCGCCGGGGCGGAGCGCCGGGTCGACCCGGAGCGAGATCCCCTCGGCCGTCGGTTCCGCCAGCGACCGGATCAGCTCTGCGGCGGCCCGTTCCGCCCGGTCCTGCGCCTCGGGGCCGCCGTCCGCGTGCACGAAGATGAGGTCGACGTCGCTCGCGTAGTTCAGCTCGCCGCCGCCGAGCTTGCCGAGCCCGATCACCGCCATCCGGAGGTCGCCGACCGCGAGCCGGCACGCCGCCTCCAGGCACGCCTCGGCGACCCGCGAGATCTCCTCGACGACGTCCTCCAGCGACGCGCCGTCCAGGTCGCGAGCCGCGACGCGGAGCATGGCGCGACGTCGGAACACGCGGAGCCCGTCGTCGGCGCCGAGGCGCGCGATGTCGCCGCCGAGCTCGGCGTCGAGCGCCTGCCGGGTTCGCGGGCCGACGTCGGCGAGCGTCGCGACCTCCTCCGGATGGCGGACCAGGAAGTCCGCCGCGGCGGTCGAGAACCCCAGCAGCCGGGCCGCGACCGGGAGCACCTCCGGACGGGTGAGCTGCTCGCGCGCGGCGGCGTCGTCGCCGACCCGGGAGATGGCCACGCGTGCGAGCTCGGGATCGGGCGCCTCCGCCAGCGTTCGACCGAGCACCTCCGGGGTCAACACCCCGGCATCGTAGACGCCGTTCGCTGCCACCCAGTGGACTTGTTACGTCGCCGTAACCGCGGCATCGCGGTGGGCACGTACGGTGATCGGGTGGCTCTGTCCGCCGAAGCCGACTACGTCCTGCGCACGATCGAGGAGCACGGCATCCGGTTCATCCGGCTGTGGTTCACCGACGTGCTCGGCTTCCTGAAGTCGTTCACGATCACCTCGCAGGAGCTCGAGGGCGCGTTCACCGAAGGCATGGGCTTCGACGGCTCCTCGATCGAAGGCTTCAGCCGCATCCAGGAATCCGACATGATCGCCGTGCCCGACCCGGCCACGTTCCAGCTCATCCCCTGGCAGACGGAGCAGGCCGTGGCGCGGATGTTCTGCGACATCTACGACCCCGACGGAACCCCGTTCGACGGCGACCCGCGCGGCGTATTGAAGCGCCAGTTGCAGCGGGCCTCCGACCTGGGCTTCACGTTCTACGTCGGCCCGGAGCTCGAGTTCTTCTACTTCAAGAGCGTCGACGACCCGACACCGCTCGACCAGGGCGGCTACTTCGACGAGACGCCGCTCGATGTCGCGACCGACTACCGCAAGCGCACGGTGCTGTACCTGGAGTCGATGGGCATCCCGGTCGAGTACGTGCACCACGAGGTCGCACCCAGCCAGCACGAGATCGACCTGCGCTACAGCGACGCGCTCACCATGGCGGACAACGTCATGACGTACCGCTTGACGGTGAAGGAGGTCGCGCAGGAGTTCGGCATCTACGCGACGTTCATGCCCAAGCCCATCGCCGGCATGAACGGCAGCGGGATGCACACGCATCAGTCGCTGTTCGAAGGCGATCGCAACGCATTCTTCGACGCGACCGACGAGTACCACCTCTCCAAGACCGCACGGGCGTACATCGCCGGCATCCTGCGCCACGCGCCGGAGATCACGCTCGTCACGAACCAGTGGGTCAACTCGTACAAGCGGTTGATCCCCGGGTTCGAGGCGCCGGTGTACGTCTGCTGGGCGCGACGCAACCGCTCGGCGCTGGTGCGCGTCCCGCTCTACAAGCCGGGCAAGGAAGGCGCGACGCGGATCGAGTACCGTTCGCCCGACCCGGCCTGCAACCCGTACCTCGCGTTCTCCGCCATGCTCGCCGCCGGTCTCGCCGGCATCGAGGGCGAGTACGAGCTGGCGCCCGAGGCGTCGAACAACATCTACGAGATGACCGGCGAGGAGCGCGACGTCGCCGGGATCCGTTCGCTGCCCGAGGACCTGCACGAGGCGATCCGGCTGGCCGCCGACTCCACCGTGCTCCGCGACGCGCTCGGCGAGCACGTCCACGAGTTCCTGATCCGCAACAAGCGCCAGGAGTGGGACGGGTACAAGGCGTACGTGACGCCCGTACGAAACGGACCGCTACCTCCCGATCCTCTAGGCCCATCCTGCTCGCTGACGCCAGGAGCAAGGCGCTGAGCCGCGGGCTTTGGTCCTATTGACCAGGCAAGGCGGGACATGGAAGAGTTCGCGCACGACCTAGGTCAAATGCACGGACGTGCTTTGAGGCCACCTGGGATGCGTCAAGCACGATCAAGACGATCAGGGAGGAAGTATGCGGTCTAGGCCCCCGAAAGCAGGATCGAGCACGTCGAAACTCGGACCAGCACGGCTGGTCGTGGTGATGTCGCTGGCAGTATCGGCAGCGTTGGTGCCGGCCGCCGCGGGCATCGGCGGACCCGGCGTGACGCCCGCTTCTGTGGACGTGACACTGGCACCCGGCGGATCGGTCGTCATCAACAAGCTCGTCGAAACCGCAGCGGTGTCCTCCAAGCCCGACGTTATGTTCCTCGCGGACACCACCGGCTCGATGGGGAGCTCTATCGCGAACGTGCAATCGTCCATCGCGGACATCATCACGTCGGTTCGCGGCGTACAGCCCGACGCCCAGTTCGGAGCAGCTCAGTACAAGGACGTGGTCGATCCGTTCGCCTATCAACTTGATCATGCAATCAGCAGCGACGACACGGCCGTCTCGAACGCCGATCGGCACGTGGTTAGCTTCGGGTGGTGGTGGACACGCCGGAGGCGCAGATCAACGCGCTATATCACCTGGCGACCGACTCCGATGTCGGTTGGCGGACGGGTCCGAGCCGGATCATCGCCTGGTTCGGGGACGCGCCCGGCCATGACCCGAGCGCTGGTAACACGCTCTCCGGCGCGAGCTCAGCCCTGCAGGCAACCGGCGTCAGGATCGTTGCTGTGGACGTGTCCGCGCTCGACATAGTGCCGAACGAGAGCTCGAGCTCGACCGGACAAGCGACGACACTCGCGAACGCGACTGGCGGCCTGGTCTTGGACGCAAGTGGTGATGTGTCGCAGCCATCCTTTCGGGACTGAGCGTCTCCTGCCGAAGTGACACCCACCGTCGGCTCGTGTGATCCAGCGCTCGACGTGACGATCAGACCCCTCCAGCAGGACCGTGGACTCGGGAAGCACAGCGGCCTTCGAGGAGACGATCGCGCTCTCTTCTGACGCAACGCCTGGTGACGAGCTCAGCTGCGAGGTGACGTTCACCGTGAACGGTGGCTCAGACCCCGCGTTCGTAGAGACGATTACCGTAACGGTAGGCTCCGACTCCGGCGCCGAGTTCTCGGCGACCATCGACACATCGGTGGGAGGGGTCTTGCTTATCAAACCCCAAGGCTCGGACAATCTGGGAACGACGGGGAGGATCGTGATCCCACCCCAGCCCGGGCCGCCGTCTGACGTCGTCGTCACCGCCTCGCTGTTCGGTACCCCGGGCGAGACCGCCGTCACCTGCGGGGGCAACCCGTGCGTCGGTCAGGGCATCGAGTGGTCCATAAGTGATCCGAACGCGATCGGCGTCATGCGCGTCATGTTCATCGAATCGCCCGCGCTCGCGCATGGGGAGAACGTCAAGACCGCGAAGATCTACAAAGACGACGTCCTCCTTCCGAACTGCAAGGGGAAGATCAAGATCATGTGCGTCTCCAACCGCGACCGTACGGAGCATGGCGGCTCGAGGTTCACGATCAAGGTGGACGGTCAAGACCCTCACGGTCGGCATTAGTCAGACGGTGCGAGCGGCCGTCCCCACCCGCGGGGGACGGCCTAGACTCGCCGCATGCAGATCTGCCCGAATTGCGGCGAGGAGAACCCGGATAGGTTCCGCCTGTGCGGATTCTGCGGCACGTCGCTCGCACCGGAGGTCCCCGTCGAAGAGGTCCGTCGGACCGTTTCGATCGTCTTCTCGGACCTGAAAGGGTCCACCGCCCTCGGTGAACGGCTGGATAGCGAGCACCTCCGGGAGGTGCTCAACGTCTACTTCAACGAGATGCGGCTGGTCCTCGAGCGCCACGGCGGCCGCGTCGAGAAGTACATCGGCGACGCGATCATGGCGGTCTTCGGTCTGCCACGGGTGCACGAGGACGACGCGCTGCGAGCCGTCCGCGCGGCGTTCGAGATGAAGGAACGGCTCGTCGACGTGAACGAGCTGCTCGAGGCGAACTACGGCGTGCGTCTGGAGAACCGGACGGGCGTCAACACCGGCGAGGTGGTCGCCGGTGACGTCTCGAGTGGACAACGACTGGTGACCGGCGACACCGTGAATACCGCAGCGCGCCTCGAACAGAACGCACCCGCGTGCGAGATCCTCATCGGGGCGTCTACGTACCAGCTGGTGCGGGATGCGGTTTCCGTCGATGAGGTAGAGCCGCTCGAGCTGAAAGGCAAGAGCGGATCGTGTCCCCGCCTATCTCCTCCGCGGGGTTTCGGGCCGCGACGCCGGCTACTCGCGCCGGCTCGACCTTCCGATCGTCGGCAGAGAAGGCGAGCTCTCGATGCTCGAGCACACGCTCGAGCATGCGATCGAGCAAGGCCGCTGCCACATCGTGACGATCTTCGGTCCGGCCGGCGCCGGAAAATCTCGGCTCATACGCGAATTCCTCGATCGCGTGAGCCTCCGTGCCACCACGCTCACGGGACGGTGCCTGTCCTACGGCGAGGGCATCACGTACTGGCCCATCGGCGAGATGCGTGCGCCAGGCCGCAGGCATCGTGGAGAGCGATGCGCTCGAACAAGCCCGGACCAAGCTCGGTGCCATGCTTCCTGATCACCTCGATGTGACGGAGCGGCTCGGCGCGGCCATCGGGTTGATCGACGCGTCCTTCTCAGCAGAGGAGACGTTCTGGGCTGTCCGCCGCGCCCTGGAGATCTCCGCGGACGACCGTCCGTTCGTCGTGCTCGTCGACGATATCCACTGGGCGGAGCCGACCTTGCTCGATCTGCTCCGCTTCCTGGTGGGCGAGTGCCTCGCGCCGGTGGTGCTGTTGTGTTCGGCCCGTCATGAGCTGGTCGAGGAGCATCCGTCGTGGGCAGACGAGGGCGAGCGAACGGTTACGTTGACGTTGGATCCCCTCGAGGCGGAAGAGAGCGCCCGAGTGATGCGGAACCTGCTCGGAGTCGCCGATCTCGATGCGATGATCGTGGATCGGGTCGCCGAGGCCGCCGAGGGCAACCCACTCTATCTGGAGCAGATGCTGTCGATGCTCATCGACCAAGGCGTGCTCCGGAATGATCGCGGGCGCTGGGTGACGACCGCCGCGATCACCGAGCTCGAGGTCCCGCCCACGATCGCCGCGTTGCTTACTGCTCGCCTGGATCGCCTCGCGCAGAGCGAACGAACGGTGATCGAACGGGGAGCGGTGATCGGGCAGGTCTTCTATCGAGGCGCCGTCGAAGCGCTGGTCCCCCCACCGGTGCAGCCCGAGGTCGAGCCCTCATTGCGAACCCTCACGGCCAAAGAGCTGATCGGCCCGGACGACGAGTCGATGGTCGGTCAGGAGACATTCCGATTCCTCCACGCTTTGATCAGAGACGCGGCCTACCGAGGGATCCTGAAGCGAACGCGCGCCGAGCTCCACGAGGCGTTCGTCAACTGGGTGGAAGCGACCACCGGGGACCGAACCCTCGAGTACGAGGAGATCCGTGGCTATCACCTCGAGCAGGCGTACATGATCAGGACTGAGCGCGGGGTCCCAGACGAGACGATCGAGGCGATCGGTCGTCGGGCAGCGAGCTACCTCGGCTCAGCGGGCAGACGCGCCCTGGCCCGTGGTGATCTTCCGGCCGCGGAAAGCCTGCTCCGCCGGGCAGCCGCCACCCTCCCGGACTCGGACGCGGAGGCGGTCGAGCTGTTGATCGAAGGGGGCGAGGCGCTGATCGACCTCGGCGAGCTGCTGCAGGCCGATGAGGTCCTCGGTTCGGCGATCGAGCGGGCGTCGCGAGGCGAGCGCGAGATGCAGGCGCTCGGCGCGAAGATGGTGCATCTTCGGCTCCACTATGAGACGGGGGGTGAAGACCTGAAGGGACCTTGCTCGAGGAAGTGCAGCAAGCTGTGAAACGATTCGAGCAAGCGAACGACCACTTGGGCCTGATCCGCGCTTGTCACCTGTTGCTGCTCATCCATTGGACGGCCGGTCGCCACAGTTTGGCGGAACAGGCTGTGCTCGTCCTAGTCGAGCATGCACGTGCCGTTGGTGACCGGGCGCGGGAGATCCGGCATCTCGTCGGCGCTCGCGATCTGTTACACCTATGGCCCGACGCCGGTCGAGGACGCGTTCGTGCTATGCGAACGGTTGCTCGACCAGGCCGCCGGCGACCGGAAGGCCGACGCCTTGATCCGTGCATCGCTCGCGCGGCTGGATGCGATGCGCGGCGACTTCGACGAGGCCCGGACGCTGTACCGGCAGAGCCGAGCCACGCTCGAGGAGTATGGATGGAACCTCTTCGCCGCGCTCACCGTCAAGATGAGGAACGCAACGAGAACGAGCGATGAACACATTCGACGGATCGACATACGAACTCTCCCCTTCGACTCACGGATGATGTGCGAGCGATGCCGGTACTACGGGAGAGCCTACGGAACGGATTGCGCTCACGATGCTTCGCCCGGTTTGCGCTCCGTCGCGACCGGCTCGTAGAGTATCGATATGGATCCCGCCAAGCATGACCCCGGCACTGGGCGAGGCGCGGAAGCGCCGCCAGACCCTGCACGACGCCATCGTGCAGTTGGAGATGGCGATCAGCTCACCGGCCGCAGGGCGCATGGACGACTGGAGCGGACAGGTCACCAAGGACATGGTCGGTGTCCGCGACGCGTTCGATCAGCACATCATCGTGACCGAGAAGCCGGGCGGCCTCTACGAAGAGATCATGGAACGGGCACCACGCCTGGCCGGGACGGTGAAGCGCTTGCAGGACGAGCACCCGACCATCGAGGCGTCGATCGCGAAGCTGCTCGCACGTTTGGAGGCCGGCGAGGTCGACAGCGACACATGGCCGTTGGACAGAGCGCGTGATGATCTCCAGCGCCTGATCGGCGCCGTCGTGCGTCACCGCCAGAAGGGCGCGGACCTCGTCTGGGAGGCGTACAACGTCGACATCGGCGGCACCGAGTAGCGCGCAACCCACAGGTCCAGTTCCCCGGGTCGCGTAGGCTTCCGCTCGTGGTGCGCATCGCGCTCGGCCAGCTGAACACGACCGTCGGCGATCTCGACGGCAACGTCGCACGCATGGTCGAGTGGACGGCGCGAGCGGCCGACCAACATGCCGATCTGATCTGCTTCCCCGAGCTCGCGATCACCGGCTACCCTCCCGAAGACCTGGTCCTTCGTCCGCGCGTTCGTGCAGGACAACCTTGCGGCGCTCGAGACGTTGGCCGCGCGACCGCCGGCTCGTCCTGCGCGGTGATGGTGGGGTTCGTGGATCGGTCGGACCTGGGGCTCCACAACGCCGCCGCGCTGATCCGAGACGGCCGCGTCGAGGAGCGGTATCACAAGATCCAGCTCCCGAACTTCGGCGTGTTCGACGAGAAGCGGTACTTCGTGCCCGGGACCGCCGCGTGCACGATCCGCGCTGGCGTCGTCGGATCTCGGCCTGTCGGTCTGTGAGGACGCATGGCACGGCGACGCCCCGTTCGACGAGTACGCGCGCACGGTCCCCGGGTCATCCTGAACATCAACGGCTCGCCGTATCACCACGGCAAGGGCGAGGAACGACTGGAGATCGCCCGAGATCGGGCGCGCAGACGGGCGCGTGGTTCGTCTACGTGAACGCCGTCGGTGGCCAGGACGAGCTGGTGTTCGACGGCGGCTCGATGGTGGTCGCCCGACGGACAGGTCGTCGCGCGCGCCGCGATGTTCGACGAAGACCTGGCGTCTTCGACGATCGACGCCGGCCGAGGCGCCCGGTCGCCGGAACGCCGCGGCCACCGTGGCCCACCGGGCCCGGAGGAGGTCTACCGGGCGTTCGTGCTCGGCCTCGGCGACTACGTGCGCAAGAACGGGTTCCGCGAGGTCGTCCTCGGGCATGTCCGGGGGCATCGATTCGGCGCTCGTCGCCACGCTCGCCGCCGACGCCCTGGGCCCGGAGGCGGTCCGCATGCTCGCGATGCCCTCCCCGTACTCGTCGCGCGGGAGCGTCGAGGACGCCGTGGAGTGCGCGCACCGCCTGGGCGTCCGGATCGACACCTGCCGATCGACGAGGTGTTCGACGCGTACCGGCGGACGCTGGCGGACCTGTTCGCCGGCACCGAGGAGGACGTGGCCGAGGAGAACCTCCAGGCGCGCATCCGCGGCAACCTGCTGATGGCGCTGTCGAACAAGTTCGGCTCGATGGTGCTCGCCACGGGGAACAAGAGCGAGTACGCGGTGGGCTACGCCACGCTCTACGGCGACATGGCGGGGGGTTCGCGCCCATCAAGGACGTGCCGAAGACGCTCGTCTACGAGATCTGCGCGTGGCGGAACGAGCGCCCCGCGACGGCCGCCGATCCCCGACCGGTCATGGCCAAGCCGCCGAGCGCGGAGCTCCGTCCGACCAGCTGGACACCGACTCGCTGCCGCCCTACGACCTGCTCGATCCGATCATCGAGGCCTACGTCGAGGAGGACCGGGCGTCGACGCCATCGTCGCCCGGGGGTTCGACCGGGCGACGGTGGAGCGCGTGGTGCGGATGATCGACCGGGCCGAGTACAAGCGGCGGCAGGCCGCGCCCGGGGTGAAGATCACGCCGAAGGCGTTCGGCCGCGACCGCCGCCTGCCCATCACCAACCGGTACGGGCCGACCTAACGCCGCTGTTCTAGGTGAGCGCCCACGTGACGGTCACCGACACCTGCGTCTCCAGCGTCGGAGGCTGGATCGGGGTGGACGCCGCGCCGGCCGAGCTGGCAGCCATATCGCGACCGTAGTAGACCGGCGGCGTGTAGATCCCGAGCCTTCCTGGATCGACACGACCTCTCCGAGCTGTGCGTCGCCGGCTCCGGCGAGCGTCTCCGCCTTCGACCGAGCGTTCTCGACCGCGTCGGCGAGCGCCTGGTCCACGCCCTGGTTCTGGTCGGACAGCTGGAACGTGATGCCGTTCGACAGGTTCGCGCCGGCCTTGACCGAGTCGTCGATCACCTCGCCGACCTTGGAGATGTCGCGGACCGTGACATCGACCTGGTTCTCGGCCTGATAGCCGGTGATGTCCATGCCGTTGTTGCCGTACGTCGGGTAGATGCTGACGTAGCTGGTCGCGATGTCGTCCTTGGCGATCCCCTTGTCCGTCAGCGCGGCGATCAGCGCGCTCATCTTCGTCGCGTTCTCGGCGAGTGCGCCCTGGGCGGTGTTCGCCTGGTCTGGACGCCGAGGCCGACGACCGCTTCGTCGGGCTTGGCCTTGATCGTGGCGGTGCCGTTCACGGTCACCGTGCGATCCGCGGTGCCTGAACCGGTGGAACCGGTGTCCTGCGCGAGCGACGGCAGCGTCAACGCCATGATCGTTCCGAGCACGACACCCGCCGAGATGTAGCCGATCCGCTTCACGGTGAGCCTCCTGTTGGCCGGGTGAACGTCCATGGGACGACCGGGTCGCCGCGCGAGGTTCCCAAGAGCGGCGAGAGACGGGAGCCGTGTCCGTACAATCCCCGTGGGGCCTGTAGCTCAGCCTGGTCTAGAGCAGGGGGCTTTTAACCCTCAGTGTCGCGGGTTCGAATCCTGCCAGGCCCACGAGGACACGGATGTTCGCGAGCCCCGTGAACATGCAGGGAGAGCTCAGCCGCGGTTCAGCGAGCTTTCAGCTCGGCTTGGTCCAGTGTCCGAAGTCGAACAGGAGGTGAGGACATGCCAGAGCAGCTGACCCGGCGGAGGGCGTTGGGGGCGTTGGGAGCCGTGAGCGTCGGCGCGCTCCTCGCCGCATGCGGAGCGAGCAACGATCCGGTGACCTCGACCGATGTCACGACCAACGACGGGAAGACCGCCACCGTCGCACCACAGACGGGATCGGCCGCATCGATCGACGGCCTCTTCGCCGATTCGGCCACTTGCACGCTCACACCCGAGGAAAAGGCCGGCCCGTATTACCTCGACGTTGGCTGGATCCGCAGCGATATCAGCGAGGACCGGGATGGCACGAACCTGCGGGTCGCGATCCGCGTCCAGGATGCTGCCGCATGCACGCCGATCGCGAACGCCGTCGTCGACATCTGGCACTGCGACGCGGAGGGCCTCTACTCCGGATTCGAGTCGGCGTCGATGGGAGGTCCGGGCGGCTCGGGCCCGACCGACGACGACACCTTCCTCCGGGGCGTCCAGGTGACGAACGCGAAAGGGATCGTCGAGTTCCTCACTGTCTACCCCGGCTGGTACGGGGGGCGCTCGGTCCACATCCACGCGAAGGTGCACGTCGACAGCGCGACCGCGCTCACGACCCAGATGTACTTCGACGAGGATGTGACCGACGCCGTCTATGCGACGGATCCGTATGCGCAACATACGGGCCGGGATACGTTCAACGACTCCGATGGCATCTTCGACGCCGACCTGGTCATGACGCTCGCCGAAGACGGAGACGGCTATCTCGGCGTGATGACGTTCGGCGTCGACACCGCGTGACCGACCAACGTCGGTGGGGGCGGCTAACGTTGGCCGGATGCGACGGCTCACGATCACCGGACCTCGCGGCGCGCGCTGGCGGACGGATGTGCCGTCGGAGCGACGGGAGCGAGCGCGAGGGCTCCGCGGGGGAACGCTCGGCCCGGACCAGGCCATGCTGTTCGAGCGCTGCCGCTCGGTCCACACGATCGGCATGGCGCGCCCGATCACGGTGGTGTTCCTGGACCCATCATGGCGCGTCCTCCGAGTGGATCGCACGCCCGCGGGGCGCCTGGTATTCGACAGGCGCGCGCGCCACGTCCTCGAGTGCCACATCGGCTCGGACGTCCGCGCCGGGGACCTGCTCAGCCTGAAGGTAGCTCCCGGCGAACCAGCCACTCGCGATGCTCCCGACAGCGCCCGTCCGGCGCGAACGTGATCAGCAGGATCCCGTCCCATTCGGTGCGCGCCGCCTGACCCTCGCCCCTCGCCTTCACGTTCCAGTGCGCGATGCCGGTGTCGCCCTCCATCGCGAGGATCTCGTAGGCGTACTCAACGTCCTCCTGGACCCCGGAGATCCAGCGACGGACGATCTCGTCCCGCCCGATCCACGCGTCGGCGAACGGTCCGACGGAGTAGACGGCATCCTCGACGAACAGCGCGGCCACGTCCGTCGGCGTCGTTCGATATCCATGCGGCGAAATACGCGCCGAGCCAACGGTCGAACCCGTCTCGTTCCATGGCGCGACGCTATCAAGGAGAGCAGGACCCTCCCCCGCTATACTCTGGCGGCTGCCCCTCTCTCGGCCGTTGAGCAGCTGGGTAAGCCCCCATCGTCTAGCGGCCCAGGACACCGCCCTTTCAAGGCGGCGGCACGGGTTCGAATCCCGTTGGGGGCACGCTCCACCAATTTCATACACGCGGGTGTGGAGGAGTCCGGAGTCCTCATCGCCCTGTCAAGGCGAAGATCGCGGGATCGAAGCCCGTCACCCGCGCCAGATCCACCGGGCCAGGTAGCTCAGATGGCAGAGCACGCGGCTGAAAACCGCGGTGTCGGCAGTTCGATTCTGCCCCTGGCCACCCATCGTCCCCGCCGGTGACGCTAGTTCATGATCTCGCGGCTGCGGATCTCGGCCCAGTGCGTCAGAACGCCCTGATAGATATCCGCCGACCGAGGGAACTCCTCACGCTCGAGCGCATCGAGCGCGTCGTGCAGATCGCGGGAGGAGCGATCGTCGTCGAGCTCGTCCCACGTCATGAAGTCGCAGAGCGTCGCGTAGTCCAGTTCGAGCAGGGATCCCGGGTCGAACCCGGCGAGCCACTGGTGCAGGTCCAGGATCAGACTCGGAGATCGGACCGAGGTCCGTCCGGCGAAGGACCGGCACGGCGCGCTCCGCCCGTCGCATCGCCCGACGTGCGGTGGTCCGATAGCGGAGCCGGGTCCGGCCGAACTCGTCCTCGCCCAGCCACCGCTCCCCGTCATCGAACAACACGAACCATCGGATCGGCACGTGCCACGGGCTCTGGTGCACGAACGCCACAGCGCTCGGGTCGCGACGACGCAGCTTGGCGAGCTCCTTCGCCGCACGCTTCACGTCCTGCTTCGGCACGAATCGGTCGGACAGCTCGAGCGGCTTGGTCGCGGAGAACGAGAGCAGCGCGGCCAGGACGCGCAGGTGCATCCGCCAGGGACTGACGAACGTCCGCCCGTCGATGACCCGGATCTCGGCGTGCTCCCCCTCGGCGGGCGCGAGCACGCCCAGCCCCGGGGTGGTCTCGTGGTCCGCGTACCGGCGCCGGAGCGTCGTGGAGCGAGCGCCTTCGACCAGGTATCGCTCCCAGTGGATCTGCTCCTGGCGCTCGAACCCGTCGAGCGGTTGGAACACGCGGAGGTAGGCGCTGGGAACCACGTCGCGGAGTCTAGCGAACGGCGGCATCACCTATGCTCTCGGCGTCCCTGGCGTTGGAGCTGAAGCGTTGGCCACGAACGATCCACGGGGCGGAACCGAGCCGTTCCGTCTCATCGCCCCCGACGGCACCGCGGTCGGCGACACGGAGGTCGGCCTGGAGCCGGTGGAGCTCCGAGAGTTGTTGCGCTGGATGGTCCTGGCCCGACGGCTGGACCGGGAGTGCATGGCGCTGCAGCGCCAGGGCGAGCTGACCGTCTACCCGCCGTTCGAGGGCCAGGAGGCCGCGCAGGTCGGCTCGGCCATGGCCCTCGGCCCCGACGATTTCGTCTTCCCCTCGTTCCGGGAGCTGGCGGTGGCGCTCGTTCGGGGCGTCGACCCGGTCCAGTACATCCAGTACCACCGGGGGACCTGGCACGGCGGCCCCTACGACCCCCGAGCCACCCGCTTCGCACCGATCTGCGTCCCGACGGCCACGCAGATCTCGCACGCGGTCGGCTACGCGATGGGCCTGCGGCTCGACGACATCGCGGCGTGCGCGATCGCCTACTTCGGCGACGGCTCGGCGAGCGAGGGAGACTTCCACGAGGCGGCGAACATGGCCGCGGTGTTCCGTTCGCCGGCGATCCTGTTCTGCCAGAACAACGGCTGGGCGATCAGCGTGCCGACCACGTCGCAGACGACGGGTGAGATCTGGAAGCGAGCGGAGGGCTTCGGGTTCCCGGGCGTGCGCGTCGACGGCAACGACGTGCTCGCCGTGTACCGCGTCACGAAGGACGCGGTGGCCCGGGCCCACGCGGGCGACGGACCCACGTTGATCGAGGCGATGACGTACCGGGTCGGCCCGCACACCACGGCCGACGACGCGGGCCGTTACCGCGACGACGACGAGGTGCGGCGATGGCGAGCGCTCGACCCGATCGAGCGATACCGCGCGTGGCTGCTCGCGAGCGGGCACGCCGACGAGGCGTTCGTGGCGGAGTGCGACGCCGCAGCCGATGCCGAGGTGACGCGTATCCGGGCCGACGTGATCGCGACCGAACCGCCGCCGGTGGAGTGGATGTTCGACTGGACGTACGCAGACCCGCCCGAACCGTTCCTGCGGAGCGGATGGAGGCGCTCGGCGATGGCTGAGGTGACCATGTCGGCGGCGCTGAACGCCGCGCTCCGCGACGCGCTCGACGACGATCCTCGCGTCCTGGTGTACGGGCAGGACGTCGGCAGGCTCGGCGGCGTCTTCCGGGTGACCGAGGGGTTGCAGCAGGAGTTCGGCGCCGACCGGGTGTTCGACACGCCGATCGCGGAAGCCGGCGATGGTGGGCGCCGCGGTGGGTCTGGCCCTCGCGGGATGGAAGGCCGTGGTGGAGATCCAGTTCGACGGGTTCTCGTACCCGGCGCTCGACCAGGTGGTGAGCCACGTGGCGAAGTACCGGGAGCGGACGCGGGGGCGCGTGGAGATGCCGATCACGATCCGCATCCCGTCGTTCGGAGGCATCCGCGGCAAGGAGCATCACGGCGAGAGCACCGAGTCGTACTGGGTGCACACGGCCGGGCTGAAGGTCGTGGTTCCGTCGACGGCGCTGGACGCCTACCGCCTGCTACGGCTGGCGATCGCGGACCCCGACCCCGTGATCGTGCTCGAGCCGAAGGCGCGGTACTGGTCGAAGGAGGCCGGCGACCTGACGATCGACGGCCCCGGCATCGGCGTGGGGCGGATCCTGCTCGACGGCGACGCGTGCACCGTCGTGACGTACGGCGCGATGGTCCCGCGCTGCCTGGAAGCCGCGGGCATGCTGGCGGACGAAGGGGTCGATGCACGCGTGGTGGACCTGCGTTCGCTCTCGCCGCTCGACCTGCCACTCCTGGAGCGCTGCGCCCGCGAGACCGGCCGCGTCGTGGCGGTGCACGAGGCACCGCTGACGCTCGGGATGGGCGCCGAGATCGCGGCGCGCGTGATGGAGCAGGCGTTCGATCACCTGGAGGCTCCGGTCGCCCGCGTCACCGGATGGGACGTGCCGTACCCACCGGCGTCGCTGGAGCAGCACTACCTGCCGAGCGTCGAACGGATCGCCGAGGCCGTCCGCCGGACGGTGAAGTACTGATGGCGGATCGCGTCTTCGCCATGCCGGACCTGGGCGAGGGTCTGGAGGAGGGCGAGATCGTCGCGTGGCTCGTCGCGGAAGGCGAGCAGATCGCGTTGAACCAGCCGCTCGTCGAGGTGGAGACGGCGAAGGCCACGGTCGAGATCCCGTCGCCGTTCGCCGGGACGGTGACGACGTTGCACGCGTCGGTGGGCGACGCGGTGCCGGTCGGCTCGCCGTTGGTCACGTTCGACGGCGTCGACGGCGGCGCCTCGCCCCGTCCGGATGCCACGGCGCCGCCGGTCAAGGCGGCGGCCACGCCCGCGGTTCGCAAGCTCGCCAAAGAACGGCGGATCGACCTGGCGACGATCGCCGGTACCGGGCCCGACGGGCGGATCACGGTCGAGGACCTGGACGCCGCGGGTGGATGGACGTCCGATGTCGTCGGCGTCGAGCCCATCACCCCGGTGCGTCGAGAGATCGCCCGGCGGCTCACTCAGGTCGCGGCGATCCCGCAGGTGACGACGTTCCGGACCGTCGACTGCACCGCGCTGGAGGCCTTCCGCAAAGAGCGTGGAGTGTCCCCGCTCCCCGTCTTCATCGCGGCGCTTGCGCGGATCAGCCCCGCGATCACCCGCTCCTGAATTCGTCGTGGGAGGCCGACGGGATCCACGCCTCGAGGTCCGTGCACGTCGGCCTCGCGATCGATACCGAGCGCGGCCTCATGGTCCCGGTGCTGCGGAACGCCCTCTCGATGGGGATCGCCGGGATCGCGAGCGAGATCCGGCGCCTCGCCGAGGCGGCTCGCGGCGGACACCTCACGCCGGACGACCTCCACGGAGCAACGATCGGGGTCAGCAACACCGGGAGCTACGGCTCCGAGGCCGGGACGCCGCTGCTGAACCCCGGGAACGCGGTGACCGTTGCCATGGGAGTCATCCAACCCCGCGCGTTGGTGGTGGACGGCGAGGTCGTCGCGCGGCCGGCCTGCACGCTGTCGCTGACGTTCGACCACCGGGTGCTGGACGGAGCCGCGATCGGCCGGGCGTTGACCGACCTGGTATCGCTGCTGCAGGACGGCGAGCGCCTGCGAGACTTGCCGGCATGAAGATCGTCTCCTTGCTCCCGTCGGCCACCGAGATCGTCTACGCGCTCGGCCTCGGAGACGCACTCGTCGGCGTGACCGACGAGTGCGACTTCCCCCCCGACGCGGTCACGAAGCCGGTCGTCTCGCGGAGCGCGCTCCCCCAGGGCCGGCCGCTGACCTCACGCGAGATCGACGAGGCCGTACGCCTGCGCATGGAAGCGCACGAGCCCATCTACATCCTGGATAAGGAGTTCCTCCGCCGGGAACAGCCCGACGTGATCCTGACGCAGGACCTGTGTCGCGTCTGTGCGGTCCCCAGCGGACAGGTGCAGCGGGCATTGGACGAGCTCGGCGTGTCTGACGCGAAGGTGGTCTCGCTCGACCCGCACACGCTGGAGGAGGTCATCGGGCAGATCGAATCCGTCGGCTCCGTGCTCGGCCGCGCCGAACGCGGCGTCGACATCGCGAACCTCCTGCGCTCCCGCGTCGCGCGCGTCAAGGAGATCGCGACGCGCCTCCCGACCATCAGGGTGTTCTGTCTCGATTGGTCGGACCCGCCGTTCGTCGCGGGTCATTGGATGCCGGAGATGGTGGAGGCGGCCGGAGGCGTCAACCTGCTCAACGCCAAAGGGGAGCCGTCCACGGTCGTCACCTGGCGGCAGATCCGGGACGAGAACCCAGAGGTGATCGTCTTCATGCCGTGCGGGTACTACCTGGAGGAAGCCGAGGAGGAAGGGGCGGCGCTCTTCGCCCAGCCGGACTTCGCCGACACCCCCGCTGCTCGCAACGGCAACGTGTTCGCGGTCGATGCCACGTCGTTCTTCTCGCGCCCGGGACCCCGGCTGGTGGACGGCCTGGAGATCATGGCCTGGGCCATCCACCCCGAGGCGTATCCGGAACCGCCGCCCGCGTGCATCACCCGCCTGAAGTGAGCGAGCCACTCGCCGAGCCGACCAAGGCCGAGGGGGCGGTCGGCCGACGACGCAGCGTGATGACGACGACCGCCGGGACGCACGCCGGCGCGTTCACCCCGCTCGACTGGACGATGTTCCTGTCGATCGGGCTCATCTGGGGATCCTCGTTCCTGCTCATCGCGATCGGCCTGGATGCGTTCGAACCCGGGCTCATCACGTGGCTCCGCATCATCTTCGGAGCCTCCGTGCTCTGGCTGGTCCCGGCCGCGCGGAAGCGGATCCCCCGAGAGGACTTCCCGCGGCTCGTGGCGATCTCGGTGCTGTGGGTGGCGATCCCGTTCACGCTCTTCCCGTTCGCCGAAGAGCGGATCGCCTCCGGCTTGACCGGCCTGGTGAACGGCGCGCTCCCGATCTTCGCGGTCGCGATCGGTTCGCTGATGCTTCGGCGGCCGCCGGGGCGCGCGCAGGCGTGGGGGCTCGCCGTGGGGTTCCTCGGCGTGGCGGCCATCGCGGTGCCCACGATGAGCGAGGGGTCGAGCGAGGCCATCGGCGTCCTCATGGCGCTCGTCGCCGTACTCTGCTACGGCTTCGCCATCAACATCGCGGCGCCGCTGACCCAGCGGTACGGCTCGCTGCCCGTGATGGCTCGGATGCTCGGGCTGGCCTCGATATGGACGCTGCCGCTCGGGCTGTTGAGCATCCCCGGATCCGACTTCGCCTGGCCCTCGTTCGTGGCCGTCGCATGCCTGGGCGTCCTGGGCACCGGGATCGCGTTCGTCTTCATGGGGCGGCTCGTCGCGCGCGTGGGCTCGCGCGCCTCGTTCGCCACGTACCTGATCCCGGTCGTCGCGCTGATCCTCGGGGTGGTGTTCCGCGACGAGACGGTCCATGTGCTCTCGATCGTCGGCATCGGGTTGGTGATCGCGGGCGCCCTGCTCGCCTCGCGCCGCGAGCGAGCCGCATGAGCGACGGGTCTCGCGAGCACCTCGACGCACCTATCCTCGAGTTCGATCCATCGCCGACCGCGGTGATCGAGCCCTCCGATCACATCGAACCGATGGACATCCCGCCGCACGCCGTCCTCTGCTTCTTCCAGGACGTGATCGAGCTGGTGTCGGCCGAGCACGGCGGCAGCGATCGTCGACCATGTGGTCTCGGAGATCGGCCGCAACCCGATCTACGAGCTGAACATCGACGGGCGCAGGCTGGCGCTCGTTCACCCGGGCGTCGGCGCCCCCCTGGCCGGAGGGTTCCTGGAGGAGTTGATCGCGCGCGGATGCCGCACGTTCGTCGCGTGCGGCGGCGCGGGGGTGCTGGTCCCCGACGTCGCGCTGGGGCATGTGATCGTCCCCACTGCCGCGATCCGAGACGAGGGCACCTCCTACCACTACCTGCCCCCGAGACGAGAGGTCGAGCCCACGGCTCGAGCGGTCGACGCGATCGTCGCGACGCTCGAGCACCACCACGTCCCCTACGTGACGGGCAAGACGTGGACGACGGACGGCCTCTACCGGGAGACGCGCGGCAAGCTCGAACGCCGCGTCGCGGAGGGATGCCTGACGGTCGAGATGGAAGCGGCTGCCTTCTTCGCGGTGGCCGCGTTCCGCGGGGTGACGTTCGGTCAGCTGCTCTACGCGGGCGACGATCTCTCGGGAGACGCCTGGGACAACCGTGGATGGGACACCCATGCCACCGGGCGGGAACTGCTGTTCCGCCTCGCGGCCGAGGCGTGCCTGTCGATCCCGGCCGGCTAGCGCCGGCACGAGGTTCGGTATCCTCCGCGCATGAAGACCGCGAACCTGGTGACCCCCGCCGATGTGGGCAAGCGCGTGACGTTCCAGTTCGAGCTGCCGAACGGGTTCCTGTCCGAGGTCGTCGGTGTGTTCGAGCGCTACGACGAGGGAGCCGAAACGTACTTCGTGCGGCGCAAGACGGGTGAGGTGGTCCGCGTGCCGGCGCGAGGCGTGCGCTTCGGCAAGCTGGTCGAGGCCGCGCGACCGCGGGGACCCCTGACGTGAGCGAGCCGGAGCTCCCCTCCGCGTACATCCGCCGTCGTCTGGGGAGCGAGGACGCTCACTACGGAGGCAACCTGGTCGCGGGCGCGAAACAGCTGGAGATCGTCGGCGATCTGATCACCGAGCTCGCCATGCGCTACGACGGCGACGAGGGACTGTTCCGCGCGTACGAGTCGGTGGAGTTCCTGGCGCCGCTGTACGCCGGCGATTGGGTCGAGGCGAAGGGGCGGATCGTCCGGGTGGGAGATTCCTCCCGCACCTGTGAGTTCGAGGTTTGGAAGATCGGCGGACCCCGCGACGACATCAGCGAGTCGGCGGCCGAATTCCTCGATCAACCGATCCTGGTCTGCAAGGCGGTCGGCACGACGGTCGTGACGAAGGACCATCAACGGTTCGCACGCGGATCCGACACCCACGACCGAACGGTCGGTCAGGAAGCCCGCTCCAAACCCTGAAGCACGGTCAGCAGATCGTCCACGTTGAACGGCTTGGGCATGAACGCGTCCGCGCCCATCTCGGCCGCCTTCGCGCGATCGCTGAGGTTCGCCATGGCCGAAACCACGACCACCCGCGGACGCTCTTCGCGCGGGAGCTGCATCATCTCTTCGAGCACGCTCCACCCGTCCATCGTGGGCATCATGATGTCCAGGAGCATCAGCTGGGGGTGATGCTCCGCGATCGCGGACAGGGCCTGGACCCCGTCACGAGCGGCGAACGTGGTGTAGCCCTCGGCCTCCAGGCTGAACTGGAGCACCCAGACGACCTGCGGCTCGTCGTCGACGACGAGCACGCTGGTCCGGAGCGTCGCTTGATCCGTCATGGCCCGCAGAGCGTACGGTGACGACGGCATCCGCGGAATCGGCCGCCCGGGCGGTTTCCTGCATGGTCACACGAACTACGCGAACGGGCGTGCGAGTCATCGTTCGGGGGAGCCCGGAGTAGTCACCCCGGGGCAGACCCCGAGAGGATCAGCTGGCGGGGAAGTCGATCGCGCCGGTCAGGGCGTCAAGGTCGTCGAGTTCCTCGAGATCGTGAACAACCCCGATCAGGTCCTCGACGTTGAAGGGCTTCGGGCAGAACGCGTCGGCTCCGAGCTCCGCGGCCCGCGCGCGATCGCGCAAGCTCGAGAGCGCCGAGACGACGACCACCCGAGGACGCTTGGCGTCGGGGAGCTTGCCGATCTCCTCGAGCACGCTCCACCCATCCAACGTCGGCATCATGATGTCCAGCAACATGAGCCTCGGATGGAACAGGTCGACCGCCTCGAGCGCCGCAGCTCCGTCGCGCGCCGACAACGTCGTGTACCCCTCGGCCTCCAGGCTGTACTGGAGGACCCAGACCACCTGCGGCTCGTCATCGACGACGAGAACGCTGTGATCGAGAGTGTCGGTGATGGTTTCCATACCTGAAGGAAGGTACGGCGTCTCCGGGGTCCAGCTGTATAGGCCAGTCCACCCTTTCTCGATGCAGGCGCAGGACCTAGGCCTTCGTGGCGTTCGCCGCGGACGGGTGACAGGTACGTAGCCAGAGGTGACCAGAACGAGGTAGTCACCCGGGTCAGGCCCCGACGAGGTCCACGCCGGCTCCCGCCCGGACCTCGCCGATGACGAACCCTCGGTCTTGGCTGCGCCGCAGGATCTCCGCGACGTTCTCCGGTTCGACGACCAGCACCATCCCCACCCCCATGTTGAACGTCGAGAACATGTCGGTCTCGGACGCGCCCGACACCCGGCGAAGCAGATCGAAGATCGGGGGTTCCGGCCAGGAGCCCGATCGGAGCGTCGCGCCGAGTCCCGGCGGCAGCGCGCGCGGCACGTTCTCGATGGACCCGCCGCCCGTGATGTGGGCGGCCGCGTGCACGAGCCCATCCTTCGCGAACGCAAGGACCTCCGGGGAGTAGATCACGCACGGCTCCAACAGTTCGTCGGCTAGCGATCGCCCGAGCTCCGGGAGTGTGGCGTCGAGCGCGTACCGTTCCAGGAGCGCGGCCCGGACGAGCGAGTACCCGTTCGCGTGCAGGCCGCTCGACGCCAAGCCGATCAGCACGTCGCCATCGCGGACGCGGTGCGGTCCCAGGAGCGCGGTCTCGTCGGTGACGCCGACGCAGAATCCCGCCAGGTCGAACTGGTCGTCGGGCATGACGCCGGGATGCTCGGCCGTCTCCCCACCCAGGAGGGCGCACCCCGCGCGCCGGCATCCCTCCGCGACGCCCTCGACGATCGCCGCCACGCGCTCGGGCACCACGCGGCCGACCGCCAGGTAGTCCAGGAAGAACAGCGGCTCGGCTCCCGTGCAGACGACGTCGTCGGCGCACATCGCGACCAGGTCGATGCCGACGGTGTCCAGCCGATCGGTCATCCGCGCGATCTCGAGCTTGGTGCCGACACCGTCCGTGGCGGCGGCGAGCACACGCCCCTCCCCGATCCTGAACAACCCTGCGAACCCGCCGACGTCGTCGGCGACCTCGGGGCGTCTGGCTCGGGAGGCCAGGTCGGCGATCAACGTCACCGCCTTCGCGGCGGCCTCGGTGTCGACGCCGGCCCGCCGGTACGCGTCGCTCATGGCACGGGTCAGGCGCTCGGGAGCTGTAACTGCTCTTCCAGCACGAACTTGCCGGCTCGCTCCGGGATCGGAACGGGGTATTCCCCGTCGAAACACGCACGGCAGAAATCCTCTCGCGGCGATCCCGCGGCCCGGACCAACGCGTCGAGCGAGAGGTAGCCGAGCGAGTCGGCGCCGAGGAACGCCCGGATCTCGTCGACCGTCAGGTCCGAACCCACGAGCTCCTGGCGCGTGGGCATGTCGATCCCGTAGAAGCACGGCCACTTGATCGGCGGCGACGTGATGCGAAGGTGCACCTCGGTTGCGCCCGCCTCGCGGAGCGCGAGCACGATCTGACGGGTGGTCGTGCCGCGCACGATGGAATCGTCGACGACCACGAGACGCTTCCCGCGGATGGAGTCCGGGAGCGGGTTCAGCTTCAGCTTCACGCCGCGGTCCCGGAGCGATTGCGAGGGCTGGATGAACGTTCGGCCGACGTAGTTGTTCTTGATCAAACCGTCGCCGTACGGCGTGCCCGACGCCTCGGCGTACCCCTGCGCCGCCGCGTGCGCGGTCTGGGGCACGGCGATGACCATGTCGGCCTCGGCGGGGTGCTCGCCCGCCAATAGCCGTCCCATCTCGCGGCGCGCCTCGTGCACGGACGTCCCCAACAGCCGCGAGTCGGGCCGGGCCAGGTAGACGAACTCGAAGATGCAGAGCGCGGCCCGCGGCGTCTCGGCGAAGCGAGCCGAATGCAGCCCCCGGTCGTCGATCCGCACCAGCTCTCCGGGCTCGACGTCCCGCATCAGCGTGGCGCCCACGATGTCGAGCGCACAGGTCTCCGATGCGAAACAGAACCCGTTGGGCAGTCGCCCGATCGACAACGGCCGGATGCCGAGCGGATCACGGGCGGCGTAGACGCTCCGCTCATCCATGAAGACGAAGCTGAACGCGCCCGCCAGGGTCGGAAGGAGCTGCAGCGCCGCATCTTCGAGGCCGTTCGTCGCCATCTGCTCCGCGAGCATGGCCGTCACCACGTCGGTGTCGGTGGTGGCGTTACCCCGCCGCCCCGCGAGCTCCGCGAGCTCGTGCGTGTTGACCAGGTTCCCGTTGTGTCCGAGGGCGATCGAACGAACGCCGTCGGTCTTGAAGACCGGCTGCGCGTTGTCCCAGTTGCTCGACCCGGTCGTCGAATAGCGGGTGTGACCGATCGCCAGGTCGCCGTGCAGGGTCGTCAGGGTGGCTTCGTTGAAGACCTGGCTGACCAGCCCGAGATCCTTGAAGACGAGGATGTTGTCGCGGTCGCTGACCGCGATACCGGCGGATTCCTGGCCCCGGTGCTGTTGGGCGAAGAGGCCGAAGTACGTGAGCCGGGCGACGTCTTCGCCGGGAGCCCATACGCCGAAGAGCCCGCATTCCTCTTTCGGTGACTCCGCTCCCACGAGAGCTTCAGCCTATCAGGCGATCCGGCGAGGTCAGCTCGGAGCGAGCACCCCCTCCAGCTCGAGGAGCGTGATCTTGCGGTCGATGACCGCCCGCGTAACCCGTGAGCTCTCCCGCTCGCGCCGATCACCCGGTGACACGGGATCACGATCGGGATGGGGTTGGATCCCAGGGCGCGGCCCACGGCACGAGCCGCCGACGGGTGCCCGATCTTCTTCGCGATCGCGCCGTACGTCGACACCTCGCCGTAGGGGATCTTCGAGGTCTGTTTCAGGACGTCGCTGGCGATCCCGCGGATGAGCCGGCGGTCGACGGGCAGCTCGAACCCCGTCCGCCCGGCCGCGAAGTACTCGTCCAGCTCGTGGCGCCAGGCGTCCGTTCCTTTGGGCGACCGCAAGATCCGCGGTGAGATCTGCCGTGCAACGC
Organism: uncultured Actinomycetes bacterium; assembly: GCA_963723855.1. GTDB lineage: Bacteria > Actinomycetota > UBA4738 > UBA4738 > HRBIN12 > JBBQVZ01. Next base: position 104,409 of record CAVRSI010000013.1, on the reverse strand, counting down.
GATCGAGGAGCTCGTCGCGGTACTCGTCGCCTTCGAACGCGACCGCGGCGAGACCGCGGCCGGTCACGACGACGAACAGCTCCCCGATCGGCGAGCTGACGGTCCCCACGGCGACGTCGAGCAGGCCCTCGGCTGCCGCGGCATCGGGTAGGGAGTCCGCGGCCTCCCGCGAACGGGACTCCGCCTCGGCCCGGCCGGCCAGTCGCTTCAGATCGTTCGTGTTCATCGGATCAGCTCCCTCAGCTTCTTGATGCCCTGGGACACGTTCGCCCGGGCGGCCTCTTCCGTGGAGCCCATCAGCTCCGCGATCTCGGCATACGGCCGGTCCAACACGTGCCGGTGGACCACCGCCACGCGCTGACGAGGAGGCAGTGTTCGCACCGCCTCCCACAGTCCGTCGTCGGGCGTCGGGTCGACCGGCGGTGTCGCGCGTTCCGGCGGATCGGCCGTCGGGACCGCATGGCGAGCGCTCGCCCGGTGGTGATCGATCGCCTTCCGCGACGCGATCCGCAGGATCCACCGATCCAGTCGTTCGCCGCGGGTCACGCGCGGGTAGGCGCGCAGCGCCGCCAGGAACGTCTCCTGGAAGCAGTCGTCCGCGTCGCTCGGACCCACCGCCACCGTCAGGAACCGGTAGACCGTCGCGCGGTTCGCCTCCAGGAAGTCCTGGAAGGGCGGCACAGCGTCGTTCACGGTCGACCGCCCATCGAGGCCCTCACGTGCTCCGCATCCGGTTCCACCACCCGCCACCGCCGCCATCGGTCGTCTCGCATCATCGTCGCCCTCCTTCCCCGTCGTCACACGAACAACGAACGAGGGAGCGGCTACGTGAAACGGTCAGGCGATATCGAGCGCGGTCGCGAGCCCGGCGTGGTCGTCCAGGACGTGTTGTGCCTCTGGCCCGGTTTCGGCCGGGGCATCGACGAAGTACGTGTACCGCACGGCGGTCATCCCGATCGCTTGGGCACCGGCGACGTCGGTCCGGCGGCTGTCGCCGACATGCGCCGCCTCCGCGGGATCGCCGACCCCGAGCCCCGCGAGCGCGTGCTCGAACACAGCCGGCCACGGCTTGAAGCAGCCGACCTCATCGGAGAACGACCAATGGTCGAAGTACCGCAGCACGCCGAACATGTCGAGGCGTTCGCGGAGGGTCGGCGATGCCGTCATGCCGACGTCGCAGATGATGCCGATCCGCACGCCGGCATCCCGGAGCCGGCGGACGCAGTCCTCGACGCCGGGCGCCAGGCGGAGCGGGGCCTCGCGACCCACCTCGTCGAACGAGCGGAGGAGCGCCGCTCGAACCTCGGCAGAGGGGTCGACGCCCAGCAGGTCGCAGATCAGCGGTGTCGCCTCGGCCGGACCGTGCTGCACGTTCGTGCATCCAGCTCTCGTGGAACACCTCCCAGTTCCGGTCGAACGCCGCGTCGATCGCATCGGATGGAACGGGTGTGCCGGCCGCGGCAAGGATCTCCGACCATCGGCGGAGCTGCCGCCTGCGCATGGTCCCGTCCTCCTCGGCGTCGATCCCCGCCCCTTCCGAGACGAGCGTTTCCCAGAAATCGAACGTGACCGCTTGGATCATGCGCCGTCCTCGCCGAGCAGACGCGGGATGGCGCCCTCGTAGATGTCTCGAAGCTCCTGGACGGTCGTCTCGAAGTGCCCGTCGAACACGACCCGGGGACCTCCGGTCTCTCCGACGGCCACGAACGGAACCCCGCGGGCGTCGGCCAGGTCGGTCAGCTCCTCGACGCGCTCCGGCGCGACGGCCACCACCGCACGCGACGCGGACTCCGAGAAGAGCGACACGTGGGGAGGCAGGTCGCCCGGCACGGAAACGACGAACCCGTGGCCGCCCAGGACGGCCTGTTCCGCGAGCGCCACCGCCAGGCCTCCGTCGCCGCAGTCGTGCGCGGACGCCAGAAGGTCGTCGTTCGCCGCCTCGTGCAACAGGTCGTGGAGCGCCCGTTCGCGTTCCAGGTCCAGGGCCGGAGGACGGCCGGAGATCACGCCCAACACGACCTCGGCGAACTCCGACCCGCCGAGCTCCGCGAACGTCTCCCCCAGGACGCAGATCGACAGGCCCGCGCGGGTGAATCCGGTCGTCACGCGCAGCCGGTAGTCCTCCAGGAGGCCGAGCATCCCGATCACGGGGGTCGGCCAGATCGCGGAATCGCCCGACTCGTTGTAGAAGCTGACGTTGCCGCCGGTCACCGGCGTGTCGAACGCCAGGCACGCGTCGCGCATCCCCCGGATGGCTTCGGCGAACTGCCACATCACGACCGGTCGCTCGGGGTTGCCGAAGTTCATGCAGTTCGTGATCGCGAGCGGCCTGGCTCCCGTGGCTGCGACGTTCCGCGCGGCCTCCGCGACGGCGTGCGCAGCGCCCAGGTACGGATCGAGGTGGCCGAACCGGCCCTTGCCGTCGCTCGACAGCGCCAAGCCCTTGAGCGAGCCGGGGACACGGACCACTGCGGCATCCGAACCGGCCGATGCGACGGTCTGGCCCTGGACCAGGGAGTCGTACTGTTCGAACACCCAGCGCTTGCTGGCGATGTTCGCCGAAGAGAGGACGGCGACCAGGGCTTCATGCAGGTCGCCCTCGAACGGCATGAACGCGGGATCCTCGTGTGTCTCGGCCACGTCGTCCGGCGTCATCGGCCGTTCGTACTCGGGGCCGTCGTCGGCGAGCGAAGAGGCCGGGACCTGCGCAACGATGTCACCCGCGTGACGGATCGTGAGCATGCCGCCCGGAACGAGCGTCGCGATGACCGCGGACGCCAGACCCCAGCGCTCGCAGACCGCGCGGACGTCGGCGAGCCGGCCGGGCGCCACGATCGCGAGCATGCGTTCTTGCGACTCGGACGTGAGGATCTCGAACGACTCCATGCCGCGCTCGCGCAGCGGGACCGCGTCGAGGTCGAGGTCCGCGCCCATCCCGGCGCGGGCGGCCGACTCACTGACCGCGCACGTGATGCCGGCGCCGCCGAGATCCTGCAGTCCTTCCAGCAGCCCACGCTCGACCATCTCGAGCGACGCCTCGATCAGGAGCTTCCCTGCGAACGGGTCGCCGATCTGCACGGAGGGCCGCGATCCCTGCGAACCCTCCTCGATGGTGGCGCTCGCGAGCACCGAGACGCCGCCGATCCCGTCGCGTCCCGTCGACGCCCCGTAGAGCACCATCGACGATCCTGCGTGGGCCTCGTGGGACGCCGACGTCATGAGCCCGTCCACGGGAGCGATCCCCACGCACATGACGTTCACGCTCGGGTTCGCCGAATGCGGCTCGGCGAAATGGATCTCGCCGCCGACGGTCGGAACACCGATGCAGTTGCCGTACCCGCCGATGCCAGACACGACCCCGCCGAGCAGCCAGCGGTTCCGTTCGTCGGTGAGCGGCCCGAACATCAACGGGTCGAGCAGCGCCACGGGACGCGCGCCCATCGAGATGATGTCGCGCACGATGCCGCCGACGCCCGTGGCTGCCCCCTGGTACGGCTCGATCGCACTCGGATGCGAATGCGATTCCATCTTGAAGACCACCGCGACGCCGTCTCCGACGTCGACGGCGCCGGCGTCCTGGCCCGGCCCCACCAACACGGCCGAGCCCTCGGTCGGGAGCGTGCGGAGGTGGACCTTCGAGGACTTGTAGGAGCAGTGCTCGGACCACATGGCGCCGTACATGGCGAGCTCGTTGCGGTTCGGTTCGCGACCGAGCGTCTCGACGATCCGTTCGAGCTCGTCGTCGGTCAGGCCGAGGGCCCGGTGCAGCGGCTGCTCCACGACCGCCACGTTCCCCTAGACCCTGGCGAGCGCCTGCGTCAGCAGCGACGCGAACAACGGCTGCCCGCCGGTGGTGCCCACGTCGGGATCCACCGCGTGCTCGGGGTGCGGCATCAGGCCCACGACGTTGCCGGCGTCGTTGCGGACGCCGGCGATCGCGTTCGCGCTGCCGTTGGGGTTGTGCGCATCGTCGATCGTGCCGTCCGGCGCGCAGTAGCGGAACACGACCAGGCCGTCGCCTTCGAGGCGCGCCAGGTCCTGCGCGCCGGCGACGTACTGCCCCTCACCGTGCTTCACGGGGATGTCGAGCACCTCGCCGGGCGTCAGGTCGAAGGTGACCGGCGTCTGCGCGGTCTCCACCCGCACGTGCACCTGGCGACAGACGAACCGGAGCGAGCGGTTGCGGATCAACGCGCCGGGAAGCAGGCCGCTCTCACAGAGCACCTGGAAGCCGTTACAGATCCCGAGCACGGGACCGCCGCGTTCGGCGAACCCGCGGACGCCGTCCATCACCTTCGCGAACCGCGCGATCGCGCCGGTGCGGAGGTAGTCGCCGTAGCTGAAGCCCGCCGGGCAGCACCACGGCGTCGACGCCGTGGAGGTCGTCGTCGGCGTGCCAGAGCGAGACCGGCTCGCCGCCCATCGTCTCGACGGCGCGAAGCGCGTCCCGGTCGTCGAGCGAGCCCGGGAACGTGACGACGCCGATCCGGGGGATGCCCGACGTCACGGCCTCATGCTCCTCGGTCTCCTGGCTCGGTCTCCAGGATCCGGTACTCCTCGATCACGGGGTTCGACAGCAGACGGGTCGCCATCTCTTCGACCTGGGCTCGTGCCGCCGCCTCGTCCGCGGCCTCGACCGTCAACCGGATGTGCTTTCCGACGTGCACGTCGCGGACGTTGGACCAGCCGAGCGTGGGCAGCGCGCCCTCGACCGCCTTGCCCTGCGGATCGGACAGGCCCGGCTTCAGCGTCACCAACACCTCGAAGACGAACGTCATCCGTGCTCCCGTCGATCGGCGCCGGATGGAACGCCCATCCGTTCGCGGTAGCGCTCGAACGGTTCGCCGGTCAGCCGCTCGTAGGCCTCACGGTAACGGCCGGCCGTCTGCTCGACGACCTCGGACGGCAGGGCCGGCGCCGGCGGCTCACGGTCCCAGCCGGTCGCGTCCAGCCAGTCGCGGACGTACTGCTTGTCGAACGACGGCTGCGATCCCCCCGGCGCGTACCCCTCGACGGGCCAGAAACGCGACGAGTCCGGCGTGCAGACCTCGTCCACCAAGATCAGCTCGCCGTCGCAGAACCCGAACTCGAACTTCGTGTCGGCCAGGATGATCCCGCGCTCCAAGGCGATCGCCGCGGCTCGCTCGTAGATCGTGAGCGTCAGCTCCTTCAGTCGCTCGGCGAGCCCGACGCCGACCAGATCGCGCGTCTCGTCGAGCGTGAGCGGCAGGTCGTGGCCCGCGGCGGCCTTCGTGGTCGGCGTGAAGATCGCCTGCGGCAATCTGTCGGATTCGACCAGTCCGGCGGGGAGCGCCACACCGCAGACCGAGCGCCCGACCGCGTACTGGTTCCACCCGGAGCCCGAGAGGTAGCCGCGCGCGACGCATTCGACGGGCACGACGTCGGCGCGTTCGACGAGCATCGCCCGTCCGGCAAGGTCGTCGCCCGAGCCGCCGGGCAGATCGCGCGGATCCGCGCTCACGAGATGGTTGCCCACCAGATCGCTCGTGCGTTCGAACCAGAACAGGGATAGCCCGGTGAGCACGCGGCCCTTGTCCGGGATAGGCGTCGGGAGGACCGAGTCGAACGCGCTGATCCGGTCGGTCGCGACGATCAACAGGCGGTCGGCGCCCGCCTCGTACACGTCGCGCACCTTCCCGCGCGCATGCAAGACCGCGTCCGGGCTCACGCCTCCTCCACCGGAAGCTTCTCCAGCCGCTCGAAGACGCCGCCCAGGTTGGCCAGGTACGGCTGCACGAGGAACAGCGACCTCGAACTCCCCCTCGGACAGGACGCCGCTTTCGGAGATCTCCGCCCACATCCGCTCCCGGAAGTGCAGTCCGCGCTCCCAGGTGTCGTTGGCCGCTCGCTGGACCACCGTGTAGGCGTCGTCTCGGGCCATCCCGTGGTCGACGAGCGCGGTCAGCACTTTCTGGCTGAAGAAGAGGCCGCCCGTCGACTCGAGGTTCGCGAGCATCCGCTCGGGATCGACGTGGAGCCCCTCCATCACCCACGCCATGTCGCTCAACATGAAATGGAGCAGCCCCGTCGCGTCGGGCAGGATCACGCGCTCGGCGGACGAGTGCGAGATGTCGCGTTCGTGCCAGAGCGGCATGTCCTCGAGCGCCACCTGCGCGTAGCCCGCGGATCACGCGCGCGAGCCCGCTCACGCGCTCCGAAACGACGGGGTTCCGCTTGTGCGGCATGGCGCTCGAGCCCTTCTGCCCTTCGGCGAACGGCTCCTGCACCTCCCGAACCTCGGATCGCGCCAGGTGCCGGATCTCGGTCGCGATCCGATCCAGCGTGGAAGCGGTGATGGCGAGGGCCGAGACGAACTCCGCATGGCGATCCCGCTGGATCACCTGGGTGCTGGCCTCCTCCGGACGCAGTCCTAGTCTGGCGCAGACGAGTTGTTCGACCCGCGGGTCGACGGCCGCGTACGTGCCGACGACACCGCTGATCGCACCGACGCTCACCGTCTCCCGCGCACGCCGCAGACGTTCGCGGTCGCGATCCAGCTCGAACGCCATGACCGCGAGCTTGTGGCCGAAGCTGGTCGGCTCCGCGTGGATCCCGTGCGAACGCCCGATCATGACCGTGTCGCGATGCCGCAGCGCGAGGCGCTTCACGACACCGAGCAGCGCTTCGAGCCGATCGAGCAGCAGATCGGCGGCCGCCCGGAGCTGCAGCGCCAGCCCGGTGTCCAGCACATCCGACGACGTCATCCCGAAGTGGACCCAGCGCCCCTCCGGCCCGACCGAGTCGGCCACCACCTGGACGAAGGCGGCGACGTCGTGACGGGTGACCGCTTCGACCTCGAGCACCCGTTCGACGGTGAACGACGCTCGTTCGCGGATCACCTGTGCGTCGGCGGCCGGGATCTTCCCGAGCTCCGACCACGCCTCGACCGCCAGGACCTCGATCTCCAGCCAGTTCGCGAGACGGGCCTCGTCCGACCAGACGGCGGCCATCTCGGGAAGGCTGTATCGAGGGATCAAAGCTTGAGGCCCTCCCCGAGGTCGTCCTTGAACTTCCAGAGCGTGGCCTGCACCTCCGGGTCGCCGATCGCGACGATCTCGGCGGCGAGCACCGCCGCGTTCACGGCCGCGTCGACGCCGACCGTGGCGACGGGGACGCCGGTGGGCATCTGTGCCGTGATCGCGAGCGCCTCGTTCCCCACCATCTGTGGGGACGAGGCGATGGGAACGCCGATCACCGGGAGGATGGTTCGCGCGGCGACGGCCGCCGCCAGATGACCGGACATGCCGGTCGAGCAGATCACGACGTTGAGGCCGCGCTCGGATGCCGTGCGGGCGTACTCGTCCACCAGGTCGGGGTTCCGGGAGGAGGACATGATGCGGATCTCGTGCGGGACGCCGAACTTCTCGAGGATCAAGCCGCGCCTGCCGCATGATCGGCAGCTCGGACGGCGACGCCGCCAGCACTCCGACCTTCGGCGCCTCGTCGCTCACCTCGACTCCTCCTTCTGCCGCCGTTTCGGCGATGTCGCGTCGGTACTGCATCCCGTCGAACGAGAGACGCCCGCAGGCCTCGTACGCGCGGGCCCGTGCATCGCTGAGCGTCGGTCCGAGCGCGCTCACCGCGAGCACACGTCCCCCGGCGGTGACCACTCTACCGTCCCGCTCCGTTGTACCGGCATGGAACACGGAAACCGACTCCAGCGCAGCAGCTTCCGGCAGTCCGACGATCTCCGCGCCCGTCGTGTACGCCGTCGGATAGCCCGCCGACGCGAGCACGACGGTGACCGCGCCGTCGTCGAGCCAATCGATCTTCGCGTCGGCGAGCCGGTCCGTCGCGCAGGCGAGGAGCAGTTCGGCCAGATCGGTCCGCAGACGAGGCACCACGACCTCTGTCTCCGGATCGCCGAACCGGCAGTTGAACTCGACCACCTTCGGGCCGTCAGCCGTCAGCATGAGACCGGCATAGAGGAGCCCTCGGAAGCCCGAGCCCTCGGCTCGGAGCGCCTCGAACGTCGGGGCCACGATCTGCGACCAGATGCGTGACTCGACGTCGGCGGGAACCGACGGGACCGGCGAGTACGCGCCCATCCCCCCGGTGTTCGGGCCGACATCGCCGTCGCCGATCCGCTTGAAATCCTGACTCAGCTCGAACGGGACCACCGTGTGCGCGTCGCACAAGCGCGAACGCCGACACCTCCGGGCCCTTCCATGACCTCCTCGACCAGGACCGTGGCTCCGGCCTCCCCGAATGCACCACGCAACAGCGCGTTCTCCAGCGCCTCGACCGCCTGCGATCGATCCGCGGCAACCGTCACGCCCTTCCCGGCGGCCAGGCCGTCGGCCTTCACGACCGCGCGGCCCCCCAGCTCGTCGACGAACGCGATCGCCGGCTCCAGCGTGGTGAACGCGGCGGCGCGCGCCGTGGGGATGCCGTGGCGGAGCATGAGCTCCTTCGCCCAGGCCTTGGAGCCCTCGATGCGGGCCGAGGCCGCCGAGGGACCGAAGACGACGTGCCCGCGCGCGACCAAGTCGTCGGCCAGACCGGCGACGAGCGGCGCCTCGGGGCCGACGACGGTGAGGTCGATCCGTTCGCGTTCGACGAGCGCCGTGATGCCTGCGATGTCGTCGGCCGGCACGGCCACGCAACGCGCCACCGACGCGATCCCCGCGTTGCCGGGAGCCGCCAGGAGTTCCTCGACCAGCGGGCTCTGCGACAGCCGCCACGCGAGGGCGTGCTCGCGACCGCCCCCGCCGACGACGAGGACCCTCATCCGACCGGCAGGCTCTGCTCGCGCGCGGGGCCGATCGAGACGACCGAGACCGGGACGCCGACCAACTCCTCGAGGCGCTGCACGTACGTCCGCGCTTCCTTGGGGAGGTCCTCGAACGAGGTCGCCTCGTCGATCTCCTCCATCCAGCCGTCGAGCTCCTCGTAGATGGGCTCGGCCTTGTGGAACAGCGACTGGTGGGGCGGGAAGTCGTCGTAGAGCTGTCCGTCGGCGCGGTACCCGGTGCAGATCCGGACCGTCTCGAACCCCGAGAGCACGTCGAGCTTGGTCACGAACAGCTCGGTCAGGCCGTTCAACCGGGCGGCGTACCGGCCGAGGACCGCATCGAACCAGCCACACCGGCGCTTGCGTCCGGTCACCGTACCGAACTCGTTGCCGCGCACCCCGAGCCGGTCACCCACCTCGGTCGAGATCCTCCGTCGGGAAGGGACCGGCACCCACACGCGTGACGTAGGCCTTCACGATGCCGATCACCCGGTCGACCTCCTTCGGCCCGATGCCTGCCGACGCCAGGGCGTACCCGGCGACGGGGTTCGACGATGTGACGAACGGATACGTCCCGTGATCGAGGTCGAGGAGCGTGCCCTGGGCGCCTTCGAGCATCACGTGCTTGCCGTCCTGCAGGCCTCGATGGAGCAGCGCGCCGGTGTCGGCGACGTGCGGCTCGAGCTGCGACGCCAGCTCCATGTACTCGTCGACGATCCGGTCGGCGTCGAGCGGCAGCCGGTTGTAGATCTTCGTGAGGATCAGGTTCTTCTCGCGCAGGACGACGTCGAGCTTCTCGCGGAAGATCTTCGCGTCGAACAGATCCTGCACCCGCAGGCCGATCCGCGCGGCCTTGTCGCCGTACGCCGGACCGATCCCGCGCTTCGTGGTCCCGAGGGCGTTCTTGCCCAGGAAGCGCTCGGTGACCTTCTCGAGCTCGAGGTGGTACGGCATGATCAGGTGCGCGTTGCCGGACACCACCAGACGCGACACGTCGATCCCCAACGCGCGAAGCTCGGTCATCTCCTTGATCAGGTGGCGGGGGTCCACGACCACGCCGCCGGCGATCACCGAGGTGATGTGGTCGTACAGGATGCCCGACGGGATGAGCTGGAGCTTCAGCAGGCGCCCCTCGGCGATCACCGTGTGGCCCGCGTTGTTCCCGCCTTGATAGCGGACGACGAAGTCCATCCGGTCGGCCAGGTAGTCGACCGCCTTGCCCTTGCCCTCGTCCCCCCATTGGGTCCCGAGCACGATCGAGGCAGGCATGGCGTGCCTCAGTCTAGAGGACCGGCGGCCGGCTCCGGCGACGCGCACCCCGCATCCGACCGGAGGACTCGAACGGGCGCTTAGTATCCGATCCGTGGCCGACGAGCGTGCTCCCGAGCCGAGCATCCAGCAGCGACTCGCGAACCTGACCGACGACGAACGGCTGGTCCTCGCGAAGGTCGCCGACATCGTCCGCAAGATCCAGTACGGGACCGTCGTCCTCGTGATCCAGGACGGCAAGGTCGTGCAGATCGAGATGGCCGAGAAGTTCCGGTTGCGCTGATGGCGGATCGAGCGGAGGGTGCCTTGGCGTTGGTGGGCGGGCGGGAACAGCCGCGGCCGAAGCTCGCGGTCGACCATCTGGTCAAGACGCGCCGATCCACCTCGGGGGACACCGTCACGCGCCGTGGACGACGTCACGTTCGAGGTCCATCAGGGTGAGTTCGTCTGCCTCTTGGGTCCGTCCGGCTTGCGGGAAGACCACGATCCTGAACATCCTGGCCGGCCTGGACGAGCCGACCTCGGGGCAGGTGCTCCTCGACGGCGAACCGATCCCCGGTCCCGGGCCCGGACCGGGCGGTGCTGTTCCAGGAGCCCGCGCTCTTCCCGTGGCTCTCCGTCGTCGCGAACGTCGAGTTCGCGCTGAAGCACGTCGGCGTCGACCCCAGGCCGAACGGCGGGCGCGCGCGATGTCGTGGCTGGAGAACGTCCGCCTGGCGAGTTTCGCGAACGCACAGCCGCACGAGCTCTCCGCCGGCATGCGCCAACGCGCGGCCCTGGCCCGCGCCCTTGCGTGTGACCCGGACATCCTGCTGGGCGACGAGCCGTTCGGCGCCCTGGATGCGCAGGCCCGCGAACTGCTCCAGAACGAGGTTCAGCGGGTATGGGTCGAGAGCCAGGGGCGCAAGACGTTCGCGTTCGTCACCCACAACGTGCGGGAGGCTGCGCTCCTGGCCGATCGGGTGCTGGTGATGACCGCCGCGCCCGGGCGACTCCTCGAGGAGGTCCGGATCCACGCGCCCCGCCCGCGGAACCTCGACGACGCGCTGGTGGCGCGCGTCGTCTCCGAGATCCACGACGTCCTGATGCGCGAGGTCGGCAAAGGGGAGTCCGTCGTGAGGCGGCTCGCCAAGGAGCTGGGTCCGCCGCTGGCAGGCGTCGCCGGGCTCGTGCTCGTCTGGGCGATCGTGGCCGCCTTCTCCTCCTCGAGGATCGTGCCCTCGCCGAGCGAGGTATGGAGCGCGTTCACGCGCGGCGTCTCCGACGGCACCATCACCGAGGCGGCCGCCAAGACGCTGGTCCGGCTGGCGTTCTCGTTCGTCGTCTCGATCGTGATCGGCACCGCGCTCGGTTTCGGTCTGGCGCTGAACGACTTCGCGCGCCGCTCGATCCGTCCGCTCGTCGTCGCGCTCCAGATCACGCCGTTCATCGCGTGGCTGCCGCTCGCCGTCGTGTGGTTCGGGTTGTCGGAGCGCGCGGTCGTGTTCGTGGCGATCGTCGGGGCGTTCCCATCCGTGACGCTCGCCACGATCTCCAGCTTCGGCCAGGTGCCCCCGCTCCTCACGCGAGCCGGACGAACCCTCGGCGCCAGCGGCTGGCAGCTCTATCGAGAGGTCATCTTCCCGGCGGCGCTTCCCGGGTACGTCGCCGGCCTCGATCAAGCGTGGGGGTTCGCGTGGAAGGCGCTCATGGCGGGCGAGCTGATCACGGCGGGCCTGCGCGCCGCCGGCCTCGGACAACTCTTGCAGCGCTCCCAGGACGACGTGCCCATGTTGGTCGCGACCGTCGCGGTCATCGTGGTGATCGGCGTCGCGGTCGAATACCTGATCTTCGGAACGGTCGACCGCCGGATCCGGCGTCGGCGCGGGTTGTTGGTCGACGCGTGACCCGGGCCGGCCGCGACAGCCGGCTCGCCGCGGGTCAGCGCTCGATGCGGAAGCGGATGCTCACGTGCGTCTGGTACTCGGTGATCTGACCGTCGGCGACGGTCGCGCTGGTCTCGAGGATGTCCATGCTCTCGATCCCGCGGATCGTCTTCGCGGCCTCGGCCAGCGCCTGCTGCGCGGCATCGCGCCAGGACGACTCCGAGACTCCCACCAGGTCGATCGTCTTGATGACGGACATCCGTTCCTCCCTCAGCTCGCCTGCGCCTTGTACACCTGGATGAATCGCGCGTAGTTCGCGCCGATCTCGCGCGCCGCCGCATCGCGGGCCAGCGTCCCGTCGACGAACGCCTTCAGCGGGTTCCACCAGATCGTCCGCCCGATCGCGAACCCCTGATAGCCGGGAACACCGCTCGCGGCCCGCAGCCAGTCGTCGACCGCCGCCGCGTCGGCGCCGCGGCCGAGCACGACACACGCAACGTGGTCACGTCCCGCGATCCGGCACTGCTCGACGATCGCCTCGCAGTCCTCTCGCCGGTCGATCCCCTCGATCTTCCAGATGTCGGGCTCGATGCCGGACTCCTGCAGCTGCGAGATCGCCAGCCGCATCAGGTGCGGCCGCAGCTCGGTGTCGAACTTCGCCGCGTCGCCACCCACGCTCTCGAGCTGCTGCGGCTCGGCCGGGACCAGCAGCTCGAACAGGAACTTCCGTTCGTTGTGGTGCAGCCACTCGGACAGCTGCTTCAAGCGCGTCGCCTGCCGGGCGTTCAGCGTGCCGTCACCCTCAGGATTGAACCGGACGAGCACCTTGCTGAACGTGGGCTCGAAATGCTCGATGTGCTCGGTGAACGCGTCGCCGTACTCGAAATCGAACTCGTCCTGCCCCGACTTCTCGACCGGCATGGCGAGCGTGAGATGCTCCGACATCGCGCGCTTGGCGATCTCGCCGCCGAACTGCTCGTCCACCAAGATGCCGGCTGCGACCCGGTCGACGCCGCCTTCGAGCGCCCCCTGGAAGCCCTCGTAGATCACCGCCTTCGCGTCGGCGATGCGGAGCGCGTCCTCCGGCGACGGCGTCCCCTCGATCCCGAAGAACTTCTTGACGAACGAGCCGCGATGGTCGAAGGCCAGGATGAACAGGTCTCCGTCGTAGCCCAGTCCGAGCATGCGTGGTCTCCCCTCAGTCGTCGCGGACAGATGCTAGCCGCTGTCGGAGCTCGACCAACGCTCACGGGAGGCGATCCGGCGATCTTCGTCCATGGATTCGGCGGTCCGCCTCAGGCCGGCTGAGGTCAGGTCCATGACGACCACGGCGGCTCCCGCGAGCGCGCCGACGCGGACGGCCAAGCTCCCGACGAGCGCGCGGCAACTCGACACGACCCGCAACGCGTCGTGCTCGGGACACGAGCCCGCGCCGAAGGCGCGGGCGGCGAGCCACACCGCCACCCCGACGACCGTCGCCGCCGCGAGCAGCGACGCGAGGCGCAGCGAGCGATGGTCCCAAGCGGTTGGCGCCGTGGCGATCACTCCAATTCGAACGGGTTCTCCGGGGTCATGATCTGGACCGTCACGGGGGACGCGAGCTCGCGGAAGCGCTCACCGTCGCCGGCCGAGCCGACGACGAAGCCGTAGTGCATCGGGCACGGCGATCCCCGGCGCCATCGACTTGGCGAGCCCGGCCGCCTCGGGCACGTCCATCGTGTACGTGCCGCCGATCGGCAGGAACGCCACGTCCGTCTTCAGGTCGTCGAGCTCCGGGACGTGGTCGGTGTCGCCGGCGTGGTAGTAGGTGCCGCCCGGGAGCTCCAGCACGTACCCGACCCATCGGTTCGCCTTCGGATGCATCTCCAGACGCTCCTCGGCCGTGTTGTATGCGGGCACGGTGGTGAACTTCACCCCTGCGACCTCGTGGGATTCGCCCGGCGCGACCGGCGTCACGTCGCCCGAGAGCCCCGCGGCGACATCGTGCGGGGCGACGATCTTCGCCCCAGCGGCCGAGAGGCGAGCGATCTCTTCCGGCTGCAGATGGTCGTCATGCGCGTGCGTGATCAGGATCAGGTCGGCTGCGGGCGCGGCCGCATCCGTCCCCCATGGATCGATGTAGATCGTGCGCTCACCGTCGGCGAACCGGAGCGCGGACTGGCGGTACCACGTGATGCCTTCGAGCATGGCGGCCTCCTCGAACCTTCTCGACGGTAGTCTGACAAATCGTGGCCGAACATGGATCCCCCCAGACCCCCGAAGGCGGCGTCCGGGCGAGCTACTCGCTCCTGCGCCGGAACCGCGATTTCCGCAAGGTGTACGTGGCGTCGGCCATCTCGCTCGGCGGCGACTGGTTCCTGCTGGTCGCGCTGTTCGGACTGGTGCTCGACCTCACCGACTCTGCGCTGGCCGTCGCGTTCCTGCTCGCGGCGCAGGATCTGACGTACTTCGTCGTGTCGCCCTTCACGGGAGTGCTGGCGGACCGCGTCGATCGGAAACGGCTGATGGTGGTCGCGGACATCGCCCGCGCCCTGCTGTGTCTGGGATTCCTCGTCGTGCAGAGCGAGGCGCTCGTCTGGGTGGTGTACCCGCTCCTGGCCACCATGGCGTGCTTCAGCGCGGCGTTCGAGCCGGCGTCGGCGGCAGCGCTGCCCAACCTGGTCGAGGCCGAGGACCTCGCCACGGCGAACGCGCTCTCGGGCTCGTTGTGGGGCACCATGCTGGTGGTCGGCGCCGCGGTCGGCGGCGTGGTCACCGCCGCCCTCGGGCGCGACACCGCCATCGTGGTCGACGCCCTCTCGTTCGCGGGATCGGCGTTGTTCATCGTGCGGATCGGCCGTTCGTTCCAGGAGGCACGCGGCGCCGAGAAACCGGAGCCGCTCGGGCAGGCGGCGAAGGAGACCCTTCACTACGCGCGGCGGGACCACCGGGTCCTCGCGCTGCTCGCGGTCAAGTTCGGCTGGGGCCTCGCCGGCGGCGTGCTCGTCCTGGTCCCCCTGCTGGCGCGAGGACGGTTCCACGCCGGTGAGCTCGGTATCGGGTTGCTCCTGGCCGCGCGGGGCCTCGGCGCGCTGATCGGTCCGTTCGTCGGACGTGCAACGCTCGGCGACAAGGACCGCCGCCTGTTCCTCACCATCGGCGTGGCGTTGGCCGTGTTCGGCGCGGGCTATGCGCTCCTCGGCATCGTGTCCAGCCTGCTGCTCGCGTTGCCGGCGGTGGCGCTCGCACACACGGGCGGGGGCTCCCAATGGATGCTCTCCTCGTATGGGCTGCAGAAGATCGTTCCCGACCACATCCGCGGCCGCATCTTCGCGTTCGACGGCATGCTGGTGACGCTCACGTTCGGCACGTCCAGCGTGTTGACCGGCTGGCTCGCCGAGACGTTCGGCGCGAGCGAGACGGCCGTGATCATGGGCGGCGTCGCCGTCGTCTGGGCCCTCGTCTGGATGTGGCTCACCACCGACGTGCGGCGGGCCACGATGATGGACGGCTGCGGCGGCCCTCCGCCCGAGGCGTACGAGCTCCCGGGCGGAGCGGCGCTCGCCGACTGAGCGCCTAGCCGGCCGGAGGCGCGGGCGGCGCCGGCGGCGCCTCCGGACCCTCCGAGGGAGCCTGGGCGGCCGGCGCGGGTGGCACCACGGTTCCGGCGGCCGGCGTCGAGAAGTCGACCTGCGGCGGGCCCGCATCGCGGATCGTGTCGGGGATCTCGAAGAACTCCGCGGGCTCGAAGTGGAACATCCCGGCGATCACGGACGAAGGGAACTGTCCGATGCGCGTGTTGAACTCACGGACGTTCGCGTTGTAGAAGCGGCGGGCGGTCTGGAGGCGATCCTCGGTGTTGGAGAGCTCGGTCTGCAGCGCCAGGAAGTTCTGGTTGGCCTTCAGGTCCGGGTAGGCCTCGGCGACCGCGAACAGCTTGCCGAGGGCGGCCATGAACGGACCTTCGGCTGCGGCCTGCGCGGCGGGCGTCCCCGTGGCCCCGGCGGCCATCGACCGCGTCCTCGCCACCTCCTCGAAGACCTCACGCTCGTGCGACGCGTAGCCCTTCACCGTCTCGACCAGGTTCGGGATGAGGTCGTACCGGCGGCGGAGCTCGGTGTCGATGTTCGCCCACGCGTCCTTGATCAGCTGCCGCTGCGAGACGAACCGGTTGTACGAGACGATGAAACCGATCGCCACGATCACGATCAGTCCGAGGATGATCCAGAGCGCCACCACGTCATGGTCCTTTCGAAAGGTGTCCGGCCAGCTTAGCCCGGGGGTGGAGGCGGAGCCACCGTTCCGGCTGGAGGGTCGGGCGTGTAGTGCCCCGCCATCCACCGTGCCTCGTTCGCCGCTTCGACGCCTGCCTGGGCCTCGGGAGGGATCGGCGTGGCGCGCGCGTACAACGAGTAGACGACCCGCGGGACGTGATCCAGGAACGCTTTCGAGAGCCCGAGGAGCGTGACGATCTCCATGGGCGGGAGCTTCCGCCGGTAGCACAGGAGCCGGTCCCCCATCACCTCGAACGCCGTGCCCTTGCCCGTCTGCAGCAGGAACTGCATCATCCGCGCGTCGATGAAGTCGTTCGCGAACTTCTTGTCCGGTGACTTCACGTTGAACATCCGGTTGAAGTCCTCCGACTCGAACTCGATGTCGTGGAAGCTGAGCGCATCGGCCAGGCGCGTGAGCACGTTCTCGTTCTCGATCGTGAGCGGGGAGCACGCGGCGTCGACCGGCACGACCACGCAGTCGAACCGGTAATACGTCTTGGTCCTGTTGCCCTTCGAATCGGTCGACTCCTCGTAGTACCAGTAGTCGAACGCCTTCGCGTCGATCGACTGGTACGGCCCGGCGATCACGTTCTCGATCCCGCGACCGTCACCTCTGTTGAACAAGGCGAACGGCTCCGACAGCAGGCCGAACGGATCCTGGGGCCAGTACTCCATCCCGAGCTGCGTGGCGACGAGCGCGAACCCCTCGCGACGCTTCTTCTTCGCCAGGTACGAGAGGTAGGCCACGCCGATCGCGGCGGCGACGAACGCGATGAAGATCAGAGGGAACGCCATACCCACCAGTATCGACCGCTCCCGGCTCGAGATACAGCGCCCTCGCTAGTTGGGCGGGCTGAACAGCGAGACCGTCGTCTCCGACGTCGATCTCGACGGTGTCGCCGTCCCTGATCTCGCCCGAGAGCAGCTTCATGGCGAGCGGGTCCTGGATCTCGCGCTGGATGAGACGCTTCAGCGGCCTGGCGCCGAACGCCGGGTCGTAGCCCTTGTTCGCCAGGTAGTCGCGCGCGCCGTCGGTCAGCGTGACCGAGAGCTTCCGATCCTCGAGGCGGCGTTGCAGCCCATCGAGCTGGATATCCACGATCTGGCGGATCTCGTCGCGCCCCAGCGGTTCGAAGACGACGATCTCATCGATCCGGTTCACGAACTCCGGGCGGAACGTCATGCGCACGTCCTCGAGCACCGCCGCCTTCTGCTTCTCGCGACCGATCGACGGGTCGCTGAAGACCGTCGACCCCAGGTTGGACGTCATGATGATGATCGTGTTCCGGAAGTCCACGGTGCGGCCCTGGCCGTCCGTGAGGCGGCCGTCGTCGAGCAACTGCAGCAGCACGTTGAACACGTCGGTGTGCGCCTTCTCCAGCTCGTCGAGCAGGACCACGCTGTACGGCCTGCGCCGCACCGACTCCGTGAGCTGCCCGCCTTCCTCGTACCCGACGTAGCCCGGCGGCGCGCCGACCAGCCGCGACACGGTGTGCCGCTCCTGGTACTCGCTCATGTCCACGCGGACGATCGCGCGCTCGTCGTCGAACAGGTAGTCGGCGAGCGCTCTCGCGAGCTCGGTCTTGCCGACGCCGGTCGGCCCGAGGAACAGGAACGACCCGATCGGGCGGTTCGGATCGGACAACCCGGCCCGCGACCGGCGGATCGCGTTCGCCACCGCCTCGACGGCATCCATCTGGTCGACGACACGCGCGTGCAGCGCCTCCTCCAGGTGGACGAGCTTCTGCATCTCGCCTTCCATCAGCCGCGAGACCGGGATGCCGGTCCACGTGCTGACGACCTCGGCGATGTCCTCCTCGGTGACCTCTTCCTTCAGCATCTTCAGCTCGGATTGGAGCTCCTCGAGCCGGCCGTTCTCATCTGCGAGCTGCTTCTCCAGCTCGACCAACCGGCCGAACCGCAGCTCGGCCGCGCGCTCCAGGTTCCCGTCACGCTCGGCGCGGTCGAACTCGCTCCGGACCTCTTCGATCTGCGCCTTGAGCTCGCGGATCTTCCCGATGCGGTCCTTCTCCTGCTGCCAGTGCGCGGTCATGCCCTCGGCCTGCTCGCGCAGGTCGGCCAGCTCCTTCTCCAATCGCTCCAGCCGCTGCTTCGAGGCGTCGTCGGTCTCCTTCTGGAGCGCGACCCGTTCGATCTCGAGCTGCTGGATCCGCCGCGTCACCTCGTCGATCTCGATCGGCATCGAGTCGATCTCGATCCGCAGACGCGACGCCGACTCATCGATCAGGTCGATCGCCTTGTCGGGAAGGAACCGTCCCGTGACGTAGCGGTCCGACAGCACGGCCGCCGCCACCAACGCCGGGTCCTGGATCCGGACGCCGTGATGGACCTCGTACTTCTCCTTCAGGCCGCGCAGGATCGCGATGGTGTCCTCGACGCTCGGCTCCTCGACCAGCACGGGCTGGAACCGCCGCTCGAGCGCCGGGTCCTTCTCGATGTGCTGGCGGTATTCGTCGAGCGTGGTGGCGCCGATCGCCCGCAGCTCGCCGCGCGCCAACATCGGCTTCAGCATGTTGCCGGCGTCCATGGCGCCCTCGGCGGCGCCGGCGCCGACGATCGTGTGGAGCTCGTCGATGAACGTGATGATCTCGCCCTCGGAGTCGGCGATCTCCTTCAGGACCGCCTTCAGTCTGTCCTCGAACTCGCCGCGGTATTTCGAGCCGGCGATCATCGAGCCCAGATCGAGCGCGACCACGAGCTTGTTCTTGAGCGACTCGGGGACGTCGCCGTCCACGATGCGCTGCGCGAGGCCCTCGACGATCGCGGTCTTGCCCACGCCGGGCTCGCCGATCAGGACCGGGTTGTTCTTCGTCCGGCGCGACAGGACCTGGATCGTCCGGCGGATCTCCTCGTCGCGGCCGATGACCGGATCGAGCTTGCCGCGCCGGGCCTGCTCGGTCAGGTCGCGTCCGTAGCGCTCGAGCGCCTGGTACTTCTCCTCGGGGTTCTGGTCGGTGACGCGCTGGCGCCCCCGCACCTCGGCGAGCGCCGACAGCACGCCGTCGCGCGTGAGCCCGGCATCCTTCAGGATCCTCGACGCACCCGAGTCGACCTCGAGCAGCGCCAGCAGGAGGTGCTCCGTCGAGACGTACTCGTCCGTCAGCGTCTCCGCCTCCCGACCGGCCCGGTCGAGCACCGCGCCGGCCGCCGGCGAGATCCGCACGTCCGTCGCCTGCCCCTGCGCGTACACCTTGGGGATCCGGTCGAGCGCCCGATCGACCTGGTCGCGCACCGTCTTCGGCGTCACGCCGATCTGGTGCAGCAGCGGATAGATCACGCCCTCGGGGTCGGACAGGAGTGCGAACAGCACGTGCTCGGGCTCGATGGTCTGGTGGTTCCTCGCCGCCGCCTGCTGATGGGCGCCCTCCAGCGCCGCCTGCGACTTGATCGTCAGCTTGTTGAGATCCACGTTCCCCTCGCTTCGTCGAAATCGTCTTTGGTCATCGCGTAGATCGCGTAATCGCGCGGCCCGTCCGCCGACGGCATGAAGCTCCGCATGACGCCCTCGAACCGGAACCCGAGCCGTGCGGACACCGCTCGCATCACCTCGTTCTCCACGTCGGTGGTGAGCTGCACACGGTGCGCCCCTTCGTCCCCGAAGAGCCGGGTCACTATCTGCATCAAGGCCGCGCTGCCGACACCGTGTCCTCGGTCGACGACGTCGAACAGGTCGATCCCGATCTCGAACACGCCCGGTGGCAGACCCATTCGGGGCTGGCGCGCCTGCACCTCGCCCGCGAGCCGGCCGTCCACCTGGATCCCCAGCAGCAACTCCGTTCCGTCGAACTCGCCGGACCGCTCGATCCGTTCGCCGAGCTCGGCGCGTTCGGCCGGTCCGAACGCATCCGGATAGCCCATGGCGGCCGCCTCGTCCTTGCGAACCCGGGCCATCACCTCCAGGTCACCGGAGCGGAGCCGAACCAGACGCACGTCGGTCAACGGGGCCCTCCCTCGTGCCACGGCATCCGGATGACGGTTCGCGCGGGGACCATCTCGGAGCCGGAGCGGCGACCCGGCATCGCGATCGCACGGCGATGCGCGAGCTGTTCCTGAAGCTCGTCCACGCGTCGACGAAGCTCATCCATCTGCGCGCGCATCTCCATGATCCGCTTCACGCCGGCGAGGTTGATGCCCTCGTCGTGCGTCAACGCCTGGATCGAACGCAACAGCTCGACGTCGGCCTCCGAGTAGCGCCGCGTGTTGCCCTCCGTCCGCTTGGGCCGGAGCAAGCCTTTCCGCTCGTAGATCCGTAGCGTCTGCGGATGCACGCCGGCCAGCTCCGCCGCCACGCTGATCATGTAGACGGCGCGGTCCTCACCCTCCTGGCGATCCGCCATCAGGCCACCCCCAGTCGCTTCCGTGGGGAATCCTTCTGTGCCTCCTGCAACTGCTTGAGTAACTGCTTCTCTTCGCGGGAAAGCTTGTCGGGCACGTCGACGGTGACGGTGACCAACATGTCGCCGTGGCCGCCCTTCTTCGGCGCGCCCTTGCCGCGCACCCGGAATGTCTTCCCGTTGGGCGTGCCCGCCGGCACCTTCAACGTCACCGGTCCGTTCAACGTGGGAACCTCGACGTTCGCGCCGAGCGCCGCCTCCGGGAACGAGACCGGGAGGTCGACGGTCAGGTTGTCACCCTTGCGACCGAACACGGCGTGCTGTCGCACACGCACGCGGACGTACAGATCCCCCGGATGCCCACCGGCGGGCCCGGGCTCTCCTCGGCCGGCGAGCTTGATGCGGGCGCCGTCCTTCACCCCCGCGTGGATCTTCACCTGGAACCTGCGGGTCCGTCGTTCCGCACCCGAGCCGTGGCAGGTCGGACACGGGTGCTCGATGATGCGCCCGCTCCCCCGGCACTCGGGGCAGGGCCGTTCCATGGAGAAGAACCCCTGGTTCACGCTGACGGAACCCGAGCCGGCGCAGGTGGGGCAGACGATGGGGTCGGTGCCCGGTTGCGCGCCGCTGCCGTTGCAGGTGTGGCACACGGCCGGACCCGAGATCCTGACGGGAACGGTCGTCCCGGTCATCGCCTCGTCGAAGCCGACCTCGACCTCGGTTTCGAGGTCCGCGCCTCGCTGCGGTCGCTGTTGGCGCTGGCGGCCGCGGCCACCGCCGGCGAAGCCACGGAGCAGGTCACCGATGTCGAAGTCGGCGGTCTCGTACCTGACGCCGCCCGGCCCTCCGGGCCACCCGCTCGGGCCCGGACCACCAGGACCGTATCCCGACGCGGCCATCTCGCGGACCTTGTCGTAGCTCGCGCGCTTCTCGTCGTCGCCCAACACGTCATACGCGCCGGAGATCTCCTTGAAGCGCTCTTCGGCATCCTTGTTCCCCGGATTGGCATCGGGGTGGAACTGCTGCGCGAGCTTGCGGTACGTCTTCTTGATCTCCGCGGCGCTCGCGTTACTTGGGCACGCCGAGGACCTGGTAGTAGTCCTTGTCGAACCACTCCCTACGGACCTCGTCTGCCACGACCGATCACTCCCTGTTCACTCGGACGCCGGCGGGACGGATGACCCTTCCGCGCAGCGTGTACCCGGGCCGCAACACATCGGCCACGACCAGATGCTCTCCCTCGCCCGTCTGCATCAGCGCTTCGTGCTGCTCCGGATCGAACGGCTTGCCCAGCGCGTCGATCCGTTCGAGACCCTCGGCCTTCAACGTGTCCGCGAGCTTCGCGTACACGAGCTCGACGCCGTGCAGGAACCGGTCGAAGTCCGGCTTGTCGTTCGCCGACATCAGCGCGAGCTCGAAATCGTCGAGGACCTCGAGCAACCGTTGGGTCGCGGGCACGGCCGCACGCTCCACGGCGTCTGTCTGCTCCTTCAGCACCCGCTTTCGGTAGTTGTC
Source organism: uncultured Actinomycetes bacterium (assembly GCA_963723855.1). Classification (GTDB taxonomy): domain Bacteria; phylum Actinomycetota; class UBA4738; order UBA4738; family HRBIN12; genus JBBQVZ01. The sequence goes on along the minus strand of CAVRSI010000013.1, from coordinate 82,397 downwards.
GAACTCCGCCTGCAGCCGCCGGAGGTGGTCGAGGTACTCGGCCGCCTCGGCCCGGGCGGCGTCGACGTCGGCCGCGCTGTCCGCGGCGTCGACATCGGGCATCGGTTCGTCGGACGCCGCCCCGGCCTCGTCGGCCGGGGCGGTCGCCGCATCGTCGTCGCGGATGCGGCGCTTGTCCGTGATCTTGATCGGCGGGCGCTCCGAGTCACCGAACTCCGGGGCCACTTACGAGGCACCCCCTTCATCGACGATCTCGCCTTCGACCACGTCGTCCTCGGACTCGGTCTGCGCCTGGGAGCCGGCGTCGTCGCCGTCCCCGGGCGCCCCGGCCTCGCCGCCGCCGCCGCCGGACGCCTGGGCCGCCTGGTACATGGCCTGCCCGATGCGCTGGAAGACCTGCATCGTGGCCTCGTTGGCCTGGTTCAGCGTCTCCGCCTCGGCCGCCGCGTCCGCCAGTGCTTCCTTGAGCGCGTCGTTCTTCTGCGCCAGCTCCGTCTTGTCGGCCTCGGGGATCTTGTCGCCGTTCTCCTCGACGAACTTGTCCACCTGGTAGGTCAACTGGTCCGCCTGGTTGCGGGCCTCCGCCACCACACGCCGCGCGTGGTCCTCCGCCGCGAACTTCTCGGCATCCTGAACCATCCGCTCGACCGCGTCCTTCGACAGAGCCGTGCCGCCGGTGATCGTCATGGCCTGCTCCTTGCCGGTGGCGAGGTCCTTGGCGCTGACGTTCACGATGCCGTTCGCGTCGATGTCGAACGCCACCTCGATCTGAGGGACGCCGCGCGGGGCGGGTGCGATCCCCATCAGGTGGAACCGTCCGAGCGACTTCACGCCCGGCGACATCACCGTCTCGGCCTCGCCCTGAAGCACGTGGATCTCGACCGTGTTCTGGTTGTCGTCGGCGGTCGTGAATATCTCCGACTTGCGGGTCGGGATCGTGGTGTTGCGCTCGATCAGCTTGGTGAAGATGCCGCCCTTGGTCTCGACGCCGAGCGACAGCGGCGTGACGTCCAGCAACAGGATGTCCTTCACGTCGCCCTTCAACACACCGGCCTGCACGGCCGCTCCGACCGCGACGACCTCGTCGGGGTTCACGCCCTTGTGCGGCTCCTTGCCTCCGGTGAGCTTCTTGACCAGGTCCTGGATCATGGGCATCCGCGTGGAACCCCCGACCAGGATCACGTTGTCGATCGCGCCGGCGTCCTTGCCCCAGTCCTTGACGGCCTGCTCGAACGGCGTCTTGCACCGCTCGACCAGATCCTCGGTCATCCGCTCGAACTCGCCGCGAGTGAGCTTCATCTCCAGGTGCAGCGGGCCGTCGGCCGTGGCCGTGATGAACGGCAGGTTGATCGTGGACTCGGCCACCTGCGAGAGCTCGATCTTGGCCTTCTCGGCGGCCTCCTTCAGCCGCTGCATGGCCATGCGGTCGCCCGACAGGTCGACGCCGTGGTTGTCCTTGAACGTCTTGACCAGCCAATCCATGATCCGCTGGTCCCAATCGTCGCCACCGAGGTGCGTGTCGCCGTGAGTGGCCTTCACCTCGAAGACGCCGTCGCCGATCTCGAGCAACGAGACGTCGAACGTGCCGCCGCCCAGGTCGAACACCAATATCGTGTGGTCCGTGCCCTGCTTGTCCAGCCCGTAAGCGAGTGCCGCCGCGGTCGGCTCGTTGATGATGCGGAGGACCTCCAGCCCGGCGATCTGCCCGGCCTCCTGGGTCGCCTGACGCTGCGCGTCGTCGAAGTACGCGGGCACCGTGATGACGGCCTGACTGACGGAGTCGCCCAGGTATGCCTCGGCGTCGCGCTTCAGCTTGCCGAGGATCTGCGCGCTGATCTCCTGCGCGGTCCACGCCTTGCCGTCGACGTCGACGGACCACGACTTGTCGCCCATGTGCCGCTTGACCGAACGGATCGTCCGGTCCGGGTTGGTGATCGCCTGTCGCTTGGCGACCTCGCCGACCAGGATCTCGCCGTTCTTCGCGAACCCGACCACCGAGGGCGTGGTGCGCGCCCCTTCGGCGTTCGGGACCACGGCCGGTTCGCCCGCCTCGAGCACGGCGACGACGGAGTTCGTGGTTCCCAGATCGATCCCTACTGCTCGTGCCATCTGCGTTTCCTCCTTCGACTGGCTGCTGCCGGCCGACAACGGCCGATATCTAAGTGTCTTTGCAGGATAGAACCTGCGTACGGTATTAACAACTTTGGAGGGAGGGTGGTCATTCCCGACCGGCGAAGGCCTCCGGGGTAGACTCCGGCCGATGGTCGTTCGAGCGGTCCTCCTGGTCGTCGCGTTGGCCATCACGGCCGGCCTGTTCGCCCGGAGGGCCGGACTGCTGACGCGACTCGTCCGCCTGGGGCGTCCCATCGATCGCGGCGGCGATGTCGGCCGCCGGGTGGCGCGCGAGACCGGCCAGGTGCTCGGCCAGCGGAAGCTGTTCCAGCGCGCCCTGCCCGGCCTGATGCATGCCTGCATCTTCTGGGGATTCCTGATCCTGCTCACCACGATCCTCGAGGCCTTCGGTCAGGCCATCGACCCGCATCTCGCGCTCCCGTGGGTCGGCCACGCCGGATGGCTCGGCCTGGCGCAGGATGTGTTCGCCTCCCTGGTGCTCGTGGGGATCGCGATCGCCCTCTGGATCCGCCTGGTGCAGCGGCCGGAACGGTTCATCGGCTCCCACCGTCTGGACGCGTTCCGGATCCTCGGGCTGATCGCGTGGATCATCCTGACGCTCTTCCTGCTCCGCGGAGCGCGCATCGCGCTCGGGGACAACGCCTACCCGACGGCGTGGACCCCAGTGTCGACAGCCGTGTCGCACCTGTTCACGTGGATGAGCGCCGGATGGCAGTCGTTCTTCGCGTGGTTCTTCCTCTGGGCGCACCTGCTGTTGGTCCTGGGGTTCCTGGTGTACCTGCCGTACTCCAAGCACCTGCACATCATCACGAGCGCGATCAACGTCTGGTTCTCGAGCACCCGCCCATGCGGCGCGTTGGAGCCACTCCGCATCGACATGGAGAAGCTGGAGTCCGGCGAGCAATCGCTCGGGGCCGAGAAGCTCAGCGACCTGACGCGCAAGGAGTTGCTCGACCTCTACGCATGCACGGAGTGCGGTCGCTGCCAGAGCGCTTGCCCTGCATGGAACACCGGTAAGCCGTTGTCTCCCAAGCTCCTCATCATGGACCTGCGCGATCACCTGCTCGAGGAGGGCCCCGGGCTGCTACAGATGCTCGCGGCGGGCGAGACGCCCGAACAGGTCGCGCTTGTGCCCGGCGTGGTCGACGACGACGTCGTGTGGTCGTGCACGACGTGCGGCGCGTGCGTGCAGGAGTGCCCGGTGGACATCGAGCACATCGACACGATCGTCGATCTCCGCCGAGCCTTGGTGATGGGCGAGTCGAGCTTCCCCGCCGAAGCCGGTGCGATGCTCCGCAACCTGGAGAGCCGGTCCAACCCGTGGGGCATCGCCCAATCGCAACGGGCCGACTGGGCCGAAGGACTGAACGTTGCGGTCGTGAACGGCGCCGCCCCCGAGTACCTCTACTGGGTGGGATGTGCGGGCTCGTTCGACGAACGAGCCCGCGATATCGCTCGATCGGTCGCCGAACTGCTGCAACGGGCCGGGGTGTCGTTCGCGATCCTCGGCCCGCGAGAGCTCTGTACGGGCGATCCCGCCCGCCGCATGGGCAACGAGTTCCTCTTCCAGACGCTCGCCGAGCAGAACGTCGAGACGATGAACGCCGCGGGGGTCACCAAGGTCATCGCGAACTGCCCACATTGCTTCAACACGCTCCGCAACGAATATCCGCAGTACGGCGGGAACTACGAGGTCATCCACCACACGGAGCTCCTCGGCCGGCTGATGGCCGAGGGGCGGCTCCGCCCGACGGAGCAGGTCGAGACCCTCCTCGCGTACCACGACCCCTGCTACCTGGGGCGCCACAACCAGGTGTACGACGCGCCGCGCGATGTGCTCGCGAGCGTGCCGGGCGTGCGGACCGTGGAGATGCCCCGACACAGAGAGCGCGGGATGTGTTGCGGCGCAGGTGGAGCACGGATGTGGATGGAAGAAGGCATCGGGAAGCGCATCAACGTGGAGCGGATGGACGAGGCAGCGGCGACCGGCGCGGACACCGTGGGTGTCGCGTGCCCGTACTGCCTCATCATGCTCGACGACGGGGCGAAGGGCCGGGGTGACACGACCGAGGTCCTCGACATCGCCCAACTGGTCCGGCGGTCGCTCGCGGACGAGCCAACCACGGCCGGTTAGGCCCCCCGGATCTCGGGTATTTCTCGTCCCGCTGATGGGTCAAGGCATGGGTCCCGCCAGCCGATGAATGGACTAGAACCAACGGCCCCGACCGAAGGGATGTAACCAGGCATGAGCGCGTCAAGCGCCTCCGTGCGTTCGGCACACACGCCAGACGCCGTCGACCAGACGGTGGAGGCCCGTGTGCTCGAAGAGCGCGCCCGATGGGCGATGCGCATCCATGACGGACTGACCCAGACGGTGACCAGCGCCGTCCTCGAGCTGCAGACGCTCCGGACCCGCATCCTGGCCGATCCGGCCGGGGCTGTGGCGTCCCTGTCCGCGGTCGAAGCTGCGATCCGCGCCGACCTTCGGGAGATCCGCCAGATGTTGTTCGACCTGTACGAGGATCAGCGGCCGCCGGAGCCGCCCATGGCGACGTTCGTCGACGAGCTCCTCGCGCGGTGGGGACTGCCCGCCCGCGTCACGATCGATGGCGACGTTGACGCCGTCCCGCTGGGCGTCCTGGAAACGGCTCACGCCGTCCTCGCCGAATCGCTCGCGAACGCCGCGAAGCACGCCGGAACGTCGGATGTCGCCGTGCACGTCGCGGCCAGTGCCACGCAGTTGCGGATCGAGATCATCGATCGCGGACGTGGGATCGGGGTCGCCGACGACGGCGATCCACACTTCGGGCTCAGCATGATGCGGGTCCGCGCCGAGGATATCGGTGGAACCCTGGAGATCGGATCGACGCCCGGGGGTGGGACCCATGTGGTCGCGCTCCTTCCCGTCGGAGGGCGAGGAGAGGAACGATGAGGATCTTGATCGTTGACGACCACGCGCTCGTGCGCCGTGGCATGGCCTATGTCGTGAAGGAAGGGTTCCCCGATGCGGACGTCGTGGAAGCCGAAGGCGCCGCGGCGGCGCTCGACGTGATGCGGATCAAGGCCGCCGATCTGGCGCTCGTCGACGTCCGGATGCCGGACCTCGACGGACTGGAGCTGCTCCGGGCGATGAAGCTCGAGTGGCCCGACGTCCCCGTGATCATGCTGTCGACCTACGAGAACGCGCCGTACGTGAAGCGCGCGCTCTCCGACGGAGCCGCCGGCTACCTGCTGAAGGACGCGACCCCCGAGGACCTGGGACAAGCCATCAACGTGGCGATCTCGGGCGGTGGGAACGTCCTGTCTCCCCGCGTGATCCAGAACCTGTTCGAGGACGTGGAGTCCTCGGGCGGCCAGACCGTGAACGGCCATTCGAGGTCTCGGCGGACCGAGTACAACCTGACGCAACGCGAGCACGACATCCTGGCGCTGCTGTCCGAGGGACGGAGCAACCGCTCGATCGCCCAGAACCTGTACCTGTCGGAGAAGACCGTGAAGGCGCACCTGGCCGCGATCTTCCGCAAGCTCGGCGTCACCAACCGCACGCAGGCCGCGATGATGGCCGTCCAGTTGGGCGTGGGGCCGGTGCCGGGCGCGGTGACGGGAACGGACTAGCGCCGACGCTCAGGACTCGCGCTTCGCGGAGAACTCCTCGAAGAAGCGGCTGGCGGTCGGTCCCCGCTGTCCTTGGTACTTGCTTCTCGTGGACCCGGAGCCGTACGGCACGTCGGCCGGGGTCGTGAGACGGAAGAACGAGATCTGCCCGATCTTCATCCGGGGGTAGATCGTGATCGGCAGGTTCGCGACGTTCGAGAGCTCGAGCGTGAGGAAGCCGTCCCAGCCGGGATCCACGTAGCCCGCCGTCGAGTGGATCAGCAACCCGAGTCGACCGAGCGATGACTTACCCTCCAGTCGCGCGACCAGGTCGTCGGGCAACGCGACCCGCTCGAGCGTCGAGCCGAGCACGAACTCCCCCGGGTGCAGGATGAACGGCTCCCCGTCCGGCACCTCCACGAGCTCGGTCAGATCCGGCTGCTCGTTCCGCACGTCGATGAACGGGTAACGGTTGTTGCGGAAGACCCGGAACTGACCGTCGACGTGCAGGTCCACGGACGACGGCTGCACGCAGGTCTCGTCGAGCGGGTCGATCACGATGCGGCCGGCGGCCAGCTCTTCACGGATCGTGCGGTCGGACAGGATCATCGGCCGGTGATGCTACCGGGTCGATGGTCGGTCATGCGTTGGAGACCGTGCGCCAGCGCTCGAGGGTCTCGCGTGCGGCCCCGGAGTCGATCGAATCGGCCGCGACCTGGATGCCGTCCTGCAGGCTGCCCGTCCGTCCGGCCACCTCGAGCGCGGCCCCGGCGTTCAGCAAGACGACGTCCCGGCGCGGGCCGAGCTCACCGCCGAGCACCGAGCGAACGATCCCGGCGCCCTCGGATGCGTCGCCGCCCCGCAGGTCGTCGAGGCCGGCTCGCGCCAGCCCGAGCGTGGCGGGGTCGAGATGCCCTTCTCGGACTTGGCCGTCGCGGACATCGAACACCGTGGAGATGCCGGTCGTGGTGAGCTCGTCCAGCCCGTCCTCGCCACGGAAGACCTTCGCCCGCACCCCGCGCCGCGCGAGGACCTCGGCGACGAGCGGCAGCATGCGCTCATCCGACACCCCCACGACCTGCGCGAACGGCCGGGCGGGGTTCGTGAGCGGGCCGATGAAGTTGAAGACCGTGGGCACGCGGAGCTCACGTCTCACCGGCGAGGCGTTGCCCGCCGCCGGATGGAACAACGGCGCGAACATGAAGCCGATGCCGACCTCGGCGAGGCACCGCTGCACGCCACCCGCGTCGAGGTCGATCTTGACGCCGAGCGCCTCGAGCACGTCCGCCGATCCGCAGTGCGACGAGGCGGCGCGGTTGCCATGTTTGGCGACCGGGACCCCCGCGCCGGCCACGACGATCGCCGCGGCCGTGGAGATGTTGAACGTGTTGCTCCGGTCTCCGCCGGTGCCGCAGGTGTCGACGACCGGTGTCCCCGCATGGACGGGACTCGCGAATCCGAGCGCCGTCGCAGCGAGACCCTCCAGCTCGTCGACGGTCTCGCCCTTGGTACGGAGCGCCATCAGGAAGCCGCCGATCTGCCCCGGCGAGGCCTCGCCGCTCATGATCACGCGCATGGCTTCGGCCGCTTCCTCCGTGGTGAGCGGCTGGTGAGCGATGACCCGCGAGAGGGTATGCGGCCAGAAATCGGGGTCCAGCTCAGCCATGGAGCGGAAACGTAGCAGGTCGCACCCGACGCCCGTCGCTCGCTACACTTGTGGTCCTTCCGGCTCGTCCGGAGGGGTCACGCGGGTGTGGTTCAATGGCAGAACGTAAGCTTCCCAAGCTTGAGACGGGGGTTCGATTCCCCTCACCCGCTCCAGGAAAGCGACCCGTTCAACCTTCGTTGTTCGTGTCGGCGAGCACCTCATCGTTCGGTGTGTTCGCCGAACGCGTAAGAAGTCGATCCCGTGGGATGCGCTCGAGCCACGAGCCGGCCAGCAGCGAAGTCACGATCGCCAGCAGGACCAGCACGGCGTAGAACGGCTGGTCGATGATGCCCGCCGCGAACGCTGTGGAGGCCACGACGATCCCGGGACCGCCTCGGGCGTTCATGGCGATGGCCAGGTTCCACGAAGACGTGTTGTTCTCGCCCGCCGCGCGAGCTCCTAGGTAGACGCTCACCGCCTTCACCGCGCACGCCACCACCAAGAAGAAGACGAAGAACGCGAGGCTGAAGCCATGCACGAGGTCCAAGGTCAGACCGATGACGGCGAAGTAGATGGGGATGAAGAACGCGAGCGCGAACCCTTTGATCGCGAGCGTGGCCTCCGAGGACTCGGGCCCTGAGAGTCCGGCACTTGCACCCACCACGAGCCCAGCGACGAACGCCCCGAAGAACGCCTGAACCCCGAGGAACAAGCCCGCGATCGTCACAAGTATCATGAACGTGAGTTGATAAGCGACGGGACTCGCGCGACGGATCAGGTTGAGCTCGAGCCGTCCCATCCACCTGTAGGCATGAGGCCCGAGGGTCAGACCGACGGCGAGGAACGCAACCGTGGCCAGGACGTGGTAGGCCATGTCGGCACCGGTTCCGCTCTGGATGCCAAGCGCCGCAGGTAATCCGAACAGGCTCCCAGACGTACCGCCTGCGAAGCCAACGGCGATCGCGAGCACGACGTACAGCACGATGTCTTCGAGCACTGCGACCCCCAGCACCACCCGAGCGAAGTCCGTGTCCAAGATCCCAAGATCGTGCATGATCCTCGAGATCACCGGGATGCTCGTCACCGCCATCGCTATGGCGAACACCAGAAGGAACGACGTGGTGTTCCCGTTCGGACCCCACAGGCTCTGCTGATCGATGATCTGCAGGATCCCGACCCCGGCGAGGAACGGCAGGACCATCCCGGTCACGAACACCGAAGTGATGGTCTTGCGTTCGCCTCGATGGAAGATCGAGCGGATCTCGGTCCCAGTCATGAACATCAGGAGCAGGAGTCCGAGCTGCGCGGTCGCAGCGACCACGATCGGAACCGCGCCCATCGTTGGGAAGATCCAGGCCATGACGCTCGGCGCGATGATCCCGAGCAGCGTCGGGCCAAGCAGGAGCCCGCCTACTACTTCGCCGATCGCACGGGGTTGACGCACGCGGACGAATAGCGAGCCCACGCTGTGCGCGGCCAGCAGCAGCGCGGCGATCGCGATGAGGATATGAGCGATGGCGGTCGTCGAAAGTGACACGCTGCCTCCGCAGGCATCCGTAACGGGGGTGGGGCGATACCGTACGGCATAGGGTGGCCTGCTCCATCAGCCGAAGGTCGGAGCGCATCCGGCCCATGCATCGGGGAGCCATTCGGCTCGGCGAATGCTGAGGGCGGCTACAGGTAGCGCGGAGCGGTCGGACACAGATCATTCAATGGACATGCGCGACAACGCGGGATCGGCGCCTTGCAGATCTCACGTCCGAGCCGGATGAGCGCGACGTGCAGCTGCGTACGCAGGCCCGTCGGGGACGAGCTCGTGCAGCAACCGGTCGGCGCGCTCGGCCGACACGTTCGGCGGCACCAGTCCGAGCCGCTTCGAGACGCGGTGCACGTGCGTGTCCACCGGGATCGCGTCGCGCCCGAGCGCGAACGACAGCACGACCGCGGCCGTCTTCGGACCGACGCCGGGGAGGGACGTGAGGTAGGTACGAGCCTCCTCGTCCGACGCGTCGCGCAGCCACGAAAGGTCGTAGCGACCCTCACGGTCATGCGCCGCGCGCAGGATCGCCTGGATCCGCGGCGCCTTCGTGTTCGCCAGTCCACCGGAACGGATCGCGTCGGCGACGGCGACGGCCGGAGCCCCGGCGACGTCCTCCCACGTCGGGAACGCGGTACGGAGAAGCTCGAACGCCCGCTCGGCGTTCAGGTCGCTCGTGTGCTGGGAGAGGACGGTGAGGATCAGCTCGTCGAGCGGGTCGGCGCGGCGCGGAGGCTCCAGCTCGCCGAACCGCTTGCGGAGCCGGTTGAGGATGGCGCGGACGCGGCGCGGCGTGGCCGTGGCCGGCGGCGTGATCACTGCGGCGCGTCGCGGGCGGCGTTGCGGAACTGCGTGAGCGACGGCTCGAAGTCGAGACGGATGTTGCCGGTGGGCCCGTTGCGATGCTTGGCGATGATCAGCTCGGTCTGACGCTTCTTCTCGGGGTCGGCGTCGTCGCGATGGATGAACATCACGACGTCGGAGTCCTGCTCGATGGCGCCCGACTCGCGGAGGTCCGACAGCTGTGGCCGCTTGTCCGCTCGGGCCTCCGGGTTGCGGTTGAGCTGCGACAGCGCGATGACCGGCACGTGCAGCTCCTTGGCGAGCAGCTTGAGCGAACGGCTGATCTCGGCGACCTCCTGCTGGCGGTTGTCCGGGCGTCGCGTGAGCGGGCTGGTCATCAGCTGGAGGTAGTCGACGATGATGAGCTCCAGCCCCTGCCGGCCGGTCCGCATCCGTCGAGCTTTCGCGCGGATGTCGACGATGTTCACGTTGCCGGCGTCGACGATGTGCAGCGGCACGTCGTGCAGGACCTCGGCGGCCTGGACCACACGGGACCAGTCGTCCGGCCCGACCCGCTTGTTGCGGATGCGATCCCACGCGACGCGTGCCTCCGAGCACAGGAGGCGCATGCCGATCTCGTAGCGGGACATCTCGAGGGAGAACAGCGCCACGGGATGACGGCCGATCGCGACGTTGCGGGCGATGTTCGTGGCGAGGGACGACTTGCCGACGCCCGGTCGAGCGGCGATCACGATCAGGTTGCCCGGCTGCAGCCCCGAGGTGAGGTCGTCGAGGTCGCGGAACCCCGACGGCAGCCCCGTGTAGGCCGTGTCCCGGTTCTGGATGTTCTCCAGGTCGACCATCGCCTGGTCGACCAGGTCGCGGAGGATGGCGACCTCGTCGGCGTCCTCGCGGCGGGCCACGTCGTAGATGCGCTGCTCGGCGTCGTCGGCGACCCCTTCGGGATCGGAGGGCGCCGCGTACGCCATGTCCATGATGTCGGCCGCCGCGCCGATCAGGCGCCGAAGCAGCGCGGTCTGCGAGACGATGCGCGCGTAGTGCGAGGCGGAGGCAGGTGTCGGGACCTCGTCGACGAGGTCCCGCATGTACAGCGGACCGCCGATGTCGTCCAGGATCCCGGCGCGCTTCAACGCCTCGATCCCCGTGACGATGTCGACCGGCTCGCCCCGTGCGTAGAGCCCGCGCAGGACCTCGTAGATCCTTCCGTTGGCGGAGCGGTAGAAGTCGTCGGCCTGCAAGATCTCGACGACGTCGGCGATCGCTTCGGACGAGAGCATCATGGCGCCGAGGACCGAACCCTCGGCTTCGATGTTCTGGGGAGGAACCCGCGGGTCGCTCGTGGCGACGCGCCGCACGTCTTCGACCACGCGCGCCACGACCCTCACCCCTCCTCGACCATCGCCCCGCGCACCGGGCCCATGCATCGGACCCCTCGCACGGAGGCTACGCTTCGCCCTGGGAAGTTCCATTGGATAAGTGGTGTGGATTGCTGCACCGCAGGTCGCGGGGAAAGATTCCTTGTCACTCCGGCCCTGACCTGCGCTTTCCCCATGTGGACAACCATGTGGACAAGTGTGAATCACACGTCTGACATTTCCGGAGGGAGCCGGAGGTTCGCCTAGCTACAAGAACCGTTGTATCTTTGGAAGCATGTCCGTGAGCCGGCCTTCATCCCCGCTTCACCTGAGCGGGGTCGAGACGATGCGCGCGCTCGCCCATCCCACGCGGCTCCGCATGCTAGAGCTCCTGCGTCGCGAGCCGCTCTCCGCCTCGGAGCTCGCGAGGCGGCTCGAGATCCGGTTCGGTAGCGCACGATTCCATCTGCAGCAGTTGGTCAAGGGTGGCTTGGCCCATCCTGCGGGCGATCGACGGGTGCGCGGCGGGGTCGAGCTGCTGTTCTCGGCACCGCAGGACGTGTGGGTCGACATCGACCCCGCGGACCGGGCCACCACGGCGGCGATGCATCGCGCCCTGGTCGCGGAGCTCGGCCGCCGGCTCGCGTCCGCCGCGACGGAGCAGCGGCCGGGCGACTCCGCCCTCGACGTCTTCTCCCTCCGGGAGATCCGGCTCTCGCCCTCCGGTCGCGAGGAAGCTCAGCGCATCGCGGAGGAGGCGCTCCGGCGGATCCGCGCGCTGGACGCCGCGGCCGGGGAAGGCGACGCGGATCCCGTCACGCTCGGCCTGGCCCTCTTCCGAACGCCGCGGCCCGCATGAGCGACATCGCCCGGCGACGCAACGTCCTGCTCCGCAACCGCATGTTCCGACGGATGTGGACGGCACGGGCGATCTCGTTCATCGGCGACGGCATCGCCATCACCGCGCTGGTGCTCCACGTGGAGTCGGCGAACGGCTCCGGCACCGCCGTCGGTGCGTTGCTGCTCGCGCAGGCCCTCCCGCACCTGGTCGGTCCGATGGCGGGCGTGATCGCGGACCGCACGGATCAACGCCGCCTCATGATCGCCTGCAACGTCGGCAATGCCGTCGTCTTCGCCGCCGCTGCGTCGGTCCTTCCCGCACTCCCGGGCCTCCTCGTGCTCGTGGCCACCTCGTCGACCCTGGACACGATCTTCGGGCCGGCCGGTCGGAGCGCGATACCGGCGCTCGTCGACGAGGAGGACCTGCTCTCGGCGAACGCCTGGCTGGGGACCGCGCTCAACATGCAGGTGGCGATCGGCCCGCTGCTGGGTGGACTCTTCGTCGCGACGCTCGGCGTCCGAGGCGCGCTGGTCGCAGACGCAGCCTCGTTCCTGGTATCGGCGGCGTTGCTCCTGCGCGTGCAGCGATTGCCCCCCGATCGATCGGCTTCGGAACGGTCGAGCTTCCTCGCGGATACCCGGGAGGGCCTGGCCTACGTCCGCCGTCACCCCGTTGCTCGAGCGGTCGTGGTCACGCTGTTCATCGGCGTCGCCTTCGCCGGCATCGACAACGTCGCGCTCGTGTTCCTGTCGCGCGATGTCCTCGGGGCCGGACCCCTCGGGTTCGGCGTGGTGGCGGCGGCATTCGGCGTCGGGATGCTGGCGTCCTCGGTCGCGCTGTCGAGCGGCCGGAGCCGTTCCCCGCGAACGCTCTTCATCGGCGGCTGGCTCCTCACGGCAGTGGGCACGCTGTTCACAGGGTTGGCACCGGCCGTGTGGCTCGCGGCGCTCGCCCAGGCGACCGGCGGTGCGGGGAACGGCGCGGACAACGTGGCGTCGGACACGTTGATCCAACGGAGCGTGCCGAGGGAGATGCTCGGCCGCGTGTTCGGTGTGACCTCGACCGCGGCATTCGTCGGCGGAGGCATCGCGTATGCGGTCGGAGGGGTGCTGCTCGACGCCACGTCGCCGCGTTTCGTGTTCCTCTTCGCGGGCGTCGGGATACTCGCCGTGGTCGGACTGGCGCACGTCCTGCTACCGAAGGAGGCTTGACGCGGCGAAGGCCGGGCCGTGGGCCCGGCCTTCGTGGCCGGTCGTGCGCTGTCCGAAGCGACTACTCCTCGGCGGTGACCTCGATGGTCAGCACCGGCTCGACCTCGGGGAACAGGTGGATGCGCACGTCGTGCGTTCCGAGCGATCGGATGGGCTCGTCCAGATGCACGTCCTTGCGGTCGACCTCGATGCCGGTCTGCGCCGCGATCGCGCCGGCGACGTCGGCCGCCGTCACGGATCCGAAGAGCTTGCCCTCTTCGCCCGCGCGGGCGGCGATCGTCACCTTCGACGCGATGAGCGTGGACGCGAGCGCCTCGAACTCCACCTTCTCCTTCGACTGGCGCGAGACGTGGGCGCGCTTGAGGTTCTCCGCGTGCTTCAACGCACCCTTCTCGGCCCTGACGGCCAAGCCGTGAGGGACCAGGTAGTTCCGCGCGTAGCCGGCGGCAACCTCGACGATGTCGCCGGGGTCCCCGAGCTTCTCGACGGGCTTCTGGAGGATGACCTTCATCGCGCCGAATACGGTAGGAGCGCCATCTGTCGAGCGTTCTTGACGGCGGTGGCCACGTCTCGCTGATGCTGCACGCAGTTGCCCGTCACGCGGCGCGCGCGGATCTTGCCGCGCTCGGAGACGAACTTCCGCAGCGAGACCACGTCCTTGTAGTCGACGTAGTCGATCTTCTCCTTGCAGTAGACGCACGCCTTGCGCTTGGTCTTCTTCCAGGGCTTGTCGTCCTTCTCGCGCTTGGGGCGCCTGGTCCCTTCGCGTGGTTTCCCTTTACCCGGCATCCAGTGGTGTCTCCTCTTGACTCGAGCCGCCGACCGGTGCGGCCACCTTCTCGCCCCAGTCCCCGGAACTCGATCCGGAGGAGGAACGAGGGTTCCGCTCGATGCGGGCGGTGGCCCACCGGAGGCTCGGGCCGATCTCGTCGGCCTCGATCTCGACGGCGCTTCGCTTCTCGCCGTCCTGGCTCTCCCAGGCTCGGTACTGCAGCCGGCCGGACACGACCACGCGGGTGCCGCGGGTCAGCGTCTCGGCCACGTTCTCGGCGAGGCTCCGCCAGCAGTTCACGGAGAAGTACGAGGCCTCGCCGTCCTTCCACCCACCGGCGCCGTCGGGCATCCGGCGGTTCACGGCGATCCGGAACTTGCACACCGCGGCCCCGTTCGGCGTGTAGCGCAGCTCGGGGTCGTCGGTCAGGTTGCCGATCACGGTCACCTGGTTGTCGTTCGCCATGTCAACTCACCACCTCGAAGTCGTTCCGCACCGCGACGCGTATGGCTCACGCCGGGGTGGGGGAAGGTGCCTTGTGCTTCTGCGGCTTGTCCTTCTTCTCGGGCACGACCAGCACCTTGTGCCGGACGATCTCGTCGGCCAGGTTCAGCGTCCGCTCGAGCTCGGCCGCGGTCGTCGGCTCCGCGGTGAACCGCACGACGACGTAGTACCCCTCCGTCTGGTGTGCGATCTCGTACGCGAAGCGCCGGCGTCCCCACCGATCGATCTTCCCGACCTCGCCACCGGAGGTGGATACCACCTTGGTGATCCGGTCGACCGCCGTTCCGACCAACGCTTCGTCGGCGTCGGCGGGCAGGATGAACATGATCTCGTACTCCCTCAACTCCACCTCCTCTGGTCTGGACGGCCCCCTCGGAGAGGGAGCAGGGGGTTCTTACGAGGGCGTCCAGAGTGTACGGGACACCGGCGCAACGTAGCACCGCCTGCTGACACACCTGTCGTCGGATGGCCCCGGTACTCACGTAGACTGTGGTCGACTGCCGTGCACTCGACCCGCAAGGAGGCGCGAGCGATGCGAGTTTCGATCCACGACCTGCGTGCACTGAAGGCGGACGGCAAGCGATTCGTGATGCTGACCGCCTACGACTTCCCCACCGCTCAGATCCTCGACCGAGCCGGCGTTCCCGTCCTGCTGGTCGGCGATTCCGTCGGACGCAACGTCCTGGGGTACCCGAACGAGCTCCCGGTCACCATGGACGAGATGCTCCACCACGTGAAGGCGGTGGCGCGCGGCGCCGAGCACGCCATGGTCGTGGGCGACATGCCGTTCATGTCCTTCCAGGCCAGCGTGGAGGACGGCGTGCGCAACGCCGGCCGGATGATCAAGGAGGGCGGCGCACACGCGGTCAAGGTCGAGGGAGCGCAGTTCGACCTGATCGGCCGGCTCGTCGACATCGGCATACCCGTGATGGCTCACGTGGGGCTCACGCCGCAGTCCGTCTACGGGCTGGGCGGCATGAAGGTGCAGGGCCGCGGCGAAGCAGGCACGAAGGTCCTCGAACAGGCGATGCAGCTGGAGAAAGCGGGCGCGTTCGCGATGGTGCTCGAGGCGATGCCCGCCGAGCTCGGGTCGGAGATCACGCGTTCCCTGCAGATCCCGACGATCGGGATCGGCGCGGGGCCGGGGTGCGACGCACAGGTGCTGATCATCCACGACCTGCTCGGCATCACCGAGAGACCGCCGAAGCTCGCCAAGGCTTACGCGAACGTGCGCGAGACCATGACCCAGGCGGTCGAGGCGTTCGTTCGCGATGTCGATGCCGGGACGTTCCCCGACCCCGATCACACGTATTCGTAGGCAGTCTCCAGCTACACGAGCGGCCGACCCCCGGCCATACACTCGGCGGATGGAGCGCTCGCGCGATACGCGCACCACCTTGCTCGTGGTCGCCGGCCTGATCGTCGCCGTGGCCGGGGTCGCCACCATCGGCGTGCACGCGCATTGGTCGCCCGACGGCCAAGCGGCGAACGACGGGATCCTGGCGGCGCTCTGCCTGGCGACCGGCGCCGTCTGCTTCACCCGCTACCGCAGCAGTGGCGACACGCACCCGCTGTTCGTGTGCGCGGGCCTGCTCGCCGTGGCGGGGCAGACCATCCTGTTCGACCGGCACACGTTGCTGTCGGTGCTGTATTCCCCGTGGGAGGGACTGAGCTTCCCCGCCCTCGGATGGTTCGCGGCGTGGCTCGTCGCCGCCGCGGCCTTCGTGCTCGCACGGCCATGGTGGGATCGCCGGGGACGCAAGCCCCTGCGTGCGCCCCTCGTCCTGAGCGTCACGTTCGGCCTGCTCCTCGTCATCGACCTGGTCCTGATCGTCTATCGGCACTCGCTGCCACGCGCGACGAACGTGGACCTGCGCACCCACGACGCCTTCTCCCTCACCTCACCGCTGCTCTGGATCTTCGGAGGCGCCACCGATCGCCCTCCTGTCGATCGCCGCGTGGCGCGAGTGGGGGGCCGGCGGCGACGTCCGCTCACCCCACCCGTGGCTCGCCGCCGCATGGGCGATCGCGGCCGCCGGACAGTTCGTCCTGCTGGCCCGACCGATCCCCTACCGTCCCCTGCTCCTGCCGGCCGACGTCTGGCTCCCGCTCTGCGTCGCGTTGGCGCTCCTGGCATTCCTTGCACCGCAACGCGCCGAGGCCTCCCGCGCTCGTCGGGCCACCGACCGCGCACAGGAGGTGATGGGAGGTCGTGCCGAGATCGCAGCGATGATCTCCCACGAGGTACGGGGTCCCGTGAGCACGATCCGCGGACTCGCCGGCACCGCGCTCTCCCACTACGACCGGCTGACCGACGACGAGCGACGGGAGCTCTTCGATCTGATCGAGCAGGAATCCCGCCGACTCCTCGCAACCGTGACGCAGGCATCCACGGCCCTCAAGGTCGACGCGGCCACCGTGAGCTACGACATCCGGACGCACGACTTCGGCAACACCGTCCGTGAGGGGATCGCCGCGGCCGACATCGGTACCCACCCGATCGTCGTCGATCTCGCCGAGGGCCAGGTTGCCCTCGACATGCGCTGGATCATCGAAGCGGTCCGCCAGCTGGTCGACAACGCTGCGAAGTTCTCACCGCCGGACACGCCCATCCGCGTGACCACCCGGATCGACGAGGGCGGCGTGACGATCGAGGTCGTCGACCAGGGACCCGGCATCCCGCCCGACCGACGCGACGACGTGTTCGACAAGTACCCGAACTGGCGCCCCGACGGGTACGAACAGGCGGCCGGCTCGGGCCTGGGGCTCTTCCTCGTCCGGGGCATCGTCGCCGGTCACGATGGGGAGGTTGTCATCGTGGACGCGCCCGGTGGGGGTACGATGCTCCGCGTCCGGATCCCCCGATCCCTGTGGAGGGCTAGTGGCCGACGGATCGCGCCCGGTAACGCTCCTCATCTGCGATGACCACCGGGTGCTGACGGACGCGCTGGCGATCGTGGTCGGGCTCGACGACGGGCTCGAGCTGGTGGCGCCGCCCTCGCAGGACCCGCAATCCGCGATCGCGCTCTGCGCCGAGTTCCTGCCCGACGTCGTGCTGATGGACGTCGACCTCAAGGCCGAGATGTCCGGGATCGACGCGACGCGCGCGATCAAGGAGAACTCTCCCGCGACGAAGGTCATCATCATGACGGCGCACGACGACGACCGGCTGCTCGTCGACGCGGTCGAGGCCGGCGCCTCCGGGTTCTTGAGCAAGGACGACGCCGCCCAGGAGGTGCTCGCCGCGGTGAAGGCCGCGGCCGACGGCGAAGTCCTCATCGAGCCGGCGACGCTCGCCCGGCTGCTCCCGCAGGTCGCGCGGGAACGGGAGATGAAACGCGACGCGCTCGCGCTG
Source organism: uncultured Actinomycetes bacterium (assembly GCA_963723855.1). Classification (GTDB taxonomy): domain Bacteria; phylum Actinomycetota; class UBA4738; order UBA4738; family HRBIN12; genus JBBQVZ01. The sequence continues at coordinate 64,643 of CAVRSI010000013.1, read as the reverse complement.
CTCAACGATCTCACCGACCGCGAGCGCGAGATCCTGTCGCTGCTCGCCCAGGGCATGCGCAACGACGACATCGCCGCGCAGCTCTACATCAGCCCCCAGACCGTGCAGACGCACGTGCGCAACATCCTGGGCAAGCTCCGGGTCCACTCGAAGCTCGAGGCGGTCGCGTTCGCCGTCCGTTACGGCGCGATCGCCGTCTGACGACGTCGCTTCCGGCACCTTTTTTCCTAGGTCTTTCGGACCGTTCCGTTGCGACTCCCGCACAACCGGCCGTCGCGCCGTCGTGGAACCTCTCGGGCGTGCTCGCACACACGATCTCGCCGGCCTGAGTTGCCCTGGCACGCATCCCCAGGCCTACCGCGGTTGCTGTAGAGCGAAGGGTGCGGTCCTCCGACATGCCTTGCACTGCACTCAAGGACGCCGGTTCGGCCACCGAAATCATCCCTGGCCCAAAGCGGGCGACGGCCGAGGGCCGGAAAGGTTGAGGAGGTCAGGCATGGACAGGATCCACCGCATGAGCCGGGGGCGGAAGACGCTCCTCTCGCTGCTGTTGGTCGGCGCGCTCGGAGCCGTCGCCGGCATCGGCACGTTCTCCGCGTTCTCGGCGACGACCGTGAACGCCGGCAACGTGTTCGCCGCCGGTACCGTGTCGATCTCCGACAACGACTCCGGCGCCGCGATGTACACACATCGCGAACGCGACGCCGCTCGACGCCCGTCGTGAGGTGCATCGAGGTCACGTACACGGGCTCGCTGCCGGCGGACGTGCACCTGTACAGCTCGGCGATCGGCGCGATCGGCCCGTACGTCGACCTCACGATCGACAAGGGCACCGGGACGACCGTGTTCCCGAACTGCGCGGGCTTCGTGCCCGACGCGAGCCCCAACGTCTACACGGGGACGCTCGGCGCCTTCGCCGCGGCGCACTCCAACTTCGCGACCGGCTCCCCGGCATTCCCGGGCGTGCAGACCGCGTGGAACCAGAACGACGTCGTCGTCTACCGGTTCACGCTGACGCTCCAGAACAACCCGGCAGCGGTCGGTCTCACCTCCGGCACTCACAGCTTCACGTGGGAGGCGCAGAACCAGTAGATCGCCTCGGCAGGATCGGGCGGGTCGCGCGAGCGGCCCGCCCGAACCCGCTCGGCAGGACCGAGTGGGACGAACCGGAACGGGAGGGGAACCATGAGCAGGATCCATCGCATGAGCAGGGGGCGGAAAGCGCTCCTGTCGCTCCTTCTGGTCGGCGTGATCGGCACCGTCGCCGGCATCGGCACGTACTCGGCCTTCTCGGCCACGACCGTGAACCCCGGCAACACGTTCGCCGCCGGAACGGTCGTGATCTCCGACAACGACGCGAACGCCGCGATGTACACGCATCGCGAACGCGACACCGACGGTCGCCGTCACCCGATGCATCCGCGTGACCTACACGGGGACGCTCCCGTCGACGGTCAAGCTCTACACGACCACGGCCGATCGGCGCGATCGGCCCGTTCGTCGACGTCTCGATCGACAAGGGCACCATGCCGGTCGGCGACGACGTTCCCGAACTGCACCGGGTTCGTGGCGGATGCCGGCGGCTCGATCTTCACCGGAACGCTCGCCAACTTCGGCACGACGCGGACGAGCTTCGCGAACGGCGTCCAGGCGTTCCCCGGCGTGCAGACCGCGTGGAACCAGAACGACACGCTCGTCTACCGGTTCACGCTGACGTTGCAGAACAACGCGGCGGCCGCCGGCCTGACGTCGGGCGTCCACAGCTTCACGTGGGAGGCACAGAACCAGTAGATCGATCGGGACCCGGGCGGGTCGCGAACGCGACCCGCCCGCTTCACCTCGGAGGGAACGTCTCGGGAGGGACGAGGGACAGATGGAACGGCGAAGCATCGCCCACCGCACCTCGGCGAGGATCCGGATCGTCGGGTTCATGCTCGGCTTGGCCGTCGCGGCCGCCGTGGTCGGCGCCTCGAGGATCCCCGCTGGAGCGGGCGTCCTGGGCGCCGACGTCGCGATGGTCGTGGCGCCCACGGGTGAGCTCGCCGTGAAGCATTCGGGACGGGTGCTGGCGGGAACCACGATGACCCCCGCGTCGGACCCAGCCACCGGGCAGTTCACGATCCTGGATCAGACCATGTTCCCGCTCAACGTCCGCGTGCGCGGCGTCCCCGACATGCCCGGGCTCGACGGCACGCTCTGGGTGGAGCTGACGGGCCCCGGCGACCAACAGCTGTTCCGCGGATCGCTCGCCGATTTCCGCGCTTGGACCAACGACCCGGTGCTCCTGGAACCCGGCGTCTGGAGCACGTTCGGCCTGCGAGCGTGGATCCCCGGCGACGTTGGTCCCGGATACGCGGGTCGGATGGTCCAGGTCGACCTGGGGTTCCGCGTGAGCAAGGAGGCGTCGCCATGAACCGCGCGACCCGCTTCCTCGCCACGCTGATCGCGACCGGGCTCATCGCGGTCGGCTCGGGCCGTGCCACGTTCGCCGCGTTCACCTCGACGACGTCGAACCCCGCCAACGCCATCGCCTCGGGAACGGTGACGATCGCCGACAACGACGCCGGGAACGTGATGTGGAACGTGACGAACCAGCTCCCGACGACGCCCGCAGTCGTGCGTTGCATCCGCGTGACGTACAGCGGCACGCTGCCGGCGACCGTGCGGCTCTACACGACGACGGCGGCCTCGGCGCTCGACCCCTATCTCAACGTCACCGTGGAGAAGGGGACGATGCCGGCGGCGACCACGTTCTCGAACTGCACGGGGTTCGTCGCACAAGCGACGATCTTCCCCACGGCGACGCTCCAGGCGTTCAAGGCCGCCCGGACGGGGTGGGCGAACGGTCTCACCGCGTTCCCGGGGGCACAGACCGCGTGGAACACCGCCGACTCCTTGGTCTACCGGTTCACCGTGCAGGTCCAGAACGTGTTCGCGGGCCAGGGGCTGACGGGACAGGTGGGATTCACCTGGGAGGCACAGAACCAATGACGCGCATCGTGCGACTGACGGCGCTCCTCCTGGGCTGGATCGTCCTGGGCGCGTTCGGCGGCCTCCTGCTCGCGGTGGGATTGCCGAACCTCTTCCACGCGAAGAGCCTCACGGTGATGTCGGGCAGCATGGAGCCGACGATCGACACCGGCGACGTGGTCGTGGCGCAACAGATCTCGCCCATGGACGCCCGCGTGGGCGACATCGTCTCGTTCCGGGACCCCCTCGAGCACGACCGCGTGATCACCCACCGGGTCCGCGTGATCCATGTGGTCAAGGACGAGGTGGAGTTCGTCACGAAGGGCGACGCGAACACGAACACCGAGCACTGGGCGGTCCCCGAAGACGGCACGATCGGACGGGTCGCGTTCCACGTCCCCCGGCTCGGGTACTTCATGGTCTGGATCCACTCGACGTTCGGGCTCCTGCTCCTCATCGTCTTGCCCACGCTCATCCTCGGAGCGACGGAGCTCTGGAACATCTGGCGGCCGCGTGGCGCGCACGAGCCGGGGGCCCATCGGAGGACGGTCGCTCCGGACGGTAGCGCCGACCGACGCGACGACGGCCGACGGGTCGGACGGAGATCTCCCGATGAAGCCGTGGCGTAGACCGTGGCTCGTCGTGCCCGTCAGCGTCGGCCTGGTGCTCGGTTTGGGCAGTGGTGCGTTCGCCGCGTTCTCCGCCACGACCACCGACGGGGTCAACCAGTTCGTCGCCGCGGCGGATTGGGAGCCTCCCCACGTCACGCGGACGATCGTCGCCAAGACCCCCGGGTACCTCGGAGGGAAGATCCGCCAGGGCGGGCAGTTCTTCGTGTACGCGCAGATCGATGACGGCGGAAACCCGCCGGCGGGCGTGGGCACCGTGACGGCCGACGTTTCCGCCTTCTCGACCGGCGGCACCGCCGTTGCGATGACGGCTGGCGCGTTCTCGGTCGCAAGGCGTCCCCTACAACTACCGCAGCGCGGCGCGGACCGCGATCAACCCGATGGCCGCCGGGACCCGCACCTACTCGTTCACGATGGCCGACGTCGCCACCCCGGTGCATTCACAGACGCAGACCGGGTTCACGGTGACCGTCGACAACACGGGTCCGGCTCCCGTGAACATGACATCGGCGAATCACGCCGGGGGGACGATCGGTCGCGCCGAGCAGGGCGACAGCATCACGTACACGTGGAACGAGCCCATCGACCCGGAGTCCCTCCTGCCCGGCTGGGATGGCGGTTCGCCCGCCACCGTCACGGTGCGGATCACGAACAACGGGGCCAACGACCGGCTCCAGGTTCGCGGGCCCGCCGGCACCCTCAATCTTCGGCACCGTCCGCCTGCAACAGAACTACGTGCCCCGAAGGCGCGACTTCACCGCGTCGAGCATCACGATGCTGGGCAACACCGTGACGATCGTGCTCGGCACGCCGAGCGGCACGGTGAACACCGTCACGATCGCGACGCCGACCACGTGGCAGGCGTCGACCGGCGCGTACGACGCCGCCGGCAACGCTTGCTCGAACGCCACCATCACCGGTTCGGGCTCGCCCAGGATCGACTTCTAGGAGGTGATGGAGGACTCAGACCTTCGGCCATTACCCGTTCGGGGGTATCAACCGGTGCGGGTCGAAACGCCGAAGCTCTCCTAGCGGACGCCTGGCAGCGGAGCCGCAGCGTGGGATCTACCTACCCCCTTGGGAGATCCCGCCACGACCGGAGGCCCGAGCCCACCCCTCCCGGGCTCGGGCCTTCGTCTTCCCTTCATCCCACCGTCATCCGGGTGGCAGGGCCCCACGCCGGATCTTGCCCGACGCGGTACGCGGGATCGTCGCTCATGAGCACGATCCCCCTCGGAGCCTTGAACCGCGCGATCCGTTCGGTCGCGTGCGCGCGGAGCTCCTCCAGGCTCGGCGGATCATCCACCGACGACGGCACGACGAACGCCACCACCTGCTGTCCCCACTCCTGGTGCGGGCGGCCGGCCACGGCGACGTCCGCCACCTTCGGGTGGCCGCGGAGCGCCTCCTCGACCTCCCGCGGGCCACACGGTCTCCGCGCCCGTGCGGATCGCCTCATCCGCTCGTCCGTCGACCCGGAGCAGCCCGTCCTCGAGCAGCTCGCCCGCATCGCCGGTGCGGAGCCAGCCGTCGAGCGTGAACGCCGCCGCCGTCGCCGCAGGGTCGTGCCGGTAGCCGTCCATGAGGGTGGGTCCCCGGAGCTCGACGCTCCCGGCAGCGCCGATGCGCGCATCCGTTCCCTCGAAGAGCCTCCCGTCGTACGCGATGCCGCCGCAGGTCTCGGTGAGGCCGTAGGTCGACACCGCACGGCCGCCGAGGCGGGCCACCTGCTCCGCGAGGTCCGCGTCGATCTCTGCGCCCCCGACCAACATGATCCCGAACCTCGACAGGTCGACGCCGGCTGCCACCACCCGGCGGAGGATGGTCGGCACGAGCGCGATGTGCGCCCCCGAGGGGACGCCATGGAGCGGGTCGACCGGGTCGAGACCGACACCTTCGAGGACGATGACGGGCGCGCCGGACACCACGTGTCGCAACAGCACGAGCATCCCGCCCATGTGCGCGGGAGACAGACAGCACACCCATGGCTCCGAGGGCTCGAGCCTCCGACCAACCGCATGAGCCAGGGAAGCGAACGAGCCCTCCAGCGCGGCCGCGATCGCCACGCGCGGCAGCTCCACGAGCTTCGGATCGCCGCCGGTGCCGGACGTCGGCATCACGAGCCCGAGGCGGCCGGGTTCGTCCGCAACGGGGTCGGCGAACACCACCTCGTCGTCGGCGGTGACGACCGACGCCGGACCCGCCAGATCCACGATCGCCCGTCGATCGCGGTCGGTCAAACGTCCGTCGAGCGGCAGGATCGCCGCGCCCTCCTCCCAGAGATCGGCGACCACTTCCAGCCAGGCGGGCCCCGGAGGAACGTCGACCGCGACCAGGAAGCCCGGTGCGGCGCCCAGGTAGCGGGTCACGTCCGGTAGGCTAGCGCAAACGTTCGAGCGTACGCTCTAGGAGTGATCGGTCCCATGGACAACGCGGTTGCGTGGCAGCCATCCGGTGACTACACGGACATCCGATACGAGACCGGCGAGGGCATCGCCAAGATCACGATCGACCGGCCGGAGGTGCGCAACGCGTTCCGCCCGCTCACGGTGACGGAGCTGATCCGGGCGTTCGACGTCGCTCGCGACGATCCGGCGATCGGCGTGATCGTGCTCACGGGCGAGGGCCCCGACGCGTTCTGCAGCGGCGGCGACCAGAGGATCCGCGGCGACGACGGCTACGTCGACGAACAGGGCATCGGCCGGTTGAACGTGCTGGATCTCCAGGTCCAGATCCGGCGCATGCCGAAGCCCGTCGTCGCGATGGTGGCCGGATACGCGATCGGCGGCGGTCACGTCCTGCACGTGTGCTGTGACCTCACGATCGCGGCGGACAACGCTCGGTTCGGACAGACCGGCCCGCGCGTCGGGTCGTTCGACGGCGGGTACGGGATCAGCCTGCTGGCCCGGCAGATCGGCGAGAAGCGGGCGAAGGAGATCTGGTTCCTGTGCCGGCAATACGACGCGCCCACGGCGCTCGCGTGGGGCCTGGTGAACGCCGTCGTGCCGCTCGAGGAGTTGGAGCCGACCACGATGGCGTGGTGCCGTGAGATGCTCGCGCTCTCCCCGCTCGCGCTCCGGCTCCTGAAGGCCGGTGCGAACGCCGGCACCGACGGTCTCGCGGGCGTGCAACAGCTGGCCGGCGACGCGACGCTCCTCTACTACATGAGCGAGGAGGCGCAGGAGGGGCGCGACGCGTTCAAGGAGAAGCGCCCGCCGGACTTCTCACGGTTCCCGAAGCGCCCGTGACCTCGGTCGCCGTGTGGTGGCGCGGCGCACGGCCGCGGACGCTGGGACTCAGCGTCGTGCCGGTGCTCGTGGGCGTCGCGGCCTCGGGTCACGTGACGGCGTGGCGGCTGGCGGCGGCGCTGGTGGTCGCGGCCGGCCTGCAGATCGGCGTGAACCTCGCGAACGACTACTTCGACGGCGTGCGCGGCGTCGACACGCACGAGCGGATGGGACCGCCTCGCTTGGTGGCGAGCGGGGCGGCGTCGCCCCGAGCGGTGCTGGCGGCCTCACTAGCATGTCTCGGACTAGCTGCCGCTTGCGGCCTCGCGCTGGCGCTCGCGACGACACCGGCCCTCATCCTGATCGTGGGAGCGCTCGCCCTGATGGCCGCACTCCTCTATTCGGGCGGCCCACGTCCGTACGCCGGCCTCGGCCTCGGCGAGCTGATGGTGTTCCTGTTCTTCGGGCTCATGGCCACCTGCGGCTCGGCCTACGTCATGGTGGAGACCGTGCCGGCCGCCGCCTGGTGGGGTGGCGTGGTGATGGGCCTGCTGGCGGTGGCGGTCCTGGTGGCGAACAACCTCCGCGACATCCCGACGGACGAGACGAGCGGCAAGCGGACGCTCGCGGTTCGGCTGGGCGACCGGCGAACGAGGACGCTGTACCGCATATGCGTGTTCGGCGCGTTCGTGACGATCGTCGTGGGCGTCGTCGCGTTCATCGTGGACGAGTCCGTCGGCCTCACGCAGTGGGGGTTGTTCGGCCTGATCGCGTGGCCGCTCGCGATCCGTCCGCTGGAGCGCATCCGCACGGCGACCGGTCGCGAGCTGATCCCGGTGCTCACCGGGACGGCCGCGCTGCATGCCGCATGCGGGTTGTCGCTCGCGCTCGGGCTGGCGCTCTCGCACACGCACTTCGTGGTGAGCAGCGTCCCGGCGGTGTGATGGGCACCGGAGACGTCTCCCTCGCGTGCGCGACCGCGCTGATCGACGAGCTCGTCGAACACGGCATGCGTCATGCGTGCGTATCGCCCGGCTCACGCTCCACGCCGCTCGCGCTCGCGCTGGAGCGACACCTCGGCATCAACGTGCACGTCCACCTGGACGAACGCTCGAGCGCGTTCTTCGCGCTCGGACTGGCGAAGGCGTTGCGTCGCCCCGTCGCGGTCGCGTGCACGAGCGGCACGGCGGCTGCGGAGCTGTTCCCCGCGGTGGTCGAGGCCTCACAAGCCCGCGTTCCGCTCTACCTCTTGACGGCCGACCGTCCCCCGCGGCTGCGCGGCACCGGCGCGAACCAGACGATCGACCAGGTGCGGCTGTACGGCGGGTACACACGCGCGTACCTCGAACCGCCCGTCCCGTCGTCGGCGGAGGATGCGCTCGCGTGGCGGCGGTCGGGACGCGAGGCGGTCGCAGCGTGTGGCGGCCCGCAACCCGGACCCGTGCACATCAACTGCTCGTTCGAGGAACCCTTGGTGCCGAACGGAGACCTCGTCGAGGTGCCCCCGCGGGATCCCGAGCGCGTATCCCGGCCCGATCGCAACCCGGAACCGCTCGCGGCCGACGTCGACCGCGCCGCGCAGGAGCTGTCCGGGGCTCGCGGCGTCGTGGTCGCCGGATCGAACTGGTGGATGGCACCGGGTGAGGTGGCGATCCTGGCATCGCAGCTGCGTTGGCCGCTGATGGCGGAACCCATGTCGGGGCTACGGCAGCCCGCGTGGGCGCTGTCGGCCGGACAGGCGCTGCTCGGATCGGAGGGGTTCCTCGAACGGCACCGGCCGGAGGTCGTGCTGCAGGTCGGCGCCACGCCGACGACGCGCGCGACCCAACGGTTCGTCGCGGCCGCCGAGCGGCTCGTGGTCGTCGACCTCTTCCACCCGGAGCCCGACCCGCAACGCCGTGCGACGTGGCGCCTGCGGGCCGATCCGGATCGTCTCGCGACGCAGCTGGTCCATCGCGTGCAGCCGGCGCCCGATGGCTGGAGGGCCACCTGGTCCGGCCCCGACGAGCGAGCGCGCCGGGCGATGGACGGCGTGCTCGACGCGACCGACGACCCCACCGAGATGCGGCTCGCGCGCGACCTGGCCGCGGCAGTGCCCGAAGGCGGCACCCTGTTCGTGGGGAACTCCCTGCCGATCCGCGACCTTGACATCGCGATGTCGCCGCGCGATGGGCTCCAGGTGCTCGCGAACCGCGGCGCCAGCGGCATCGACGGTCTGGTCTCGACGGCGCTCGGCGTCGCGAGCGCCGGCACCGGCCCCACGTTCGCGCTGATCGGCGACCTGTCGTTCCTGTACGACGTGGGAGCGCTGCTCTGGAACGGCGCGCAGCTCCCGGCCGACCTCGTCCTCGTCGTCGCGAACAACCGAGGCGGCGCCATCTTCGGTGCCCTCGACCAGCGGACGTTGCCGGAGCGCGACCGGCTGTTCGTGACGCCACAGGATGTGGACATCGAGGCGATCTGCGCCGCCGCCGGGGTCGGCCATCATCGAGTGGAGCAGATGTCCGTGTTCGTCGGAGCTCTGCGCGACGCGGGTGACGCGGGAGGCATCCAGGTGATCGAGGTCGCGGTGCCGGCCGAGCGGAGCCGACGACAGCGCGCCGAGGTCCAGGCGGCCGTCGACGCCGCGATCGCCGAGCGTTGACCTGGGGCTACGCTGGCCGCTGAGGAGAGGAGGCCGGATGGAGCTGCAGCTCAAGCGGTTCGATGCACCCGACGAGACACGGGCGTTCGAACGAGGCACGTTCGACGTCGTCGAGATCGGTGGGATGACGATCGGCCGCGCGCGGTACGAGCCGGGATGGAAGTGGTCGGAGCATGTCGGCGCCATCACGGGAACGGCGCTGTGCGAGGTGGAGCACCTGGGCCTCGTCGTCTCGGGACGCGCGATGTGCTCGATGGCCGACGGACGAGAGATCGTGATGGAGCCCGGCGACGTGTTCGCGATCCCGCCGGGCCACGACAGCTGGGTCATCGGCGACGAGCCGTACGTGTCGCTGCACTTCCTCGGCGCATCCGACTACGCGGCTGCGCACGACGAACCATGACGGGGTCGCCGTCGATCCGGTCCGCGAGCGCCGACGACATCCCCGAGCTGGCTCGACTCCGGTGGCAGCTCTACACGGAACGGGAACCACATGACGAGACGTTCGACGCGTACGCCGAACGGTTCGCGGCGTTCGCACGCGACGCGCTCGCCCGCGACGACTGGCGCGCGTGGTGCGCGGCCACGGACGACCGGCTGGTCGCAGCGATGTGGCTCCATACGGTGCCGCGCGTGCCGGCCCCCGGCCACGGCAACCCGAGACCGATGGGGTACCTCACCAACATGTACGTCGAGCCCGAGCACCGGTCGAGCGGCCTCGGCTCGAAGATGATGCGGGAGCTCATCACGTACTGCGAGGCAAGCGAGTTCGAGCTGGTGCTGGCGTTCCCGGCCGACGACGCGTACGGCTTCTACGAGCGGAGCGGGTTCACGCGACCGCCGGATCCGGTGGTGCATCGCCTGGGGCGCTGAGCGCCGGACCTCACGGATGGGCTAGCGTGCACGAGCGATGATCTTCCGGAGCGTCCTGCCCGAGATCGAGGTGCCCCCGACCGCGCTGCCTGCGTTCGTGCTCGAGCACGCGACGACGTTCGGCGACAAGCCCGCGCTGATCGATGGGCCCTCCGGGCGCACGATCACCTACACGCAGCTCGCCGGGATGACGCGGGCGCTCGCCTCGGGCCTGGCTGCGCGCGGCTTCGGACCGGGCGACGTGTTCGCGATCTTCTCGCCCAACGTGCCCGAGTACGCTGTCGCATTCCACGGCGTGCTCATCGCCGGCGGATCGAACACCACGATCAACTCGCTCGCGTCGGCCGACGACATCGAGAAACAGCTGCGCGCGACGCGCGCACGCTTCCTCCTCACGATCCCGCAGTTCCTGGATCGAGCGCTGCCGGCCGCACAGGCGGCGGGCGTGGAAGAGGTCTTCGTGCTGGGCGAGGCGGTGGAGGGAACATCGGCGTTCTCGTCGCTGTTCGCGACGGGCGCGGCGCCCGTCTCCGTCGACGTCGACAGCTCGGCCTCGGTCGCGGCCATGCCGATGTCCAGCGGCACGACGGGGTTCGCCAAGGTCGTACAGCTCACGCAACGGAACCTGGTCGCGAACGTCCTGCAGGCTGACGCGGCGATCGGGATCGGGTCCGACGACGTGATGATCGGCGTGCTGCCGTTCTTCCACATCTACGGCATGACCGTGCTGGTGAACCTGGCGCTCCGCAAGGGCGCGACCGTGGTCACGATGCCGCGGTTCGACCTGGACGAGTTCCTGCGGCTGATGGAAGAGCACCGCGTGACGTTCGCGTGCCTGGTGCCGCCGATCGTGCTGGCGCTCGCGAAGCACCCGGCGGTCGACAAGCACGACCTGTCGGCGCTCGAGCGCGTGATGTCCGGCGCGGCGCCGCTCGACGCGAGCGTCTGCGAGGCGGCGGCTGCGCGGCTCGACTGCATCGTGCTCCAGGGATACGGCTTGACCGAGACGTCGCCGGTGATGAGCGCGCCCACGCGCGACCCGTCGCAGGGGCGGCCGGCCTCGAGCGGATTCATCCTGCCGAACACCGAGATCCGCGTCGCGAACCTGGAGACCGGGGAGGACTGCGCGGCCGACGAGGACGGGGAGATCTGGATCCGCGGCCCGCAGGTCATGAAGGGCTACCTGGACGACCCGGCGGCCGACGCGTACACGATGCCGGGCGACGGCTGGCTCAGGACGGGCGACATCGGCCACGCGGACGCCGACGGATACCTCTACGTCGTCGACCGGTTGAAGGAGCTCATCAAGTACCGCGGCTTCCAGGTGCCGCCGGCCGAGCTCGAGGCGCTGCTGGTGCAGCATCCCGCCGTCGCCGACGCGGCGGTGATCCCGTCGCCCGACGACACGGCGGGCGAGGTCCCGAAGGCGTTCGTGGTGAAGCGCGCCGACGCCGACGTCACCGAGGGCGAGCTGATGTCGTGGGTCTCCGAGCGCGTGCCGTCCTACAAGAAGGTACGCCGCGTCGAATTCATCGACGAGATCCCGCGATCGCTCTCGGGCAAGATCCTCCGCCGCGTCCTCGTCGAGCGCGAACGCTCGAAGCCCTGATGACGGGACCGGCCGTCAAACCGATGCTGGCGAAGTCCGAAGAGGATCTCCCGCTCGGCGACGGCTGGCGGTACGAGCCGAAATGGGACGGCTTCCGCGCGATCGTGACGCGCGACGCGGACGGCGTCCGGATCGACTCGCGCGGCGACCGTCCGCTCGGACGCTACTTCCCGGAGCTGGTGGAGCTGCTCGCGGCCCAGCCACCGGCCACCTACGTGATGGACGGTGAGATCGTGATGATCGCGAACGGCGTGATGGACTTCGAGACGCTACAGCTCCGTCTGCATCCGGCCGCGTCTCGCGTGAACAAGCTCGCGGGCGAGATCCCTGCGACGCTGGTCGCGTTCGATCTCTTGGAGGTCGACGGCCGCGACGTGCGACCGCTCACGACCGACGAGCGGCGAGCCGAGCTCGAGGGCCTGATCGAACGACTCGGCGCCGAGCTCGCTCCCGACTCCCCCGGCGGACTGCATCCCGGGCCGGCGTTGATCCTCACGCCGCAGACGGCGGACGTGACGACGGCGGAGCGATGGTACGCAGACGTGGACGGCGTCGGGCAGGACGGCATCGTCGCGAAACACGCGGAACAGCGCTACGTCGAGGGCGAGCGCGTGATGGTCAAGGTGAAGCACCACCGCACCGCCGACTGCGTGGTCGGCGGCTATCGCGTGGAACGCAACGGTGACGGCGTGGGCAGCCTGCTCCTCGGCCTCTACGACGACGAGGGGACACTGCAGTACGTGGGACACACATCCGCCTTCAAGGCGAAGGAGCGCCGCGAGCTCCGCGAGACGCTCCAGCCGCTCGTCGGCGGATCGAGCTTCGGCGAGGGCCGCAGCCCCGGCGGACCCAGCCGGTGGAGCGGTGGTCGCGACACGGAGTGGGTCACGCTCGAGCCGACGCTCGTATGCGAGGTTCGTTACGAACGGCTCCAAGGCGGCCGGTTCCGCCATTCGGCCTCGATCGTTCGCTGGCGTCCCGACCGTCGATCCGAAGAGCTGCACGTTCGACCAGCTCGAGCCGGGCACCTGACGCGTCAGCCGACGAGCGGCTGCATGAACATCCAACGGTGTCCCTCGGGGTCGGCCGCGTTGTACAGCCGACCGTACGGTTCGTCTTTCGGCTCCCGAAGGATCACCGCGCCCTCCGCACGCGCACGCTCACAGTGCGCGTCGACATCGTCGACGTAGATCAGGACGCCGTCCACGATGTACGGCACCGCCGACCAACGCGCCGCGTCCTCGCAGCCCTTCGCGTGGCGAGCCGGCCCCTGGTACTCGGGACCGGGCCATCCGAGCATGACCTGCGCACCATCCAGCTGGAGCTCGACGTGCGTCACGCGACCGTCGGGCTCGGTGTAACGGTCTCCGTGCTCGCGGAACCCGAACGCCCTGCTCAGCCACTCGGCGGCCGCGCCGACATCCTCGTACGAGAGCATCGGCACCGCTCGTTGCGCGATCTCCACGGTCGTCTCACCCATGGTCGCCTCCTCGCGTCAGGACCTCGCCCATCCTGACACCTGGCGATGGAACCGTCATGGCTCCCGCCGCGAGGCCTCCCACTCGGCCACTTTCCTCGCTCGCGACGGATTGACGCGCACCGGCTCGCTGTCGCCCTTCGGGAAGTGCGGCGGCCACGGTGCGTCACCCAGACCTCCCGCCTCGTCCTTCGCGGCGAGCTCCAGCAGCCCGTCGAGGCTCGACCGCTCCACCGGGTCCGCGCCGGCTCCCGGATCGCCGATCGACGCGAGGCGATCCGGCACCGTCCGGATCGTGAAGACCGACGGGTCCACGTCCGGAACCTCGTCCCACGACAGCGGCGTCGCCACGCGCGCGTCCGGCACGGGTCGCACCGAGTAGACCGACGCGACCGTGCGATCGCGCGCGTTCTGGTTGTAGTCGACGAACACCCCCTGCCGCTCCTCCTTCCACCACGCCGCGGTGGCGACGCCAGGCGCTCGGCGCGTCACCTCGCGCGCGAGCGCGAGCGCGGCACGGCGCACGTTGGTGAACCCGTGCTCCCGCACGATCGGCACGACCAGGTGCATCCCGCGCTTGCCCGACGTGGCCGGGAACCCGATCGCGCCATGCTCCTCCAGCACCTCGCGCACCACGAGCGTCACCTGCCGGACGTCGTCCCACGGCACGCCGGGCGTCGGATCCAGGTCGACGCGCAGCTCGTCGGGATGGTCCACGTCGTCGCGCCGCACGGCCCAGGGATTCAGGTCAAGGCACGCGAGGTTCGCCATCCACACCAGGTGCGCCCGGTCGGCCGGCGCGATCATGACCGCGTGCCGTCCGCTGGGGAACGTGATCGTCGCCGTCTGGATCCACGGCGGTCGCTGGGTCGGCACCCGCTTCTGATAGAACGGCTCGCCGTCCACCCCGTTCGGGAACCGGTGCATGATCGTCGGCCGGTCGCGGCACCCGATCAGCGCCGCGTCGGCGACCGTCAGGTAGTACTCGACGAGCTCCATCTTCGTGACGCCGATCGCGGGGAAGAGCACCTTGTCGGGGTTGGACACGCGGATCTCGAACCCGTCGACGTCGATCGTGGTCGCCGGTGTCGGCATCGCCTCACCCCCAGCGCAGCGAATCCAGGAACGCGCGGAACTTGCGTTCGGTCTCGTCGAGCTCGGAAGCGGGATCCGAGTCCGCCACGATCCCTGCGCCCGCGAACAGCCGAGCGGTGCTGCCGCTGATCTCCGCGCATCGGAGCGCGAGCGCCCACACGCCGTCGCCGGTGGCGTCCATCCAGCCGACCGCCCCCGCGTACGCGCCGCGCGGGACGGGCTCGAGCTCCCTGATCGTTCGCATCGCCTCGTCGCGCGGCTCGCCGCAGACCGCCGGCGTCGGATGGAGCGCCCGCACCAGGTCGAGCGAGGTGATGCCGGGATCCTTCAACGCCCCGCGGAACCGCGTGGAGAGGTGCCACACGTTGGCCGTAGCCAGGAGCTGCGGCTCCCGATCATGCGTGAGCTCCCGGCAGAGCGGATGCAACGCCCGGAAGACGTCCTCGACGACGATCGCATGTTCCTGCCGGTCCTTCGCAGAGGTGCCGAGTCGCTCAGCGTTCTCGCGATCCTGCACCGGATCGCCCGCGCGCGGCGCAGACCCCGCGAGCGGGTTCGCTCTGATCTCCTCCCCGAACCGTGAGATCAGCAGCTCGGGACTCGCGCCGACGAGCGTCCTGCCTTCCCCGATGTCGACCGCGAACGAGTACCCGTCCGGCTCGACCGCGCGGAGCCGCTTCAGCAGTTCCCGGGGATCCAGCGTCCGGCCGGCCTCGACGCGGATCGTCCGCGCGAGCACGACCTTGCGGAGCATCCCGCGTCGGATCCGATCGACCGCCACAGCGACCGCGCGTTCATACACCTCGGGGAGCGGCTCCGGGAACACCTGCATACCCGAGAACGGTTCGCTGGGCCCCCTCCCTCGGGGCGTGGGCTCGGTAGGCACCGCGTCCCGCTCCTCGTCCGACCGGAGCGCCCAGATCTCGCCGTCGCGATCGCGACGCACCATGCGCCTGGGGTGCACGAAGCGACCGCTCCGTTCGGGATCGAACGGGATCGATCCGAACAGCAGCGGCGCCGGAGCGTCCGCCGGGAGCGCCCCGACGTCGAGCCCCGAGAACAGCATCTCGAGCGTCGGGGGCGCCGCTCCCATCTGGCTGCCGGGCAGCGTCATGATCCACGGATCACCGCCCCCCGAGCTGCCGGCGACGCCGATCCCCGCGCGTTCCAGGAAGAACCCACCGGGCTCGTAGGCTGCGAGCAGATCGAACGCCGGACCCAGACGCTCCGCGCGGACGACGGTGCGGAGAGATGTCACGAGCGGGTCCCGACGATCAGCTGCGTGATGCCGCCCGACAGCTGATGACGCTCAGCGTCGGGGAACCCGGCTCCTGCGAGCATCGCCAGCATCTCGGCGGCCGCGGGGAGGTACGCCATGGAACGGGGAAGGTACGCGTACGCGTCCCGGTCGGACAACAACCCGCCGATCCGCGGCACCACGTGACGGAAGTACACGCCGTGGCCCGCCCGCATCACCGGGCCGTCGGGCTCGCTCGCGTCGAGCAACGCGATGCGGCCACCAGGCCGGACCACGCGACCCACCTCGTTGAAGAACGCGCCGAGATCGACCACGTTGCGGAGCGCGAACCCGCACGTCGCGCCGTCCGCGGCCGCGTCCCGGAGCGGGAGCCGCAGGACGTCGGCCTCGACGACCGGCGCCGACGTCGTCGCCGACCTCAGCATCCCGTGAGAGAAGTCGAAGCCCACCGCACGATATCCATTGCGCTGCAACTCTGAACAGAGGTCTCCCGTCCCACACGCCAGATCGAGCACGAGGGAACGCCCGGGCAGACGCAAGCCGGCGACCGCGCGCCGGCGCCACCCCGCATCCATCCCGAACGTCATGACCCGATTCACCAGGTCGTAGCGCCCGGAGATCGAGTCGAACAGTGATCGGACGGCCCGGCGCTTCTCGTCGCCTTCGGGCAGCCGCACATCGCGCGTGCCGGTCACGCGCCTCGCTCCATGCCGGCACGCGCCGCGCGAACCTCCTCGTCGTCCCCCACCCGCTCGATGTGCGACTCGGCGGTCTCCAGCAGCACGCGCCGGAAATGGTGCGAGACCAGTTGCGTGACGGCCGGCAGCAGCTCGGCGAACGCGACCACCATCTGATCGGCGGCCTCACCCTCCGAAGCCGCCGTGTCCCGGATCGGCTTGCGGACGTGCTCGTCGAAGAGCTCGACCGCCCGTTCGGCGAGGCCGTGCAGGGCCGCATCGGCGTCCCTGGCGAGCGCCAGCAGATCCCCGAGCGGCAGTCCGAACTCCAACAACCGGAGCGCCGTTCGCACCAGCTCGATATCCGAGGCGGTGTATCGCTCGACGCCGTCCACGGCGCGACCCAGCCGGATCCCCTCGCGTTCCACCGCCTGGATCAACGACGCGGGCACGCCGCTGCGATCGGCGAATTGCTCGAGGGTCAACAGCTGGCGATCTCCGTCGGTGCCGCGCGCCGCCGCGACCGCGGCCGCGAGGTCGGCGTCGGCCGGACCCAGATCGCCGCGGACGACCCGTTTGATCGCGGCCAGGGTCAACCCTTTCCCCTGCAGGGTGCGGAC
This sequence comes from uncultured Actinomycetes bacterium, assembly GCA_963723855.1. Classification (GTDB taxonomy): domain Bacteria; phylum Actinomycetota; class UBA4738; order UBA4738; family HRBIN12; genus JBBQVZ01. The sequence continues at coordinate 47,564 of CAVRSI010000013.1, read as the reverse complement.
CTCGCGGATCCGATCCGCGTGCTCCGGCCCGTACCAGGCGACGCGCCCCTCGCGGACGGGCGCGGGGAGCAGCCCGAGCGTCTGGTAGTACCGAACGGTGTCGACGGAAACGTCGCACGCGGCGGCGAGTTGCTCCACCCTGTACCTCACGACCAACCACTCTACGAGTGTTCGCTCGCACGGTCCACGCGATCGACCTCCGGCTACGATGCGCGGCGTGGAGCGTGTCGGTCGCCCCGTCAGCCTCGTGCTCATCCTGGCCTGCACGTGCGGGACGATGATCCTGGGCAGCGCGCTGAAGGGGCCGTGCGCATCGGGGTCATGGGGGGACGGGCGCCAGTATCGACTGTTGTGCTACTCCGATATCGTGCCGCTGCTCAGCACCGAGCAGCTCGCCGGGAACCGACTGCCGTTCATCCAGGAGTGTTTGGAGACGGGAGGCCAGTGCGATGAGTACCCGGTGCTCACGATGTACTTCATGCGGGTGGCGGCCTGGGTCGGCGGCAGCACGACGGCGGGATTCTTCACCGCCAACGCCGTCCTCCTCTGGGTCTGTGCCGCAGCGATCGCCACGTTCCTCTATATGTTGGGCGGCAAGGCGTTGTGGTTCGCGCTCGCGCCCACGCTGCTGATCTACGGCTTCATGAACTGGGATCTGTTCGCGGTGGCGTTCGCGACCGGTGCCCTGGTTGCGTTCGCCCGTCGCCGCGACGGGCTCGCGGGCGTGTTGCTGGGCCTGGGCGCCGCCGCGAAGTTCTATCCGGCCATGCTTGCGCTCCCGCTGATCGCGCAGCGACTGCACGACCGCGAACCCGACTCCGCGATCAGGATCGGCTGGGCGACAGCGGGAACCTGGCTGCTCGTGAACCTGCCCTTCGCGATCGCGTCTCCTTCGAGCTGGTCGACGTTCTTCCGGTTCAACTCGACCCGGCCCGCGGACTGGGACAGCCTGTGGTTCATCGGATGCAAGCATCTGAACGTCACCGCGATCTGTGGACCGGGACACATATCGCGGGTCAACCTGGCGTCCCTCGTCGTGTTCGCATCGACGTTCGCGCTCGTGTGGATGTGGAAGCAACGTCGAGAGCCGAACTTCGCGAGGTGGAGCCTCGCGTTCCCGATGATCGTGCTGTTCCTGCTGTCCAACAAGGTCTACTCGCCCCAGTACGGACTGTGGCTGCTGCCGTTCTTCGCGCTCGGCGCCGTCGACCTGCCGACGTTCGTGGTCTTCGAGGCGGCCGACGTCGCGGTGTTCGTGACGCGCTTCTCGTTCTTCGGTCGCTTGACCGGCGTCGGCGGCCTGCCGTTCGGCGCGTTCGAGGTGGCGATCGCCGTGCGGACGCTGATCCTGATCTGGTGCGTGGTCGGATGGGTGCGCCGGCCCTCCGTCGAACTGCCCGACCTGGACGCCTCCGTCACCGATGCAGCCGTCGTGACTGCCGAGGCTCCCGCGTGACCGATGACCGACCGAGCCGAACGGGCTCTCCGCATCTGCGCGACGGGCTCCGCCCATGCCTGATCGTCTTCCTGGCGGTGTGGATCGGCGTGATCCTCCTGGCGGCGATGGCGACGGGACTGTTCCCCGCGCGCGACGCGGTCGACGTCCCCGGATGGGCCACATCGCCGGTCGTCCATGGATGGCGGGCGGTGTTCACCGCGTTCGAGCGGCAAGACGCGCTCTGGTTCCTCCGGATCGCCACCACCGGATACCGGGGCGGCGACGGCAGCGCCGCGTTCTTCCCGCTCTACCCACTGGTCGTCCGCGCCGTGTCGTGGATCGTCGGGGGCCATCCACTGTTCGCGGCGATGCTCGTCTCCAACCTGGCGTTCTTCGGATCCCTTGTCGTCCTCTACGACCTCACCGTGCGTGAGTGCTCCGAAGCGGTCGCGCGGAAGACGATCCTGTACATCGCGATCTTCCCGACGGCGTTCTTCTTCCTCGCTCCGTACAGCGAATCGCTCTTCCTCCTCCTCTCGCTCATCGCGTTCCGCGAGGCGAGGCGGGACCGGTGGGCCAACGTTGCGGTGGCCGGCGCGCTCGCGGCGCTCACCCGGAGCATCGGTGTGGTCCTGGCGCCGGCGCTCATCGTGATGGCGTTCGAGCGACGGAACGGCCGGAGCAACCCGTGGCCAAGGGTGCTCGCCGGCGCCGCGGTGCTCCTCGGCCCCCTCGTCTACTTCGGGTGGTGGGAGCTGGCGCACGGAACCGGGCTGGCGCCGATCCACGCACAGGCCAACTGGCAACGCCACGCGGCCTCTCCACTCACGACGCTCTGGAACGCCCTCAAGCTCGCGGCGGGTCACGGTGTGACGGATCCGAACTACTGGCTGATCGATGCGCTGGTCGTCGGCGTGGTGATCGCGGCCGTCGTGGCCGGTGTGCGACGGCTCCCCTTGCCGTACCTGACGTACGCGATCGGGAGCCTGCTGATCCCGCTCTGCTACCCGTTCCCGCCCCGTCCGCTGCTGTCGATGCCGCGCTTCGTGGCCGTGGTCTTCCCGGCGTTCTGGGTGCTTGCCGACGCCGCCGAGCGGCGCAGGCTGCCGCACACGGCGATCGTCGCGGCGTTCGCGGGAGGCTTCAGCCTGCTTGCGGTGCTGTTCATGAACTGGTGGTACATCTTCTGAACGGGCATCCCGGACCGTCTAGGATGGTGCGGACCGCGTCCAAGGCGCGGACGGAGGACGGGGCATGATCAAGGTAGCCATCGCCGACGACCACTCGTTGGTGCGCCAAGGACTCCGCCGGTATCTCGAGATGGCGGACGGGATCGAGGTCGTCGGCGAAGCGTCGGACGGCCGCGAGCTGTTGACGTTGATCGAGGAGACCGATCCGGATATCGCGCTCGTGGACATCCGGATGCCCGAGATGGACGGCCTCGAAGCCGCCCGCGAGATCCGCGACCGCTTCCCCAAGGTTGGCGTGATCATGCTCACCGCCTACGACGACCGGCAGTTCGTGGTCGAGGCGGTCCGCTCGGGGGCCCGCGGATACGTGCTGAAAGCCCGGGACGCCGAGCACCTGATCCAGACCGTCCGCCTGGTCGCGGGCGGGAACATGGTGATCGACCCCCAGCTGGTGGTCGCGTTGGCCGAAGAGCTCTCCACGGCGAAGGAACGCGACCGGCGTGCGGAGACCCTCACGGCGCGGGAGATCGAAGTCCTGCAACTGCTGGCCTTCGGCCACACCAACCGCGACATCGCCGAACGGCTCTACATATCGCCCGACACGGTCAAGACCCATCTCGAACACATCTTCGAGAAGCTGGGAGCGTCCGATCGCACCGCGGCCGTCGCAGAAGCGTTGCGCCGCCGGCTGATCGAGTAGCCGTCCGGAGTCGGAAGCCTCATCCTCACGGCGACCGGGGTTAGTCCATCCGGTCATCCATGTCCGACGACCGGGTGATGGAGCCTGGGCGGTCGAACCGGCAAGATGGAGCGCGTATGAGCGACCCCCAGATCCGACGACGATCGCGTTCGGCTGCCGCCGTCCCGCTCATCGCCGCCGTGGCGGCGGTCATCGCCTATGCCATGGCCCCGGCCGGTCGAACGCAGACGCTCGTCGGCGAAGCTTCGGTCATCGCCGTGAACGTGATCGCCGCTTCCTCGATCCTGGCGCGGGGCCGGACCGAGGCGTCATGGCGCTCCAGCACCTACCTGGCGGTCCTGATGGGCATGGTCGCGTTGTTGGCGGCGGCCCTGTTCGTGGTCGACGTCCAGCGCCGGACGCCGGAACCCAGGTCGCTGGACGTGCTGTTCCTGCTGTTCCTGATCCCGGTGTTGGGCGCGGCTCGCGAGGAGTATCGGGGGCACTTCCCCAGCGAGGACCGGCGCGAGATCGCGATCGATGCCACGTTGATCGCCGCGTCGCTCGCCGCGATCTGCTACGCGATCATCCGGCCCGTCGCCGCCGATCAGACCGCATCGCTGTCCGCCGGGACGTTCGCGGTCGTGTCGGCCACGCTCTTCGTGGCATTCGGCGTCCTCACGCTCTGGATCCCGTCCCCCGCGCACATCGTCCAATGGCTCGTCTTCACGAGCGTTTCCGCGGCGATCGTCGTCTTCGGCTGGGAATGGACACGCGGTGCGTACCACGCCGGGTTCCCGGGGATCGTGATCGTCTTCATGCTCGCCGGACCCGTGCTCGCCGCCGCCATGATCGTGCTCCCCCGACGCGCCGACACGGCCCCGAGGAACGGTGGTTGAACCTGGCGCGGCCCGATCCTCACGAGCGTGTCCGTGGTCTCCGCGTGCGCGGCGCTCGCCACCGTCGCCAGCCTGGACGAGGCGCGCGGGATCTCCGCGGTGCAGTCGACGGCGATCATCGCGGTGCTGGGGTTGGGCGTCGCGGCGCGCATCCTGGCGAACCAGATCCGCAGCACGCAGGCCCACGCCGAGGCACGGCACGCACTGGAAGACAAGGAGCGCGCGTTGTCGGACGCAGATCTTGCGCTCGAACACGTGCGCGAGTCGAACGAAACGATCCGTCAGTCCGAGGAACACCTCCGGCTGGTCTTCGAGGCGGCCGTCGACGGGATCGTCGAACTGGACCACCGCGACGTGATCCTGCGCACGAACGAAGCGTTCTGCAACATGGTGGGCATCGACCGTGCCTCGATCGAAGGGCTGCCCTGGACGGCGCTCGCCGCGTCGGTGAACGGAGCCGACCCCTCCTTCGCGTCGCTGCTCACGACCGGCCAAGGCACCATCCAGCGGTCGGAGGGCCAGGCCCTCTACCTGGAGTCGCGCATCTCCGACGTGCCGATGACGCCACCGCGACGCATCCTGCTCGTCCGCGACGTCACGGCCGGGAGGATCGCCGACCAGACGATCCGTTCGCTGTTCAAGTTCCTGCAGGACCGGGATGAGGACCGGACGCGGATCCTGCGGCGGACCAACAGCGCCATCGAGTCGGAACGCAACCGGATCGCCCGCGACCTCCACGACGGGCCCGTGCAGGGCGTTTCGGCGGCGTCGCTGTCCCTCGAGGCGGCGCTCCTGATGATCAAGGCGGGCGACACCGACCGCGGGATCGAGATCCTGACGAAGATCCGCAAGGAGCTCGCCGAGGAGGCCGACGGCCTCCGCGGGTTGATGTCCGGCCTCCGACCGCCGTTGCTGGAAGAGCGGGGGTTGATCCCCGCGATCCGCGAGACGCTCGCGCGATTCGGCACCGAGCAGGGGGTCCGCACGGAGTTCTCGGGAACGATCGGCACCGAGATCCCGGCCGACCTGGAGACGCTCGCCTACCGCGTGGTGCAGGAGTCGCTGTCGAACGCCGCCAAGCACTCGCAGGCCGCGCACGTGACCGTCGCCGTCGAGGCCGACAAGGTGCAGCTGCGTGTCGAGATCGTCGACGACGGCGTGGGTTTCGACAACGCCCGCGCGCGGGAGTTCCTGCAGATGGGTCGCGTGGGTCTCGCATCCATGCGCGAACGGGTGGAGCTGGCGAGCGGAACGTTCGTGGTGCGATCGACGCCCGGGCGCGGCACGACGATCGTCGCGACCCTGCCGGTCGACATCGCCCCGGCGAGCCGCGAGCTCAGCGTCAACGACGCAACCTGATCGGACCCGTCGGCCCCGTGGGTCCTCCCTGACCGCCGGTCGGTCCCGTGGGTGCCCGTCGGGCCCGTCGGTCCCCGTCGGCCCCGTGGGGCCGGTCGGGCCGGTGCCGGTCGGACCGGTCGGACCCGTGGGCTGGGGCGACGGTGACTCGCTCGGCGTGGGGGACGGGCTCGGCGTGGGCGACGGCACCGGCGTCGCCGGCCCGATCGTGTGGCCGTCGTTCGACGGCGTCGCGAAGTCCTGGACCGGCTTGCCCTGCATCGCGACCGTCATGAAGTCGTGCCAGATGGCGGCGGGGATCGTGCCGCCGAAGACCGGCGAGACGCCCTCCACGCTGTCCAGCGGGATCTCGCCCTGCGGGTAGCCGACCCACACGCACGTCGCGAGCTGCGGCGTGTAGCCGCAGAACCACGCGTCGACGTAGTCCTGCGCCGTCCCGGTCTTCCCCGCCGACGGGCGGTCGGACAGCCGAGCCGCCGTGCCGGTGCCGAAGTTCACGACGTCCTCCAGCGCGGAGGTCACCAGGTCGGCGTCGTTGGCGTCCAGGACCTGCTTCGGCTTGGTGCTGACGTCGTCGATCACCTTGCCGTTGTGGTTCGTGAGCTGCACGAGCGGGTCCGCCCAGTGACGCACGCCGTGCGCGGCGAGCGTCGCGTAGGCGTTCGTCATCTCGAGCGGGTTCACGGCTTCGACGCCGAGCGTGATCGAGCAGACCGGATCCAGATGGCTGCGGATCCCGAGCAGGTGGGCCATGTCGACGACCTTGTCCGGACCGAGCTGCGCCGCCACCTGGGCGAAGACCGTGTTCACGGAGTAGGCCGTGGCCGCCTGGAGGGTGAACGTGCCCGCCTCGGAGTCCGACGCGTTCGACAGCGTCCACGGCGCCCCGTTCGTGTAGCAGTCGGTGTTGGGGATGGTGATCGTGCCCGGACCGTGCCAATACGCGTTGAGGTTGTAGCCGGCCTTCATGGCGGCGGCGAGCGTGAACGGCTTGAACGACGACCCGGCCTGGCGGCCGGTCCCGCCGAACGTCTCGGTCTTGAGCCGCAGTCCCGACACCGCCAGGTTCACCTGGGACTCGCTGAAGCCGCGTCCGCCCACCATCGCCAGGATCTGGCCGGTCTTCGGATCGATCGCGACCAGCGCGCCCTCCGGGTCCGACGGGCTCGGCAGATGCGCGTTGACCGCCGCCTCCGCCGCGCGCTGCAACCCGAGGTCGAGCGAGGTCGTCACGCGATACCCACCGCCGAAGACCGCCGCGCCGCCGTACTTGTTGATGAGGTACCGCTTGGCGTAGTCGACGAAGTACTCGGAGTTCGCCGGCGCGTTCACGACTTCCTTCTTCGGATCGGTCGTCACCTTCTTCGCCTTCAGGCGATCGGCGGTCGCCTGATCGAGGTAGCCGTAGTGCACCATCTGGTCGAGCGCGTAGTCGCGTCTGACCTTCGAGTCCTCGGGATGGTCGATGGGATCGAACCGGCTCGGCGACGTGATGAGACCCGCGAGCGTCGCCGACTGCTTGACGCTCAGGTCGGCGGCGTCGATCCCCCAGTACGTCTGCGCCGCCGCTTGCACGCCGTACGCGCCGTGCCCCAGGTAGATGGTGTTGAGGTAGCGGGCCAGGATCTGGTCCTTCGTGAGCGTCTGCTCGAGCTTGATCGCGAGGAGCGCCTCGCGGATCTTCTCCTTGATGGTGCGCGGCGGCACCACGTAGTCCTTGGTGCCATCCGGCTGCTCGACGTAGCTCCCGGCGTACACCTGCTTGACGAGCTGCTGCGTGATGGTGGATCCGCCCTGGACGGTCTCGTGCTTCACCAGGTCGGTCCAGGCGGCGCGGAGGATGCCGACGGGGTCGATGCCCGGGTGTTGGTAGAAGCCGTGGTCCTCGACGGAGATCACCGCGTCGCGGAGCGACTCGGGCATCTGATCGAACGGGATGATCGTCCGGTCGACCGCGCCGTGGATCGACGCGAGCAGCGACCCGTTGCGGTCGTACATGTACGTCGATTGGATCGGCGGCAGCGCCTTGGGCAGCACGATCTGGGAGTACGCGTAGACGAGCGCTCCACCGGTCGCCAGGACGACCAGGACGGGCACGGCGAGGAACACCCACCAGAATCGCCGGAAGAACCCCTTCTTCGGGTCTCCCTTCTTGCCGCGGGTGTGCCTCGGAGCGTAGGAACGACCCCGGGTCGTTTGAGGGCTGGTGTCGGTCGACACTGGTCACGATTCTATCCAGGGCAGCTGAGAAACATGCCTGGATCCCTGTGCTGTTCCGGTGGTGAGGTGCGATCAGACGGCGGCCGTACGCCTGGCGGTGAACGCCTCTTTGAGGTGGTTCCACTGACAGCTCCGGCACACCTCGACGACGTAGCAGCACGCTCCGGGGTGCGCCGCGGTCATGCGGAGACCCGTCTGGATGGACCAGACACGGCCGCTGTCGGCCTTGAGGCCGTCTCCGTACACGTAGGCGAGCAGGACGAGCTTCTCCTTGGCGCAGACCGGGCAGTCGTTGTTGGTCGGCTCCCCCACGTGGCGCGCCGCCCGCATCAACTCCGGGTGCGCGTCGCAGACGTCGGTGAGGCCGAGGACGCCGATACGCGCGTCCCGGAGCAGCGCGCGCTTGGCCAGCGTGTAGTCGATCACGCCCAACTCGGCGCGACGTCCTCCCAGCGGCATCCGCTTGCTTGCCATGGTGGCCAAGTCTACCCCCGCGCCCCGACGTGGTGGACCTGCCGTCCGACGTACGCCGTTGGATACTGGCGGAGTCACCCGAGGCAGGAGCGAGGGGATGCCGGAGATCACCGTGCTGAGCAGCACCGATCGAACGAGCTGGGCGCCGCTCACCGATCCTCCGGGGAACCAGCCCTCGCCGGGTCGCGAGATCGACGCGTTCACGTCCGACGACGAGACGTTCACGACGGCCTGTGGGAGCGGGAGCCCGACACGTGGTCGTTCGAACGTCCTTACGACGAGGTCGCGTACATCCTGGAGGGCTCGGCGGACGTCGAGACCGACGACGGCGGTGTCCTCAGCCTGGGCGCGGGAGACATCTTCGTCACGCCGAAGGGATCGAAGGGGACATGGCACGTCCACGAGACCGTCGCGAAGTTCTTCGCGATCTACACGGGCGGTGCCGATCGGCGATACGACGATGCGCGTGATCGGCGCGAACGAGCGCGTCGAGTGGATCACGCTCGAGAACGAACCCGGCGACGAGAACCCACCGGGACAGGAGTGGTACGCGTGGCGGAACCCGGACGCCCGGTTCTCGACCGGCGTGTGGCGGCGCGAGCCGGAGACGGGCACGTTCGACCGCGACTACCACGAGATCGCATGCATGATCGAAGGGGACGTGGAGATCGAGACCGACGACGGGCGCATGCTCCGGGCGGGCGCCGGCGACGTCATCGTCACGCCGGAAGGCTCGAGCGGACTATGGCGCGCGCTGACACCCGTGAGGAAGTTCTGGGCGGTCCATCACGAGTAGCCCCTACGGCTCGCTGGATCCCGAGCAGCGGCCGCGACCGGAGCCGCTCCTGGTGGAGGCGGGCGCCGCGACCGTCCTGCTCCGAGGGTTGCGGAAGCGCTGTCCCCGGTGCGGTCGGCGGCGCATCTTCGGGTCGTGGTTCCACCTGATCGAACGATGTCCGACCTGCACGCTGCGGTTCGAACGCGAGCAGGGTGGGTTCCTCGGCGCGATGACGATCAACTTCCTGGTCTCGATCGTCGTGTGGGTGGCCATGTTCGTCGTCGTGCTGTTCTTCACGGTCCCCGACGTCCCGGTGGCACCGCTGATGATCGCGAGCGTCGTGGTGCTGGTCGTGGTGCCGTTGTGGTTCTACCCGCGGTCCAAGACCATCTGGGCGGCGATCGAGTTCCTGGTGGCCCGGAGCGAACCCGAATACCGCACGCCGGTCCGGCGAGACCCTCGGACGAAGGACCTGGAGTAGCGAAGGATCAGGTGATCGTCCACGTCCGCTCGGCCGTGGCCGACTGGTTGCCGGCCGCGTCGACCGCGTAGACCTGGAACGTGTGGGCGCCGCTCGTCAGATCCGCGAAGCGGACCGGCGAGGAGCACTTGGTGAACTCGACCCCGTCGAGCGAGCACCAGAGCTGGCCTTTCTCGGTCTGCGAGACGCCGAACGTGACCTCGCCCGGACCCGAGGTCGATCCTTCGGTCGGACCGCCGACCAGCGACACGATGGGGGGAGTGCGGTCGATCTTCCAAACGTAGGTGATGGCGGGCGACTCGTTGTAGGCGAGGTCCACCGACCAGACCTTCAGCGTGTGGCGCCCTTCCTTCAGGTTGGTGAAGTTCGGCGCGCCGAAGCACGGCATCGCGGGGCGGCCGTCCAGGCTGCAGCCGAAGAAGCCCGGTCCTTCGTTGGACCACAGGTTGAACGCCGAGACCCGGTCCTTCGACAGCTTGTTCGGGGCATCCAGGATCCCCACCTCCGGACGGGTGCGGTCGACCATCCAGTCGTACGTGGTAGTCCCGACGTTGCCGGCCACGTCCGTCGCCTTGACCGCCAGCGTGTGACCGCCGGTCGAGACGCGCGGCAACTTCACGCGACCGTTCGCGCAGCCCAACGCCTTCCCGTCGAGCGTGCACGACATCGAACCCTTGATCAGCTCTTCCGGTTCGAACCGGAACGACGCCGACTCGCTGCGCGTGTTGATCGCCGGCTCGCTGGAGAACGCCACCGTGGGACCGCTGGTGTCCACCCGGAAGAACCACCCGGCGGCGGGATCGCTGACCTCGTCGGCGGTGTTGCGCGCCCGGACGTCGAATCGGTAACCGCCGTCGGTCAGGCCGGTGAACGATGCGCCGGACGGATCGCAGGGACCCCAGGGAGGAGCCTCCGCGCCCAACGGGACCAGTCGGCATTGGTACCCGGCGCCGGACACTGTGCTGGTGTAGGTGAACGTCGCGCTGGTGGCGGCCGCCGAGGCAAGGGGGTGCGCGCCAAGGGAGACGTCGGGGCCTGTCGAGGACACCGAGAACGTCCGCGATGCGGGTGTTCGGTCAACCTGTCCGTTCTCGGAGACTCCCGCCACCTCGAACCGGTATCGGCCGTCCGCGAGTTCGTTGAACGCTGCGAACCCCCCCGGGCACGAACGCCATGAGGTCGACTTGCCCTGGGCAACCAAACGGCACCGGTATGTTGCGAAGCGAGATGGCGAGAAGAACGAGAACTGGGCCACACGGGAAGAGACGGCGCCGTCAGGACCGGTCGCGATCGTCGTCTGCAGCTTCGGCCGCATCAGTGCGTGGAGCTTGGACACCATCTGGCGCCGGAGCCCGGCGTCCCGGGGGTTCCTCGAGAGGTCGTGGAACTCGTGCGGATCCTTCTGAAGGTCGATCAGTTGGCGCGAGCCGTCGTCGAACTCGACGTACTTGTAGCGCTGGGTGATCACACCTTGGAAGCCCGGCGTCGTGGCCCGGGCGCCGTTGAACGCATAGCCCGAGCAATCCGTGATCCCTCGTGACTCGCCGCGACACTGCTCGATCAGTGCGGCCTTCCGCACCTCGTGTTTCTTGCGTTCGACGATCGGGAGGAACGACTGGCCGTCGCCGCCCCACGGGAAGCCAACGGCGTCCGCGACCGTCGAGGCGATGTCCACGTTCTGGACGAGCGCGTCGCTCGTGAACGCGCGGCTCGCGGGCAGCGCCGCCGGGTACCGGACGACCATCGGGACGTTGACGGACTCTTCCCACGGGTCGTTCTTGCCGGTCCGGCGGTGCTCGCCGTACAGGAAGCCGTTGTCGGACAGGTAGACCACGAGCGTGTCCTGGGCCCGGTTGCCGAGCGAGTCGAGCAGCCGGCCGACCGCGTCGTCGAAGGACCGCGTGGCATGCGCCATCGCGGTGTAGTGATCGTCCGATGTCGCGATCTCCTCGGCGGTGAACGGGGGGCGCCGCGAATACGGGGGCGTGCCGGCCGTCATGGTGTTCACGTTGAACTCCGGTCCTCGCGGCGGCGAGACGGGCATGTCCGCGTACCGGGTGTCGTCGGCCGGCAGGTGCGGCGTGGTCGGCGAGTACATGACGAAGAACGGCTGATCGGCAGGCGTGCTCTTGATGAAGTCGGAGGCCATGCCCTCGAGCACGTCAGGCTCGTATCCGGTCTTGCGCTGCCAGACCCCGTTGACGTTCACGATGGGATCGACCAGGGACAGCGAGGAGATCTCCGGCGTCGCCACGCAGGCCCACTGGTCGAACTCGGCGCGCGGGTCGCACGGCCAACTGTTCATGTACTTGCCGGCGAGCATGGTGCTGTAGCCGGCGTCGTGCAGCGCCATCGGGAACGTCGGACGGGTCAGCAGGACCTCGTTCTGGTCGACGCCCGTGTCGTGCTCGTAGAGGCCCGAGACTATCTGGGCGCGCGACGGGCAGCAGAGCGATGTGTTCACGTACGCCCGCTTGAACAGGACGCCCTGGTCTACCAACTGGCTGTAGACGGTCGGCATCAGATCGCGGTTGAACGTCGACCACGCCTGGTCGTCGCTCACGATCAGCAAGATGTTGGGATGCGTGCTGGAGCTCGCGGCGACCGTCGATGCGGAGCCGCTCGCGAAGCGCGGGCGAACCGGCGGTCGCGAGTGGAAGGAGCGCGCAAAGCATCGCGACGCTCACCAGCCCGATACGTCCTTTGCTTCCCCTCATCCCGTAGGGTTCTCGGACGCTCCGAGCCCAACCTTCAGTCCGGGTGGCAGATCCATGGGCATGAATGGCTAGGCGGGGGGTGACGAGGCCGGCAGGTCGACGACCGCGCGGGCGCGAGCGGTGACCGTCTTCGGGCCCGTGACCAGCAGGAACCCTTCGACGACGATCGACACCGTCACCGTCGCCTCGAACGTTCCGGCCGCGCAGACACAATCGTTCAAGACCGCGTCGTTCCGCTCGGCGTACGCCGCCGCGATGTCCGCGGGCTCCACCCCGGAGGGCAACGCGAGCTCCTGGGCGGCGGCGAGCGCCGCGGCGTCGGCGGCCGTGCGCGCATGGCTCCGGGCGACCAGCACCCGGGCGACGTCGGTCACCCCGAGGGAGAAGACCAACGCCAGCACGACGATCGCGGCGACGACGATGGAGACGGAGCCGCGTTCGTTCCTCACGCGAACTCCTGCCGGTCGGTGGCGCTCGCGTCGAGGTGGATCGACGGCCCGAAGAGCCACCCGATCAGGGGCACGCGAACGACCTCGTCGTAGTCGACGGACACCGTGACCGGGTCGCCCTGGCTTCCCTGACGGGCGATCGCCACCCCGGCGAACGCCGGGTCGAGGTCGGGGGCGGCGGCGAGCGCCGCCGCCCGCACCGTGCCCTCGTCGGACTCGACCGCGGCGGTGCGCGCCCCGGCGCGCGCCGCCGCCTCGATCAACAACCGGTCGCGCACGAGCAGGCCTACCTGCACGAGCGAGAGCGCAACGACGAGCAGGAGGGGCAGCACGAGCGCGAACTCGACGACGGCGCTACCGGCGTGCGATCGATCAGGCCGCGTCGGCATTCCCGGCGACGTTGTCGATGATGTGGTCGAAGAACGCCGGAAGCTTGCCTGACGAGTGCGCCCAGGCGATCAACACGACGGCCACAGCCGCCGCCGCGAGGATGACCAGCGCGTACTCGGCGGTCGTCTGACCCTCCTCGTGGGACAACCATCCTCGCGCCCGAAGAAGCAGACGGTTCAGCAACAGCATCGTTCACCTCCTCTCAACCGATGGATCGCAGGGTGGTGAGCAGCACGGGCACCACCGTCAGGAGGAGGAACGCGGGGAGGACGAGGAACACCAGAGGGAACAGCATCTTCACGGGCGCTGTCCGAGCCCGCTCGGTCACGGCCATACGCCGCGACGCACGGACCGATGCGGCCAGTTCCGCGGTGGAATCGGCGAGGGAAGCACCGAGCGTCTCGGTCCGAGAGAGCGCTGCGACCGTCCGCCGGAGATCGGGGAGGGACAGCCGTTCGGCGGCAGCGGTCAATTCGTCACGCCAACCCGCACCCAGATCGACCGCCTCGAGCGCACCCGTGAGCTCGGCGGCGAGTGGATCTCCGAGCACCGTCACCGTGCGGCGGAGCGCCAGTTGCGCAGACAGCCCGGCGGAGGAGGCGGCGGCGAGCAGGTCGAGCATCTGTGGGATCTGTGCGTCCATCGCGGCTCGCCGACGCCTCGATGTTCGATGCTCGAGGATCGACGGCACGCGGGAACCGACCACGCACAGGAGCGGCGCAAGGAACAGCCCGGGTCGCGGGAGCGCGAGACCGATGAGCGCTCCGAGTGCTCCACAGGCGCGGTTGCGTGTCACGGGAGAGATCTGCTTCCGGGGCCTCGAGCGCGAGCCGTTCGCGGGTGTCTGGAGCCCGTTCAGCACGCTGCGTTGCCTGGCGAGGATCGCGCCCGACATCGCGGCGACGACGGCGGCGGCGGACAGCATCGGTCCGACCCAGAGCACGACGCTCAGGTCACCGCCAGGAGGGATCGGATCCACAGGAACGCCACGCCTTCGAGCGTGAGGCCGATGACGATCGCACCCACGCCGACGGGCGAGGCGAAGGCTCCTTCGACATCCCCTCGCGACGTCATCCACAGGAACGTGAAGAAGGCGATGGGAAGCAGGCCGAGGATGACCCCGGAGAGCCGAGCTTGTGCCGTGAGCGCTCGGACCTCGCGGGCGGCAGCGCTTCGTTCGCGGAGCGTCCCCGCTACCTGATCCAGCACCCGGGGAAGATCACCCCCGGTTCTCCGATGCAGCGTCAGCACGCCGACGACGAGTGCGGCGTCGTCGCTGCCGACTTCCGTTGCCCAGTCGTCGAGCGCGCCGGCGAGGCCACCTCCGAGGTCGACGTGGTCGACGACCCGCGCGAACGTGGTCGCGAGCGGGGGCTCCCCCTCTCGCGCCGCGAACGCGATCGCTTGTGGAACCGATAGACCCGCGCGCATCCCCGCGGCGAGGGATCGAACCGCGTCGGCCAGCTGTTCTTCGAGAGCGGCCTTGCGCCGGGCGTCTCCGCGTCGGCGGTAGACGATCGCTCCGACCTTCACGCTCACGAGACCGATGATCGCGGCCACGGCGCCTCCGACGACGTAGCCGACGACGACGCCCGCGGCCGGCCACCACCGCCATCCGATCCCGGGGATCGTGACGCGTGGTCGCCGTCGCGGCTCCCGGGCGAGGATCGGCGCGATCCGATGATGAACGTCGTCTCGCTCGACATGACGAACAGCGGCTGCGGCCATCGCACCCGCAACGACGAGGACGGCGCCCGGAGCAGCGATCATCGATCGGGTCCCGCCTCGAAGAGTTCGGATCCGACCTGTTCGCCCCGGTTCGCGAGGGTGGCGAGGACCTCGGGGATGGCGCCGGTCGCCTCGAAGCTCCCTGTGGCGCTTCCCTTGTGCTGGAACCGGTACAGGGGCGTGACGACGGGTTCGCCGCGATGCGTTCCCTCGACGGCGGCGATCTCCCACACCACACGGCGTCCGCCTCGGAGGCGCGCGAGATGCACGATCACGTCGACGGCGGAACACACCTGCGTGCGGATATGGGCGCCGGGCAGGTCGACGTCGGACATCATCGCCATGGTCTCCAGCCGCCACAGCAGGTGACGCGTGGAGTTCGCATGCGCGGTGGAGAGCGACCCTTCATGCCCCGTGTTCATGGCCTGGAGCATGTCGAGCGCTTCGCCGCCGCGGACTTCGCCGACGATGATCCGATCGGGGCGCATGCGGAGCGCGTTGCGAACCAGGTCGCGAACGGTCACTTCTCCCCTGCCCTCGACGTTCGCGGGCCGTGCCTCGAGCGAGACGACGTGCGGCTTGGCCAGGCGCAACTCGGCTGCGTCCTCGATGGTGATCAACCGTTCGTCGTCCGGGATCGACGCCGACAAGATGCCGAGCATCGTCGTCTTCCCCGTTCCCGCGCCGCCCGAGACGATCACGTTGGCTCGGCCGCGGACGCAACACGCGAGGAACCGCAGCATCCTCGGTCCGATGCATCCTCCGGCCACCAGGTCATCGGCCGTGATCGGCACCGGCGAGAACTTGCGGATCGTCAGCGCAGGACCGCGGAGCGAGAGAGGCGGGATGATCGCATGGACACGGCTGCCCTCCGGTAGTCGCGCATCCGCCCAAGGCGATGATTCGTCGACCCGGAGACCCAACGGTCCCACGATCCGTTCGATCAGATGCAGGACGGCTTCCTCCCCCTCGAATAAGCCGTCCGGCGCCCTTTCGATCCGCCCCCCTCGCTCCACGTACACGTCGTCGGGACCGTTGACCATGACCTCCGTGACCTCCGGGTCCTTCAGGAGGAACTCGATCGGTCCGAACCCGACGACTTCGTCTGAGACCTCGTTCACGATCCGGGTCAGTTCGCGCAGGGGAAGGATCGCCCCGCTCGCACGCAGGACCTCGAGCGCTTCTTCGCGCACCCGGACACGCCGCTCGGTGCGCGGAGCACTGGCCAAGCCGCGCGCATCCACCCGCTGGCGCAGCTCGTCACGGAGTTGCCTGCGCATCAACGCCAACGGGTCCGGGCTCACCACCGAACCGCTCCCTCGACCGCCACGCTCGCTCCTCCCACGCCAACCACACGCCGAACCGTGAGAGGGAGGTGCATCCGGCTGCGATGCTGCCCGCTCGCCGGAGGGGATGCGCGAACCCTACCGAGTCACACGCGAACAGTGAATCCCCGAACCGACCGATTCGCGATCCTTGTCGGGGGACGGGATGCACGCCAGCCAGGGGACGCGCCGCCGTGTCGGCATACGACATGGCGCGGCGTAAGCTCGCCGCGTGGACGTACCAGAGGTTCACTACGCGCGGAGCGGCGGGATCGCGATCGCGTACCAGGTGATCGGCGACGGGCCGGTCGATCTGGTGTTCCCGCGCGGGTTCGCCGGAGACGTGCTCTCGACCTGGGAGAACCCGCTCTTGGTGCGCCACGTCATGGGACTGGCCCAGAACGGTCGGTTGCTGATGCTCGACAAGCGCGGGACCGGCCTCTCCGATCGCGTCGCGGGCGTACCGACGCTCGAGACCCGGATGGACGACGTCCGCGCGGTGATGGACGCGGTGGGCTCCGACCAAGCGGTGCTGTTCAGCGGGCAGGAGGGCACCAGGATGACGACGCTGTTCGCCGCCACCTACCCCGAGCGGACGCAGGGGCTCGTCTTGCTGGACCCGTCCGCCAAGGGTCTTCCCACTCCCGACTACCCGTGGGCGCCGACGGCGTCGGAATGGAGCGAGACCCTGCGCGGCGTGCGCGAGCACTGGGGCGAGCGCGACTTCCTGGAAGGGATGGTCCGCTCGCTCGCGCCGACGATGGCGGATGATCCGGAGTTCTGCGACTGGTTCGTGGCGCACATGCGTCGCAGCCTCAGTCCCGGCGCCGCCGCCGCCTTCTTCCGCATGATGATGGACGCCGACGTCTCGGACGTGCTGTCCGCGGTCCGTGTGCCGACGTTGATCCTGTTCCCCACACCGAGGCGCGGTCCGGCCGAGTACTTCTTCCGCCACATCCCGCATGCGGAGATGGTGGAGCTGCCCAACATGCAGGGCGACTACACCTGGATCGACGACGATTCGCACGAGCGCACCATGGAAGCGATCCGCGACTTCGTCGTGAACCTGCACCGCGTCGAGGAACCGGACCGCATCCTGGCAACACTGCTCTTCACCGACATCGTGAAGTCGACGGCGACGCAGGCCGAGCTCGGGGACCGTGGCTGGAAGGACATGGTGCAGCGTCACAACGCCGTCGTGCGCGATCTGCTGGCCCGGCACCGCGGCTCCGAGCAGGACACCGCCGGAGACGGGTTCTACGCCCGCTTCGACGGGCCCGCACGAGCGGTGCAGTGCGCCGTCGAGATCGTGCGTGCGCTCGGTGACATTGGCGTCACGATCCGCGCCGGCATCCATACGGGCGAGTGCGAGCTGGTCGACGGGAAGTGCAGCGGCCTGTCCGTCTCCATCGGCGCGCGCGTGGCATCACAGGCCGGGCCGTCCGAAGTGCTCGTCTCGCAGACCGTGAAGGACCTGGTCGCCGGATCGGGCCTGACGTTCGAGGACGCCGGCGAGCACGAGCTGAAGGGCGTCCCCGACCGCTGGCACCTGTACCGGGTGGCCGGATAGGCGGCTACTCCTTCCGGAAGAAGAAGAAGAGGCTCGGCGAGGAAGCGGCCCCGCCCCGAGGAGTGCCGGGGTGTGTCCTCGTCGACGTCGCTCGGTCGGGATCGGCTCAGTCTCCGGGCGACGCGTTCGAGCCCCAGAGCCACGAGACCGAGCATCGCGAACAGGAACATCCACACGAAGACGCGATCGCCGGGGAACCCGGTGAACGCGGTGCTCCCCGCCGGCGCCTTCCACCTTGGTCACGCTGATCGGCGCGGTGTCCGCGACCGTCTCTACAACCCGGCGGGGTGACCCAGCTCGACCAGGTGGATCCGACGCCTGAAGATGACGTCCCGGCGGTACCGGCGTCGCCCATCGCGTCGATCTGCAACGTGACCGACTGACCGGGCGCGAGCCAGATCGTCCGCCTGGCGGCGAGCGACCCGATATCCCACGCACCCGTGCCCGGCCGGTAGCTTCCCCTAGCCGACCTCGACGACACGAACATCACCCCGTTCGGCAGCATGTCGGTCACGACCACGCCGGTCGCGTCGTCCGGACCCTTGTTGGCCACCGTGATGGTGTACGTGACCACGTCGCCTTCGTTCGGCGTGCCGTCGTCGACCACGATCGTGAGGACGAGGTCCGCCGAGGCGGGGTCGGGGATACCGACGGTGGTCGATTGCCTCGCGGAGTCGTTCGCGGGTGTCGTGTCGCCGATCCCGGTCACGCTCGCGGTGTTGATCACGGAACCGGAGACCGCGTCCGCCGGGACGTCGACCTGCACGGTGATCGTCCAGGTGCTCCCCGCGGCGAGCGACGCCAGGGTGCACGAGACGACGTTCGCCGTATCCGTGCACGAACCCTGGGGGGACGGCACGCCGGTCACCGTGAACGCCGGAGGCACGGGGTCGGTGACGACGACGTTCGGCGCCGCATCCGGGCCGGCGTTCGAAACGACGATCGAGTACGAGAACGAGTCGCCGGGTTCCACCGGATCGGCGGAGTCGGTCTTGACGATGGAGAGGTCGTCGACGATGGGTGTCACCGTGTCCGTGTCGGTCGCCGAGCCGTTGGCCGCGTTTGGGTCGGCCACGGGCGAGGACGAGATCGTCGCGGTGTTCACGAGGGTCGCCCCGACGTACGTCGTCGGGGATCGCCACGACCAACTGGTATGCGATGGAGGCACCCGAAGCGAGAACGGCCGAGGTCGTGCACGTGAACGTGACCGCGGCGATCGCCTGCTCGGCAACGCGCTGTAACTAGGGAGGTGCGCTTCTACACAACGTCCCCCTGCCCTAGGCCCTCCGCGAGGCGATCGAACGCGCGCCCCGTCCGTCCGCGAGCCGATACGAGACGACCATGGTCCTGCGCACGGGTCACACCGCGGTCGAGCGGCACGACCGCCAGCGGCTCGCAACCGAACACGCGTCCGACGTCCTTCGGCGTGATCTCGGCGCGCGACGCGCGGTTCACGACGAATCCGAGCTTCCCCTCGATCCCGAGCGGGCGAAGCGCCTCGAGCGCACGCTTGGACGAGCGGAACGAGAGCACGTCCAACGACAGCACCTCGACGATGCGGTCGGCGGTCTCACAGCCAACGCGGGCGTAGTCGTCGATCGCGTGCGGGAGGCGGAGGACGACCACGTCCGCCGACGTCGCGGCGACGTCCATGACCCGCCGAAGGAACGACGCCTCGATCGAGGGCGCTTCCGTGGCCGGCGGCGAGAGCAACACGCGGAACGCCTCCGGATGGGTCCAGAACGTCTCGTCCAGATGATCGGGGGTCAGCTCCGCTCCCAGCGGGAGCAGGTCGGCGAGCGTGTGCACATCCTCATCCGGCGCGCCCACCGCTGCGCTCACCTCCCCGTAGACCGGATCCGCGTCGATCAACACGGTCGCCCTGCCTCGTCGCGCGAACGCCCGCGCGAGATGCGTCGCGACGAACGTGGCCCCCGCTCCTCCGCGTGATGCATGCACGGCGATCACGTTCGCGCGCCGATCCAAGACCGCGGGACCGACCCGCGCGGCCGCCGCCGCGCTCGAGAGCGCTTCGCGATCGGCGGGCCACACGAAGAAGCCGTCGGCGCCTGCGCGGATCGCCGCCCGCAGCGCACCCACGGATTCACGCGTGTCGACCGCCAGGAACGGCCGCGTCCCGATCGCACCGTTGACGAGCGACGACTGGCCGACGACGACATCCGGTTCGAGTTGCCGCAGCGCCTCCAACAGCTGTCGATCGTCGGCCGCGGTCGCCACCACCCGCGCGTGGCCGCTCCGATCGAGGAAGTGCATGACCTCTTCGGCGACGTCGTGCTGCTCCATCGCGAGCACGATCCTGGCGACGTCCTCCACCTTCCCTCCTCTGATCGAGCGCATCTCGAGGAGGAGGCGCCGTGAGGAGGAGCCGACCGAGCGAACGTTAGCGCCGGCCACCGACACGAGCATCGGCATACGGGATGAAGGCAGGCTACGGTGGGCCGGCCGGTGCGTAGTCGACCCTGAAGAACGCGTAGACCGGTCCGGAAGAGGGCCAGGATGTGATCGCGGTCGGCCGCGCTGGGTCGGCGAGGCTGAGCGACAACGTGACGTCGTCGCGCCCGGGTCGGTTCGGGTCGTACAGCCGGAGCCTCAGGATCCCGTCGTCCAGGTCGTAGCCGTACGCCAGCACCTGGTGATCCTGCTTGAGCTGCCGTGGATCCGTCGACTTCACCTTGATGAGGCCCAGCGGCGACGGATGGCCCGCGTCGATGTCCGCGCGCACCTTGGGCCACTCGCCCCGGATGGTCTGCCACGCACGTCCGTGAGGCAGCAGGCCCACTCGACTCCAGATTGACTCTCCGTCGGGGAGCACGGGACTCATGAGCTCCAGGTAGCGGGCAGGACCCGAGGGAAGGTCGAAGCTGTCGAACAGCCGGTCGCACAGGTAGTCGAACAGCGGCCCCTCCCCCGGCGCGACCGTGTCATCGGGAGGAGACCGTTCCGCCTCGAAGTAGTCCCGCGCCGCGAAGGCCATACCGCCGCACAGGCCGTTCGAAGCGTCCCCGATCGGGAAGCTGACGACGCCCGGGATCCCGATGTATCGGACCGGGACGTGCGGGAAGTCGTTGGGGAAGCGGAAGCCAGACGTGCTGGGGAGGAACCCGATGACCGATCGGCTCGCGATGATCGATCCCGTCCGCGCCTCAGTCGGCGCCGACCTTCGGCTCGTGGGCGGTGAGGTCGACCGTGTCCCCGCTGCGGAACTCCTTGACGTACGTATCGAAGTCCCAACCTGCCAGGAAGTCTCGCGCGCCCTTCTGCCCGTTCGCGAAGAGCATGTCCTGCGTGGGCTCGTCGATGTCGAAGTCGGTCGCCTTGACCTGACCCGTGTCCACGAACATCGTGCGCGCGAGGACCGAGGGATCGTCGATGTGCATCTGGTCGTGGAAGTTCGTCATGGTGCCCACCATGGCACGCGCCAAGCCGAGCGCGCCCTTCACCTCGAAGCGCTGCACCACCGGCTTCGTGGGTCTCGCGGAGAGCTTGATGCCGAACGTGGGCCACCGCGGTGCTTTGCCATCGGTGCGATCGAACACGTCGATCGGGAAGTTCGAGAGCATCCCGCCGTCGACCATGAACGACTGCACCTTCTTCCCCGACCCGTCGCGGCCCGTGAAGCGGAGCGGCTCGTAGAAGAAGGGGATCGACATCGAGGCGCGCACGGCGTCGGCGATCAACTGGTCGTCGGCCTTCAGGCCGTACTTCGAGTAGTCCCACGGCAGGCGTACGAGCTCGCCCCGCGTGACGTCGGACGTCATCACGACGAGCTTGTACTGCTTCTCCGGCGGAAGCGACGTGTGCGGATCATCGATGCGCAGGTCCCCGAACGTGCGCGCACCGAGCGATACGAGGATGCCGTTCAGCCACTCGACCAGGTAGTGGCCCTCGTAGATCCCCTTCTCGAAGAGGATGGAGGCCCCCTTGCCGATCGCCCCGAGGTGATCGATGAAGCCCTTGTCCTCGAATCGACCGTAGTCGACCGAGCGCATCACGGTCTTGAGCTGCTCCGGCCCGATCCCGGCCGCGAGCAATGCGCCCACGATGGCTCCGGCGGACGTCCCCGCGATACGGTGGAACGTGTAGCGGGCCTCCGCGAGCGTCGAATACGCACCGACCAACCCGATGCCTTTCACGCCCCCACCTTCGAGTACCAGATCGGCGTCCATGGCTTCTCCTTCCAACCGGCGACGGCGCAACTGCCAGGGTCGCCTCCCAACGGCAGTCGTGTCCCTAGGCACATGCCCAGCAACGAGGGACCGTCGCTAGACTCGGCGCCGTGATCGTCTGCCCCCGCTGCGGCACCAAGAACCCGCAAGGTGCCCGCTTCTGCTTGAACTGCGGGTCGCCGCTCGGGAGCGTGTCCACCGGCGAGGAGCGCAAGGTCATCACGGTCGTGTTCTGCGACCTGGTCGGGTTCACCGAGCGCTCGGATCAGGCCGACCCCGAGGACGTCAAGGCGATGCTCCGCGTGTATCACACGCTGCTGAAACGCACGATCGAGCACTTCGGCGGCGTGGTGGACAAGTTCATCGGCGATGCGGTCCTCGGCGTGTTCGGCGCCCCGGTGGGTCACGAGGACGACCCGGAGCGCGCGATCCGTGCCGGCCTGCAGATCCTCGACGACGTCGAGGAGGCGAACCGGGAGCAACCCGGCCTTGAGCTCGCCGTCCGCATCGGCATCAACACCGGCGAAGCCGTGATCGCGTTCGGCCAGGGACCGCAGATCGGCGAGAGCGTGACGGGCGACGTGGTGAACACCGCGTCGCGATTGCAGAACGTCGCTCCCACGGGCACGATCGTCGTCGGCGAGGCGACGCACCACGCAACGTCCGCGATCTTCGAGTTCGAGGATCTCCCGCCCGTGACGGTGAAGGGGAAAGCGGCCGCGCTCGCGATCTGGCGTCCGCTGCGCGCTCGCAGCCTGATCGGCATGGATCTGCGCGAGCAGCAACGCACCACGTTCGTCGGGAGGGTCGAGGAGTCGGCGACCCTTCGCGTGGTGTTCCGGAAGATGGAGGAGTACCGCGAACAGCTCGCTCGCGTCGGGTCGCCGCAGCTGGTGAGCGTGATCGGTGAGCCCGGCGTCGGGAAGACCCGGCTGCTCCGCGAGTTCTCCACGTTCATCGACGAGCTGCCGGATCTCATCCGCTGGCGGCAGGGGCGATGCCTGCCGTACGGCGACGGCGTGGGCTTCTGGGCGTTCGGCGAGATCGTCAAGGCGCAGGCCGGCATCCTCGATTCCGACGATCCAGAGCAGGCGGGAGCCAAGCTCGCGGAGGCGGTGAACGCCGTGGTCGAGGATCCTTCGGATCGCGACTGGATCCGGCGACGGCTGGCTCCGCTGATCGGCGCCGGAGGCCATCCGACCGACGTGCCTCGCGAGGAGCTGTTCACGGCGTGGCGGCGGTTCGTCGAAGCGCTCGCGTACGAAGGGCGCCTCGTGTTGGTCTTCGAGGACCTGCACTGGGCCGACGTGCCCATGCTCGAGTTCATCGAGCATCTGATCGACGCGGGCGAGCGCCCGTTCATGGTGGTGTGCGCCGCCCGTCCGGAGCTGTACGACCGGTACCCGCAGTGGGCTGAGCGCCGGCACAACGCGATCCGTCTCTCGCTCCCCCCGCTCACCGACAGCGAGACCGCGGTGCTGATCTCGTCGCTGTTGGAGCGCGCCGTGCTGCCGGCCGCGACGCAGTCCGTCTTGATCGAGCGCTCGGGTGGCAACCCGCTGTTCGCCGAGGAATTCATCCAGTTGCTCGTCGATCGCGGTCTGATCGATCTCGATAACCACGACCGTCCGGTCGCGGAGCTGCACGACATCCCGGTCCCCGAGTCGCTGCAGTTGCTGATCGGCTCGCGACTCGATCAGCTGCCGCACGAGGACAAAGCGCTCCTCCAGGACGCGGCGGTAATCGGCAAGGTGTTCTGGTCGGGCGCATTGGCGGCGCTCTGCGGCTGCGACGAAGCGTCGGTCCACGACCGGCTGGCCGACGTCCTCCGCCGCGAGCTGGTCCGCCCCAACCGCACGTCGAACCTGCTGGGCCAGACCGAGTACACGTTCTGGCACGCGATGATCCGCGACGTGGCGTACGGCCAGATCCCGCGCGCCGGCCGCGAGCTGAAGCACCTGGCGGTGGCGCGCTGGTTGCGGCGGGCCGTCGCCGACCGCATCTCGGACTTCGCGGAGGAGCTCGCCTACCACTACAGCGGAGGCCCTCGACCTAGCGCGCGCCTCCGGGATCGCGATCTCACCGGACGTGCGAGCGGAGGCGGCCAGCGGATTCCTGCTCGCGGGCGAACGCACCGCACCGCTCGACGCGGACCGGGCGACCGGCTATTTCCGCCGGGCGCTCGAGCTCATGACGGCCGATCACCCGCAGCGGCCGCGCGCCGCAGCGCGCGCGGCTGAGATGGCCGAAGCGCGCGGCGATTACACCGAGGGCGAACAGCTCTACGTCGCCGCGATCACCGGATACCGGGTGCTGGGCGACACGCTCGGGCTCGGCGAGGCGCTGGGCCTCCTCGCACGCACGCACGCGCGTCGGGGACAGGTCGCCCGCGCGGAGCAGCTCCTGGACGAAGCCATCGAGGTCCTGGAACGCGAACCTCCGAGCCGGGAGCTCGCCCGCATCTACACGAGGAAGGCCGGCGAGCTGCTGACCGCCGACCGCAACGCCGAGTGCCTCGAGTGGGCCGAGAAGGCGCTCGAGCTCGCCACTCGTCTGGACATGCGCGACGAGATCGTCCGAGCGCTCCAGTTCCGTGGTGCGGCCCGATGCGAGCTCGGAGACGAACAAGGGCTCGAGGACATGCGGGAGGCGATCCGGCTCGGCGAGGAGGGGGGCCTCGGGCAGGCGCTCGCGCTCGCCCGCGCGAACTACGCGTTCCAGCTGTGGTTCCGAGAAGGGCCGGGCGCGGCCCTCGAGGTGTGGCGCGAGTCGCAGGTCGCCGCGGAGGCCCGCGGGTTCGTGGGGTCGGCGCAGATGGCGCGCATGGGGCAGCTGGAGACGCTCTTCGACCTGGGCCGGTGGGACGAGGTCCTCGCGATCTGTCGCGAGATCCAGGCGTGGATCCGCCCACGCGGTGAGCGGAACGAGCTCGGTGTGTACGCCACGATCTTCGAGACCTGGGTGCGGCTGCGCCGCGGTGAGACGCAGGGATTGGCCGAGCTCGCCGACGACCTCCTCGAGCACGCGCGTCCGTTCGGGGGCGAGTTCGGAGCGCCGGCCGCCCTCCTGGTCACCGAGACCCATCGTGCCGTGGGCGACCTCGCGCACGCCCGCGAAGGGATCGATGCGTTCGCGGAGCTCACCGAGGCGTCGCCGAACTTCCGGGCGCTGTTCGCGCCGATCGCGGCCCGAGCGCTGGTGGCACTCGGGGACGTCGACGGGGCCGAGCGGCTGATACCCGAACACAGCGACGCACGGACCAAACGCCACCGGGTGAGCCTGCTGACGGCGAGAGCGGTCGTCGCGGAGGCGCGCGGCAGGTACCCCGAGGCGCTGGGCGGGTACAAGCAGGCGATCGCCCTGTGGCGGGCGCACGGGTTCCAGCTCGAGCTCGCCCTGACGCGGATCGGGGCGGCCCGGTGCCTGATCGAGCTCGACCGATGGGACGAAGCGGCAGCGTCGCTGGCCGGGGCGCGCGACGTCCTGCGGCCGCTCGGCGCGACGCCGTTCTTGGCCGAGATCGACGAGCTCCTGGGCGACGACCTGGAACGCCGGCTCGGGTCGACCGGCGCCTGACGACCCGGCCCGGCAGCAGGAACACGCAAGTGAGTGTCGCCACATCGGCATAGACTGCCCGCGATGGCGGTGGTGACGTTGCGCGCGCCGCTCAAGGATCGCGCCGACGGGCAGGGCCAGGTCGACCTCCCCGGCGATTCCTTGGGCGAGGTGCTCCGGGAGCTGGAGCGCCGCTACCCGCGCCTGGAGGGGTGGGTGCTGGACGAGCACGGGAACATCCGCCGCCACGTCAACGTGTTCGTCGACGGCGAACGCGGGAGCAAGGACACACCGATCGCGAACACCGCTCGCATCCACGTCTTGGCATCGATCTCGGGAGGGAGCCGATCATGACCGAACTGTTGGTGGGAACGAAGAAGGGGTTGTTCGTCCTCCGCGGGGAAGCCGGGGCTCCGTTCGAGATCGCGACGCGCGCGTTCCCCGGCGAGGTCGTGGAGTACGCCACGCGCGACCCGCGCACCGGACGGTACTTCGCGTCGGTGACGTCGGGCTTCTACGGGCCCCGGGTCATGTACACCGACGATCCCAGCGGCGAATGGGAGCAGGCGAAGGGCCCGGTCTTCCCCGAGGACATCCCCGACTCGACGATCGATCGCGTCTGGATCGTGCAGCCGGGCGAGGCAGACGGCGTGCTGTACGCGGGCGTCGCTCCGGCGGCGCTCTTCGTCAGCACCGACTCGGGCGAGACGTGGGAGCTGAACCGCGCGCTCTGGAACGTCCCGACCCGGCCCGAGTGGAACCCGGGAGCCGGCGGCCTGGCGCTGCACTCCATCTGCCCGTGGCCGGGAGATCCCCAGCGGCTCGCGGTCGGGATCTCGGCCGCGGGTGTCTGGCTCAGCGAGGACGGCGGCGAGAGCTGGCGCACCGGCTACACGGGCCTCGTTCCGCTCTACGTGCCCGAGGACCAGCGGGAGACCACGCACGCGCTCTGCGTGCACAACATGCATCGAGCTCCCGGGCGGCCGGAGCGCCTGTTCCTCCAGTTCCACGGCAGCGTCTACCGGTCCGACGACACCGGCGAGACATGGAGCGACATCAAGGAGGGACTCCCGTCGGGGTTCGGGTTCCCGATGGTGATCGACCCCTCGGACCCGGACAGCGCCTACGTCATCCCGCTCAACGGCGACTTCGACCGGGTGACGCCGGAGGGCCACGTGCGGGTCTACGAGACCCGTGACGCGGGAGGTTCGTGGACCGCCCACGGTGACGGCCTCCCGTCGAACGAGTCGTACCTGACGATCCTCCGCCAGGCGTTCGCGCACGACGGTGGGTCGCCGCTCGGCCTCTACTTCGGCGCGACGTCGGGTGACGTGTTCGGATCGGCCGACGCCGGCGCCAGCTGGTTCACGGTCCACGAACGCCTGGCCCCGGTCACCTCCGTCCGCGTCGCCGGCTAGAGCGCTCAGACACCTCGGAACCTTCCCGCCCTTCGGGCGGTCTGCTCCTTTCGGCCCGGGGAACCCGGCTGCCGGTGGGGGCATAGGCTGGGAGCGCCGCAGGATCGAAGGGGAGAGCGAGTGCAGGAGCCCGATCCTCGCACGCTGGCGAGCGCGCGCCAGGGCGACCTGCCTGCCTTCGAGGAGCTCGTCCGGATGTACCAGGCCGAGGTGTACCGGTTCGCTCGTCACCTCACCCGCGATCGCACCGCCGCCGAGGACGTCACGCAGGAGGCGTTCCTCCGTGCGTTCCGGTTCATCGGCGGCTATCGAGGAGAGACGCGCTTCTCGTCGTGGCTCTTCCGCATCGCGCGGAACTGCGCCATCGACGCGTCGCGCAGGCAGCACTACCCACTCGTCGACCAGGAGACCCGGCCCGAGCGCGCCCGGAGCGTCGCCGACGCCGTCGTCCGCGCGGAGCTCGATGCGGCGCTCGGCACGCTCGGGCCGGACCACCGCGAGACGTTCCTGATGGTCGAGGTGCTGGGGCTGTCGCATCAGGAGGTCGCCGACATCCAGAACGTCCGGGTGGGCACCGTGAAGAGCCGGATGTTCCGCGCGCGGCAGGCGCTCTGCCGGGCGCTCGAGGACGAGGAGGCAGCCCGGTGAACTGCGACCGCGCGCAGGCCGTCCTCTCCGCTCGCCTCGATGGGGAGCGCGCCCCTGAACGCGTGGGGGCGGCCGTCGACGCGCATGCGGCGACGTGCGCCCGATGCCGGGCGTTCGAGGCGGGCGCGCTCCGCGTGCGCGCGTCCATCCGCGTTCGGCCGGCGGAACCGGTCCCCGACCTGGTGGGCCCGATCATGACGCGTGTCGCTGCCGAGGCCCGTGCTCGCCCGAGGACGCCGGCCCAGACTCGCTCGAGCCGGAGACCGAGCCGCGGGCTCGCGCCGGTGCTCGCGGCGGCGATCGCCGGCGTCATGGCCGGGAGCGTGGTCGTCGGCGGGCCGTGGCAACGGTCGACGAACACGCCGATCGCCGCGGCCGCGGTCGTGGCGGACGTGCAGGCGGCCGCGCCGACGCTCGACTCGTTCGCGGCGACGTTCGCCATCACCGAACAGGGCTTGTCACCCGACGTGCCGCAGCGGCGGTTGCGGATGGACGTCGCCTTCCTGGCGCCGCAGCGGTTCCGTCTGGACGTCCACGACGAGACCACCTACCCGTCGGCCCGCTGGACGCCGACAGACCTCACGTTCATCGCCGACGGCTCGTCGACGTATCGCTCGGGGGCCACCGGGTGTCCGGCGAACCTACCGGCCGGCGGGTGCCCGCCCACGCGCACGACCGTCACCACCCGCTCCGCCTACTCGGTTCGCGCGCCGGCGCCGGCCGACCTGGTGTTGCCGCTCACGACGTTCTCGTCGGCCGACGGCATCCAGGTGCTCGGGACGGATCGCGTCGCGGGACGCGACGCGATCCGGGTGCAACTCGCGTTCGCACGGGCACAGGCGTTGTTCCCGTTCCTCCAGCTCGGGGGTACCTGGCGCCCGTTCTTCGACGACGACCGCGTGGAGCTCTGGCTCGATGCATCGGGCTGGTTCCCGTTGCGCTACACGGTCTATCCGTCCAGGGATCCGACGCGGACCGCATGGGAGCTGCGGTTCGGCATCCCGCACGAACCGACGGACCAACCGATCTTCGACGTCCGGCTCTCCTCGCTCGACCCGGGCGCGCCCGAGCCCGCCACGTTCGAGGTCCCCGGCTGGTCGAGCGAGAAGAGCGTGCCGCTCGCATCGTTCCCCCGACGCGTCGGGTACCTGCCGGTCACGCCGACGTCACCCGGTGCGCTCACGCTCTCGTCGGCGGTCGTGCCGCCAGGCGACGACCCCGACGCGCCGCGGTCCGTCCTCCTGTACACGGACGGCATGGCGTACGTGCGGATCGGGGAACGCCCGGACTGGACCGCGCCCAGGCTGTTCGGTCCCGTGGACCAGGCTGCACAGCAGGTCGACCTTTCGGGGGGCGGCGTCGCGTACTACGAGCCGGCGGGCGACGGCCTGGGGCGGCGACTCGCGATCCACGCGTCCACGACGAACGTCTTCCTCGAATCCAACCTGCCCCGCGAACAGCTCTTGACGCTGGCATCGTCGCTGCCCGTCCGAGGCGAAGCGCTCCCCGATACCTGGCGAACGCTGACCGGCTCGGGCATCTCGATCGAACAGGTCACGCCGGATGTCGCCCTGGCTCGCTCGCCGGTCGCCGTCGCGCTGCCGTCGACGCTCCCCGCCGGATACGAGCCGGCGAGCGGGCAGGTGGTGTCGAACGCCGACGCGGCCGGAACCGATGTGATCGCCGTCAGCATCGTCTACCGGCAACGGCAATCGGACGACGTCGGCGGCCCCATCGTGCTCCACGTGCAAGCGGGCGCGGCGCTCCCGCCCGCGTCCTCCGCCGCCCAGGTCGTGGTGAGCCTCGACGGCGCGCGGGCCCGCTGGACCCCCGGACGCGACCAGCTCGAGTGGATCGCGGGCGGCGCGTATCTGTCGTTGGAGGGAGGGCCGGGACTCCCGGCCCTGCTCGCCCTCGCGTCGCAGGTGCGGCTGGACGGACCGGCGACCCCATGAAGAGCGTTCCGAAGGTGCTCGCGGGGCTGGTGATCGGGCTGATCCTCGGGGCGACGGTGACGCTCGCCGTGCAGAGCCGCGGCGAGCAACTGGACGACGCTCAACCCTCGCCATCGACCGCCTCGCCCGCGCCCCGGGGAGAACCGGAGGCTCCGGCAACGTTCCTCGCGTGGGTGCCTGGCGGGTTGCCGCTCGGGTTCACCCGATCCGTCGCGAACCTCCCGTCCATCGACCGCATCACGTCCGTCGCCGAGGACAACGTCTGGATGACGCGCTCCTGGTCGGCGGACGGGGCGCTCGTCGACCACCCGACGGGCCCGTATGCGATCCCGATCGACGCAGCGGCCGTGTCGCCTCGTTCGTTCCGCGCGTTCCTCCCTCTCCCCGACCGGGCAGTCGTCGCCGGGCTGGCCGACGGACAGGGGGTGCTGGGCGCGACGTCGGCCGAGCTGCGCGGACTCGGACCCGGCGCCGAGCTGGCGTTCGGGGGAACCCGTATCCGCATCGTGGACGTGCTGCCCGACGAGCTCGTGGGCGCCGCCGAGCTCCTGGTCTCGAAGGCGACCGGCGCCACCATCGGCGTGCATCGTGAGCGATACCTGCTGCTCCAGCCGCACGACGGCGCGACGCTCACCTCGGCCGCGCTCCGCGCGCGGCTGAGCCCGCTCCTGCCTCCCGTCGGACTCGGGATCTACCGGCACGTGCAGGTGCGGGCGCCGGGCGAGACGCCGTACTTCCGGTCGGGGGATGCGGTGTTGCCGCCCGTGTTGCTCAAATCGCTGTTCGGCGAGTTCGCCGCTCGACCGGCACCGGGACGCCCCGGGTACCTGGACATCGACCCCGCCTGGGTGCGGACGCACATCGCCACCGTGCAGGTCCCGCTGCTCGGCGACGTCACGTGCAACCGCGCGATCATCCCTCAGCTCCGCGACGCCATGTCGTCGCTGCAACGTCGCGGGCTTGGCTTCCTGATCCATTCGTACGCCGGCTGCTTCGCGCCCAAATTCGTCAACCGCGACCCGACGGCGATGCTCTCGCACCACTCGTGGGGCGTGGCGTTCGACTGCAACTTCACGGGCAACGCGTACGGCGAGCCGCCGCACCAGGACCCACGGCTCGTGCAGACCATGGAACGGTTCGGCTTCGTCTGGGGCGGCACGTTCGTCGTCCCGGACGGCAATCACTTCGAATACCGCCGCGCGCCCGCGACCTCAGGTTAGGCGAAGGTGCTGAAGTCTCGAGCGCCACCAGGTTGTCCGACGACCTGCTCTCGGATCGCCGAGACGAAGCTCGGCGAGAGGGCGACGACTGAGCGCTCAGCCCGCGATCAACGTCCTCGATGCGTCGGCCGTGCTGGCGCTGCTCCACGAGGAACCCGGAGCCGACGCGGTCGAGGCCGCGCTCGACGGCGCCGTCATGTCCAGCGTGAACCTGTCGGAGGTGTTGCAGAAAGCGGAGCAGCACGGCGTCGACACCGAAGGCCTCTCTCGTCGGGTCGTCGGCGACCACCGTCCTCAGCAGGCCGGCGCGGATGCGGGAACCCTCGGAGTGCTCGACCGGTCTGTAGCCGGCGTCGGCATGGACACGGCTTTCGAGACGCGAAGGGGGCTCCATGGTGCTCCGCGAAGCGCAGCGGATCGGGCTCACGGATACGCAGCGTGAGCTGTTCGAACGCGATGGCTACCTGGTCGTCGAGGACGCGCTGGAGGCGGACCTCGTCTCCCGGCTCACCGACGCGGTCGACCGGGTCTGGTGGGCGCACCGCGATGCGCCTCCGGTCGCGGGTGCCGATCCGCTGCACCTGCTCGCGTTCGTCGGTCGCGATCCGCTCTTCCTCGAGCTCCTGGACCACGAGCCCCTCCTGCGGTTGATCGTCGATCTCCTCGGGTGGAACGTGTTCATGCACCACTGTCACCTGGACGTGCACCCGCCCGTGCGAGGGCCCTCGCCTCGAACGTGGATGTGGCACCAGGACGGTGGCATCCAGAACCACGACCTGGAGACCCACCCACGCCCACGCATGTCGGTGAAGGTGGCGTACTTCCTCACCGATGTCGGCGAACCCGGGCGCGGGAACTTCTCCGTGATCCCCGGCTCGCACCTGCGCGACACGATCGACCGGCCGTCGAACGACGACAACGATCTGGCTGGCGCGGTCCCCGTGCTCGCGCGCCCCGGAACGGCGGTCATGTTCGACCGCCGTCTCTGGCACATGCGTGGTGAGAACCGATCATCCATCACGAGGAAGGCCTTGTTCTACGCCTACACGTTCCGATGGGTGCGTGCGCGTGACGACTACCGGATCCCACCCGAGCTGTTCGGCACGATCACGCCGATCCGTGCGCAGCTGTTGGGCGCCGGCTCGAGCGCGATCGGCCATTGGATGCCGGAGGACGAGGACGTGCCGCTGCGAGGATGGTGGGAGGCGCGAACGACGAGGAGGAGCGACGAGGCGTCAGGATGAGAGCACCTCCCGAACGCGCATCATGTGGGTCCTCGGTGGTACAGACGCGAAACGACCTGCCGTGCATTCCCGGTGACACGGGCGGCGTCGGCGATGCTCATCCCCTCGTGATCGACCATGGTCTTGACCACCTGCACCCGATATCCATGTAAGGCTTCGTTCAGTCGAGACCACGAACCCCGGACCTCCTTCCGAGCGGGCACGCCGGGGCCGGACGCGACGATGTCCGACACCGATCGCCCTTGTTCGCGAAGACGGCGGATCTCGACAAGTGCGATCCGCAGACCCTCGAGGCGCTCACTCATCTCCAGACATGCCGCATCGAGCTCTGTGAGCCGGATCTCGAACGGATCGACCTTCATGGTGAGCCTCCAACGTCTGCTTGTCTTGACGCACCCCAGCGGTGCGTGCCGAAACTCTCAACGTGACGAGCAGAAGCGTAGCCAGCGCCCGAGCGGACGGACCATCTTTGGCTCGATCGAGTGGCGCGATACGGGTTGAGAAGGGCTCCGAAGAGAACGGCACCGCTGCTCCACAGATCGTGTCCTCCGACGGTTTGAGGCTCAAGACGATCCTCCTGGCCCTCTCGGGGGAACACTCAGCGAGAAAGAAGCTCGATCTCCTCGCGCGACTGGCCGGCCCTCTGGATGCGGATGTCATCGCGTTCCATGTCCGGGAATGCCTCCTCGGCGAAGGAGGCGAGTGGCTACTCGGCTCCGATACGGCGTTCGATGAGGGGCGGGAAACCGCGAAACGCATCCTGAACAGCGTCGTCCGACCCCTCGTATCGCAGGGGATACGGGCGCGAGGCGTGGTAGCCGTCGGTCGCCCGGGCGAGGTGGGGCGGATCATCGTCGACACCGCCGCCGCCGAGCACGCGGGCTTGATCATCGTGGGCTCTCGTCGGCGTTCCCTGATGAGCGAGTTGTTCCTGGGAGGGGTGGTCCGGAAGGTTCGACGATCCTCGTCCGTCCCGGTGCTCGTCATCCCAACCGGTCAGCGCTCGACGCGAACGGTTATCAGCGATCCGGGGATGCGTCAGAGCGCGTAACCGGGATCCGTCTCCTGCCCTCGGCTGAATCGCCCCTCGTAGTCGTACTCAGGGTGATGGAGCACACGTTCCTGGCCCGTCGCGAATTGGCCCTTGTGTGGCGGCCCCAACCTCTTGGTCTTCATCTGACCTCTCGCGAAGTTCGGGCCGAGCTGGCTCGCGGATGCGTCGTCGCCTCGCTCTTGACCCCGGCTGAAGCGCGGCCGCGGGGGGTATCTGCGACTGCATGTCTCACACCTCTTCCATCGATCCGAGGATGTACTTCATCATCATCGCTCCCGCACCCCGGCGGTGCGTCAAGCGTCGACAGGAGCCCGGCGGTCGACCGCTCATCAGCCCCGACCCCCGTCGTCGTGAGCGGTCGTTGACGGACCACGCTGCCGCGCCGAGACTCAGGGGCCACACGCGGTTCGGAGACTCCGGGCCGGTAACCGGTTCGGGGGGTGGCGTGAAGCGACGGCTGGCGGTGCTGGTCTGCTGCGCCGTGGCGCTGCTGGCACCTCCGATCGCACGCTCCTCAGCCGGAAGTCAGCCGCCCGCGCCGAACGCCCCGGGGACGGCGGCCGCCGCGGCGCGTCCGAACATCCTGCTGCTGGTGAGCGACGACCAGGCGCGGTCCACGTTCTCGCGTGACCTCATGCCGAGCACGTTCCGGGACCTCGTCGACCAGGGGATCCTGTTCAAGCGCGCGTACGTGAACACCTCGCTCTGCTGTCCCTCCCGCGCGCAGATCCTGACGGGCCTGTTCGAACATCACACGGGCGTCGACGCGAACGCGGTCCCGCTCGATCGCCCCACGATCGCCCAGGCGCTCCACGACACCGGCTACCGGACGATGCTGGCCGGCAAGTACCTCAACAGCTGGGAGACGTGCGGCCCGCGGCCCGAGTTCGATCGATGGGACTGCGTCGGCGCGCCGTTGCCCTCCTCGTACTCCTTGCTGAACCCCTGGATCAACGAGGACGGAACGTGGATGCAGCGCAGCGGCTATCAGACCGACATCCTCGCGGACGACGTCGTGCATTTCATCCAGTCCACGCCCGATGACCAGCCGTTCTTCGCGATGTACACCCCGACCTCGCCGCATCTCCCGGCGGACGATCCCCGCTATGGATCCATGAGCGTCACGCCGCCGCACGGTCCCGCGTTCGACCAGAACACCCTCACGGCGAAGAGCCCGCTGTACGCGCGACGTGTCCCGCTCACGAGCGACGAGATCCACGACGCCGACGGCCGCTACGTGAGGATGTCGCAGGCGGTGCGCTCGCTGGATGACGGTATCGGCCACATCCTCGACAACCTTGGTGGTCGCACGCGCGACACGATCGTCATCTACCTGTCGGACAACGGATTCCTGTTCGGGGAACATCGCCGGTTCGGCAAGACCGACGCGTACGAGCCCTCCGTGCGCGTGCCGATGATCGTGCGCTACCCGGCCATGCATCCCGGTAAGGCATCCACATC
The DNA here is from genome assembly GCA_963723855.1 of uncultured Actinomycetes bacterium. Classification (GTDB taxonomy): domain Bacteria; phylum Actinomycetota; class UBA4738; order UBA4738; family HRBIN12; genus JBBQVZ01. The sequence goes on along the minus strand of CAVRSI010000013.1, from coordinate 13,125 downwards.
CCGAGCGCTGGTGTCCAACATCGACATCGCGCCCTCCATCGCCCAGCTCGCCGGGTTCCCGTGGAACGCGGACGGGAGATCGTTCGTCCCGCTCATAGACGGCTCCGCGCGAAGCACGCGCTCGGCCGTGTTGCTCGAGCACTGCCAAGGCGTGAGCAGGGGAACCCCTCCGTGCTCCGGGCTCTCTTTCTACGCGCACCAGACGAGAGCCGGGGCGTTCCGAGGTGTGGTGACCTCGCGGTACAAGTACGTGCAGTACGACGACGGCAGTCGCGAGCTGTTCGACCTCGGTCAGGATCCGAACGAGCTGGCGAACCTCGTCGGTTCGCCTCACGCTGCGGCGACGATCGCGGAACTCCGGGCCAAGCTCGCTTCGCTCGAGGCGCCGGCGATCGACACCACGATCGTGACGGGGCCGTGGCCGGCCGCTGACGGGCCCTCGCGGTCGGTGGCGTTCACGTTCTTCTCACCGTCGCGGTTCTCCACGTACCGGTGCCGACTGATCCGGGACGGAGTTGCGGATCCGTGGCATGACTGTGACGGACAGTCCGATGCCATCGGAGACCTGCCCGACGGTGACTACACGTTCGAGGTCACCGGCACCGACGAGGCCGGCCGCGCGGATCCGACCCCGGCTGCGCGCAGCTTCACGATCGCATCCAGCGGGCCTCCCGTCTCGATCGGTGCCCACCCGGCGGCGGCCCAAAGGAGCGGGGATGCGTCGTTCTCGTTCTCCAGCCCGACGGGAGGCTCGACGTTCGAATGCCGTCTGTCGCCCGCGCTCGGACGGCGTGCGGACTGGGAGCCGTGCACGGGATCCATGCGCTACCAGGATCTCGAGGAGGGCTCCTGGAACTTCGAGGTCCGGGCTCAGGCGCCGGGAAGCACGACGTGGACGTCGCCCCCGGCGGGGTGGCTCGTCCGCGTCGATCGCTCCGGCCCGACGTTCCTGCTGGCGCAGGGACCTACCAACGCCACGTCCTCGCACGGCGGCCGCTTCCTCTTCAGCCCCATGGAAGGCGTTCGCGGTCCCATCACCTGCCGCTTGGACCGTCACCGGGGGAAGGACTGCAGCGATGGCACGTTCTCCGTCTCGGGACTCCCGAAGGGCACGCACCTGCTTCATGTCGTCGCGGCGGATGCCCTCGGCAACGTCGGCGTGACGACCTTCACATGGACGGTCGACTTCGGGGCGCCCAAGGTGCGCTTCGCGAGACACCCCGATCGGTTCACCTCGGTGGCGGAGGCCGCGTTCCGGCTCACGTCCAATACCGATCCCGCGTTGTACCTATGCGCGCTGGACGGGTTCCCGGAGATGCCGTGTGACAGGACCATGTCGTTCGGCCCGCTCGCGGAAGGCGCGCACCGGCTGACCGTCTGGGGGCTGGACGCGGCGATGAACCGAGCACATCCCGTGGTCTACCGCTGGGACGTGGATACCATCCCGCCCGGGCTGCTGCTGAGCGGATCCCCGGAGGACGGCGCGACCACGTCCGATCCGACCGCCTCGTTCGACGTCTGGCAGAGCGAGCCCGGGGTCCTCTATTGCTCGCTCGACGATGCCGCGTTCGCCCCGTGCACATCTCCGGTCGTCTATCAGGGGCTGCACGACCGGCGTCCATTCGTTCCAGACCTACGTGCAGGACCGGGCGGGCAACCTCTCCATCACGGCCTCACGGACGTGGACCGTTCTCCCCGCGCTTCCCTGACCGTGTCGGACCCAGGGACTAGGGTGACGACATGGGTCAAGTCATCTCGCTCGCCGCCTACCGCGCTCGACGCGATCCGGTCTCCGACATCGACCGGCTCGACCTCGCGGTCAGCCGGCTGGATCCACTGGTCAGGAGCTCGCCGGATCGCGTCCAGGCGGGCGTCGAACGTGAGCTCCGGCGGATCGCGCTGGCGGTTGCCGCCGGCCGGCCGGCCGAGGCGGCCGAACGCGCGGAGCGCCTGGCCGACCAGCTGGAGCACCCCGCCGCGCACGGATAGCACACGACCTGCCTCGCGAGAGCCGCCCTCGCCGCCTAGACTCGGCCGAGCCGAGAGGAACCTGAGGGAGTGATCGTTGCAGCGTCGGGCGCTGATCGCCGGCTTGTCCGCGTTCGTCGCCGTGCTCGTCTCAGGTTCGGTACTCGTGTCCCTGTTGAAGCGCGCGGACGCAGGCGACGGGACGGCATCTCCGTCCGCTTCGGGCTCCGGCACGCCCTCTTCCCCCCAACCCGAGCCCGGACCACACCTCGACGCGTACCTCGCGTGGGTTCCCGAAGGACTGCCGCCCGGCTACGGCGCCGCGATCGCCGGTCTCCCCACCGTCGGTAAGATCGCGGTCGTCGCCTCCGACACCATCTGGATGACCAGCTCGTCCGACGCGAACGGGAGCCTGGTCGATCGAGCCTCCCTCCCCCTACATGATCCCGATCGACGCCGCCGCGATCGATCCCCGGCCGTACGCGCACTTCCTGCCGCCGGAGACGCGGGCGATCGTGGAGAACCTCGCGGACGGACAGGCCATCCTGGGGCAGACGTCGGCCCGGCTCCGGCACCTCGGGCCCGGGGGGGTGATGCGGTTCCAGGGCGGAGCGAGCGTCACCATCGTCGGCGTGCTCCCCGACGAGCTGGTGGGGGCGGCGGAGGTCGTGGTGAACCGAACGACGGGAGCCGCGATCGGCGTCAAGCAGAACCGTTACCTGCTGTTCGAGCCCTCCCCCGGCCTGCAGCCGTCCGATCAACAACTCGAGCGGCGGTTCCGAGCGGTGCTCCCGCCGGGACTGCCCTACCCGGTCGTCCAGGTCCGGGCGCCCGGCGAGACGAGATTCCTCCGGGCTCGCGACGACACGCTCCCGCCGGCACTGATCAAGCGCCGATTCGGCGAGTGGGCGGGAACGCCACAGACGGGCGACACGGGACTGATCGAGATCGACCCTGCGTGGATCCAAGAGCACATCGTCACCGTCACCATCCCGGTGTTGGGTCGTGTCTCGTGTAACAAGAAGTTCCTCCCGCAGATACGCGGTGCCATGAAGGACGTCGTGTCGGAAAGCCTCGAGTCCACGATCCACTCGTTCGACGGATGCTTCGTCGCTCGGTTCGATCAGTCGTCATCGTCTGCGGCCATATCGGACAACGCGTGGGGCGCGGCCGTGGATGTGAACGCCGACTCGAACCGCTTCGGATCGCCGCCCGTGCAGGACTCCCGGCTGGTCGCGCTCATGCGGCGATGGGGTATGGCGTGGGGGGGCGATCAACTCGTGCCCGACGGCATGCACTTCGGATACGTCAGCCCGCCCCATCGGGCGGTGATCGCCGGTCGAGGCCCATAGTCGAGGGGAGCAGGTATCAGGCGCATGTCTGCACGTGCTCGAGAGCCGGGCGGCTACGCGCCCCCGGGTCCTGAGCATGCCTCCCGCGGCGTGACTCGCGCGTGGGTTCTGCTCCCCTCGGGGTCCCCGAGGAGACCCGCATCGACGCTACACCTCGATCCGGGCGCCCGCAAACGCGAGACCGGATCGCGACGGATCACGCAGGGCTGCGGCGCCCCGACGTGCGCGATCGGAACACGACCCACACCAGGACGGCCGCGACGGCGACACCGCCGACGGCGGCGAGGATCGACGGCTTCGGCGTGGGCACCGCAGATACGAACCGTGAGCGCAGACGCACGGGCCGGCGGAAGTCGCGGATCTGCCAGTCACGTTCCTCCGCGACCTTCCGGAGATCCTTGTCGGGGTTCACCGCCACGGGTTCGCCGACCGACTCGAGCATCGGCACGTCGGTGACGGAGTCGCTGTACGCGTACGATCGCGAGAGATCGATGCCGACCCGAGCCGCGATCTTCTGGATCGCCTCCGCCTTCTGTTCGCCGTACGCGTAGAACTCCAGTCCTCCCGTGTAGCGACCGTCGTCGCCGACCTCCGCGCGGGTCGCGATGACCCCGCTCACGCCGAAGTGCCGAGCGAGCGGCCGCACGATCTCCTCGGGCGACGACGAGACGATGTAGATCCGGCGTCCCTCGCTCCGATGGAGGTCCATGAGGTCGAGGGCCTCCTGATAGACGTACGGGTCGATCACGTCGAGCAGCACGTCCTGCACCAGGTGCTCGATCTGGGACCGGTCCCACCCTTTCGTGAGGGCCAGCATGCCCTCCTTCAGGCGCTCCATCTTGTCCTCGTCCGCCCCCACCAGCAGATAGACGAGTTGCGCGTAGGCGCCGCGCAGGAGCTGGCCGCGCGACACCATGCCCGCGCGGTACAACGGCCGGGACAGGGCGAGCGACGACGACCGGGAGATGATCGTCTTGTCGAGGTCGAAGAAGGCCGCTTCCATCCTCATCGAATCCTATCCAGGCGTTGCGACGCACGACGGAGGCGCGTCCACTCGCTCACCCGGCGCTCTCAGCACATCGGCTAGCGACGGATCCGCCCCAGATCCGACCGGAACCCCTTGATCCACGCGAGCTCCGCCTTCGCGAGCGACTCCTGGCGTTGGAGCATCGCGGTGGACACGGATCGACCCGGACCCTTGTCCCCGGAGATCCGCGCGCGCTCGGTCTTGATCGCATCGAGCAGATCCCTGACCGCGGTCTCCCGTTCCTCGACCGCCTTTCGCGCGTCCGTGGCGGAAAGCAGGTGCGTGAATCCCAGGGCCAGGCCGCCGGCCGTCTCGTACGGCTCCAGCGACCCGACCCGCTCCGAGAGCCCCTTCTCCAACCGATCGCGGCCCGCCCTGGTGATGCGATACACGCGGCGATCGGGCCCCTCCGGTCCGTCTTGCGACCGCCCGGCGACCGACCCGTCGCGCTCCAGCCTGCGGAGCACCTGATAGACCGATGCCTTCCCGATCTCGACCCAGAACCCCATGCTGCGCGTCCGGAACCGCTCGAGCAGGTCGTATCCGTACATCGGCTCCTCCGCCAGGAGCCCCAACACCACGACCTCCACCTTCGACGTCACCGACGAACCTCCTCGCCGTCATCGCGTCTGGCCTGACACGGACCAGCGAACTCTAGTCCATCTCGGACTAGAGTTCGCGGAGGTGTGAGGGTGGAACCGTCGCGGGGCGCTTCGCGCCCCGCGACGTGTGCGCAACCGTGTGAGCTAGATCCTCGCCCGACCGACGCACGTCTCACCGGTGGACGGGTTCGTCGCCTTCGCCACGAACCTGTCGATACCGGTCGAATCGTTGGGACGGCGGTGGACCGTGAACGAGCCGCTCGCCCCCTGCGTCACGCTCGTGCCGGTGAAGATCCGAGAGCCGTTCTGCCTGATCCGGACGTGCCAGGACTGACCGCTCACGTTCGAGTCGACCTCGAATTCCAGCTCCAGGCGGCTGTTGTCCGGCTTGAGCTTCATCTTCCACTCGCTCTGCGCGCCGCAGCTGCCTCCGGCGTTCACGACCGTGCCGCCGCCGCCACCGCCACCGCCGCCGCCGCCGCCCGCGTACGCCGCAGGCGCCAACATCAGCAGCGACGCACCGACCAGCGCGGTCACCATGAACAGGTGCTTCTTCATCGGAACTCCCTCCCTCTGGCGCGTTCCGTTGACGCGCTCCTCGGTACTACGCCGAGCGTGTCGCCGCCGCTCTCAGCACCCGGCCAAGACTCGGTTAAGGGACCGGTAACCAACCGGCGTGCACGGCCGCGCCGACCAGCAACCGGTACGCTGCCCGGCGGAGGCGTCAGGGTTCCTGGTGGGCCCCGCGGTCTTCAACACCGTTGTGGGGGCGCAAGCTCCCAGGCGGGTTCGATTCCCGTCCGCCTCCGCCAACGTTCAGTCACACCCGGGTTGACCTGCGCGGGGTCGCTCTTCTTCGGCTTTGCCTTGCCATCAGCGGTGTCGTAGAGCTCGAGGACCCGGTTCTTCTTGGTCTCGAAGTCCGGTGTACGTTTGAAGTTGATGATCACGGCCCGCACACGGTCCGGTGAGGTGAAGTCCACCTGGGCGTCTGAGCCACGTCCATGCCCTGGGCCGAGAGCAGGCCCCCGGGCTCTCCGTCACGTCACCACCGATCGCTGACCTCCGGCCTAGGCGAACGGCACGGCGAAGTCGCAGTAGGGGGCGCTCGTCTCAGTGACCGGCTCGCTCGCGAGGTAGGTGATTCGCACGCCGAGATCCTCGGGCTTGAGGACCAGACGTTCAGGGTCGATGCCGTGCTCGGCCGCCCAAGCGTGCAATGCCTCCGACGCGAGCTGCCACTGCACTGCAGGGTTCCCTCCCGGTCCAGCTGGTAGCGCGTCGTTCGGTATCGCGACGTACGCCTCGCGATGTGCGGGTTCGGTTCGCAAACTCAACTCCGGGTAATGCGACGCCAGCGCCTTCGCGTCCGACTCCGGGACCGGCTTGCACATCTCAACGGGGCCGTCGCTGTCGGCGCTCACCTCACCCCAGTAGATGGTGAACATCGCGCCTTCTCGCCCGTTCATCTTCGGTAGCGGTCGCTCCCGCAGGATCGCGATGAATTCCTTGCCGAGCGCCCATGCGCCCTGTTCGTCGACACTGCGCTTCAGGCAGAGCAAGCTCCGCTCGGGCATCTCTCGCGTAGCGACCTCGTACATGACGGACCTCTTTCCGCTCAGTCGGTTGACGAGGTAGTCGGCGAGCGCACGGCGCGCGTCGTGTGCGGACTCGACCTCCCGCCAATGCGCCGCTATCCGCTCTGCGATAACAGTCGGATCGCATACGAGCAGTTCCTTGATCGCCGCAAGCGGCCATCCAAGCTGACGCAACATCGCGACGAGGCGCGCCGTTTCGAGCTGCGCGGCGTCGTAGTAGCGATAGCCGGAGCCTTCATCGACGCGCGCGGGAACCAGCACTCCAAGTTCGTCGTAGAGACGCAGCGCCTTGACTGACAGACGTGAGCGCCTTGCGAACTCGCCGATGCTGACTTCTTCCACGCGTCATACTCCCTCGTCATCGAGCCGAACGGCTCGACACATGAGTGTGCGGCCTCCCCGATGGGGAGAGTCAAGTTCACATCCCCGTGCCTCCGCTGGGGTGAGATCGGAGAGCCCGGTGGGGCACCCCGATCCTCCCCTTCGCCCAGGCGCTACGCGTCCGGGAGCTTCTCCACCACCGGTGCGTGTCGAGTCCGAACGTGTACACATCGATCGCCGGCGGCTCCACACCGAGCGTCGTGAGGGCGGTGCAGATCTGACTGCGATGGTCGGTCCCGTGCTCCAGCGCCGCCGCGAGCCTGAATCCGACCGGCGCCCACCGTTCGAACCCGTCGGTCTCGTCGACCTCGCGCACGATCGCATCGGGGTCGAGCGACCGCGAGAGGAACCCTGCCCATCCGGACCCGTTGCGCTCCATGACGACGCGGGCCTCGGCGAGCGACACGTGTTCGAGGTCGATGTCGGATGCACGGTCACCGGTCAGGATGTACAGGTCGAAGGTGTCGCCGGCGACGACGTGGCGAAGCGTGTCGAGCATCGGTCCCCGCGTGCCGAGAACGCTCGTCTCTTGCTCATCGGCGCTGAGCGTGAGACAAGCGTCGATCACCTGCACGGTTGCCCACACGTGGTGTGCGAATGCCGCCTCGAGAAGTGAACTGCTCATGATGATCTCCTCTCATCTGCGGGCGCCGGACGGCCGACCAAGGACAACTGTCCGGGAACCGCATCGACGAACCCGCCGCATCACATGCGACGGTTCGATGTCAGGCCGGTGGGGGGACTAGGCCGGCGGGGAGGAGATCTCAGCCACGTGCATCGCATCGGAGGCTAAGCCTCGGCAAGGGACCCAGTCAAAGATCGCGGGGCGAACGAGAGGTGCTCCCTGGGGTGATCATCGTCTCGGAGGCATAGCTGGCGCGACGGTGGGTAGGCTGGGGACCATGCAATCGCAGCTCCAAGAGATCGCGGACCGGATCGACTCGACCGTCGAGGAGCTGCTGGCGTTCCTGGACTCCCCCTCCGGCCGGAGGCTCCGCAAGCGCTTGGCCACCGGGCTGATCATCTCCGTGCCGCTGATCATGCGGATCCCCTGGCTCCGCCGAACACCGCTCGGTAGGCTGATCGAGGTGGGAGGCGGAGCGGCACTCGTGATGAAGCTCGCCGAGCTGATCCGCGACTGGGAACGCGACCACCCCGACGGCGCGCAACCCCGCGTGATCGACGTTCCTCCCGTGCCTCCCGGCTGAGCGGTTCAGGTCAACCGGCGCTCGCGCCGGCCCGTCGCGTGGATCACCTCGCGCGCCGCGCGCAATCCCGTCTCGACGCCACCGTTGAGATAGCCCTGGCTGTACGTCGACGTGTGCTCACCTGCGAAGTGCACGTTGCCCTGCGGGAGCCCCATGTATCCGAAGAAGCCCGTCCATTGCCCGGGCAGGAACGCCGCGTACGAGCCCTTCACCCACGGATCGTCCACCCATGAGTCCAACCACGAGTGCCCGTTGTACGAGTCCCGCATACCGGGGAGGTAGGTGTCGAGGAACGCCAGCGCATCGTCGACCACGCCCGCCGGCGCCGGTGCGTGCGGCTCGTCCACCGGGTAGCCCGCTCCGGTCTTCCCGCCGGAGAAGATGGTCAGCAGCCCGCCCGGCCCCGGCTCCGCCAGGGCGCTGTCCCAGCTGTCCGTCTTGGGAACGTCCAGGTCGAACAGGCCGTTCCACCCGAACGTCGGGAACCGGTCCTCGAACTGCAGGAGCACCTTCGCGTTCGTGCCCATCCCGAGCTCGTCGATCGCTCGCATCCGCTTCGGATCGAACCCCGCCTCCGATAGGTCGACGTCGCGGAGCGTGGTGAACGGCAGGCAGAGCACGACGTGGTCGGCGACCACGGGCGACGACACGCCTGCGAAGTCGAGCTCGTACGTTCCGTCGGAGCGCTGCCGCATCGCCTCGAGCGGCGACCCGAGGTGGAGCGCACCCGCGGGGAGCAGGTCGGCCAGCATGTTCGGGACCTGATCGTTCCCGCCCCGGACGTGGTAGCGCTCATCGGCCGGTCCACCGGGGTACGGCGTGATGTACGTGTCGAGCAGCGTGATCGCCGACGTGTCCTCGGGGTCGATCCCCCAGAATCCGGTGAGACCGACGTCCATCGACAGGCCGAGCAGCGACCCGCTCCCGCCCGGAACGTTGTCGTCCATCCACTCGCGCATCGTCATCTGGTCGAACGCCTTCGCCGCCGGTCCCGCCTGCCCCCAGCGATAGGGGCCGACCTTCTTCGCATCACGCATCAGCCGGCGGATCACCACGTCGAAGTGCGCATGCACCTCGTGACGATCCCGCTGCTCGCCCATGAGCACCAGGAGACCGGTCACGTCGCCCTCGTCCTCGTAGGCCGGGAACAGGTCGTCCAGCTGGAGACCGAGCGCGGCGACGAGCCGGCGGAGCTGCACGTGCCGCGTATCGACGAACTCTCCTCCGTGCTCGGCCACCTGGCCATCGGCGAACGTCCGGGCGGACCAGCACCGGCCCCCGACGCGGTCGCGGGACTCGTAGAGATCGGCCGGGATGCCGTGCTGCTGCAGCTTGTAGGCACAGGACACCCCGGCGAGCCCGGCGCCCACCACGACGACGCGCGGATCGTGGGCCCCTCGGCGACGTGCCCGCGCCAGCGCGGCGAGCGGCTGCGCGACGGCCAGCCCCGCTCCCAGGACGCCGGCACCATGCAGCACCTGACGCCGGCTGAGCTGCCGGCGCTGGAGCTCGATCGCCTCGTCCAGCGACAGCGGCCGATCCTTCGGGAGCGACGCGTGAACGTCGGCCAGCTCGCGCATCGCCCGCATCAAAGGTGTCCGTCGTCCCACGTCTGCCGCCTCCCGGTCTCCGGCCCTCAGACCGGCTCGTCCTCGAGCTCGAGCACGGGATCCATCTCGTCCGGCTCGAGCGTGCCCACCGTTCCCTTGTGGATGGCGCGACGGTACAGCAGGAGCGTCGGAAGCTGTAGCGCGGCCGACGCGACGAGCGCGAGGGGGACCCCGATGCCCCCCGCGATCGCGCCGAGCACCGGACCCCCTGCCGTCTGCCCCACCGCGTCGGCCTGACCACCGACCGAGTTGATCGTCGCGCGGGTCTTCGGATCGAGCCCCTGGTTGATCCACACCCGGAACACCGGGTCGCGCACGCTCCGGAGCGCGCCGACCGCCCACATCGCCGCGAGCGCCACCCAGAACTGCCCGGTCAGCGCGAACGCGATGACGCTGAGGACCAGGCACACGTCGATCGCGGCCAGGATCCGCGCGACGGGGACGTGACCTTCGAGCGTCACCCGGCGTCGCACGACGATCAACGCGGCGAACCCGAGCACCAGGGCACCGCCGTCGAGGATCGCGAACCACCACAGCTGCGAGAGCTGCCCGATGGCCGGGAGTCCGATGTCCCGCAGGATGTGGAGATCGGACAGCCGGTCGAAGCCCTCCGTCGAGGCTCCGTGCAACGCGGCCGTGCTGAGGATCAACACGAGCGCGGGGTGCGAGCGCATCGCCTTGACCCCTTCCCTGAACGTGGCGATCAACGAATGGTGGAGACGCTCACCATCCCGTCGCGCCCGGCGTTCGAACCCCTCTTCGGGCATCACGATCCAGAGCGCTGCAGCCAGCAGCAGCTGGCCGGCGCCCGCCACGAGGATCGGCAACGCGAGGTTCACGGTCGCGAGCGCCACGCCCGCGACGATCCCGGCCAACGCGGCCGCGTGCCAGAACTGATCGCCACGGAGGTAGAGCGGTCGAGCGGCCTCCTCCCCGACCTCGTCCGTGAGCCACGCGACGTCGGCACCGCTCTCGAACGTCGCGAAGATCCCCCAGATCAGCTGCGAGGCAGCCGCCATCCAGAAGCTGTGCGAGAACGCGAGGAGCAGGAACCCGACGCCTCCCCCGGCCAGGCCGATGACGATCGAGGTCCGCCGGCTGATGGTGTCGGCCACCACGCCGGTGGGCGTCTCGAACAGGAGGTAGGAGCCCTCCAAGACCGTCCCCAACAGCACCAGCTGGAACGGACCGAGGCCCAGTCGCAGGATGAGGAACACGCTGAAGATCACGCCCATCATCCGCGAGAAGAACCCGTTGATCGCCATGTACGCGAGGAACACGGGGACGGCGCGCATCGTCGGTTCATCCTTCGTCCTTCCGGCGCCGGCGAGTCCCGGCGCTGACTAGGGCGCCGAGAACGGAGGCGCTCGTGGACCTTGGGATGCGAAGAACGGTCCGGCCAGCCGTCACGCGACGCGAGAAGCCGGACGCGAAGGCCCGGCGAGGGTCGGTGAGGTCGTTGGCTATACCGCTGTCATGCTGCGGCGAGTCTCCCGGACGGCCGGGACCGTGTCAACCGCGACCGACGGCGGGACCGGCTACATGTTGTCGGTGATGCGGAAGAACGCTTCGTCCTCGTCGCGGCGCTTCCCCCGCATGTCGGCGAGCGCGGCCAGCGCTCCCGCCCACAGGATGAAGAACCCCACGGTGAGGCTGACCAGCCCGCCGATCTCGTAGATGCCGAGCACCATCAGGACGAACCCGGCGATGAGGAGCGCGTCGGCGATCAGCTCGCGGAGCCGGATCGACCGTTTTCGGATCTCGGGGCGGCGAAGGGTATCCACGATGCTCCGATCTACTCGGTTCCTCACCTGAGAGGGTAGGCCTCCGCTTCGCCGACCCGCAACCGCACCCACCTCGCGATGTGCGAGCATCGACCCGTGGCCGACGCGACCCCCTCCGCCGCACACGACGAACGACCGTTCGCCGTGCTCGATGTCGGGTCGAACTCGGCGCGGATGATCGTCTTCCGACTGCGGGACGGCGAGCACCTCGACGTGATCGAGGACGCGCGCGCCCCGCTCAGGCTGGCGCGCGAGCTCCATACCGGAGCCGAGCTCGGTCCGGAGGCGATCGAACGAACCCTCGAGGCGCTCAGGGATTTCCGCGCCGTCGCGGAAGGGGCAGGTGCCGATCGGATCCTCGCGGTCGCCACCTCGGCCGTCCGCGACGCGCTCGACGGACACCTCCTGCTCGAGCGCGCACGGGAGCTCGGGGTTCCGCTCGAGATCATCGACGGCGACACGGAGGCCCACCTCGGCTTCGTCGGCGCCGTCCACGACCTTCCGGTCACGAGCGGCGCGACGCTCGACGTCGGTGGCGGGAGCGCGGAGATCTCTCGGTTCCGCGATCGCCGTCTGAACCGCTCGTGGATGTTCGAGCTCGGGTCGCTCCGCGTGAGCGACCGGTTCCTCGAAGACGACCCGCCGTCGGCCGCGCAGCTGAAGCGCATGCGGAAGCACGTGAGCGAAACGCTCCGCGCTGTCGACATCGAGGACTTGACGAGCGGCGAGGTCCTCGTCGGGATCGGGGGGACGGTTCGGAACCTGGCGAAGGTCGACATGCATCGGACCGAGCATCCCCTCGGCTTGCTGCACGGCTACGAGCTCGCGGCCGATCGGCTGGAGGCCATCCTCGACGATCTGGCGGGCAAGTCCATGAAGCGCCGCGCGCAGGTCGCGGGCTTGAACCCCGACCGTGCCGACTCCGTGATCGGTGGCGCGGTCGTGTTGCTGGAGGTCATGTCCGCGCTCGACGGCGATCGGATCGTCGTGTCCAGCCGCGGGGTTCGCGAGGGACTCGCGCTCGGCGGACCCGACGCGACCCTGCCGCCCCCGCGATGGGTACGCACGATCTCGATCGCCACGCTCTCCGCGCGGTTCGCCAGCTGGGACGTGCGAGCGGCGGAGCGCCGAACGATGATCGCCACCCGGTTGCACGACACGCTCGACCCCGAGGCGCGCGACGCGGTCCGCGAGATGCTGGTCCACGCGTCGACCGTCCTCGACGTGGGGCGAGCGATCGACTACTACGACCGCTTCGAGCACGCGGCCATGATCGTCACGTCGGCTGACCTGGGCGGGTTCACCCACGAGCACCTCGGCATCCTGTCGGCGATCCTGCGACAGGCGGACGACGACATCCGGCTCGGCCCGTATCGGCGATTGATCGGCGTGGAGGACCGCTCCGCGGTGCTCCGCGCCGCGACGGTCCTGGCGCTCGCCGACGAGCTGAAGCGTCGCATCCCGCCCGAGTCTGCCCGCCGTGATCGGATGCACCTGGCATCCCGCAGCCTTCGTCGTCGAAGGGCCGTTCCCACCGGGTTGGCGGCCACGCGGCGTGGCCGACCGATTCCGGCAAGTGTTCAAGCGCCCGCTCC
>CAVRSI010000012.1:0-143549 GCA_963723855.1 uncultured Actinomycetes bacterium | reverse complement strand
ACCCAGGTGGTGGGTCCGGGCGGGCTGACGCGGATGTGGTCGCTGCAGCCCGACATCGTGACGATCGGGAAGTCCATCGCCGGCGGCGTGCCCTTGGCGCCTACGGCATGACCGAGGCCGTCGCCGACATCCTGCAGCGGCCGGATGGACGGTTCGACGAGAAGGAGGCGATCGCGACCGGCGGAACGTTGTTCGGCAACCCGCTCTCGATGGCCGCGGCCCGGGCGACGATGGGAGCGGTCCTCACCGACGACGCCTACGCGCACACGCATGTGCTGGGCGCCCGGCTCGCCGACGGCATCGAGAAGGCGATCCGCGACGCCGGGCTGCCGTGGACCACGCACCGCTTCTGGCCCCGGTCGGGGGTGACGTTCGCGCCCTCCATGCCCCGCAACGCATTGGAGGCATACGCGGCGAAGGACATCCCGCTCACGCTCCTCGCGCGCGTCTACCTGGCCAACCGCGGGGTGTGGGAGGCCATCGTCGGAGCGGGACCCACGTGCCCGGTGCCCGCGACCGAGGAGGACGTCGATCGATACGTCGCCGCGTACGGGTCGTTCATCGCGGAGCTGACCGCGTAGGTCCGGCGACGCGCGACGGGGTAGCCTTCGAGAGCATCGAGAGAGAGGTTTGGCCCATGAACAAGCGACGCAGGATGCTGACCATCGCCTTGATGGCGATCGGGCTGACGGCGATCGCGGCACCCGCGTTCGCGGGACCGCTCGCGTCCACCAACCCGTTGGGCGGTGACCCGTTCGTCGTGCTGACCGGCCATCTCGACATCCCCGAGGGCACGGTCTCCAGCGACGCCATCATCTTCAACGGCGACGCCAGCGTCGACGGCGACGTCACGGGAAACGTCATCGCGTTCAATGGGGACGTCAACGTCAGCGGGAGCGTGGACGGGGACGTCGTCGCGGTGAACGGCCGGGTCACGATAGGGTCTCGCGCCCGCGTCGGTGGCGATGTGGTCTCCCGAGACCTGCCAGTGATCGCGAGCTCTGCCACCGTCGTCGGGAGCGTCCGCCGGTCGAGCCGTTTCGACGTCAACGCCGGTCAGTTCGCCGCGGTCGGCCGGTTCCTGTGGTGGATCGCCACGACCGTCTCGTCGTTCCTCCTCGGCCTCGTGCTCGTGCTGTTCGTTCCCAGGGCAGCGGACGCGACGGCGTCGACGGCCGCGCGGCGCCTCGGCGCGTCGATCGGGTTCGGCTTCCTGATGCTCATCGGGATACCCATCGCGGCGGTCGTCGCGATGGTGCTCCTGGTCGGGATCCCGATCGGACTCGGCGTCCTGCTCGCCCTCGGGCTCCTCTACTGGCTCGGCTACACGGTCGGCGCGTTCGCGCTCGGCCGGCGGCTCGTCGCTCCGCCGAGGCATCGGATGCTCGCGTTCCTGGCGGGGTTCGGCATCCTGCGCGTCCTCGCGCTCATCCCGGTCGTCGGAGGCCTCGTCTGGCTCGGCGCCACCGTCTGGGGACTCGGCGCGCTCGTCCTCGCGGCCCGCGCGACCGGCCGGGATCCGGCGTCGCAACCGGGCGTCGCCCCGGCGGGACCGCCGGTGCCGCCACCGCCGCCGATCCTCACGGGATGAGCACGATGGTCACGCCGCACACGATCCCGGTCCTGCGGTTCGTGGGTTCGTACCGCGAGGTCGGCCGGCAGATCGGCGACGCGTGCGCCGACGTGTTGCAGCGCGCCGTATCGTTCGAGGACGAGCTGCCGGCAGGTCGGACGCGAGCCGAACAGCTCGCCCTCGCCGCGCGATACCACGAGCTCACGACGGCCGCGATGCCATGGGTGGTCGAGGAGCTGGACGGCGCGGCCGAGGGCGCCGACGTCGACCCGCTCGCGCTGTTCGCGTGCACGGTCGAGGAGATCTGGTACGAGCCGCGCACGCCCGGCACGGCGTCGATCGACGGGCGATGCAGCGATCTGGTCGCCGCGCCGCCCGCCACCGCCGACGGTCACGTGCTGGTCGCGCACAACAACGACCTCTCGCCGCGCTACCGCGACGAGCTCGTCGCGATCGAGCGCAGCGTTCCCGGCGATCCGACGGTCTTCACGATCGGCAACGGCATCTGGATCAGCGTCGGTTGGAACTCGGCCGGCCTCTCGCTCACCGGCAACGAGCTGTCGCCCAACGACGAGCGGATCGGCATCCCGCGCGAGCTGCAGGTGCGCGCGATGCTCCGCGACACGTCGCTCGATGCCATGGTCGGCACCGCGCTCCGTCACGATCGCGCGTCCTCGTACAACAACGTGCTCGCGTCGTCCGACGGGAGCGTCGTGAACGTCGAGGGCTCGGCCACGTCGGCCGAGATGACGGAACCGGACGAGCGCGGGCACCTGGTCCATACCAACCACTACGTCTGCGACGCGATGCTCTCCTACGAGGGCGATCCCGTCTACGCGCGACGATCGGCGATCCGGTACTCCCGCGCGGAGGAGCTGCTCGCCGCGCATCCGGACGGCACCGTCACGGAGGCAGGGCTGCGCGAGATCCTCTCGGACCACGAGCACGCGCCCGACTCCCTGTGCCGGCACGCCGACCAGGACGCCGCCGGCTCCGTCACGTGCTTCTGGTGCATCGCCGACGTGACCGATATGCGGGTCACGTTCGGTCGCGGGAACCCGTGCGACTCGGTGGCGCAGGAGTTCGCGTTCGCGAGCTGAGTCGTATCGACGCGCTCGGCGTCGACGATCAGGACCCGAGCGCGGCGCGGACGCGTGCGACGACGTCCGCGTTCCCACCCTCTTCGGCCATTGAGAGGACGGTCACGCCGTCGTCGTTCGCCGCGGCGGGGTCGGCGCCGCGTGCCAGGAGCAGCTCCACCAGTTCGAGGTCGCCGTTGTGTGCCGCGGAGTGCAGCGGCGTCCAGCCGCTCGCCTGCCGCGCATCCGGGTCGGCGCCGGCATCCAGGAGCAGACGCGCCACGTCGGCGTGACGCCCCGACGCCGCGGAGCTGAGCGGCGTGCCGGTCATCCAGCCCCGTCCTCGCGCATCGACGTCCGCTCCTCGTTCGAGCAGGAGCCGGGCCGGCTCGACCCCGCCGAAGAACGCCGGGAAGTGCAGCGCGGTGAACCCGTCACCCGAGAACGCCGTGGCGAGCGACGGATCGGCGTCGAGCAGCTGCCGCAACCGTTCGACATCGGCGACGGATGCCGCCTCGAATACGTCGAGCGCTGGCCCTCCACTCATCACGGCGTCCACGAGGGTCGCGTCGAACCGGTAGCGCGCGCGCATCAGCGCCGACACACCCTGCGCGTCGCGCGACGACGCCAGCTCGGGGTCCGCCGACACCATCGACCGCACGCGATCCGCGTCGCCCGAATCGATCGCCTCGAAGAATCGCTCGGTGCTTCCCATCGCCCGGCCTCCGTGCTAGATTATGTGCATAGGCTAGCTAAATACTGATGACCACGTCAAGGCCGACTTCCCCGACGCGAGATGTGGATGCGGTGGCCGATCGCCTGCACTCGGCCGCGATCCACCTGTTGCGACGCCTGCGCGTGGAGGACGAGGCGCTCGGGATCTCCGCTCCCCGGCTCTCGGCGCTGTCCGTGCTGGTCTTCGCCGGGCCTCGGCGGGTGGGCGAGCTCGCCGAGGCCGAGCAGGTCGAACCGCCGACCATGACGCGTCTGGTCGACGGCATGGAGCGGGACGGATACGTCGTGCGCCGGCCCGACCCGTCGGACGCCCGCGCCGTGATCGTGAGCGCCACCGCGAAAGGGTCCCGTGCGCTTCGGAAAGGCCGCTCGCAGCGGGTTGAGGCGCTGGCGGCGGGATTGCGGACCCTCTCCCCCGACGAGCTCCGAGCGCTCGCGCGCGGTGTCGACGTGCTGGAGCGGATGGTCGGCCCGGGCTAGCCTCGGTCCGGTGGCTATCCCTCCGACACGCTCCACATCTGCAGCAACGCACGTTCTCGCTCGGGCGTGAGCCCGACCTTGAGCGCGCCACGTCCGCGATCCCATGCGAGGGTGTCCGCGATCGTGTCGCCGAGCGGGCGATGGCGGAGTCCCGCCGCGATCGCCTTGCTCGCATCGAAGCTGTGCAAGCCGGGGTAGTCGATGTCCCACAGCGGCAGTTCGCCGTCCTCCTCCTTCACGTGGGTCCGCAGGAACGCCTCGTCCACCCACACGAGCTCCGTCCCGGCCCGCCCGCCCTCCACCAGCGCGGCGAGCGCCTGGCTCCACGTGAGCGGCTCGCGCGGGCCGACGACGCCGAACACGTCGTCCGTCCCGATCTCCATGTGATCCAACGTGAACGCCCCGAGGTCCCGGACGTCGACGACCTGCAACCGCTGGTCCTGCGGGCCCGGAGCCAGCATCCGCCCCCCGACCCCCGCGCGGCGGACCCAGTAGGTGAAGCGATCCGAGGGGTCGTGCGGGCCGACGATGTAGCCGGGACGGACGACCAGGCACCTGCCGGGGAACGCGTCCTGCGCCTCGAGCTCGCAGGCCATCTTCAATCCCCCGTACGACTCCTCCGTGATCTCCTCCGTGTCGGGGAACGGCGGCCGGCGCGTCGGACTCGCCTCGGTGCAACCGGGCGGTGCGTCGTCCGGATACACGGAGAGCGTCGAGACGAACACGTACGTCCCGACCGAATCGGCGAGGAGTCGCGCGGAGTCATGCACGACCCGCGGGACGTAGCCGCACGTGTCGATCGCCGCGTCCCACGTCCTGCCCCGGAGCGGATCCAATCCACCGTCGCGGTTGCCGTGGAGATGTTCGATCGCGGGGAAGCCCTCCGGTTCCGCGGGACCGCGATGGAAGACCGTCACGTCGTGGCCGCGAGCCACCGCATCCTCGACCATCGCGCGACCGACGAAGTGCGTTCCCCCGATCACCAGGATCTTCATGCCGGATCCTCGCGGTTCACTCGATCGATCCCGCGACGACGTCGCCCGCCCTCAACACCATCAGAGGAGACAGGACGTGTTCGATCGACTCCGCCGGGTTCCCATCGAACAGGACCAGGTCGGCCTCCTTGCCCTCCTCGATCGTGCCGACGAGCGGCAGCCGGAGCAGCTCCGCGCCGTTCGCGGTCGCGGCCTGCATCGCCTTCAGGGGGGTCATCCCCCATTCGACCATCGAGACCAGCTCTCGCGGCGCGCTGCCGTGGGGATTGAACGGCGTGCCGGCATCGGTGCCGCAGACGTGCCGGACGCCCTCGCGGACGGCCCGGCGGAAGCCGTCGCGCGCCTCCGCCTCGAGCGATCGCGCCTTCGTCACGGCGTACTCGGGTACGACATCCGCGTTGCCCACGATGCCGCGGAGCGCGCAGATCGTCGACGATCGGAACGTGCCGCGCGCCTTCATCTCCCGCGCGATCTCGGGGGTCGTCTGGCAACAGTGCTCGATCGAATCGACGCCGGCGACCACCGCGTTCATGATCCCCTGCGAACCGATCGCGTGCGCCGCGACGCCGCGACCCCACTTGTGCGCCTCGTCCACGGCGGCTTCCAGCTCGTCGGGGGTGAAGGCCGTGAACGTCGCGTCGATCCCCGGCGTCAAGACGCCGCCGGTCGCGATGACCTTGATCACGCGCGCACCGGCCTTGATCTCCTCTCGGACCGCGCGCCGGACGTCCTCGGGCGAGTCGACCTCGCGCGCGAGCCCGAGGTTGTGCCCGTGCCCGCCGGTGATCGTGAGCGCGCGCCCGGCGGCCAACACACGCGGGCCCGGCGTCACGCCCTCGTCGATCGCGAGTCCGATGTCACAGACGACGGCGTCCAGCCCTCCCAGATCGCGGACGGTCGTGACCCCCGCCTGCAGATGTCGCTCCGCGTTCCGCGCGGCCTTGATCGCGGCACGCGCCGGCGACAGTCCTTTGGACTCGCCCTCGAAGTCCGCCTGCCCGTCGAAGATCAGGTGGACGTGGCAGTCGATCAACCCCGGGGTCAGCGTCCTGCCGTTGCCTTCGACCTCGGAGGCGGCTCGCGCCACACGAGGTGCCCGGGCGTGCGGACCCACCCACTGGATCGTGCCTCCCGCCACGTGCACGCCCTGCTTGGTCTTCACGGTCCGCCCGTCGAACACGCCGACGTTCGAGAAGTAGTGCGACATCACCGCACCCACTCGGGGACCAGCTCGGGGGCGTCGTCGCGGAGGAACTTCGTCCCCGCGAGCATCGCCACCACGATCGAAGCGCCATCGGATCCGGCCTCGAGGTGGTGGAGAACCCCGGTCGGCACGACCGCCGAATCGCCGGGTACGAGCTCGCTCACCTCGTCGCCCAGATGGAACGTGGCCCCACCCGCGATGAGGATGAAGATGTCGAAATGATCGTGGCGGTGAGGCGGGAGCCCTCCTCCTGGGGGCAGGTCCGTCCGGAAGAGCGCGACCTCATCTGATCCGCGGGCCGGCGCGGCGAGACTCGTGACGCGGTTCCCACCCAGCTCGAAGGTGGGGTGATCGGCGGAGCGTTCGATGGGCATCGGGCGGGCCTCCGGTCGTGTCGGGCGACCCGCATCATCCCACCCAAGGCCGAGACGGGCCTCGCCGGGGTTGCGTCTCGATGGCGTCGAGGTTAGCCGTCGGTCGCACCGGGTACGATGCCCGTCGTTCGGGCGGGCCGTCGGGTCCGGCAGCGTCCCCCTGGGAGGTGCGGGTGTCGTTCGACGTGGCGAAGATGGCGGTCGAGGCCGCCATGAAGGCTGGGGCGGACTACGCCGACGCGCGAACCGGGACGGACGAGACCGAGTCGCTCACCGTCCGCAACCAGGAGATGGAGGGCATCGATCGCTCGACGTCATCGGGCGTCGGCGTGCGGGTGCTCGCGGGAGGTCGGTGGGGGTTCGCGGCGACCTCACGGCAGGACGAACCCGAGGTCGTGCGGACGGCGACGCTCGCGGTCGAGATCGCGAAGGCCGCCTCCCGTCGCCCGGGCGCCCCGGTCGAGCTCTCTCCGGTCGAGCCGGTGGTTGCGTCCTGGCGCGGCTCGATGGAGGAGGACCCGTTCACGGTCCCGCTCGAAGAGAAGGTCGCCCTCCTGATGGAAGGCACGCGCCGCATGCAGGCCGTGCCCGGCGTGACGTTCGCGGAGGGCGGTCTTGATCTCTTCCGGCGCTCCACGTGGTTCGCATCGTCCGACGGCGCCGCGATCGACCAGGTCGTCGTGCACTCCGGGGGCGGCCTGGAGGCCACGGCCATCGCCGACGGCGACGTGCAGCGGCGCTCGTATCCAAACTCGTTCCGGGGTCACATCAAGGCGGCCGGCTGGGAGCACGTCCGCACGCTCGGGTTGATCGAAGAGGCGGAGCGCACGGGGAGCCAGGCCGTCGAGCTGCTGTCGGCACCCGAGTGCCCCAGCGAGGTCACCACGCTGATCCTCGACAGCGGTCAGGTCGAGCTGCAGGTCCACGAGTCGATCGGGCACCCGATCGAGCTCGACCGCGTCCTCGGCATGGAGGAGGCCTACGCGGGTTCGTCGTTCCTCACCGTCGAGGACCGAGGGAAGCTGAAGTACGGCAGCCCGCTCGTCTCGATCACGGCCGACGCGACGCTGACCGGCGGGCTCGGCTCGTTCGGCTACGACGACGAAGGCGTTCCCGCCCAGCGCGTCCCCGTCCTGGTCGACGGCATCTTCCAGAACTTCCTGACCAGCCGTGAGACGGCGCCGGTCGTGGGACAGGTGTCCAACGGCACCAGCCGCGCCGACGGATGGTCGCACCTGCCGCTGATCCGCATGACCAACATCTCGCTCGAGCCGCGCGAGGGCTCGCTCGCCGAGATCATCGGCGACACGAAAGACGGCATCTTCATGGCCACGAACCAGTCGTGGTCGATCGACGACAAGCGGATCAACTTCCAGTTCGGGTGCGAGATCGCGTGGCGCGTGAAGGACGGCACGCTGACGCAGCTCTACAGGAACCCGAACTACACGGGCATCACGCCGGAGTTCTGGGGATCGTGCGACGCCGTGGCAGGCCGCGAGGAGTGGACGGTGTGGGGAACGCCCAACTGCGGCAAGGGCCAGCCCGGTCAGGTCGGTCGCGTGGGGCACGGGACGTCGCCCGCGCGCTTCCGCAACGTCCAGGTCGGGGTTCGCTGATGCCGGGCTTGATCGGCGAGGACCGGTTCCGCGCCGTCGCGGCGGCCGCGCTCGAGCTCACCGGGGTCGACGGCGTCGAGGTCCTGTACACGCATGAATGGGGTGGGCTGACCCGGTTCGCCAACTCCGTGATCCACCAGTCGACGTTCCGAGAGGACACCGGGCTGCGGGTCCGCGTCGTCAGCCGTAACCGCAGTGGCGTCGCGTCGTCGAACGACTTCACCGAACGCGGCGCCCGGGAGGCCGCGGCGAGCGCGAAGGAGATGGCCGAGGTCGCGGCACCTGACCCGCTCTTCCCGGGTCTCGCCCCCAAGGCCGATGTCCCCGAGGTGGATCGCTTCTTCGAGGCCACCGCCGACATGACGCCGGCGTCTCGCGCCGAGGCGGTCGATCAGCTGATCGACCGGTGCCCGCCCGGCTTCGTCGCGGCCGGCGCGTTCGAGACGAGCGCAGCCGAACTCGGCATCGCGAACTCCGAGGGGCAGTTCTGCTATTCCCCGGGGACGCTGGCGTCGCTCACCACCGTGATGACCGGCGGCGAGCACGGCAGCGGGTTCGCCGAGTCGTTCTCGGGCTCGGCCGAGTTCATCGACCCGGTCGCCCTCGGGACGCATGCCGCCGACAAGGCGCTCCACAGCCAGCGACCCGTCGCCCTCGATCCGGGGACGTACCCGGTCGTCCTGGAGCCGGCCGCGGTCGCCACGCTTGCGGGGTTCCTCGCCTACGTGGGGTTCGGCGGCCGCGGCTACATCGAGGATCGGTCGTGCTTCAGCGGCAAGGCGGGACAACAGGTCGCCGCGGAGTCGATATCGATCTGGGACGACGGCGCCGACCCGCGCACGCTGGGCGCGGCCTTCGACTTCGAGGGGGTGCCTCGCCGGCGAGTCGAGCTGATCAAGGACGGTGTGTTCCTCGACGCCGTCTACGACCTGCGGACCGGCAAGCAGTCCGGCCGTCCCTCAACCGGGCACGGCCTGCCCGCACCCAACCCGGATGGCCCGTTCCCGCTGAACCTGTTCATGGAAGAGGGCGACGCATCCCTCGAGGACATGATCAGCTCGACGCACCACGGCGTGCTCGTCACGCGCTTCCACTACTCCAACATCGTGAACCCGATCGAATCCAGCATCACGGGCATGACGCGCGACGGCACGTTCCTGATCGAACGCGGCGAGATCGTCGGGCCGGTCATGAACTTCCGCTTCACGCAATCGATCATCGACGCGCTGACGAGCGTCTCACTGGTAGGGCGCAAGGCCGAGCTGGCGAGCGAGTTCTTCTTCTCGGCCTCACGGGTGCCGGCGCTCAAGGTCGAGGAGTTCCATTTCAGCGGCAGGAGCGACCACTAGACGCTCCGCACCGAGCGAACGCTGCGACGGCACGTCCGCCGCGGTAGGCTCCTGGTCCCGAGGCCATCCCCAAGGAGGATCGATGCTGGTCGGAGAGATCATGCACACGGAGGTGAAGACGGCCGCTGCCGAGGACACGTTCGCCGACGTCGCGAAGATCATGCGATCGAACGGCATCTCCTCCGTGGTGGTGCTCGAAGGCAAGAAGCTCGCCGGCATCGTGACGGAGCGGGACATCGTGAACCTGGTGGCCGCCGGCGGCGACCCACACAGCGTCAAGGTCGTGCACGGCATGACGCGCCGCGACCTCACGACGATCACGCCCAAGACGGACATCGCCGAGGCGGCCGAGGTGATGGCGTCGCGCAACATCCGCCACCTGCCGGTGATCGACCGCGGCCGTGTTGCGGGCATCATCTCGATCCGCGACCTGACGCGATGGGCCGCGGAGGAGCTCGCGGGCGGACACGAGATGCCGGACATCGCACGCAGCCACAAGGCGCTCCAGGCAGCGAGCGATCTGCAGAAGCAGCGGCGCAAGGGCGCGTAGGCGCCGCGGAGCCGTTTCTACCGGCTCGCCGCGCGCCGGAACGGCGCGCGGGGATCCTCGAACGAGCCGAACTGCGTGATGTCGCGCGGGAACAGCAGCGCGATCGTCCAGTCGACCGCGATCCGCACGCGGCGCCCGATCGTCGGCATCGCCCACAGGTGGTACGAGCGGTGCAGGAACCACCCGAGGAACCCCTTCACCTTGATCCCGAACACGTTGGCCACGCCCTTGTAGCGACCCAGTGAGCAGACGCCCCCGACGTTCCTCCACACGAACGGTCCTTGCTCGCCGCCCAGGAGCGAGGCGGCGATGTTCTTGCCCAGCCGGCGTCCCTCGCGCATCGCGTGTTGCGCCGTGGGAGGGGCCAGGCCGCCGGTCGTGCGATCGGGGATGGCGGCGATGTCGCCGGCCGCCCACACATCCGGGACGCCGACCACGCGCAGGTAGTCGTCCACCACGATCCGTCCGCGCTCGTCCACCGGGAACCCGCCGAGACCTGCGAGCGGCGACGGCTTCACGCCCGCGGTCCAGACCAGCGTGTCGGCCTCGAACGCCTGCCCGTCCGACAACCGGATCGTGCCTCCCTCCGCCGAGTCCAGGCGCATGTGCAACAGGACCTCGATATGACGGCGTTCGAGCTGCACCTGCGCGTAGGCGGCGAGATCCTCCGGGAGCTCGGGGAGGATCCGCTCCGGCGGCCTCCACCAGGACCCACCGCATGTCGCGCGGGTTCAGCGTCGGATAGTTCCGCATCGCGTCGCGTGCCAGGTCCTCGAGCTCGCCCAACGCCTCCACCCCGGCATATCCGGCCCCGACGAACACGAACGTCAGTGCCGAGCGCCGTCGGTCCGCATCCTCGGTCTGGGACGCGACGTCCAGCCGGGAGAGCACGTGGTTGCGCAGGTAGATGGCCTCCTGCACCGTCTTGAACCCGATCCCGTGCTCCGCCAGGCCGGGGATCGGCAGGACCCGCGACCACGAGCCCGCCGTCACGACGAGCACGTCGTAGCCCAGGCTCACCGTCGCGCCGTCGGGGATCCGGACCTGCACACGACGTTCCTCGTGGTCGATCGCCGTGACCTCGCCGACCTCGACCGTGGCGTGCTTCAGCACCGGCCGCAGCGGCACCACGACGGCCCTCGGGTCGATCGTGCCGGACGCAACCTCCGGCAGGAACGGCTGGTACTGCATGAAGTTCTCGGCCGAGACCAGGGTCACCGAGTGACCGGCGTCGACGAGATGCTTCATCTCCATCGCGGCATACATCCCGGCGAACCCGCCACCCACGATCAGGATCCGCTTCGACGTCACGACGCCACCTCCAACATCTCCAACGCCGCCGGGAGCTCGTCCAGTCCGCGGATCGCCGCGTCGGCTTCGGCGAGCTGCTCCGGCGTCGGGTCATCGGGCGCCTCGCCGCGGAGCACCCACACCGCGCGCATGCCCGCCGCCTTCGCCGGACGCACGTCGTAGTCCAGACGGTCGCCGACCATCACGCTCCTCGGGGGATCGACCCCCGCCTCCCGAAGGGCATGCGTGAACAACGCCGGATCGGGCTTCTCCAGGCCCACGTCGTCCGACACTCCCCAGACCTCGAAGAAGCCGGCCGATCCGTCGCGCCGCATCGCGTCCTTCACCGAGCTCGGCTGGTTCGCGATGATGCCCAGTCGGTACCTCGCGGCGAGCACGTCCAGACACGGCCGGACGTCGTCATGCAACGCCTCGGGTGGGTAGGCCCAGTGTTTCGACGCCTCAGCTTCCAACGCCACCATGTCGGCATCCGGCCCCAGGAAACGCCTCGCCAGCAACGCGCGGAACGACCCGGCCTGTGCGGCGCGCGCCGACCGATAGACGTCGTCGAACTCCCGGTCGGTGAAGCTCGCGCCCATCGCGCGGAGCGCGGTGTTGATCGCCCGCGCGTAGATCGTGTCGTCGTAGAGCACGCCGCCGATGTCGAAGAACACCATCTCCAACGGCCGGATCACCGCAACCATCTCCCCGACCCGTCAGCGGCCGGCGCGGCGGCGCAGCTCGTCGACGCGATCGACATCGGTCGTCTCGCTCCCCAGCCGCACGGGGTCGTACCGCCTCCCGTGGCAATCCGACGCGCCGGTCGGCACCAGGTCGAGCCGTTCGGCCATCGCTCGGTACTTCGCGCGCTGCGTATCGTCGTGGTCCGGGTGGTCGACCTCGAGGCCCGCCATGCCTCCCGCCGCCATCGCTTCGATCAGCTCGTCGGGAACCGATCCGGCGCCCTTCCACATCCCGGGATGAGCGAGGACGCAGATACCCTCAGCCTCTGCGATCAGCCTGAGAGCGTCCAACGGATGCAATGCGTGCTTCGGCACCCAGGCTCTCCCGCCGTCGGCGATGAACTCCTCGGTGAACGCCGCCTTCTCGTTCGGCACGATGCCCGCCTCCACCATCGCTTGCGCGACGTGCGGGCGAGCGATCGTGTCGCCGCCGGCGATCTCGCGCACGCGCTCGAACTCGATCGGATACCCGAGTTCCTGGAGCTTCTCGATCATCAGCTCTCCGCGCCGGAACCGCGTGTCCGTCAGTCGTCGGAGCTCGTCCAGCAGCGCGTCGTTCGACGGATCGATCCAGTACGCGAGGACGTGCAGGCTCGCGTCCTCGTACTCGGCGGAGAACTCGATCCCCGGCACAACCTCGATCCTGTCGCCGGCCGCCAGGGCCGCCTCATCCAGTCCCGCCAGCGTGTCGTGGTCGGTGATCGCGACCCCGGTCAGCCCGCGCTCCACGGCCAGGTCGACCAGTTCCGTGGGCGTGAACGTCCCGTCCGAGCGGTTCGTGTGGGTGTGGAGGTCGTAGCCGGCCATGACCGCCGATGGTGGCAGACGCGACGGGGGCCGTCACGCCGGGCTGACGAGCGCGGACGTGATCTCCGCGACGGTGCGGCAGCCGCAGAGGGCCATCGCGTTCTCGAATTCGGAACGGAGGATCCCGAGCACGTCCACCACGCCCGCTTCGCCGTCGACGGCCAGACCCCAGACGCACGGGCGCCCTACGAGCACCGCGTCCGCCCCGAGGGCGATCGCCTTCACCACGTCGGTCC
Organism: uncultured Actinomycetes bacterium; assembly: GCA_963723855.1. Lineage (GTDB taxonomy): Bacteria > Actinomycetota > UBA4738 > UBA4738 > HRBIN12 > JBBQVZ01. Next base: position 130,518 of record CAVRSI010000012.1, on the reverse strand, counting down.
CCCGCCGGATCCCACCGTCCACCAGGACCGGAACTCGGCCCGCCACTGCCCCGGCGACCTCTGGGAGTGCCGTGAGGCCCGCAGGCGAGCAGTCGAGCTGGCGGCCGCCGTGGTTCGAGACGACGATCCCGTCGACGCCGGCGCTCACGGCCAGTTCGGCATCCTCGGCCGTCAGGACGCCCTTCACCAGGAGCGAGAGCCCGGATATCCGCTCCCGCAGCCATGCGACGTCGTCCCACGACAGCATGGAGTCCCACGGCAACCGCGAGGACGCGCCGCCGAGCGGGGGCTCGAACGCGTTGCGGGTGTCACGATGCCGCAACCCGAAGACCGGCAGATCGACGGTGAGGCAGATCGCTCCGTACCCGGCATCGACCACTCGCGCGAGCATGTCGATGGTGATGGTCCGGTCCTCGAACACGTAGAGCTGCCACCACTTCGGACCGTTGGATGCCGCGGACACGTCCTCCAACACGTCGACCGCGGTGGAGGAGACGACCATGACCGTACCCGCCGCCGCAGCCGCGCGCGCGGTGGCCCGCTCACCATCGGGGTGTGCCATCGACTGGTAGGCCCACGGCGCCACCAGAACGGGGAACGAAAGCGGCGCCCCGAGGATCGTCGACGACGGATCGGGGTGGCCCGACCCGCGCAACACCCTGGGCCGCAGGCTCCATCGATCGAACGCGCGTCGGTTCTCAGCGAGCGTCCACTCATCGCCGGCACCGCCGGCATAGAAGTCGTACACGTCCGGCGGGAGCCGCTCGCTCGCGACCCGTTCGTAGTCGTCGACCGTGACGAACCGGGGCACCTCGTCCATGTGCGGAGCCTAGCCGGTCGGCCTCAGCCTCGGGCGGCGAAGCGACCCGCGCCCATGTCGCGAGACAATCCGCGTCCCGCCTCCTTCACAGCGGCGACCAACGCGGGCGCCGGGCCATCGGGCAGGAGCCGTTCCACCGGTCCGACGACGCCGATCGCTCCGATCGGCTGCCCGCGATGATCGAACACCGGGGATGCGATCTCGGCCTCGCCCACGACCGCCTCTTGATCCTCGACGGCGATGCCGAGCGTCGACACGCTTTCGAGCGTGGCCCGCAGGAGCGAGGGCTCGGTCATGGTCCGACCGGTCAGCGGCGACAGGTCGGCCCCGAGGAGATGGGTCCGGCGAGCGGGCGAGACGAACGCCACCACCGCCTTGCCCAACGCGCACGCGTGCCACGGGATCGACGCGCCGACCTCCAGGATCTGCACGGAGTTGTCCGGCCGGAACACGTGATGAACGATCAAGACGGTGTTCCCGTTCATGACGCCGACGCGGACGGCCTCGCCGACACGCATCGCGAGCGACCCCGCCCACATCAGGGAGCGCGCGCGGAGCTCATGATTGTCCAGGAACGAGTTACCCAACTGGAGCATCGCGGCTCCGAGTCGGTACTTCCCGCTCTCCGGCTCCTGCTCGATCAGCTCCCGCTGCTCGAGCGTCCGCAGCAGGCCGTGGACCGTGGCCTTCGCGATGCCCAGTCTCTCGGAGATCTCCGTCACGCCGAGACGCGGTGAGTTGCCCAACTCCATGAGGATCCGCGCGGCGCGGTCGACGGACTGGATCGTGCCCCGACGATCCCCCGCGGTTGAGAGCGCGGTCATCACGGACGACGCATGACGAGCTCGAGGGCGCCGAAGATGAGCGCCGTCGAGGTGGCGCCGGGGTCTTGATGACCGATGCTCCTGGAACCGAGGTAGGACGCTCGACCCTTCCGAGCCTGCATGGGGAGCGTCGCCGCCACGCCGGCGTTCGCCGCCGCCGAGGCGTTGCGCGCCGCCTGCTGCACGGTCCCGCCGGACCGCAGGGTCCGGTCGAACTCGGCGACTGCGGGTTCCCACGCGTCGACCATGGTCTTGTCCCCGAGCGCCGCCGCGCCGAGCGCCTGGATACCCTCGAGCCCAGCTCGGAGGCTGCGCAGGAGCGCCTCGCCGTCCGGTCGCTCGCGCCTCGGAGAGCGTCGCCCCGATCTGACGGAAGCCCGTTCCGAACAGTGGCCCCGCCGCGCCACCCACGCGATAGACGAGCGTGGTCCCGACCTCTTGCAGGAGCGCTCCCGGCGGCTGTTCCGGTGCCGACTGGAGGGTGGCGAGCGCAGCGTCGAACCCGCGCTGCATGTTCACGCCATGGTCGGCGTCGCCGATCGCCGCGTCGAGCTGGGTGAGGAAGTCCCGCTGTTCGCCGATCCGGGCGGCCGACTCGACGATCCAGCGGCGCACGAGATCGGCATCGACGACGAACGCCCCCACGGGAGGGGAGCCGACACCGCCCCGGCGTGTCGTCGCACCGCTCACTCGGAGGCACCATCCGTCGACCCGGCGGTTGCTGTCAAACCGACCTCCACGCCGTTGGCTCCCGCGATTGTTCGACGATGCCGAACATAACACGACGATGTCGGTCCGGTTACGGTCGGATCTCGCTTTGACTTTCGGATACGAACGGCCTTGGCTATGTGGCGACGGAGCGCCCATATCCGGGGCGCCGCAGCGCATAGGGAGGTGGTCACCCAGATGTTCCTTGGAGAGGTGGTCGGCACGTGCGTGCTGGTCCTGCTCGGCGACGGAGTCGTCGCGGGGGTGCTGCTCAACAAGTCGAAGGCGCAGAACGCCGGCTGGATCGTCATCACCTGGGCATGGGCGTTGGGCTGTCCTGATCGGCGTCTTCGCCAGCCTCGCGGTGAGCGGAGGTCGTCGCGCACCTCAACCCGGCCGTGACGCTCGGTCTCGCGGCGATCGGGCCCGAGAAGTTCGGATTCACGTGGGGCGACGTGCCCGAGTTGATCGCCGGGCGAGTTCGTGGGCGCGTTCCTCGGCGCCATCGCTCGTCTAGCTCGCCTACCTCGTGCATTGGTCCGAGACCGAGGACCCCGGCCTGAAGCTCGCCGTGTTCTGCACCGGCCCGGCCATCCGCAACACGGCCGCGAACCTGATCACCGAGATCATCGGCACGGCCGTCCTGCTGTTCGGCATCCTGGCGCTCCCGGCGAACTTCCCGACGGGCCTCGCGGTGGCGCTGCTGGTCCTCGTCATCGGCATGTCGCTCGGTGGACCGACCGGGTACGCGATCAACCCGGCGCGCGACCTCGGGCCGCGGATCATCCACTTCGATCCTGCCGATCCCCGGCAAGGGCGACTCCGACTGGGCGTACTCCTGGATCCCGGTGGTCGGCCCGATCATCGGCGGCGTCATCGGCGCGCTGCTCGCCAAGGCGGCGTTCGGCCTCTAGGGATCGGAGGGCCAGACCCGACATGTCCCCAGGCACCCCCGACCTGAAGGAGAGGCGATGAAGAAGCTCATCAACGACCCCGCGAACGTGGTCCGCGAGGCGCTGCAAGGGATGGAGGCGGCGCACTCGGACCTGATCAAGGTGACGTACGACCCGTACACGATCGTCCGCAAGGACGCGCCCGTCCAAGGCAAGGTGGCGCTCGTATCCGGCGGCGGCTCGGGACACGAGCCCATGCACGGCGGGTTCGTGGGCATGGGCATGCTCGACGCCGCGTGTCCCGGTGAGGTGTTCACATCGCCGACGCCGGACCAGATGGAGGCCGCGACGAAGGCCGTCGACGGCGGCGCCGGAGTGATCCACATCGTCAAGAACTACACCGGCGACGTGATGAACTTCGAGATGGCCGCCGAGCTCTGCCGCGCCGAGGGCACCGAGGTGGAGTCCGTGCTCGTCGACGACGACGTCGCCGTGCAGGACAGCCTCTACACGGCCGGACGGCGAGGCGTCGGCGCCACCGTCCTGCTGGAGAAGATCGCCGGCGCTGCCGCGGAGGAGAAGCGACCCCTCAAGGAGGTCGCCGACATCTGTCGTGAGGTGAACGCGAACGCCCGAACGATGGGCATGGCGCTCACCTCGTGCACGGTGCCCGCCGCCGGCAAGCCGACGTTCGAGCTCGGCGAGGACGAGATGGAGATCGGCATCGGCATCCACGGCGAGCCCGGGCGCGAGCGGATGAAGCTGAAGCCCGCCCACGAGATCGTCGAGATGATGGCGACCGCGGTGGTCGAGGACCTCCCGTACTCGTCCGGCGACAACGTGCTGGCGTTCGTGAACGGCATGGGCGGCACGCCGCTGATCGAGCTCTACCTCGTCTTCAACGAGCTCAACAAGTTCCTGAAGGGGAAGGGAGTCACCGTCTCACGCAACCTGATCGGGTCCTACATCACGTCGCTCGACATGGCGGGATGCTCCATCACCCTGCTGAAGCTGAACGACGACTTGACCAAGCTGTGGGACGCACCCGTCAAGACGCCCGGACTGCGTTGGGGGGTCTGAACCCCGACGTGGCTCAGACGACGAGGGGGGTGGCACGATTGAGCGTCCCGTACGACGATGTGGTTCGGATGATCCAGACGTTCGCGGAGACGATCGCGGAGAACAAGGAGTACCTGACGGAGCTCGACTCCGCGATCGGCGACGCGGACCACGGCATCAACATGAACCGCGGCTTCCAGGCCGTGCTCGCCAAGCTCGACGCCCTCCCCCCAGGTGACGTCGGCTCGTTGTTCAAGACCGTCGGGATGACGTTGGTCTCGACGGTCGGCGGCGCGGGAGGCCCGTTGTACGGGACGCTCTTCATCCAGCTCGGCACGGCCACGGCCGGGAAGGCCGAGATCGATGCGCAGGACTGGGCGGCGGCGCTCGCGGCCGCCGTCCAGGGCGTGCAGGCCCGCGGCAAGGCCGAACTGGAGGACAAGACCATGGTGGACGCGCTCGCGCCCGCGCGCGACGCGTTCGCCGACGCTCTCGGCGAGGGAGCATCGTTCGGCGATGCGCTCCGGCGTTCGGCGGCCGCCGGCGAAGAAGGGATGAAAGGCACGATCCCGCTCGTGGCCCGCAAGGGCAGGGCGAGCTACCTGGGAGAGCGGAGCGCCGGACATCAAGACCCGGGTGCCACGTCGTCGTTCCTGTTGTTGAAAACGGTCGCGGAGACGTGGGGAAAGGGCATAGTGCACTGACCGTGAAGCGACCGGAAGGAGGCCCCAGATGGCGGACTATGTAGGCGCCCTCGACCAGGGCACCACGAGTACACGGTTCATGATCTTCGATCACAGCGGTGGCGTGGTCGGGGTGGACCAGAAGGAGCACGAGCAGATCTACCCGAAGCCGGGCTGGGTCGAGCACGACCCGAAGGAGATCTGGGAGCGATGCGGTGAGGTAACCGCCGGTGCACTGAAGAAGGCGGGCATCTCGGCGAGCGACCTCGCCGCGGTGGGCATCACCAACCAGCGCGAGACCACCGTCGTGTGGGACCGGAACACGGGCGAGCCCGTCTACAACGCGCTCGTGTGGCAGGACACCCGGCAGCAGGACATCGTCGACTCGTTGTCGGCGGACGGCGGGCAGGATCGGTTCCGCGGCAAGACGGGTCTGCCGCTCGCCACGTACTTCTCCGGGACGAAGGTGCGCTGGATCCTCGACAACGTCGAGGGGGCTCGCGCGCGCGCCGAGGCCGGCGACCTGATGTTCGGCAACATCGACACCTGGTGCATCTGGAACCTCACGGGCGGCACCGACGGCGGACAGCACGTCACCGACGTGTCCAACGCCAGCCGCACCATGCTCATGAACCTGGAGACGCTCGATTGGGACGACGACCTGTGCGCGGCGATCGGCGTTCCGCGATCGATGCTGCCCCAGATCCGGTCCTCATCCGAGGTCTACGGCGAAGCGAAGGGTGCTCTGGCCGGCATCCCGGTGGCGGGCGACCTCGGCGACCAGCAGGCGGCCACGTTCGGACAGGCCGCCTACGACGTCGGCGACGCCAAGAACACGTACGGCACCGGCTGCTTCATGATCCTGAACACCGGCACCGACATGGTGCCGTCGAAGAGCGGTCTGCTCACGACCGTCGGCTGGAAGCTCGGCGACGCGCCGGCGATCTACGCCCTCGAGGGCTCGATCGCCATCACGGGCGCGTTGGTGCAGTGGCTGCGGGACAACCTGGGCCTGATCGCGAAGTCCGAGGACGTCGAGGCGCTCGCCGCGACGGTCGAGGACAACGGGGGGATGTACTTCGTCCCCGCGTTCTCGGGACTGTTCGCGCCGTACTGGCGCGGCGACGCCCGCGGCGCGATGGTGGGCATGACCCGCTACATCAACAAGGGTCACTTCGCCCGGGCCACCCTCGAAGCGACGGCGTGGCAGACCCGCGAGGTCCTCGACGCCATGGAGGCGGACTCGGGCGTCAAGCTGAAGGAGCTGAAGGTGGACGGCGGCATGGTCTACAACGACCTGCTGATGCAGTTCCAGGCCGACTGCCTCCAGGTGCCCGTGATCCGTCCGAAGGTGGCCGAGACCACGGCGCTCGGCGCCGCGTACGCGGCCGGGCTGGCCGTCGGCTTCTGGAAGAACGTCGACGACCTCCGCTCCAACTGGGGCAAGGACGCCGAGTGGACGCCGAAGATGGACGCGGCCACGGTGGCCGCGGAATACGCGCAGTGGAAGAAGGCGGTCACCCGGACCTTCGACTGGGTATAGCCAACGGCCGCGGGGATCGACGGACCGCCGCACACACGGTCCGTCGATCCCCGGCCCTCGAGACGGGAGCGGGCATGGAGGACGAGACGCACGGCGACTTCGCCGAGGGGCAGGAGAAGGACAAGGAACACGACGAGCACCACGAGGGGTCGTTCGCCGAAGGTCAGTCCGAGGAGCACGGGCATCCCGCCGAGGGCAAGCACGGCGACTTCGCCGAGGGAGAGGAAGAGGATCCCGACAAGACGCACCACGAAGGATCCTTCGACGAAGGTCAGGGCAAGGGGCACGACCACGACGAGTAGCCGCCCGTCGTCGCCGGCGATGCGATACTCGCGACCATGATGCCGTCCGCGCCGCGGGCCTCACATGACGCACACGTACTGATCGTCGGGCGGCGGCGGCACCGGCGGCGCGCTCGCCCACGACCTGGCCCTCCGCGGGGTGCGCGTCACGCTCGTCGAACGCGGCGAGTTCACGTCGGGGACGACGGGACGTCATCACGGCCTGCTGCACAGCGGCGCGCGGTACGCGGTGAACGATCGCGAGTCGGCGGTGGAATGCATCGAGGAGAACCGGATCCTCCGTGCGATCGCACCGGGTTCGTTCGAGGAGAACGACGGGCTGTTCGTGGCGATCGACGACGAGGACATGGCGTACCTGCCGAGCTTCCTCGAAGGGTGCGAGGCGTCGGGCATCCCTGCGGAGCAGCTCACGCCACAGCAGGCCCTTCGCATGGAGCCGATGCTGAACCCGCAGCTGAAGGCCGCGGTGCGCGTGCCCGACGCAACGATGGACGCGATGCGGATGCCGATGCGGTTCTTCGCGACCGCGAAGCACAACGGCGCGGAGCTGCTGAACCACGTCGAGGTGACGGGCTTGCTGCTCCACGACGGCGTGGTGAGCGGCGCCGCGATCCACGACCACGTGACCGGACGAGACGCGGAGATCCGTGCGGACGTCACCGTGAACGCGACGGGACCCTGGTCGGAGCAGATCGCGACCATGGCCGGCGTCGACGTCCCCATCCGGCCTTCCCCCGGCGTGTTGCTCGCCTTGCGCGGGCGGATGTGCAACATGGTGATCAACCATCTCCACGCGTCAGGCGACGGCGACATCGTGGTGCCGCAACGCGGGCTCTCGATCGTGGGCACGAGTTCCTGGGTCGTCGACGACCCCGATCGACCTTGGCGTCCCCCCGGACCACGTCGCCCGGATGTTCACCGAGGGATCGAAGCTGATCCCTGCCGTCGCCACGGCGACCCAACGAGCCGCATGGTCCGCCGCACGCCCCTTGATCGGCTCGAGGGGCGACGCCGACTCCGGCAGGGAGCTCTCTCGGACGTTCAAGACCATCGATCACGCAGCGGAGGGCGGGGCAGAGGGCTTCGTCACGATCACGGGCGGCAAGGGCACCACGCTCCGCGGCATGGCGGAGGTGTGCGCCGGCGTGGTCTGCCGCAAGCTCGGTGTGGACGAGCCTTGCCGCACAAGGGATACCGTGCTCCTGCCCCCCGACGCCTACTTCGCCGCATGATGGCGACACCTGTCCCCGTCCCCGAGGCGGCGAACGGAGCGCCCGCTGCCTCCGTCGGCTGGCGCAGCTTCCGCGTCTTCCGGTTCGCACGCGAAGACGGCCCGTCGCGGTTCGACACCTTCGAGACGGAGGTCAAGCCGGAGAGCACCGTCCTGGACGGGTTGCGATGGATCAAGATCCACCTCGACCAGACCCTCGCCATCCGGCATTCGTGCTTCCACGCCTCGTGCGGAACCTGCGGGGTCCGGGTGAACGGCCGAGAGGCGCTCGCGTGCGTGACGAGTCTCTCCGACCTTGATGCGGGGCAGGTGACCGTGGAGCCCATGGCGAACTTCCCCGTGATCGCCGACCTGGTGGTCGACATGACCTCGTTCGTCGATCGATTCCCCTCGCCACACCCCGCCACCAGGGGCAGCGAGTCTCCGTCGATGGCGGAGGCTCCGTCGGGGATCGACGGGTACGAGCGATTCGAGGACTGCATCGAATGTGGCCTCTGCCTGTCCGCCTGCCCGGTCGCGGCCACCGATGATTCCTACGTGGGACCCGCCGCCCTCGCGTACGCGCAACGCATGCTGGAGGAGCCGCGGGGCGCGAACACCGCGCCGATCCTCGAGTGGGCCGACGCGGACAACGCCGCTTGGCGGTGCCACGCGGCGTTCGAGTGCACCGAGGCATGTCCATCGAACGTCCGCCCGGCGCAGCGGATCATGCAGCTCCGGCGCGCCCTCAACAGCGGCGGAGGCGGCTCGTGAATCCTCCCAAGGACGATCTCGAAGAGATCAAGGCCGCGCGCGAAGCGCCTGGGCCGGTCCTGCGGAGATCGCCAGGGCCCACCGCGTGGTTCGACATCCGCAGGACGAGCACCGGGCACTGGGCGTTCTCGCTGAACAGGTTCACCAGCCTCGGGCTCGTGGTCTACCTGTACCTGCATCTGGGAGTGCTCTCTTTGCTCCTCGGCGGCGAGAGCTCCTGGCACAGCTTCCTCGAGGTCGCCACGCTCCCCTTGTTCCTTGGGTTCGACGTGCTCTTGATCTTCGGGTTGCTGTTCCACGGGCTGAACGGCCTGCGGGTCGCCCTCGTCGGCTCCGGGGTGGCGGCCGACCGGCAGAAGGCGTTGTTCTGGTCGCTCATGATCTTCGGGGCGATCCTGTTGTTGGGCGCGGCCCTGCACATCATCGGGAGCGGCTGATGGGGGACACGCGACAGATGGTGGAGACGGGTGTTCATCGCTCGAGGACGTGGAAAGCTACGGCGGGCACGGGCGTCGCACTCTTGGCGCTGGTGACGATCCACATGGTCGCGCACCATTTCGTCGTGGAGGAGGTGGGTGGTCTCCGCACGTACGCACAGGTCCTCGACTACATCTCGAACCCCGTCATCTTCGTGATCGAGTGCCTGTTCCTCGTGGTCGTCACGACCCACGCGATGCTCGGCCTGCGCTCGGTGCTGTTCGACTTCGGGCTCTCGACGCGCGGCAAGCGTTTCGTGGCGAGCGGCTTGCTCGTGCTGGGGGTCGTAACGGTCGCGTACGGGGTGACGCTCCTCAGCGTGCTGGCTTCCAGGGCCTGATCCCGGAACCCGATCCATGGTGGGCATCGTTATCGTGTCGCACAGCCACCGCATCGCGGAAGGCGTGGCCGAGCTCGCCCGCGAGATGGGCGGACCGGACGTGCGGCTCGAGACCGCCGGGGGCCTGAACCTGCCCGATCATCCGGTCGGAACCGACGCCGTGATGGTGATGGAGGCGATCGACCGGGCGTGGTCCGACGACGGCGTGCTGGTCCTGATGGATCTGGGGAGCGCGGTGCTCTCGGCCGAGATGGCGCTCGACCTCATGCCGGAAGAGCGCCGCTCAGGCATCCTGCTCTGCGAGGCGCCGATCGTCGAGGGAGCCGTGGCCGCAGCCGTCACGGCGAAGCTGGGCGCGCCGCTCGAGCGTGTCGCCCAGGAAGCCCGAGGCGGACTCGCCGGGAAGATCGCGCACCTCGGGGACACGGGAACCGAGTCGTCGCCGGCCCCCTCGTCGGCTGCGGCCGACGAGGCATCGATCACGCTGACCGTCAACAACCCGCACGGGTTGCACGCGCGACCGGCCGCCAGGTTCGTGCAGACCGCGTCGTCGTTCGATGCGCGGGTCACGGTCCGCGACGTGACGAACGGCCGAGGACCGGCCGACGCCTCCAGCCTGAACGCCGTCGCGATGCTCGGTGCGACGCAGGGTCACACGATCGAGGTCGGCGCGTCGGGGCCCCAGGCGTCGACGGCGCTGGAGGCGATCGCGACGCTCGCCGCACGCGACTTCGATGATCGTCCGGAACCGTCCGGGCCGGAGCGTGTCGCTCCGGCGTCCGTCGCCCCTGAAGGGCCCGGGATCGTTCGAGGCTATCCCGCCTCCGCCGGGATCGCGATCGGGCCCGCCCGGCGGTTCCGAACGCCCGACCTCGCCATCCCTGAAGGAGCCCGCAGTCCCGAGCTCGAGTTGGCTTCGCTCGATGCCGCACTCGATGCGGTCGGCGACGACATCGCGCGGCAGCGCGCGCTCGTCGCGGGCCGGGCGGTCGGCGACGAGGCAGAGATCTTCGACGCCCATCTGCTCTTCCTGCGGGACGGTGCGCTCCTGTCCCCGACCAGGCGTGCGATCGTCGACGATGGGGTCTCGGCCGCGCGCTCGTGGCACGACGTGATCGAGCGCACGGCGGAGGCCTGGGACGGCCTCGAGGATGAGTACCTCCGGGCTCGAGCCGCAGATCTTCGCAGCGTGGGCCGCCAGGTGCTCGCGCATCTGCTCGACGTCCCGGTCCCGCACCCCGCGCTCGAGGCACCCGGCGTGGTGATCGCGAGCGACCTGTCGCCCGCCGACACCGTGGGGCTCGACCCCGCCGTCGTGCTCGGCATCGCCACCGCCGCCGGCGGGCCCACGTCGCACGCCGCGGTGCTCGCCCGGGCGTCGGGCATCCCGGCGGTGGTCGGCGCCGGCGATGCGCTGCTCCGTCTCGCCGAGGGGATCCCGATCGTCGTGGATGGGACCACCGGCGTGATCCACGTCGATCCGAACGCATCGCTGCTGGCGGAACTGACCGCCGCGCGCGACGAACGCGCCGCGGCCCTTCGCGAGGCACAGGTCTCGGCCCTCGAACCCGCTCGCACGATCGACGGGACGACGATCGAGGTCGCCGCGAACATCGGCTCGCCGGCCGATGCGGTCCGAGCCGTGGCGGCCGGCGCAGACGGGGTCGGCCTGTTCCGCACCGAGTTCCTCTTCATGGGCCGAGCGTCGATGCCGGATGCGCGCGAGCAAGAGGCGGCGTACCGGGAGACCGCGGACGCGATGGGTGGACGCCCCGTGGTGATCCGCACGCTCGACGCCGGCGCCGACAAGCCGCTCCCATACCTCGATCAGCCTCCGGAGCCGAACCCGTTCCTCGGCGTTCGCGGGATCCGGCTCGGGCTGGAGCGGCCGGACCTCCTGCAGACGCAGCTGGGAGCGATCCTCCGCGTGGCCGCCGACCATCCACTGCGGGTGATGTTCCCGATGGTCGCCACGGTCGACGAGCTCCGCGCGGCCAACGCTCTGCTCGATCGCGCCGGCGAACGGCCGCCGACGCTCGAGGTCGGCGTCATGGTCGAGGTGCCGTCGGCCGCGTTGCTGGCGGACCGTCTGGCGGAGCACGCGGACTTCTTCTCGATCGGCACGAACGATCTCACCCAATACACGCTGGCCGCGGATCGCGGGAACGTTCGCGTGAGCGCACTGGCCGACGCGGTCCATCCCGCGGTGCTTCGCTCGATCAAGATGACCGTCGATGCGGCGGACGCCCGGGGGCGATGGGTCGGAGTGTGCGGTGAGCTCGCCGGAGACCCGGACGCGACGGCGCTGTTGCTGGGGTTGGGCGTGCGCGAGCTGTCGATGGGCGCACCGTCCATCGCGCTCGTGAAACGAGCCGTGCGAGCCGTCGATCTCTCCACCGCCCGCGCCCTGGCGACCGACGCCCTCTCGTGCGCGACGTCGGCCGAGGTCCGTGACCTCTTGCGCAGCGTCCGGAGCGGCTGAGGGCCGCTGTTACGATGCCTGCGACGTGGTGAGGACTCCGGACGAGCGAGCCGCTGCTTTCCTGACGGGCATCACGTACCTCCGCGTCGCGCTGACGCCCGTCGTGATGGCGCTGGTGCTCGTCGGATATCGCGTGCAGTACGCGTACGTCGCCGCCGCCATCCTGTTCGCGATCGCTGCGGCAACGGACTTCTTCGACGGCCGGTTGGCGCGTCGATGGAAGCAGACCACGACGCTCGGCACGTTCCTCGACACCACGGCGGACAAGCTGCTGGTGTCGGGCGTGCTGATCGCGCTCGTTTCCGTCGGCCGCGCTTCTGCGTGGATCGCCTTCATCATCATCGGGCGTGAGATCGTGATCATGGGTCTCCGTGGCGCGGTGACCGCCGCCGACGGGACCGTCATGAAACCGTCGATCTGGGGGAAGCTCAAAGCCAACGTCCAATTCCTCGCGATCCTGCTCGCGATCGTCCGCACGTCCGAGCCGTGGGGCCCGCTCTACCCCGACCAGTACGCCATGCTCGTGGCGGCCGTGGTCACGATCGGCTCCGCCGTCGAGTACTTCGCCCGGTTCGGCGGACTGCTGATGGGCCGACGAGAGCGATAGGCGGGCGTGCGGGGCCCCGCCTTCTTGACCGGTGGCAGCGGGTTCGTCGGTGGTGCGCTCCTCCGCCGCCTCACTGCCGATGGACGCGAGGTGCGAACGCTCGCCCGCTCCCGTGAGGCGGCCGACGCCGTGGAGGCGGCCGGAGGACGTCCCATCATCGGGGATCTCTTCGACGACGACGCGCTCCTGCTGGGCATGCGCGGCTGCGAGACGGTGTTCCACGTGGCCGGCGTGAACGCGATGTGTGTCCGCGATCCGGACCCGATGTTCCACACGAACGTCCATGGTTCCGAGTCGGTGGTAAAGGCGGCCGCACGCTCGGGCGTGGCGCGCGTGGTCTACACGTCGTCGGCGGCCACGATCGGGGAGCCGCGCGGCGTGGTCGGTGCCGAAGACACCCCGCATCGCGGGACGTTCCTGTCGGCGTACGAGCGATCGAAGTTCGTCGCCGAACAGCGGGTGTTCGCCCTGGGCGCCGACCGTGACATCGAGGTCGTGGCCGTCAATCCGTCGTCCGTGCAGGGGCCGGGCCGGACCGAGGGCTCGGCACGCCTGCTCATCGGCCTGGTGAACTCCCCCTCGCCGGTGATGGTGCGCACGTATCTGTCGATCGTCGATGTCGACGACTGCACGCAAGGGCATGTGGCCGCCGAGGATCGTGGCCGACCAGGAGAGCGCTACGTGTTGAACGGCGCCAGCCTGACCACCCGCCATGCGCTCGAGCTCGTCCGGGCCGCCACGGGGAGGCCGCGACACGTCGTCCACCTGCCGAGGGCCGGAGCGTGGCTGACGGGCGCCGCTGCCGGATGGGCGTCGCGGTTGACGCGTCGCGACCTGCCGTTCTGCACGGAGCTCGCACGGACGCTGCTGCATGGTCACCGGTACGACGGGTCCCGCGCGACACGCGAGTTGGGCCTCACCTATCGACGGATCGAGGACACCGTCGCGAGGACGCTCGAGTGGTACGCGGAGCAGGGCCTGATCCGAACGTCGGGCGGCGTACCATGACGCACCGGCACGATCGTTCGTTCGACAACGGAGGACACGGTGACGAGTGAGACCCCGCGCCCCGACCGCAACCTTGCCCTGGAGCTCGTGCGCGTCACCGAAGCCGCCGCGCTGGCGGCGGGGAGGTGGATCGGCCGCGGTGACAAGATCGCGGCCGACGCCGCCGCCGTCGACGCCATGCGGCTGATGATCGACACCGTATCGATGCACGGCACCGTGGTGATCGGCGAGGGCGAGAAGGACGAGGCGCCCATGCTGTTCAACGGCGAAGAGGTGGGCGATGGCTCCGGACCCGGCGTGGACGTCGCGGTCGACCCGATCGACGGCACGCGACTCACGGCCCTGGGCCAGCCCAACGCGCTCGCGGTGATCGCGCTCGCGGAACGCGGCTCGATGTTCTTCCCCGGCGCGGCCGTGTACATGGAGAAGGTCGCCACGGGGCCCGACGCGGCCGATGCGATCGACATCACCGCGTCGGCGGCAGAGAACGTCCGCCGTGTGGCGAAGGCGAAGGGTGTGCGCCCGGAGGAGATCACCGTGACGATCCTCGATCGCGACCGGCATGCGGCGCTGATCGACGAGGTCCGTGACGTCGGCGCCCGGGTGTTCCTGATCACCGACGGCGACGTGGCGGGAGCCATCGCCGCGGCGACGCCGCGGTCGGGAGTGGATCTCCTGCTCGGGATCGGCGGCACGCCCGAAGGCGTGATCACGGCGGCGGCGCTCAAGTGCCTGGGTGGCGCGATCCAGGGACGCCTGTGGCCGAGGAGCGACGAGGAGCGAGGAACGCTGCTCGATCAGGGCTTCGACCTCGGTCGTGTGCTCGCGACCGACGACCTCGTCGCGGGGCGAGAGGTGTTCTTCGCGGCGACCGGAGTGACGGATGGCTCACTGCTCCGCGGCGTGAAGTATTGGCCCGACGGAGCGACCACGTATTCGATGGTGATGCGCTCGCAGTCGGGAACCGTTCGATACGTCGAGGCACAGCATCAGTTCGAGAAACTCGAGCGATTCTCCGCCATCCCCTACCGACGCTGAGCGCTGGCAATCCAGGCAATGCGCGTGTTAAGCGACGCATCCGATATCCTGCGGGCAATAACCCAAGCCCGAGGGGAGTTGGCGATGTCCGAGAAGACGATCCTCGTCTGTGACACGTGTGGCAAGCCCGCCGCGGAAACCGTGACCATCAAAGCGGCGCGAGGCAACTTCGTGAAGGATCTCTGCGCGACGCACGTGAACGAACTGGTCGCCGGCGCACGCAGGCCGCGGCGCGGACGCCCGAAGGCGGTCGTTGCAGGATCGCCTGCGAAGAAGCCGGCCGCGAGGAAGCCGACGGCCCGGACGTCGGTGCCGAAGCGCCGTGGTCGCCCCCGCAAGAAAGCCGCCTAGCCTTCGGTCCCCGACCCGTCCCCGACGGGTGGGGGGAGCGCGTAGACGCCGGTGTCGACGCGCACCACCGTGCCCGTGCGTACGGCGTCGCGCAACGCTCGCAACAGCGTGGACCTGACGTCCGTGACGACGAACGGATCGATCAATCCCCGCCGGAGCGCCCGGTCCTGGATCACCGTCCAGTGCAGCGGTTCGTCGGCGTCGCGAAGGACGGTCACGACGGCCCCCAGCGGCTCCATCAGGACGATGAACGGAGCGGGGCCATGACCCGTTCGGAGAACACGTCGAGCGCCTCCCGATCGTGGACCGCGAACGGCAGGACCCACGGCGAGATCACCAGCTCCTCGACACCGAGCTCCTCGAACCGCTGCACGCGCTCGATGACCTGGTCCGGCGTTCCCGACAGCGTGTCCGCGCGCCAGGTCTCCCAGGTGTCGGCGTCCATCGCCCCGCCGGGGAAGTGCGCGCGGCCCCGGTCGAACGCCGCTCTGGCGGCTGCCTCGTCGGCACCGACGAGCGTGTAGAGGCCCACCGAGAGCCGGAGCGACGCCGGGTCGCGCCCCGCCGATCCGAACGCCGCGCGCGCGGCGTCGGCGCGCGCGCGCGTATCCGTTCGGATCGACGCGCCACACGAGGTTCCATCCGTCGGCGTACCTCGCGATCAACCGGAGCAGCCGCGGCCCGCCCTTGCCACCGACCCAGACGGGAACCCTTCCGTTCGCCGGAGCGGGGTGCACCACGGCGTCGCGGAGCGTGACGGTCGCGCCGGCATACGTCGTCGCCTCGCCGGACTGCAGCGCCGACAGCGTCGCCAGCGCATCCTCGAGCGCCGCGAACCGCTCGCCGATCGTCCCGAAGGGGAACCCGAACGCATCGAACTCCTCCTGGAGCCACCCGGCACCGAGCCCCAGGTCCAAGCGGCCGCCAGAGAGACGGTCGATCGTCACCGCCATCTTCATCGTGAGCGCCGGGTGTCGGAACGGCGCGCAGAGCACCAACGTCCCGAGCCGGACCCGCGACGTGATGGCCGCGAGCCCCGCGAGCGCCGTCATCGGCTCGATCGCCGGGATGGGGGTCGGGTCGCCTCCGTAGCGCGAGAACGTGTAGAAGAAGTGGTCGGACAGCCACACCGAGTCGAAGCCCATCTCCTCGGCGCGGCGTGCCCATGTGGCCGTCGTGTCGAACCCGACCTCGCCGTCCGGGAGCGAGAACCCGTATTGCGGCAACGCCAGCCCGAAACGCATGGGTGCGAGGATACGACCGTGCCGCGGCGACGTCAGGGCGACGGCGTCGTGATGGAGGGACGCCTCGTCACGCTCCCGTGCAGGACGACGTTGCCGTCCGTGTCCACCACTTCAACCCCCGTGTACCGCGAGAGATCCAGTTCGAACGGCGCCGACAAGATCGCGCCGCCGCCCGTGTCCAGCGCCTTGATCTTGCCGACGGCCAGCTTCTTCCCGTGTTCGTCCGTGAGGAAGACGCGGAATGGGAGCGCGTCCTTCGCGGCGGCGGCGTCGAACCCGTTCACCATCACGATCGCGATATCCGTCGTGCTCGGCGACACCAGCGTCAGGGCGGATCCTGCGGCGGTCCCGCCGCGCGTGTCGCTCGCGAGCGTTCCCAGGAACACCTCGTTCCCGGGATCGTTGAACTCCGAGCTGTTGAGGATCTGGCGGAATGCGGCGTTCGCATCCTGTCGCTTCTGTTGCTCGGCCTTCGACAGATCCTCGAACCGGGCGGCGCGACCCGCCATGACGGCTCCCCATCCGAGCCCCGACACGCGCGAGCATGCCGGCGACGGCCAGCGTGACGGCCAACCTGCCGCGCCGGGCGCCGGCGGGTCGCTGCTTGGCCGCGACCGACTGCACGTCCGCCACGACCCGGTCTTCCAGATCGGTCGCGGGCTCCGCCGGGGCGAGCGCGAACGCGAACGTCGCGGCCGCGCGATCGAGCTCGCCGGCCTCCTTGCGACACGCGGCGCACCACGCGAGGTGCCGATCGAGCGCCTGCCCGTCGTCGGCGGGCATCGGCGCCGAGCGCGCGCTCCGTGAGCCGGTCGCGAACGGCGGCGCAGTTCACGACGGCTCCTTCCCCTCGTTGGCGCGGCGCACCTTGATCAGGGCGGCGCGCAACCGGGTCTTCACGGTGCCGAGCGGGATGCCATCGGCCTCCGCGATCTCCCGCGCGGTGAGGCCCCGGAAGTATGCGCGGGCCAGGAGCCGGCGCTCGGCGTCCGACAGCGACTCCAACGCGCGGACCGCCGCATCCCGCTCCAACACGACGGCGCCTTCGTCGACGCCCGCTTGCTCCGGGACCTCGTCGACCAGCACGAGCGTCGGACGGGTCACGCCGGTCTCACGGCGCAGCCGGTCGACGGCCAGGTTGTGGGCGATGGTCATCAGCCAGGTCGAAAGGCGTCCGCGTGTGGCGTCGAACCGCGCCGCCTTCCGCCACGCCGTCAGGAAGACGTCCTGGGTCAGCTCCTCGGCCGCCTCGCGGGTGCCGAGCAGCCGCAAGCCGAGGGTATATACCGGTCGTCCGAACCGCGCGTAGATGGCACGGACGGCGACGTCGTCACCTGCGAGGAGCCCTTCCACCAGTTGTTGTTCCTCTCGCGGGAGGAGTGGTCCGTCGTGCCGAGCCTGCACTCGGTCTTCCCTTTCGGTATACGCGGCCCGGGTTGGGCGCGGCTTGCGGGTGCCGATCGCTCGATTATCGGCCTCAGGTCCCCGAACTGCACGACTCTCGCTACGAGGGCGTACGCTGCTTTCATGAAGATGCGGTCGTGGTTCACCCGGCTGCTGACCCTCGCGGCGTGCCTGACCTTCGGCGTGCTCGCCGCCCAACCGGCGCAAGCCCAGGCAGCCGACACCATCATGTCTCTGCGTCTGAACGGCGTCGTAGACCCGTTCGTCGCCGACTACCTGCGCGGTTCGATCGAGGACGCGAACCACGACGGCAACCCGGCGATCCTCCTGCAGATCGACACGCCGGGGGGCCTCGCATCCTCGATGCGCGAGATCACGCAGGCGATCCTGAATTCGAAGGTGCCGGTGATCTGCTACGTGGCGCCCGAAGGAGCGCGGGCGGCGTCGGCCGGGGCCTTCGTCCTGATGTCGTGCCCGGTCGCCGCGATGGCGCCGGGGACGAACGTCGGCGCGGCGACGCCGATCGGCGTCTCGGGCCTGACGCTGGAACGCAAGGTAACCAACGACGCCGTGGCCTCGATCCGGAGCATGGCGGAGACCTATGGCCGCAACGCCGACGTGGCCGAGTCGTTCGTGCGCGACGCCACGAGCATCAGCGCCACGCAGGCGCTGGAGGACGGCGTGATCGACCTCATCGAGCCGAGCGTGGACTCGCTCCTCGCGACGGTGAGCGGCACGACCGTGACGCTCGGCGACGGCTCGACGACCACGCTCCCCGATCTCACGAACCTCGAGCTCCAGGAGCGCTCGATGTCGCCGGGCGCGAACTTCTTCCACGCCATCCTCGACCCGAACCTCGCGTTCATCTTCTTCTGGCTCGGGCTCCTGCTGATCGTGATCGAGATCATCGTCCCGGGGCACATCTTCGCCGGCACGGTCGGAACGATCCTCCTGCTGACCTCGTTCGTCTCGTTCGGGGTCCTGCCGGTACGGCTGATCGGCGTCGCGCTCCTGGTCGCCTCCGTCGTGTTCTTCGTGCTGGAGGTGAAGGCCCCCGGACTGGGCATCTGGTCGATCGCCGGGCTGATCGCCTTGGTGGCCGGCGGGCTCTTCCTCTACGACGGCTCCGGCGGCGTCCACGTGTCGCCATGGGTGTTGGCCGCGGTCGCGGGACTGGTCGCGCTCTTCTTCGGCGTCGCCGTCTCGAAGCTGATCGCGATGCGCCACATCCCCCCGGTCCCGCACGGGGCCGAGGCGATCATCGGCAAGGACGGCGTGGTGGTCGGGCCGGGGCTCGGCCCCGACGGCGTGGTCCGGGTGGCGTCGGAGGAGTGGCGCGCGGTCTCCCGATCCGGGTCCATTACCGCGGAACACGCGGATCCGCGTCACCGGGCTCGACGGTCTGGTGCTCACCGTGGAGCCGCTCAAGGATGAGCAGGTGCCGGCCTCCGTGCCGGCGGAAGGAGGAACCACCGGATGAACTTCGCGTTGTTGATCGGACTCGCCGTCCTCGTGGTCGTGATCGTGTCGTTCCTCGCGGCCGCGATCAAGGTCGTGCGGGAATACCAGCGACTGGTCGTGTTCCGGCTGGGCCGGGTCCTCGGCAACAAGGGCCCGGGCCTCGTGCTCCTGATCCCGTTCGTCGATCGTGCCGTCTCGGTCGACCTTCGCGAGTTCTACCTGGAGATCCCGCACCAGTCCGCGATCACGGAGGACAACGCCTCCATCTCGATCGACTTCATCGTGTTCAACAAGGTCATGGACCCGCAGATGTCGGTGCTGACGGTTGGGAACTTCGCCGGCGCCGCGCAGAACATCGCGGCGACGACCCTCCGCTCCGTGGTCGGTGACATGTCGCTCGACGACGTGCTCGCCAAGCGCGAACAGATGAACGAGGTCCTCCGCTCGAAGCTGGACGAGGTGACCGAGCGCTGGGGCGTGAAGGTCACGAACGTCGAGATCCGCGAGATCATCCCTCCGCCGGCCGTCCAGGAGGCCATGACCCGGCAGATGTCGGCCGAGCGGACGCGTCGCGCGGTCGTCACCGAGGCCGAGGGTGCCAAGCAGGCCGCGGTCACCGTCGCCGAGGGGAACAAGGCCGCGGCCGTGCTGAACGCCGAAGGCCAGAAGCAGGCCGCGATCCTGAGCGCGGAAGGCGATCGCCAGGCGGCGATCCTGCGCGCGGAGGGCTTCTCGCTCGCGCTCGACAAGATCAACGAGGTCGCCAACCTGGTGGCGACGAACACGATGAGCCTGCAGTACCTCGACACGCTCAAGCAGATCGGTTCGTCGCCGTCGGCCAAGATCGTCGTGCCGATGGAGCTCGCCGGCCTCGCGGCGGGCGTGGTCGCCCTGGCGGAGCAGGCATCGGGCAACGGGAAGCCTGCCTCGGACGGCTGAGCCTGACGGACGGCCCGACCTGCCGAACGGCGCCGGAACCCCGGCGCCGTTCGCGGTGTACGGGTGACGTAGGTGGGTTCGGGCGAGCGTTCCGTGGAGGGCCGACCACTGGAGGACGCGGAGCTCGTCGACCTCGCCAGGGACGGCGACGTCCCGGCGTACGAAGAGCTGGTGACGCGGTACCAGGGCATCGCACACCGGGTCGCGTGGCTCGTCACGCGCCAGGCGGGAGAGGCGGAAGACGCCGTGCAGGAGGCCTTCGTGAAGGCGTACTACGCGCTGCCGCGGTTCCGGCGCGGCGCGCCGTTCCGTCCGTGGCTCTTGCGGATCGTGGCGAACGAGGCCCACAACCGCGTCCGATCGTCGCGACGTCGCGACGGGCTCGCCCTGCGCGCGGCCGCGGTCGATCCGGGGGGCGCGGCCCCGTCCCCCGAGGCCGCGGCCCTGGAGCGGGAGGAGGCGCAGGCGCTCATTCGCGCGATGGAGCGGCTCCGCGAGCCGGATCGGCTCGTGATCGCCTACCGCTACCTGTTCGAGCTGTCCGAAACGGAGATGGCCGACGCGCTCGGCGTGCGACCGGGCACCGTCAAGTCGCGTCTATCCCGGGCCCTCGGACGGCTCCGGGCCGAGCTCGAGACATCCGGCGAGGTGACCAGATGACTGAGCGCTGGCGAGATCTCGACGACGAAGCGCTCGGTCGCGCGCTCACCGCAACCGCCCGCGAGATCGAGTGGCCGGCGATGCCCGATGTGTCCGGTCGGGTCGCGGAGACGCTCCGTGACCAGCAGCGCGTCCCGTCGCTCGCGCGAACACGCCTGTCGCTCCCCCGTCGACGCCGCACGGTGCTGCTGGTCGTGGTGGGTGTGGTGCTCCTGTCGCTGGCGGCCGTGGCCGCGAAGGTCGTGATCGACCTCGGCGCGCTGACGATCGACACGATCCCCGGCCTGCCGACCGCGTTGCCGTCGGCCGTCGCGAGCGGTCCGGCGCTCGGCCATCCGGCGACGCTGCCGGACGCCGAGCGAGAAGCCGGGTTCACCGCACGCGTGCCCGATGCCCTGGGTGCGCCCGACGCGGTCTGGGTCGACGAAACACCAGACGGCGCCCGGATCGTCCTCGGCTGGGAGCCAAACGTGACGCTCCCGGCGATCGACGACCTCCCCTGGGGTGCCGTCCTCTACGAGTTCCACGGGCGACGCGGCATTGGCGTCCAAGCTCCTGTTCACGGAGGGAAGCACGTTGGATCAGGTCCAGGTCGGCGGACGCGACGCGTGGTGGATCACCGGCCCGCACGAGCTCGACCTGGTGACGGGCGAGGGCACCTACGCCCGCTACCGCGTCACGGGCAACGTGCTCATGTGGAAGGCCCGCGGGATCGTCATGCGCCTCGAGACGACCCTGGACCGGGCAGCGGCGATCCGGGTCGCCCAGAGCGTGCCCGCCTGACCGGCACGGATCGAACACGGAGGGAACCTCATCCGATACGGCGGTGTAGAGGGATCGAACGCGTCCGTGCCGACGAGAGGAGCGCCCATGAGGTCCAACGCGATCAGGATCGGCGTCATCGGAGCCGTGGCATGCATGGTGCTGTGGGGTGGAAGCGGCGTCGCCTCCGCCGGCGGCGGGTGTCACATCCCTCCGGCCACCGGCCGAGGGGACAGCGTGGACATCGCGGATCTGTGCTTCGTCGCGACCGTGCTCTACGTGCAGCCGGGGACCGATGTCACGTGGACGAACCGGGACGCCATGACGCACGTCGTCGTGGGTGTCGGCGACACGTGGGGCGATCCGGAGATCTCGCTCATGCAAGGCGACACCGTGCGCTACCGGTTCGACCGGGACGGCGTCTACCCGTACTCCTGCCTGATCCACCCGGGGATGGTCGGCGCGATCGTCGTCGGCGACGGGGTCGGGACGGATCTGGCCGGCGTCGTCCCGGGTGCCGCGACGGCAGCCGGTGACTCCGCGTCGACGGAGGTCGCCGCGCCCGTCATCGAGGACGGGACCGTCGGTGGCATCCTCGTGTGGATCGCCGGAGCGGCCCTGCTGCTGGCGGGGTTAGGCGGAGGCTTCGCCATCGCGACGCGGAGCCGGCGGAAGGGAGCCGTCGCCGGCTAGGCCGAGTGCGACGGGCTCAAGGATTCGACGGTCACGCTCATGCCCGCTTGCTGTAACGCGAGCATGAAGTCGTGCTGCGACGACACGTTCTTCATGGCGGACTCGATCGTCACCCTTCCGTCGCGCACCAGGTTCAGCAGGTACTGATCGAACGTGATCATCCCGTAGTAGGAGCCATCCGCGATGACGTCCTTGATCTCGGCGGTCAGATCCGGGTCGGCGATCCGCTCCGCGACCCTGCCGGTGTTCACCATGATCTCGAGTGCCGGGACGCGCCCGCCGTCGGTGGTGGGCACGAGCCGCTGGCAGATGATCCCGCGGAGCGTCCCGGCGAGCGCCAGCCGCACCTGCTTCTGCTGGTGGGGCGGGAAGAAGTCGATCACGCGGTTGACCGTCTCGGTCGCGTCGACCGTGTGGAGCGTCGACATCACGAGGTGACCCGTCTCGGCCGCCTGGATCGCGGCGCGAACGGTCTCGGTGTCGCGCATCTCGCCGATCAGGATCACGTCGGGGTCTTGGCGGAGGGCCGCGCGGAGCGCGGACAGGAAGTCGTCGGTGTCCGTGCCCACCTCGCGCTGGTTGATCGACGCGACCTTGTCGTGGTACAGGACCTCGACCGGATCTTCGACCGTCACGATATGCACCGGCTTCGTCTCGTTGATGTGCTCGATCATCGCCGAGAGCGTCGTGGTCTTGCCGGAGCCCGTCGGGCCGGTGACGAGGATCAGGCCCCGATGCTCCTCGGAGAGCTCGCGGACGGCATCGGGGAGGCTCACCTCGGCGAACGTCGGCCCGCCGAACCGCAAGCGACGGAGCACCATGCTGGTCGATCCGCGCTGGTGGAACACGTTGGTCCGGAACCGCCCGACGTCGGGCACGGAGTAGGCGAAGTCCGTCTCACCGTGCTGCTCCAGCCGGTCGCGGCGGCCGGCCGGCACGATGGCATCCGCGATCGCGTTCGTCTCCGCCAACGTCAGCGGCTCACGGTCCAGACGGACCAGGCCGTCCGGCATCCGGTACATCGGAGGAGAACCCACTTTGACGTGCAGGTCCGAACCCTCGCTCTGGAACAGATCGGCGAGCCAGCCTTTGAACTCTTCCACGATCGGTTCGGTCACGCCGTCCACCAAGCCCTCACTCTCGTCTGAGGTGCGTCGCCGCCGCTCCGGCCCGCCCTCTACTCATCGTCAGGGGAACGGCCCGACTTCAGTGCCGCTCCGAAGGAAGTCATCCCGAGGAGGGATAGGGCCCAGACCGGTCGATTCAGGCGCCGCGGGCGACCAGGCGACACACGGCCGATCGCTCGGCGAGCGGCTCGAACTCCGTCAGGCGGAGCGAGGGCCGAGACGCGCCGAGCATGCCCTCCAGGAGCCCCTTGTGCACGGCGCAGACCAGCTCCCGGTGCTCGTCGAGCAGGTCGCGGAAGGGGCAATCGCGGAGCGAGATCTCGACCGTCTTCGCGCTGCGCCGGCGGAACCGCGGGTCGAACCCGGCTTCGGCAAGCGCCTCCTGGAGCACGGCGAGGTTGGGGCCGGAGGGACCGCGCGCGCCCGGACGTGGAACGCTCCGCCCGACCAGGTAGACGCCCCATTCGCGAGCAACATCCTCCGCGCGTTCGAGCTGTCGCTTGCCGCCGATCAAGCTCGCGAGGATCTCGCCGAGCAGCCGGTAGTCCCGGCCTTCGCGCTCCTCACGGGCGACCGCCGTGTAGAGCACCTGCGGTCGACCGACGGTCGCCCCGCGATGGACCTCGCTCGCCGCGAGGCCGGCCTCCTCCAGCCGTCGCAGATGGGGACGCAAGGTGTTCGGGTGCAACGACAGACGTGTGGAGAGCTCGCGGATCGACACCGCGCGGCCCGAGAGGCGCAGGTAGCGGTAGAGCCGATAGCGGGTATCGTCGGCGAGCGCCTTGTGGATCTCGATGGGTGCTGGGTCGGGCATGTTCTCGGCCTCGCCGTATGATGGATTTCCACGGTTCGCACCGTGTCAACCCAGCTTAGAGCCTGAGAGGACGCGATGGTCACCGAAGCCCAGGTCCGCGAGGCACTCCGCACCGTGATGGATCCCGAGATCGGCAGGCCGATCGAGGACATCGGCATGTTGCGCGGCATCTCCATCGAAGGCGACACCGTTCGCGTCGATGTGCTCATCACGATCGAGGGCTGTCCGCTGAAGGACCGCATCACGAACGACGTGACGGCGGCGGTCGCGCCGCTCGAGGGCGTGGCGCGCGTGGCCGTCGACCTCTCCCCCATGACGCAGGAACAGCGTGCGGCGCTCGTGCAACAGTTGCGTGGCGGCAACGTGGCCGCTCCGCAGCAGTCGAAGATCTCGTTCCCCCCGTCCACCGCGATCGTCGCGATCGCGTCCGGCAAAGGCGGCGTCGGGAAGTCGAGCGTCACCGTGAACCTCGCATGCGCCCTCGCCGCGGAGGGACATCGCGTGGGCGTCCTGGATGCGGACGTGTGGGGCTTCAGCGTCCCGCGGATGCTCGGCGTCCACGGCAAGCCCGTCGGCTTCAACGACATGATCCTGCCGCTCGAGGGACACGGCGTGAAGGTGATCTCGATGGGGTTCTTCGTCCCCGAGGAGACGCCGGTGATCTGGCGCGGACCCATGCTCCACAAGGCGATCGAGCAGTTCCTGGGCGACGTCTACTGGGGGGACCTCGACTTCCTGCTCTGCGACCTGCCGCCGGGAACCGGTGACGTGTCCATCTCGTTGGCTTCGTTCATCCCCGGGCGCGTCGATGCTGGTCGTGACCACCCCGCAGGAGGCCGCTCGCAAGGTGGCCGAGCGGGCCGGCAAGATGGCGGAACGCACCAACCTGCGCCCGATCGGCGTGATCGAGAACATGAGCTACTACGTCTGCCCGCACTGCGGCGAACGCGACGACATCTTCGGCACGGGCGGCGGCCAGGAGGCCGCCGACACCCTCGGCGTCCCGCTGATGGCGCAGGTCCCGCTGGTGCCGGCGCTCCGGGCGGGCGGCGACACGGGCTCACCGATCGTCGTGACCGATCCCGACCACCCGGCCTCCGTGGCCTTGCGCGAGTCCGCGCACGCCGTCGCGCGCGCCACGAAGTCCAAGGTGGGGAAGCCGCTCACCTTGATGGCCAACGTGCCCGCCACCGCGGGCGCCGGCCACGACCACGCCGGACACGCCGGGCATCAGCACTAGCCGGTATCAGGGGAGCGCACGGCCGGGGTTCGCGACGCCTTGAACACGCGGAACAGCAGCAGCAGCGAGGGCAGGACGAGCGCGGCGCCCAGCGCCAGCCCGATCGCGATCGGCCCCAGCGACGACTTCGGCGCCGCCGCCTCGGCCGCGGTCAGGTCGGGCACGATCAGGTAGGGCCATTGCGAGACGCCCCATCCCACCACCACCGACCCGACGGCGACGGCCGCGCTCGATCGCGCGACCCGCTCGCGGCCTCGGGCCGTCGCCGCCAGCGCGACGACGCCCGCGACGGCAGAGAGCACCACGAACGGCCATCCGTCCTGGAGCATGCCGTGCCACAACGTGGGCGCGTCCGCTCGAACGACCAGGAGCCCTATCGCCGCGAGGAGACCGGCGACCACTCCCGCACCGAGCGCGCGGCGACGGAACCGGTCCTCGAGTTGGGCGTCGCCGCGCTGGACGGCCTCCACGGTCAGATACGTCGCGGCCAGGAACGCACACATCGCCAGCGAGAGGAGCCCCGCCACCCACGACAGCGGGCCGGTCCACGACCCGACGAGGGTGGCGTGCACCGTGTCGCCGACGATGCGGATCCGCCCCGACGCGATCGCGGCGGCGCACATGCCGAGCACGAACGGCGTCACGAGCGACGCGATGCCGAACACGCGGGTCCACGCCCGCTGCCACCCCGTATCCGGCTCGCCGTACGAGCGGAACGCGAAGGCGGCTCCGCGCATCACGATCCCCGCGATCGCGATGCCGAACGGGACGTAGAGGGCGACGCCGAGCGCCGCGAACGCGGACGGGAAGCCGGCGAACAGCGCCGTGACCACGAAGATCAACCAGACGTGGTTCGCCTCCCACACCGGACCGATCGCCTTCGAGATCAGCGACCGTTCGCGCTCGCGCGCGGGTCCGTGGGCGAGCAGATCCCACACGCCGCCGCCGAAGTCCGCGCCGCCCAGCAGCACGTACAGGGTCATGCCCGCGCCGATCGCGAGCAGCACGGCCACCTGCAGCGCGGTGTCGCTCACGCGTGCTCCTCGGATACGTCCGCATCGCGCGGTTTCCGCGTGAGCTGGATCAGCAACCAGGCACAAGCGGTTCCGAGCAACACGTACGTGCCGACCGTCGCGGCGAGCCACCACACGATGCCCCCGCGGCTGGTCACGGCCTCGGCGGTCCGCATCTGGCCGTAGACGATCCACGGCTGACGGCCGACCTCGGTGACGACCCACCCCGCCTCGAGCGCGATGAACGCGGCCGGGCCCGCGACGGCCGCAGCGCGCAGGAACCAGCGGCCGTCGGGCAACGCCCGACGGCCGCGGCGCCACCATCCGGCCAGCGCCCACAGGCCGAGGCCCAGGAGTCCGAACCCGATCGCCACCATCGCCTGGAACGCCAGGTGGACGACGACGGTGTTCGGCCGGTCCTCCGGAGGCACGGACCTCAGCCCCTGGACCACCGCGTCCGTGTCGCCGTACGCCAGCCACGACAGCCCGCCCGGGATCCGGAGCCCCAGCACGGTTTCCTCCCGGCCGGGCAACGGGATACCGCCGATCGTCAGGGGCGCGCGCGCGGTCGTGTCCCACAGCCCTTCCATCGCCGCGAGCTTGATCGGCTGGCGCTCCGCCACCAGCTTCGCAGCCAGGTCGCCCACGACCACCTGCACCGGCGCGAGCACAAGCCCGAACGTCAGCCCCACCGCCAGCGCGCGGCGGTGATAGGCGTCTCGGCGCCCTTTCAACATCCCCACGGCGTACACCGACGCGATCGTGAGTCCGGTCGCCATGTAGCCGGCCAGGATCATGTGGGTGGTCATCACGGGCGTGGAGGGATTGAGCATCGCCCGGATCGGCTGGACGTCGACCACCTTCCCTCCTGCCGAGAGCTCGAACCCGACCGGGGACTGCATCCACGAGTTCGCGGTGACGACGAACCACGCGCTCGCCACGCCGCCGAGCACGACCGGCCAGCCGCGACAGCCAGTGCCGCCACGGCGACAGCCGATCCCAGCCGAAGAGGTAGATCCCGATGAAGATCGCCTCGATGAAGAACGCGAACGCCTCGAGCGCGAACGGGAGCCCGATCACCGAGCCCCACCGACCCATCAACCCGGGCCAGAACAGTCCGAGGGCGAACGACAGGACGGTGCCGGACACCGCACCGATCGCGACGAGGATGCCGAGCGCCCTGGCCCACCGGCGCGTGATGGCCATCCACACCGCGTCGTCCCTGCGGATCGCGAGGTACTCCGTGAACACGAGGAGCAGCGGCACGCCGATGGCGAGCGCCGCGAACACGATGTGGAAGCCGAGGGCGACGGCCATCTGCGCCCTGGCCGCCTGCAGCGACGTCAGTGCCAGCCCGATGCGATCACCTCGAACGGCATCGTGTCACGGCCGCGGGGAACTCCCGGGTGACTAGGTGGCGCCGATCGCCTGTTCGGGTTCGCCGTCTTGTCCCGCGTCATCGCTGCCGGTGTCGTCCCGGGGCGTGCCGTCGTCGTCGCCGGCGTCGCCATCGCGCGGTCGGCTCCGCGACTGCACGGCCCACCAGATCAGGATGCCCGCCGAGATCGTCGCGACCGTCAGCGCCGTCCACTGGCTGCCCGTGAACGGTCCGAACCGCTTGTCGATCCGCAGCGAGTCCTCGAGCAGCCGGCAGCACCCGTAATACAGCCCGAACGTGAGCGTGACGATCGCCCTCGCGCCTCGGCTTCATGTAGAGCCGCCACAGGATCGCGAACAGGATCCACGCGAGGATCATGTCGTACATCGCGGTCTGGTGGACCCCCACGCCGGTCGCGAGCACCTTCCCGCTCGCATCGATGAGCTTCGCGCCCGACCGTTGGATCACCTCGAGATGGCCCTCCTTGCAGCTGCGCCTGACAGACGCCGTTCAGGCACGTGAACGGCGGGGCGAGGTTGCCCCCGTGATACGTCCACGCGAGCAGCCAGCTGGTGGGCTTGCCCAGATGGTCGCCGATGATCAGATCGCCGATCCGTCCGATGCCGATCCCCATGGCGAGCGCCACCGCGGCGGGGTCCATCACCTGGAAGAAGCGGTAGCCGTACTTGTGCATCCGCCGGATGTTGATCACGATCGCGCCGGTGATGCCGCCGAGCAGCGAGATCCCGCCCTTCCACACGTAGAGCCATTCGAGCGGGCTGGAGAACTCCGAGAGGTGCGCGATGACGTAGGCGACGCGCGAGCCGACGATCGCGCCGATCAGGGCCCAGAAGAGCATCGTGCTGATGTGCTCCGGCGCGACGCCGCGCCGGACGCCGATCCGGCCCAGCAGCCAGCCGCCGATCATGAACCCGATCGCGATCCCGAGCCCGTGCGGCGAGATCGCGAACCCGTTGCCGAACCGGAACCGGTCGAGGACGGGCCAGCCGACGGACGCGAGGCCCGGAGAGGCGAGGATCGGATGCACGAGGCCAAGAGAGCTCAGGGAAGTCAACACCGCGAGCGAGTCTACCGGTGGTCCGTCACGAACGCCGGGGCCACACGCGCCCGACCGCCCGCCCGATCAGCAGCCCGCTGACCACGTCGGAGGGGTAGTGGACGCCCACGTAGACCCGTGACGCCGCGACGGACACGCCGAGCGCCGTGAGCCCCGCCCTCGCCGTCACGCCGAGTCCCAGCTCGCGTCCCGGCGACCGACGTGAAGGCGGCGAGCACCATCGGATGGCTGCTCGGCCACGACGACGCATGCGGCGGAACGATGAGCACGCGGGCGCCCTCAGGGTTCGCCTGGTACGGACGCGGGCGGTTGGCCACCCGTTTCAGTCCCTGGCCGACGAGCCACGCGGCGCCCGCGGCGGCGAACCCTTCCGCGGCCGCTCGCCGGCGGCCGCTGAGCGCGAGGACGCCGGCGGCGGCTCCCGCCGCCCAGATCGAACCGAGCTCGGTCACGCCGGTGAAGAACCGGTCGGGTCCCGTCCCGCGGTCGCGGTTCCCTTCTTCGAACAGCTCGGCGTCGACCTCGCGACCCTCTCGACCCGACGACCACCGGCCGACCTTCAGCGCGACGCCGACGAGGGCCGTTCCGAGCACGACGTCCCGCACCTTCATGACTAGTCCTCCTCGATCTCCCGCTTCTGGGCCAGCACCCCGTGCTTCAACGCCATCTGCGTCCCGCCCACGGCCTGGATGCTCCGCGCGCCGATCCCGCCGAACACCCCTCGGAACCGGTACGTGACCTCGTGCCGCAACATGCTCCGCTCGGACGGCAATGAGGCGATCGCCGTCGTCACCGTTGCCTCGAGCAGCCCCGACAAGCGGATCACCGCCCGGGACGGCGGCTCCCAGTCCAGGACCTCGGCGTTCACCGTCGTCCGCAGCGACATGAACCGCATCAGCACGTGATACTTGACCCCGGGTCCCAATCCCCCCTCAGGAACCTCGACGGACTCGATGTGTTTGTCCCAGTGGGGCAGGTTCCGCGGGTTGCTCGTGACCTTCCAGACCCGTTCGGGCGGCGCGTCGACCTCGACGGAGAACTCGACGGTCGTCACGCGACCGCGAGGCTCCCGCTGGACCATCCCTTCCACCACACCAGGCGGGTCGGCGCGATGCGCACGAGTGCCCCTGCCTCTGGGTCGATCGACGTCGCGAGCGCCCGGGCGGTCTTCGCCCCCGAACCGAGTCCGTCCAGCAGGTGGATCGCCCCGGTCCCCTGGACCATCACGCCGACCATGTCCCGGGCGCGCCACTCCGACGCGCGATCGACCGTGAGCGCGACCGGCGAGTCCGGGCCCGCGCCGGCCAGCGAGAGGGTCTCCGCCGGCAACGCCGCGTAGAGGGAGCCACCGTCGACGCGCCACCTCGCCGGGACCACGACCGGCCCTCGGTCTCCACCCAGGGCGAGCGCAGCATCACCCCCGACTCCGAGCTCCCCGCGAACGTCGTCGGGCAGCGACGCGAGCGGATCGTCCGCCCCCTTGGTGGACCGGAACGTCTTGTGCGACAGCGCCTCTCCGCCCCATCGCCCACGTCCCTCCTGCACGCCGTCCTCGCCGAGCAGCGCGGTCCGCTCGAGGTCGATGCCGACGAACACGCGACCCGGCGGTGTCCACGCGAACGGGACCTGGCGGGCGTCGAACGCGTACCCCGCGAAGAACTTCGCGTTCTTCTTGCTGAACCCGGCGCCGGCCCGGGCGATCGACGTCGCGCCCGCCACGGCCGGGCCCCACGTGCTCCGATCGAGCGCGTCGTACGCGCGGACGGTGCCGGTGAACGTCACGGAGAGCTCGCCGAACCGCACCAGCCCGGCCACGCCCGGATCCAGCTTCCAGGCGCGCGCCTTGACGGATCGACGCGACGTCGTGAGCCAGACCCGGCCGCCGGAGTACGCGTACACGAGCGGCGTGCAGTGCGGGCCGCGCGGGGTGGAAGAGGCGACGGCGCAGAACGAGCCCTGCTCCAGGACCTGTTGCACCGCCGTCGACAAGAAGCTCACTCCGCACGTCCTCCCCGCCCGGCTCCCGGCGGGAGCGCGAGCATCAGACCCGTCCAGAGCATATGGCTGAGGAGGCTGGCAAGCACCCCGCCGGACCACAGGGCCAGGGCCGTCCAGAGGGCTCCCCCGACCACCGCGCCGGCCGCGATCGGCAGGCTCCCGCTCGCGACGTTCGTCACCACGTACGCGAGCCAGGTCCACGCGGCGGCGGCGAGCGCGGCGAGCGACTGATCCAACCGTCCCTGGAACAGGCCACGCCAGAACAGCTCTTCGGCGGGCACCATGATCAGCAGGGAGAGCGCGAGCGACACGGGCAACGAGACCGAGGCCGCCTCCTGATACTTCTCGACGACGCCCGTCCGGAAGGGCTCCCACAGGCCGGCGACGGCGACGAACAGGCGGGTGGCGATGTAGAGCGCGAGCCCACTCGCCGCTCCCACGACGAGCGCCGTACCGTCCTCGACCTTGGTCGCCGCGACCGGCGGACGGGCCAGCACCGCCGCGACGCCCATCGCCAGCAGGATGGCCGGCATGATCCGCCAGACCATGGCGCGTCCGGTCGCGACGAGTCGCCAGCCGACCGCTTCCGCGAGCGCGCCGAGGACCATGATCGCCGCCTGCATGCGCTATCCCGGCAGGAACCGAACCTTCACGGCGACCTCCGCCGTGAAGGCCGTGACGACGGCCAGGTAGAAGAAGCCCGTCGCGGACTGCACGGCCGAGGCCCGGCTCCCGCGCAGCGTCGCCTTCACCATCACCGCGATCAACGCGGTCGTCCCCACCATCCCGAGCGCGATCCACGGAGCGAGCGCGCCCGCCGTGAGGAGCGGGTTGAACGCTTCGGACGAACCGACCCCGCTGAAGCCGCCGGCGATGACCGCGATCGCCTCGACGACGACCGCCACGAGCATGATGCGGGTCGCCCGGTCGATGGGGGCCCGGCTCAGCCCGCGATCCGTGAGGTACCAGTGGCCCAACAACAGGCCGTCGAGCACCGAGCCGAGGAAGGCCGCTCCGGCCAGCAGCTCGAACAGCGCGAGCGCGTACTGCTGCCGCCCCGTCGCGGCCATCGCCGCGAGCACCGCGATCGAGACCGGCACGGAACCGAACCCCACGATCCGCGCCGCCGGGTTCCGCTTGAGCAGCTGGAGCGCCGTCCACAGCCGCCGTGACGATGAGGCTCGCGAGCGCCAGCCGGACGCTCCACGTTCCCGCGGCTGTCAGCCGTGATCGCTCCCGCGGCGGCGGCGCGCCATCCGGCGAACGCCAGGACGGTGAGGACCACGCCGGTGAGCGTGAAGTAGCCGCGCTTCACCTCGCGCCACAGGGGCGTGCACCACAGGAACGCCGCCGAGCCGGCCACGGTCTCGGCCAGCACGAGCGCCATCACCCCCGCCGAACCGGTCACGGACCTCCTCTCAGGCATACGGTCGTACAGCGTACCGGCAGCCCGCAACCGGCAGGACCGCCGTCCGTTCGCAACGGTGCCGGGTACGCTTTCGCGTCATGAACGACTGGCGGTCCTACGACGAGGTCGCGGAGGCGTACGAGCGCGTCCATGCGCCGCGCCTGGCCGAGGTCGCGCGGGACCTGGTCGCGTTCGCCGAGATCGGCGAGCGGGAAGAAGGTGCTGGACGTGGGCACCGGGACGGGCGTCGCGGCGCAGGCCGCGGTCGACGCCGGGGCCAGCGCGGTCGGGATCGACCCGTCGATCGGGATGCTGGAGGTGGGCTCGCCGCGATCGCCCCGCGATCGTCGTCGTCGCCGCGCAGGCGATCGACCTCCCGTTCCGCAACGGCACGTTCGATGCCGTGACCGGCAACTTCGTGCTCTCGCATTTCCGTCGCCCCGAGACCGCCCTGTTCGACATGATGCGCGTCCTGAAGCCCGGCGGTCGTGTGGCGCTCACGTCCTGGTCCGACGTGAAGGACGATCTCCAGGACACCTGGGGCGAGCTCATCGGCGATGTGGTCCCCAAGGAGATGCTCGAGCCGGTGTGGGCCGATGCCGCGCCGGGCCACGCGCGGTTCGCCGACCGCTCGGTGGTCGAACAGACCCTGATCGACGCGAAGCTCCGCCACGTGCGCACCGAGAAGCGGAAGTTCCAGTTCCAGTACACGCAGGAGGACTACCTCACGGGGCTGGAGATCTGGGCGACCGGCCGCTTCGTGAAGGAGATGCTCGGCGACGCCGGCTGGCCGGCGTTCCAGGAACGGGTCAGGGCCACGTTCGCGGAGCGCTTCTCCGATCCCCTGAACGACTTCCGCGACGTGATCCTCGCCATCGGCACGAAGCCCTGAGCGAAGACGTCGCGAAGCTCGAGGCCGATCCCGCTGGGCTGAGCGCCACCGCGAGGGGAGGTCGCTGCGACGGATCAGCTCAGGTCCAGCACGCGGAAGTCCTCGGCGTGGCTGGCGCCGATCTTCTCCCCGAGCTCGACCGCCTCCTTCGCCAGGAACTCCTCGAAGAACGCGATCCCCTCCGTCAGCTGGCTCTCGTGCTTCGCGAGCGCGGCGATCTTCGTCTCGAAGTAGCCGGAGACGTCCTCGATGTGGTTGGACTCGTTCGTCCACCCGAGCCAGATGTCGTGCACCTCGCTGACGTCCAGCCCCTCCTCGAGGTGCTCGGAGAAGTAGTGCGGGTTGCCCGCGCCGGGGAACACCGCGTCGAGCGCGATCTCGCCGGCGGTCCGATGATCGGAGTGGTTGTAGTAGCGGTTCTCGAAGAACCACGCGGTGGGATCGACCGACACCACGGTCTCGGCTCGAACCTCGCGGATCCGGCGGATCGCGGCCTCCCGGACGTCCTGCGTGTTCGCGAGCTCCCCGTCGGGGATGCCGAGGCTCCGCACGCTCGCCAGGCCGAGCACCTCCCCGGCCGCCTCCGTCTCGAGCAACCGGGTCGCCGCGAGCTCGGCCCGATCGCGCGAGCGGTCGCTCGATCCCCGGTCCCCGTTCGTGAGCACGAGCAGGTGCACGTCGCGGCCTGCCGCGACCCACTTCGCCATGGTGCCGCCGGCGGAGATCTCCGCGTCGTCGGGATGCGCGTAGATGCCCAGGACGGGACCGGTGCGAGCCGTCGGTTCGTTCGGCCTCCTCGGGCACGGCGGTCAGCTGCTCTGATCCAGGACGTAGCGGACGAGGGTGCGCACGGGCACGCCGGTCCCGCCCTTCGGACCGAGATCGTTCACCTTCTCCGCCCACGCCGGGCCGGCGATGTCCAGGTGCATCCACGGCGTGTCCCCGACGAACTCCGCCAGGAACCACGCGGCGGTGATCGCCCCGCCGTACCGCTCGCCGATGTTCTTCACGTCGGCCACGGTGGAGTCGATCAGCCGGCGGTAGTCGGCGTACATCGGGAGCGGCCACATCTTCTCGCCCACAGCGTCGCCGGCCGCCGCGATGTCTCGGAACAGCGCGTCGTCGTTGCCCATGGCGCCGGTGATCTGGTCGCCGAGCGCGATCATGCACGCGCCGGTCAGCGTGGCGGTGTCGATGATCACCTTCGGCTTCTTCTCGGCGAGGTAGGCGAGCGCGTCGGCGAGCACCAGCCGTCCCTCGGCGTCGGTGTTCAACACCTCGGAGGTCGTGCCGCCCCGGTGCGTCAACACGTCGCCGGGCTTGGTCGCCGAGCCGCTCGGCATGTTCTCCGACGACGGGATGGCGGCGATCACGTTGATCTTCGGCTTGAGGAGCGCGATGGCCTTCATGGTGGCGAGGATGGACGCCGCGCCGCCCATGTCGCACTTCATGGTCTCCATGCCCTTCGCGTCCTTGATGGACAGGCCGCCGGAGTCGAACGCGATGCCCTTGCCCGTGAGCGCGATGGGCGTCTCCGTGCCCGCGCCCTTGTACCAGAGCTCGATCAGCCGGGGCGGGTTCACGCTGCCGGCGCCCACGCCCAGGATGCCGCCGAACCCGCCCTTCTCCAGCTCGGGCTTGCCCCAGACCTTGCAGCGGAGCCCGACCTCGCGCGCCATCTTCTGCGCTTCGCGGGCGATCTGCGCCGGCGGCATGTCGCCGGCCGGCGTGTTCACCAGGTCGCGGGCCCAGCAGACGGCCTCGCCGACGACCTGTCCGCGCTTGACGGCGTCGCGCGCCGCCTTGGCGTCCGCGCGCGACGAACCGAGCACCGCGACGCGGGTGAGCGCCTTCTCGGCCTTCGTCGCCTTGTACCGATCGAACCGGTACGCGCCGAGGACGAGCCCTTCGACCGTCGCCTGGACCGCGCCCGGCAGGTCGCGGCCGGCCGCCGCCTGCGGGAACGTCGTGGCGGCGGTCCCGAACCGGCCGAGCGTTCCCGCGACGCGCCCCAGCACGCGACGGAGCGCGGTCGGCGTGAGCTCCGCCTTGTCTCCGACGCCGACGAGCAGGACGGCGCCGGCCGCGAACCGGTCGCCGTCGCGCCGCACGACCAACAGGTTCTCCTGCTTCTTGCCGGTGAGCTTGGCGTCGCGATACGCCCGCTCCAGGCCCACCTCCTTCACGCCGGGACCGGCGAGCGGGCCCTTGGGCCCGTGGTACACGGGCAGTACGAGGACGCCGGCGCGTACCGTCGCGGGCGCGTCGGTCGAGTACGAGAACGTGGTCACGGGGCCCCTCTTCCTTCTAGTCCTGGCGTGGTTGGGTGAGCGGCGGTCAGTCTAGCGGTGGCGGCCGAGACGCCCCCACACGCCTGCCGCCCGCTACCCTGTGGCGCGATGAAGCCCCGAGACCTCCGCGATCTGGTGCACTTCTCCGACGACGAGCCTCGGCACGAGACGCTCTTCGAGACCGAGCATCTGTGGTCCGAGGTCATCTGCCTCCAGGGCGCCCAGGGGCTGGGGCCGATGACGGATCCGGCGTCCGACGCCGTGCTCTGCGTCCTGTCGGGAGAGATCGCGACGCAGGTCGACAAGTCGCGTGCGCGGATGTCGCAGTGGGGATCGATGCTCGTGCCCGCGGGCTCCGAGCTGACCGTGAAGAACGCCTCGGAGGATCCGGCGGTGGTGCTGTTGATCGCGGCTCCTCCCCCGACGCCGACGATCGCCCGCTGACCCGCCGGGACTACCGCTCCGGGCCGATCGCGATGATGTGGTGCCGGAGCGAACGTTGCGCGCGGCCCATCAACGCGCGCATCACGGGCCGGTACGCCCGCGCGGCGAGCTCCCCGAACACCGGCACGTGCAGACGGATGTCTTCGGTCCAGCGGAACCCCGTGCCGCCGTCCAGCGGGACGAGATCCCAGACCCCGGTGCCGGCGACCAAGCTGCCGTGACGGATCACGAGCCGCCTCGGCGGCTCCCATATCGTCACCTCCATCGGCTCGGTGAACGCGGGGACGCCGA
The DNA here is from genome assembly GCA_963723855.1 of uncultured Actinomycetes bacterium. Lineage (GTDB taxonomy): Bacteria > Actinomycetota > UBA4738 > UBA4738 > HRBIN12 > JBBQVZ01. The sequence continues at coordinate 94,262 of CAVRSI010000012.1, read as the reverse complement.
GGAGCCGCGTCTTCACCGCCAGACGGACGCCCACGCCCTCCCGCGCGTCGGAGACCACCTCGACCCGGTCGGCATCGAGCATCCAGTCGGCCTGTCGCTCCCAGTCGACCAACACCGACCACGCACCCTCGGGCGTCGTCGGCAGCATGATCGCGCGCTCGACATGCACGCATCGAGTGTAGGGACGCCGGATCGCTCCCGGCCCCCGAACGCGATGCCGCTAGGCTTCGCACATGAGGGGCTCACGAGGGGCGGCGGTCGCCGCCGCGCTGGCGACGGCCTCGGGACCGCTCCCCGCCCGTGGCGCGGCGGCGACCGCGAGCGTGCTCGACGAGCCCGCCGGCGTGGCCTGGGAGGACGGGATCCTGACGTACGTCGGCCCCGCAGGCGGCCTGCCGTGGCCGGCCTCGATCGGCACGCCCGACCGCGGACTCCTCGTGTCGGGCTTCGTGGACTGCCACGTGCACCTGCCGTTCATCGGCTGGCGGGCGGACGAGTTCGAGGCGCGCCTGGCCGGCGCGAGCTACCGCGACCTGCACGGCGAGGAGGGCGGGATCTTCCGCACCAGCCGGTTGCTCGCGGCGGCGTCCGACGACGAGGTCCTCGCGTTCTGCCTGCCGCTGGCGCATGAGATGGCTGCGCACGGCACGACCGCGATGGAGCTGAAGACCGGCTACGGACTGTCGGTGGACGCCGAGCTCCGGCAGGCACGGCTCGCGCGCGCGCTCGCGGCTGCCGCGCCCCAGACGTGCTCCGTGACGCTGCTCGCATGCCATGCCGTGCCGGAGGGGGTCGTCCGAGCTGATTGGGTGCGCGCCGCGTGCGACGAGCTGATCCCCGCCGCCGCCGCCGAGGAGCTCGTCGATCAGGTCGATATCTACGTGGAGGACATCGCGTTCTCGCTCGACGACCTCACGGCCGTCGCCGCGGCCGCCGCGCGCGTGGGGCTTCCGCTGCGCGTCCACGCCGACCAGCTCGGCCCGAGCGGCGCCGCGGAGGCGGCCGTCGCCCTGGGCGCGCGGAGCGCCGATCACCTGAATCACCTGGGCCCCGCCGGGGTCGAGGCGCTCGGGGACGCGGACGGCACCGTCGCGGTGCTCCTGCCCGCGTCCTCGTTCATGCTCGGGGCGCAGGCCCCGCCGGTCGACGCGCTCCGACGCGCCGGCGCCGCCCTCGCGGTCGGCACCGACTTCAACCCCGGAACGTCGCCAGTGTCCTCCATGCCGGAGGCGATCGCGTTCGCGTGCACCCTCTACGGGCTGGAGCCGATGGAGGCGCTGACGGCGACCACCGCCAACCCGGCGTTCGTCCTGGGGATGGACGACCGCGTCGGCACGTTGGAGGTCGGCAAGCGCGCCGACGTCCTCCTGCTGGAGGACCGCGGGTTCTCGCACGTGCCCTACCGGCCGGGCCACGACCCGGTGGTCGCGACGCTCGTGGGCGGGGAGCTCGTCGCGTGATCATCTGGCTGAACGGTCCGTTCGGCGTCGGCAAGACCGCGGTCGCGCGGGCGCTGCTGGAGGAGAAGCCCGACTGGGCGTTGCTCGACCCCGAGGTGCGCGGGGCGGAGCTCGTTCGGCAGTGGCCAGGCGTCGACGACTTCCAGGACCTGCCCGAGTGGCGGAAGGCCGTCGTGGAGGACGCCGTCGAGCGGGTGGGGACCGGCGACCTCGTGATCCCCATGACGATCTGGCGGCTCGAGTACTACCGCGAGATCATGGACGGGCTGAAGGGGGCCGCGGAGGTCCGTCCGTTCCGACTGACGGCGAGCGAAGCGACGATGCGCGAACGGATCGAGAACGACAGGATCGAACCGGGTGCGGTGGCGTGGCGGCTCGACCGCCTGGAGACCGGACTCCTCGCGTTCGAGGACACGGCGTTCGGCGATCACGTCGGCACGGACGGCCGCACGCCCGAGAAGATCGCCCACCTGATCCTGGTGACGCTCGGGCGGGCGTAGCCGCTTCAGTCGAGCGGGCCGATCGCCGACTCGACCGCGGCCACCACGCTGCCGTCGCGGATCGCGCCGAGGCACGCGTCGATGTCGGGGCGGAACTCGCGGTCCACCTCGAGGAACGGCACGACGTGGCGCACCGCGTCGCGAGCGGCCCGCGTGCCCTCCGCCGGCTCCAGCGGCGAGCGGAGGTCCAGGGCCTGCGCCGCCGCCATCGATCTCCATCGCCACGACCAGCTCGGCGTTCGCCACGATGTCCCGCGCGTGTCGCGCCGCGATCATCCCCATGCTCACGTGGTCCTCCTGCCCCGCCGAGGACGGGATCGAGTCCACCGACGCCGGGTGCGCGAGCGACTTGCACTCCGAGACGAGCGACGCCGCCGTGTACTGCACGAGCATGAACCCCGAGTGGAGCCCGCTCCCTTCGATCAGGAACGGAGGGAGGCCGTTGCTCTGCTTCGCGTCCAGCAACCGGTAGAGGCGGCGCTCGCTGATGCTCGCGAGCCCCACCGTCGCGAGCGCGAGCGCGTCGAGCGCCACGGCGACCGGCTGACCGTGGAAGTTGCCGCCGGAGCGGACCTCGTCGTCCTCGGCCAGCACGATCGGGTTGTCGGAGACGGCGTTGGCCTCCGTCTGCAGCACGCCGGCGACGTAGGCGAGCATGCCGCGCGTGGCCCCGTGCACCTGGGGGGCGCAGCGGAGCGAGTAGGCGTCCTGCACCAGGTGCGGGCTGTCGCGGTGCGACGACAGGATCGGCGAGCCGGCGAGCATGCGGCGGAGGTTCGACGCGGACGTCACCTGCCCCGGGTGCGGCCGCAGCCGCTGCAGCCGTTCGTCGAACGCGGCGTCGGTGCCGAGCGCCGCCTCCACCGACATCGCCGCCGCGATGTCGGCCGTCCGGGCGAGATCCGCCACGCGCCTGGCCGCGAGGATCCCCACGGCGAGCATGCCCTGGGTCCCGTTCACGAGCGCGAGCCCTTCCTTGGCCTCCAACGCGATCGGGGCGAGTCCGGCGACGGCGAGGGCCGGGCCCGCGGCCTCGGTCCCGCCGTCGGTCAGGAGCTCGCCCTGCCCGATCAGCGGGAGCGCGAGGTTCGCGAGCGGCGCGAGGTCCCCCGACGCGCCGAGCGATCCCTGCTCCGGCACCGACGGGATCAGGTCGCGGTTCAACATCTCCACCATGCGATCGACGATCAGCGGCCGGATACCGGAATGGCCGAGCGCGAGCACGTGTGCGCGGAGCAACAGCATCGCCCGCGCCTCCTGGCGGGAGAGCGGACGGCCGACGGCGGTGGCGTGCGATCGGACGATCCCGAGTTGCAGGGCGGCGGCCTGTGACGGATCGATCCGCACGTCGGCGAGCGAACCGAACCCGGTCGTGACGCCGTAGACCGTCTCGCCCGAGGAGACGACCCGTTCGATCACCGCGTGCGCGGCCTCCACACGCCCCCGCGCCGTATCGGCGAACTCGACCTCGGCGCCGCGCGCGACCGCAACGACGTCCGCGAGCGTCAGCGCTTCCCCCACTCCGACCGGCACGGCGGCAAGGCTACCCCGCGGCCCGAGGCGATGCAGTGGCACGCTCAGCCGTCGAGCCGTCGGGCGGGGAGCGCCTCCTCGGTCACGGACCCGTCGGTCCCCCGGTCGACGCGGTACGCACGCGCCCGCGCGTCCGACGCCACGACCTCGGCGACGTCGGTCCCGACGTAGTGCACGGCCGCCAGGTCGTCGCACGCGATCCCCGCCGGGAACCCGTCCCCGACGAGGGCCTGATAGAGCGGACGCCGGCCGGGCTCGTCCGCGTAGTGGGGACAGAAGCTCCCGGGCAGCAGAGCCGAGGCCGTCCGCCAACGGAGCCAACGGGCCGAACGAATCCGTGGTGCTCGCCTCGAACCAACAGTTCGCACCCGCGCTCCCGCCGGCGAGGACGACCCCCGACATCCACGCCTCCCGCAAGATCGCGTCGATCCCGTGCACCCGCCAGATCGCGAGCAGGTTCGCCGTGCTCCCCCCGCCGACGAAGATGAGGTCCTGCGACAGGAGGAACCCGCGGAGATCGCGATCGTCGCGAGCGAACAGATCGAGGTACGTCGGCTCGAAGCCGTCGGTGGGGAAGACCGAGAGGAACCGCATGACCGAGACCGGCACCGCGCTCGCCGCCGTCGGCAGCAGGCACACCTTCGGTCGTGGTCGATCCACCAGGCCGGCCACGAAACGGAATACCGGATCGCCGACGTCCTGGCCGCCGCCCATGGCGACGATGTGCCGATCGGTCACGGTTCGCGCATGGGGATCCGGACGCCGCGCTCGGCGGCCACTTCGATGGCGCGCTCGTAGCCGGCGTCGGCGTGACGCATCACCCCGGTCCCCGGATCGGACGTCAGCACGCGCTCCAGGCGCTCCCGCGCGTTCTCCGTTCCGTCGGCGACCACCACCATCCCCGCATGGATCGAGTACCCGATGCCCACCCCGCCGCCGTGATGCACGCTGACCCAGTGCGCGCCGGCCGCGGTGTTGATCAACGCGTTGAGGATCGGCCAGTCGGCGATGGCATCGGAGCCGTCGCGCATGTCCTCGGTCTCGCGGAACGGGGACGCGACGCTCCCGCTGTCCAGGTGATCCCGCCCGATCACGATCGGCGCGGACAACTCGCCCGACGCGACCATCTCGTTGAAACGGAGCCCGGCCTTCGCCCGCTCGCCGTATCCGAGCCAGCAGATCCGCGCCGGCAGTCCCTGATACGCCACCCGCTCCTCGGCCATCCGGATCCACCGCTGCAGACGCGCGTCGTCGGGGAAGAGCTCGGAGACGGCCCGGTCGGTCTTGACGATGTCCTCGGGGTCGCCCGACAGCGCCGCCCAGCGGAACGGACCCTTGCCCTCACAGAAGAGCGGCCGCACGAACGCCGGCACGAACCCCGGGTACGCGTACGCGCGGTCGTGCGGCATGCCGCCGAGCTCCGCGCCCGCGCGGAGGTTGTTGCCGTAGTCGAAGACGACCGCCCCCGCGTCGAGGAAGCCCACCATCGCGGCGACGTGCTCGGCCATCGACGCGTAGGCGCGACGCTGATAGTCGTCGGGGTCGGCGACGCGGAGCGCGGCCGCGTCCTCCAACGTGAGCCCGCCGGGCACGTACCCGCCCAGCGGATCATGTGCGCTCGTCTGATCGGTGACGATGTCGGGCCGCCACCCTCGCCGCAGGAGCTCGGGCTCGACCTCGGCGCAGTTGCCCAACAGCCCGATCGACACCGCCTCCCCACCCGACCGCGCCTCGGCGACCCACGCGAGCGCGGTGTCGAGGTCGTCGGTCTCCCGATCGAGGTAGCGGGTCTTCACCCGGCGCTCGATCCGCGCGGGATCGACCTCGATGCAGAGCGCGACGCCCCCGTTCATCGTCACCGCGAGCGGCTGCGCGCCTCCCATGCCGCCGAGGCCGCCGGTCAGCGTCACCGTTCCCTGCAGCGTTCCGCCGAACCGTTGCTGCGCGCATTCCGCGAGCGTCTCGTACGTCCCCTGCAGGATCCCCTGCGTCCCGATGTAGATCCACGAGCCCGCGGTCATCTGCCCGTACATCGTCAGGCCCGCGGTCTCGAGCTCGCGGAACGTGTCCCAGTCCGCCCACTTCGGCACGAGCATCGAGTTCGAGATCAAGACCCGCGGCGCCATGGCGTGCGTGCGGAACACGCCGACGGGCTTGCCCGACTGCACCAGGAGCGTCTCGTCGTCGCGAAGCGTCTTGAGGGTCCGCACGATCGCGTCGTACGCCTCCCACGACCGGGCGGCTCGTCCGGTCCCGCCGTACACCACGAGATCCTCGGGACGCTCGGCCACGTCGGGGTCGAGGTTGTTCATCAGCATCCGCATCGCGGCCTCCTGCGGCCACGACCGGCATGACAGCTCGGTGCCTCGGGGCGCTCGGATCTCGCGTGCCGTCATCGTCCACCTCCGCCGCAGTTCGGGCCGCGGCGCATCGATAGTACGCCGGGCGGGGGATGCGGCCGAACGCCTCGGGGGTCTCGGCCGTGGCCTCGCCGGGTGATTGAACCCCCCCACCGCTACCGGTACGGTCCTCGCCGTGGTTTCCGTCGGAACTTCCCCCGGCGGCGCGGTCGCTCCCGCGTCGCCGATCCGCATCCTGATCGCCGACGACGAGCCTGCCCTGCGGGGGGCGCTCGCCGATCTGCTCGCCCACGAGGAGAGCCTGGTCCTGGTGGGCGAGGCCGGCGACGCGGACCAGGCCATCGAGCTCGCCCACGCCAGCCGCCCGGACGTCGCGATCGTCGACGTGAGCATGCCGGCCGGCGGCGGCCCGCGCGCGGCGCGCGAGATCATCCGGGTCTCTCCCACCACGCGCGTGATCGCGCTGTCCGCGTTCGAGGATCGCCCCACGGTGCTCGAGATGCTCCGTGCGGGCGCCGTCGGCTACCTCGTCAAGGGCACCGCCGGACAGGACCTCCTGGGTTCGATCGCCAAGGTGGTCGACGGGGGCGCGAGCCTGTCTGCCGAGCTGATCGACGGCATCGTGCACGAGCTCTCGTCGCAGCTGCGCCGTGAGGAGATCGGACACCAGCATCGTGCGGCGCAGCGAGGAGAGATCGACCGGTTCTTATCCGGGAGCGGCGTGACCATGGTGTACCAGCCGATCGTCGAGCTGCGAACACGCGCGGTGGTCGGCATGGAGGCGCTCGCCCGCTTCCATTCCCTGCCGCTGCGGCCGCCCAACGAATGGTTCGCCGCAGCCGTGGAGCTCGAGCTCGGCATCCAGCTGGAGATGATGGCGGTCGGGAGCGCGATGACGGCGCATCCCGCACCTGCCGGATGGCGCGTACCTGTCCGTCAACTGCTCGCCGCGAGCCGCGATGGCGCCGGAGCTCGCCGCGCTCGTCGACGGCGACGCGTCGAGGATGGTGGTCGAGATCACCGAGCACGAGGCGATCGAGGACTACGAGGTGCTGGCCAGCGCGCTCGAAGGATCTGCGCCATCGCGGCATCCGCGTCGCGATCGACGATGCCGGCGCCGGGTTCGCGAGCTTGCGACACACCCTGCTCCTGCACCCCGACATCGTGAAGGTGGACACCAGCCTCACCCGGAACATCGACCGCGACCGCGCCAAGCGCGCGATGACGTCCGCGCTCGTGTCGTTCGGCGAGGAGATGGGTATCGCGATCGTCGCGGAGGGCATCGAGACGCGCGAGGAGCTGGAGACGCTGGTCACGCTGGGGGTGCCGTTCGGCCAGGGCTTCTACCTCGCCGAACCCGCTCCGCTGTAACGGATCAGGTCGTACGGCGGTCGATCGCCCACGACGACCCGGCGGTCGCCTTCGTGTAGGCCTTCATCTCGGTCGCGATCGCGACGGCTTCCGCGTAGTGCGCGTACTCGCGCTTCTCGGTGCTGGCGACGCCGATCGAGATCGAGAGCAGCGGGAACCGCTGCAGCTCGCCCCGGCGGTTCGCGACCTCGACGAAGCCGCGTTCGCGGTCGTCGGGGTCGTAGAGCGCCGGCACCTCCTGATCGAAGCGCTTGACGATGGCCTCGGCGGCGTCGGTCGCCTTGTCGGTCGGCACGATCAACACGAAGTCGTCGCCGCCGACGTGACCGATGAACGCGTCCCCGCCGGTGACCTCCCGCGCGACCTCTTCGATCAGCGCCGCCGTCGTTTGGATCGCCTGATCGCCGCGCATGAACCCGTAGTGATCGTTGTAGGCCTTGAAGTGATCGAGGTCCGCGTACAGCAACGCGAAGTCCTCGCCGCGCTCCACGAGGCCGTCGATCTCCTCCTCGATCCGGACGTTGCCGGGCAGACCGGTGAGCGGCGACTGCGCGCGCATCTCCTTCGCGCGCCGGAGCACACCGCGGATCCGCGCCAGCAGCTCGGGCGTGTCGAACGGCTTGACGATGTAGTCGTCGGCGCCGATCGCGAACCCTTCGAGCTTGTCGGCCGACAGTCCGCGAGCGGTGAGCATGATGATCGAGACCGTTGCCGTGCGGGGGTCTTGGCGGAGACGGCGGGTGAGCTCGAACCCGTCCATGTTGGGCATCATCACGTCGGCCAGGACCAGATCGGGGCTCCGTTCCTGGGCCAGGTCGAACGCCTCGACGCCGTCGCTCGCGACGCGCACGTCGTATCCGGCAGCGCGCAACTCGATCTCGAGCAACCGCGCGATGAATGGATCGTCGTCGGCAACGAGCAGACTCTCGCCGCCGGCGAGGTCTGTGCTCTCCCCTTGTTGCTCGCTCACGCCTCCCCCTGCTCCCATGGTGCGGGCCGTCCACCCTGCGGCCGACCCTCATAGCTTCGGCACTTTACCCCGCGGGGTGGAGGCGCTACTTGCAAGTCGCTCGACGATCCGCTCCTCGACCCGGCACCCCCGGTCGCGGCCGGCGGACCACGACGGCTCGGACGCCCGTGTGTGGGGCGTGGCACGATAGGGGCCGGATGGCCGGGGAGGGTCCGGCGGGGAGAGGGTGCGGATGGAAGTGCTCGACACGTTCCTCGACGCGATGGGCGACACGCCGCTCGTTCGCCTGCACACGGTCACCCGAGGCGTCCGGCCGGCCGTGCTCGCGAAGTTGGAGATGCTGAATCCGGGCGGCTCCGTGAAGGATCGGATCGGCATCCGGATGATCGAGTCCGCCGAACGGGCCGGTCTCCTCAAGGCGGGCGGCACGATCGTGGAGCCCACGTCGGGCAACACCGGGCACGGGCTGGCGATCGCCGCCGCGATCCGCGGGTACAAGTGCATCTTCGTGATGCCGGACAAGATGAGCCAGGAGAAGATCGCCCTCCTGCGCGCCTACGGAGCCGAGGTCGTGATCTGCCCCACAGCGGTTCCGCCGGAATCCCCGGAGTCCTACTACCGCGTGGCGGACCGGCTGGCGGAGGAGATCCCCGGCGCGTATCAACCGAACCAGTACTTCAATCCGGAGAACCCGGCGACGCACTACGAGACGACCGGCCCCGAGATCTGGCGCCAGACCGATGGTGCGATCGACGTGTTCGTCGCGGGGGTCGGGACGGGAGGCACGATCACCGGCGTCGGGCGATTCCTCAAGGAGCAGAACCCGGCGGTCACGATCGTCGGAGCCGACCCCGAGGGATCCGTGTACTCGGGCGACGTGCCGCGGCCCTATCTGGTCGAGGGGATCGGCGAGGACTTCTGGCCGGCGACGTTCGACCCGTCGGTGGTGGACCGCTACATCAAGGTGTCCGACCGCGACTCGTTCCGGACGGCGCGCGCCGTCACGCGACAGGAGGGGATCCTGATCGGCGGCTCGGCCGGGAGCGCGGTGTTCGCCGCGCTGCAGGTCGCGCGCGAGCTCGACGAGACCAAGACGATCGTCGTGTTGTTGCCCGACACCGGCCGGCAGTACCTGTCGAAGGTGTACTCCGACTCGTGGATGCTGCAGCACGGCATGCTCGATCGTCCCGACGTGATCCGGGTCGAAGAGGTCCTGCGAGCGAAGCACGGCGAACTGCCGCCGCTGATCACGGTCGGGGCGCACGACAAGGTGCGGCAGGCCGTCGAGCGGCTCCAGGACGCCGACATCTCGCAGGCGCCCGTCGTGCGGGAGGAGAGCACCGACGTCTCGCAGTTCGTCGGCTCCATCCGCGATCGCGAGTTGCTCGATCGGATCTTCCGCGACCCGGACGCTCTCGCAAGCCGACGTCGCCGAGGTCATGGCGCCGCCGATCCCGATGGTCGAGTTCGACGACCCCATCGAGTCCGCGTTCGGCGAGCTCGAGCACGGGCCCGCCGTCCTCGATCACGAAAGCCGGACAGGTGCTGGGCGTGTTGACGAGGAGCGACCTGCTCGATTTCCTGGCCCACCGGCAGCGGACACCCTGATCTTGCGGTCGATCGGCGTCGACGTCGGCGTGCGGAAGGGACTCGACCTCGTCCTGATGGACGAGCGACGCGTCCCGCTCGCGGTGCGCTCGCACGTGCGACCGGCGGAGATCGGCGCGTTCATCGACGAGTTCCATCCGGACGTCGTCGCGATCGATTCCCCGCCCCGATGGGCCGCGTCGGGCCGCTCACGCCGGACCGAACGCGAGCTCGCGTCGTGCAACATCCAGTCGTTCAACACGCCGTCCGAGACGCACGGACGCGGCAACCGGTTCTTCGAGTGGATGGAGGTGGGGTTCGAGGTCTTCCGCGCGGCGAACGAGCACGGCTTCCCCACGTACGGCGCCGGATCGCCGAAGGGCCGCGCCATGGAGGTCTTCCCGCACGCGACCACGGTGGTGCTGACCGGAACGCTCCCGCCGAAGGGCGTCTCGAAGCGCGTGTGGCGCGAGCGGGTCCTGCGCGCCCAAGGGGTGCGGACGGACGAGCTGACGTCGATCGACCGGCTGGACGCCGCCCTCGCCGCCCTGACGGGGCTGATGGCCCTGGAAGGCAAACGGTTCGCGCCGGGCGATCCGCAGGAAGGCGTCATCATGCTCCCCGTGAACACCCTGCCGGCCAAGCCCTTCCGACAGGCGGCGCACGTCCCCAACGACGCGGCGCCGTTGTTCAACTACTGTGCGTGCGGCGACCCGGACTGCCACGCGTTGGTCCGTGGAGAGTTCGCGCCCGGCCACGACGCCAAGCGCAAGGCGATGCTCTGGCGGCGCGCTCGAGAAGGGCGCGGAGCGATCGAGGAGCTCGAGGAGCGAGGATGGAAGCTGCCCCCGGAGATGCGGTAGGCGCCCAGCGATCCGAGACGCGCGCGATCCACGCCGGCCAGGACCCGGAGGCGGTGTACGGATCGGTCAACGTCCCGATCTACCAGACGTCCACCTACGCCCAGGACGCGGTCGGCCGGCCCAAGCGCTGGGACTACGGTCGAGGCGGGAATCCGACGCGCGAGGCGTTCCAGGTCGCGCTCGCGGCGCTCGAAGGCGGCAGCCATGGGTTCGCGTTCGCGAGCGGCATGGCCGCCGAGACCACGCTCCTGCTGACGTTGCGACCCGGCGATCACGTCGTCCTCGCCGACGACGTGTACGGAGGGACGTACCGGCTGTTGGCGAACGTGCTCTCGGGGTGGGGTCTCGACCACTCCACCGTGGACATGGCGGACCAGGCGGCGCTCCGGGCGGCGATCCGTCCGAGCACGAAGCTGGTATGGGTCGAGACGCCCTCGAACCCGATGCTCAAGATCGTGGACCTGACCGCGGTCGCCGAGATCGCGCACGGAGCAAGCGCGCGCGTCGTCGTCGACAACACGTTCGCGACGCCGGTGCTGCAACGGCCGCTGGAGCTGGGCGCCGACGCGGTCGTGCACAGCGTGACGAAGTACATCGGCGGCCACTCCGACCTGATCGGCGGCGCGATCGTCACGAGCGACGCGGAGTGGGTCGAACGGCTCGCGTTCCTCACCAACGCCGTCGGAGCGGTGCCGGGGCCGATGGATTGCTACCTGGCGCTCCGCGGGCTGAAGACGCTCGCGGTCCGGATGCGCGCCCACAGCGAGAACGCCCGCGCGGTCGCGGCGTTCCTCGTCGCGCATCCGAAGGTCACGGCCGTCCACTATCCGGGGCTCGCGTCGCACCCGGGTCACGACGTCGCGGCACGCCAGATGTCGGACTTCGGCGGCATGGTCTCGTTCGAGGTGGGGTCGGACGCCGAGGCGCTCGCCCTGGTGACCAGGACCACGCTCTTCTTCCTGGCCGAGTCGCTCGGCGGCGTCGAATCCTTGATCGAGGTCCCCGGCCCGATGACGCACGCGAGCGTCGAGGGCTCGCCGCTCGAGGTTCCCGCGAACCTGATCCGGCTCTCCGTGGGGATCGAGCACCCCGACGATCTGATCGCGGACCTCGCGCAGGCGCTCGGCTAGCGCAGGACGACCTCGGCGCCCGAGGGCTCTCGCAGGCCCACGGCGCGCAGCCCCGGCTCGCCGTCGACGACGCGGATGGGGAGCTCGGCTCCCCCGAACCACTCGCGCAGCCGGACCTCGTCGCCCCCCAGCTCCAGCCACGCGATGCCGTTCGCCCCGCTCGGGTGCTGGATCGGCGTCCGGCCGGGATGCAGTTCCGGCGAGGTGTCCCACGTGATGAAGAACGGCAGCCACGGATCGCGTTCGGGCGCCTCGAGCCCGGCGCCCCTCCAGCGGAGCTCGGCACCGTCCGGCCGCGTCCGGGCGCCGGGCTCGATCGCGAGGCCGAGCCGGCGGGCGATCGCGTCCACGTCGTCCGACGCCAGGCAGATCGCGTACCAGCGATCGCCGTCGGCGGTGAGATCCATCATGGTCCGCCCGAACACGGTCCCGGCCGCCTGCTCGCGATCCACCACGCCGATCAGCTCGATGTAGTCCTCGCCGAGCGGCACGATGCGGTTCGCGGTCCCCCATCGCGCATGCCGGCCCCCCGGGACCGAGGCCAGCCCGTGGTCGCGGAGCAGCCGGTCGCCCGCGTCGTCGAGGTCGCCCACGGCCATCACGACGTGATCGATCACGAGCGAGATCTCGAACGCCCCCTCAGATAAGGCTCGCCTGCCTAACGACGCCAGGCACTATACGGAGCCGTGCGACACTCGAGAGGTGCGCCGGATCACATCCATCGTCATCGTCGCGGGCTTCGCATGGATGCTGCTCCCTTCGACCTCGCTCGGCCACTTCGAACGACCCCGAGCTCGTCGTGGACGGTCTTTCGTTCCCCTCGAACATGGCGTTCGCCCCGGACGGGCGCCTGTTCTTCGCGGAGAAGGACACGGGCGACATCCGTGTGATCGAGGACGGGCGCCTGCTGCCCGATCCGTTCGCGCACATCGACGTGCTCTCGGCGGCCGAACAGGGGCTCCTGGGGCTCGCGTTGGATCCCGCGTTCGACACCGACCCGTGGGTCTACGTCTACTACTCGGACCCCGTCGCGCACATCAACCGGCTGGCGCGCCTGCGCACGGACGGCGGATCCGTCGAACGCCAGCCTCTGCTCGACGCGCTCACGACCGAGAACGGCTATCACAACGGCGGGGACATCGTGTTCGGACGCGACGGGAAGCTGTACCTCTCGGTGGGCGAGGTCCATGAATCGCAACGCGCTCAGGACCCGAACGACCTCGGCGGCAAGATCCTGCGCCTGAACCCCGACGGGACGGTCCCCTCTGACGACCCGTTCGGCGCGGGCAACCCCGCGTACTCCATGGGCCATCGCAACTCGTTCGGCCTGTGCGTCGACCCCTCGAACGGCGATCTGTGGGAGACGGAGAACGGTCCGAGCAGCGACGACGAGGTCAACCTGATCCGGCCCGGCGGGAACTACGGCTGGCCGGATCAGCTCGGTCCGGGAGGCGCGCCGCCGTTCATCGACCCGGTGCTCGATTTCCCGGACATCATCGTGCCGACGGGGTGCGCGGTGTGGCGGGGCGATCTCTACTTCGGCTCGTTCGGAACCGGTGTGCTCTTCCGGATGCCGCTGCCCCCGGGCGCGTCTCCCCGAGCGGACGTCGTGCGCGTCATGGACGCCGGCGTCACCGACCTCGAGGTGGGACCCGACGGCGACCCTGTACGTGGCGACGTCCGATGCGATCTGGCGGTTCACGGGAACGCCCCAGGCGACGACCACGCGCCGCCCCCACCGGCGACTCGTCGGGCGGCGGGGGGAACAGGCCGATCGCGATCGTGGCGGGGATCGTGCTCGCGGCCGGCTTGGCCGCCCGGTTCATCGCCGGTCGCCGGCTGCGACGCGACCTCTCGGAGGACTAGCCTTTCGGTCGCTTCATGTACGCGACGAGGCTCTTGCCGCCCATCGGGTTCTCGATCTGCGCGACGGAGACGAGCTCCCAGCCGTCCTCGCCGAACGTGTTCAGGATCTCTCCGGGGTTGTGCTCCAGCAACGGAGCGACGAAGTACTCCCACCTCTGCATCGCGTCATCCTTCCGTCGGGTCGAGTCGTTTGATCGTGCTTCGGATACAGACTCCCATGATGACCTCGAGGCCCTCGTCGGTCGCGATCCGATAGGCCTCCTCGTTCACGATGCCCGCCTGCAGCCACAGCACGCGAGCGCCGATCGCGACGGCGTCACGCGCCACGGCCGGCGTCTCCTCCGCCCGGCGGAACACGTCGACCACGTCCACATGCACGGCGTCCGGGATGTCGAGGAGCGTCGGGTACGCGCGCTCGCCGAGCACCTCGGTCTCGTTGGGGTTCACGGGCACGATCCGATACCCGCGGCCCTGCAGGTAGGACGCGACGCTGTTCGACGGCCGGTCGGGCTTGGACGAGAGCCCCACCACCGCGATCGTGTGCGCGTCCCCGAGCAGCGCGCGGAGCTCCCGGTCCTCGGGCGCGATCTCGCCGCTCACGCCGGGATCAACCATGACGCCTCCTTCCGTATGAGCTGGAGCAGCGCGTGCAGCATCACGCCGGTCGCGCCCCAGATCACGTGGCCTTCGAGCTCGTACGCGAAGCCGCGCCAGACCCGGCCCGGCTCCCGCGCCACCTCGACGGGCCGCTCGACCTCCGCCAGACGTCCCACGGTGAACGTGAGCACCTCTTCGATCTCCTCCTCACTGACGACGAACGCCGGCATCGACTCCAGCATGCCCACGAACGGAACCACGAGGATCCCGCTCACGGTGGTGTGAACCGGCGGCAGGGCGCCGAGCACGTCCGTCGTCCCCGGATCCAGCCCGATCTCCTCGAACGACTCGCGGAGCGCCGTCTGGCTGAGCGTCTCGCCGGGGTCCTGCAGCCCACCCGGGAACGAGATCTCGCCGGCGTGCCGCGACAGGTCGCTCGAGCGCACGGTGAACACCAGCGAGGCGACCGGTTCCTCGACGAGCGGCGCGAGGACGGCCGCCAGGCGATCCGGCGGGGCGAGCGACGGCGACGGGTCCTGCTCCAGCGCGGCGCGGAGCGCCGTTCGCAACGGGGTGACGGGTACCATCGAGCGCCATGGTAGATGAGGGCCTCGCCGAGGCAGCCGCCGGGGCGGTCGACGCCGACGAGGTCCTCGCGTTCGCGCGCGCCTTGATCGCCGCACCGAGCGAGAACCCCGGCGGCACCGAGGACGTGGCCGCCGCGGTCGCGACCGAGATCCTCACGGCGATCGGCGGCTCACCGGAGACGATCCGGAGCGACGAGGGCCGGCCGAGCGTCGTGGCCTCCTTCGGCTCGGGCGAACGCCCCTCCCTCGCGTGGAACGGCCACCTGGACGTCGTGCCCGTCGGCGACCCCTCGAACTGGGTCCACGGGCCGTGGGAGGGCGTGGTCGAGGACGGCCGATCTGATCGGCCGCGGCTCCGCCGACATGAAAGGCCCGGTCGCCTCCGCGCTCGCCGCCGCCGCCGCGATCCGTCGCGCCGGGATCGACCTCGCGGGCACGCTGACGTTCCACCTTGCTGCCGACGAGGAGCACATGGGCATCTACGGGACGAAGGTGTTGTGGGACCGCGGCATGCTCGTCGCAGGACGCGTGCATCGTCGGCGAACCGAGCGACCTCCGGGTCGGCCTGGCAGAGCGGGGCGGCGCCTGGATCACCGCGACCGCTCGAGGCACGGCGGCGCACGGCTCCCAGCCCGACCTGGGCGTGAACGCGATCGCGTCGATGGCCCGGCTGGTGCTG
This sequence comes from uncultured Actinomycetes bacterium, assembly GCA_963723855.1. Classification (GTDB taxonomy): domain Bacteria; phylum Actinomycetota; class UBA4738; order UBA4738; family HRBIN12; genus JBBQVZ01. The sequence continues at coordinate 78,759 of CAVRSI010000012.1, read as the reverse complement.
CGGCTCCCCGAGGCGCTCCCCGACCGCGAGCACCCGCTCGTCGGCAGGCCGAGCGTGAACGCCGCGGTGATCGCGGGCGGCAGCGCACCGAACGTCGTCCCGGATCGGTGCGAGCTGGTCATCGACCGGCGCATCGTCCCCGGCGAGGCGGATCCGGCGGAGGTGCTGGCACCGTTCGAACGACTGGCCGCGACGATCGCGAAGGACCACCCCGACGTCGATCTGACGTTCCGGATCGACGGCTGGACCGACGCCGCGGAAGCCGAGGCCGGCTCGGTCATCGCCGGACATGCCCGGCACGCGATCGCCGCCGAACGCGGCGCCGCCCCGACAGATGTCGGCTTCACCGGCATCACCGACGCCCGCTTCTACATCAACGACGCCCACATCCCCACGGTCATCGTGGGTCCGGGATCGCTCTCGGTGGCGCACACCGCGAACGAGTGGGTGCTGGTGGACGACCTGGTAGCGGCCGCGCGCATCTATGCGCGGATCTTCGTCGGGTTCCTGGGCGCCCGGACGGGGTAGAGCACTGCGGTGGAGCGTTTCGACGTCTTCGTGATCGGCGGTGGCGGGACCGGCTCCGAGGTGGCGTTCCTGCTGGGAGCGAACGGCCTGCGGGTCGCCATCGCGGAGCGCGACAGGCTCGGCGGCGAGTGCAACCATTACGGCTGCGTCCCGACCAAGGTCATGCTCCGGAGCGCCGAAGATCGCGTCGCTCGCGCGCGAGGCGGGTCGGTTCGGCGTGCGGATCCCGTCGGTGACGATCGACCTCCCCGCCGTCCAACAGCGCGCTCGTGACGTGATCGAGGCGCAATCCGGCGAGGGCGCCGCCCCGTTCGAACGTGCCGGGATCCGCGTCTTCCTCCAGGAAGCGCGTCTCGTCGGTCCGCACCGCATCGAGCTCGCGGACGGCACGCAGGTCGAGGCGGACCGCGTCGTGCTCACCACCGGCACCGAGGCGACGGTTCCACGGATCGACGGATTGCGGGACGGACATTTCTGGACGAACAAGGAAGCGATCTGGGAGCCGACCGTCCCGCCGGCGTCGCTCGTGGTGATCGGTGCCGGCGCGATCGGCATCGAATTCGCCCAGATCTACGCGCGGTTCGGCACGACGGTGACGGTCCTCGAGGCCCTGCCGCACATCCTTCCGGCCGAGGACGACGACGCCGCCGCGTCGCTCGTCCCCGCGCTCGAGGAGGACGGCATCACCCTGCACACGGGCGTGACGATCGAGCGCGCGCTACGGACCGGCGACGGCTGGCGTGTCGACGTCGCCGGGCTGGACACGATCGGAGCCGATGAGCTCCTGGTCGCCACCGGGCGCCGGCCGGTGTTCGACGGACACGACCTGGAGGCGGCGGGCGTGGAGCTGGACGATCGCGGCCGGCCGGTCCTGTCCGAGACGCTCCGCACGACCGGATCCGGCGTGTGGGCGGCGGGGGACGCCACGGGCGAGCTGTTGTTCACACACGTCGGCGGCTACGAGGCCGAGATCGTGGCGGACGACATCCTGGGTCGTCCACGGCCGCGCGACTATCGGGTCGTGCCGAGGGTCACGTTCTGCGATCCGGAGGTTGCGAGCGTCGGCCTGACCGAGGGGGAGGCCCGCGAGCAGGGACACGAGGTCCGCACCTCGGTGTCGGCGGCGTCGGACAACGAGCGTGCCCACATCGAGGGCAGCACCCAGGGCCTGGTGAAGCTGGTGGCGGACGCGGACTCGGGCGAGCTCCTCGGCGGCCATATCGTGGGTGACGAGGCGGGCGCCATGATCCACGAGGTCGTCGCGGTCATGGCGGAGCGAGCGACTCCCCGGAAGACGGGCGCGGCGATCCACGCGTACCCGACGTTGTCGGAGTCGGTCAAGGTCGCGTTCAAGAGCCTCTCCGACGAACCGACGTATCCTTGAGCCATGACCACGCGAACCGATGACCCCATCACCGTGACCGACCGTGCGGCGCAGAAGGCGCGCCAGCTCGCGGAGAAGGAGGGGCGTCCGGATGCCTCGCTCCGCATCCGTGTGCTCGCAGGCGGTTGCTCCGGGTTCACGTACGAGCTGTCGTTCGTCGACGGACCCGAGGCCGATGATGCCGTGGTCCGCGCCGCGGATGGGTTCCAGGTGCTGATCGATCCCGCCAGCCAGCCGATCGTGCAGGGCTCAACGCTCGAGTTCGATGACGCCCTCATGGGCGGTGGGCTGAAGATGCACAACCCACGGGCGAAGCACGAATGCGCGTGCGGCGATTCGTTCAGTCTCTGAACGGATCCTGACGCAACGGCTCCCAGGACCGGGCGACCCTATACTCGGGTCGTATGCCGTCCACGGCCGACAAGACACAGTGGCACGACCTCTATCACGAGGTCGTCATGACGGGGATCTGCACCGGCTGCACCGCATGCATCGTCACGTGTCCGTTCCACGTGCTCGGCTATGAGAACGACGTGCCGGTGCAGCTGCAGGACGACGGCGTGGACCAGTGCGCCCACGGGGAACGCGGCTGCGACATCTGCACCCGCGCGTGTCCGCGGTTCCGCGACTGGGAGGGCGAGATCGACATGACCCTCTTCGGCCTCACCCGCAAGCCCGAGGACGTGATCGGCCAGTACAAGGACATCTGGCTCGCTCGCGCGTCCGACCCCGCCTCCTTGGCCCAGGGACAGGACGGGGGCGTGGTGTCGGCGCTCCTCATCTGGGGGCTCGCATCCGGTGAGATCGACGGCGCATGTACCTCGAAGCTGTCCGACGATCGCATCTGGGACGCGGAGCCGGCGGTCGTGACCGACGCGCAGGGCGTCCTCGACACGGCCGGCTCTCGCTACACCTATTCCGCGAACCCGCTCGCGCTGATCAAGGCCGCCGAGCTCGGCCTCTCCAAGGTCGCCCTGGTGGGGATGAGTTGCCAGTCCTCGGTCACCGGCGCCCTGGAGGCCCGACGGGTCAACAAGTGGCGGCGCAAGATCGCGTGGACGTTCGGGCTGCTCTGCTCCAAGTCGTTCACGTACGACGGCCTCATGGACGAGATCGCGCAGAACCGGCTCGGCCTCGACCTGGAACACCTCGCCCGCGTCAACGTGAAGGGGAAGCTCCTCTTCTACACCGACGAGGGCGACGAGCACACCTACTCGTTGAAGGCTGCGCACGAGTTCACCCGTCCCGGGTGTCTGCACTGCCCCGATTTCGCGGCAGAGCACGCCGACATCTCGTTCGGCGGGCTCGGACAATCCGAGGGCTGGACCCTCACGATCGTCCGGACGGACAAGGGGCTCGACGTGTGGAACCGGGCGGTTGCCGACGGGGTGGTCGAGGCGACGATCGGCGTCCGAGGACCCCAAGGCCGTCGAGCTGATGTTCAAGCTGGCGGCGAGGTCCCGGGAGCGCTGGCCGGGCACGGACGAGGCCCCGGCCGCCGACCCCGCGCCGGGGCTCCTCCCCGCCTGACACCGGCTCGACCACGCACCGACCGCGGAGACGAGCCCGTCGGCCGGTCCGGGACCCCAGGAGGTATCCTGAAACGCAACCCCTAACGGGGCTCGTCTACCGTCGGCGAGAGGAGGGGCAGGTCAAGGTGGATACCGCACGCGCACATCCATCTGGATCGTTGCACCGTGATGGCATCGTCGAGGCGGTCGCCTTCGCCGCCGAGCGCCTGCTCCTCTCGGCTGATTGGCTCGATGCCGCCGACGAGGTCCTGGCCCGGCTGGGCCGGGCCGCCGGCGTCTCTCGGGCGTACATCGCCGAGAACGTCGTCGACGAGGAGGGGCGGCTCACGGCGACCTGGATCGCCGAATGGACGGGACCCCGGATCGCGCGGGTCATGGACGACATCAACTTCCGGTCCGCCCCGTGGGAGGAGTCGGGCTTCGGCAGGTGGTCTCAGATCCTGTCACGCGGTGAGGCCGTGCTGAGCGCGGTCGCCGACCTCCCGAGCGCATGGGTCTGATCGGATACTCGATCGAAGAGATCGAGACCGACCCGACGCTCTGGCAGCGGATCATCCATCCCGACGACCGCGAGCGGGTCGTGGCGGCGCACGCGAAGAGCAACGCGGAGGGTCGCGAGCGCTTCTCGATGGAGTACCGGATCGTCCGCAAGGGCGGCCAGATCATCTGGGTGCAGGATCAGGCTGCGCTCGCGCGGCTCAATGGGAACCCCCCGTACTGGCAGGGTTTCCTCCTGGACGTGACCGAGCGCAAGATTGGCCGAGGACCAGCTCGCACGAGCCCTGGACGTCGAGCGGGATGCGGCGCATCGGTTGCGCGCGCTGGACGAGATGAAGAACACGTTCCTCCAGGCCGTGTCGCACGACCTCCGGACGCCGCTCGCTGCGATCCTCGGACTGGCGGTCACGCTCGAGCGAGGCGACGTGCAGCTGGAGGCCGGCGACGCGAGGGACCTTGCCGGCCGTATCGCGGAGAACGCCCGCAAGCTGGAGCGGCTGGTTATCGACCTGCTCGACATGGACCGTCTCGCCCGAGGGATCGTCTCGCCGAAGCTCGAGCGGGTCGATGTCGGAGAGGTGGTCCGCCGGGTCGTGATCGAGTCGGAGCAGATCGAACGGTCGCACATGACGATGGATCTGCAACCGGTCGTGATCCCCGTGGACGCGTCGAAGATCGAGCGCATCGTCGAGAACCTCCTGGCGAACACCGCGCGCCACACGCCGTCCCACGCCCACGTGTGGGTCTCCGTTCACCACCACGAGCAGGGCGCGCTGATCAAGGTGGAGGACAGCGGCGTCGGCGTGCCGGTCGAGCTCCGGGAGTCGCTCTTCGAACCGTTCCGGCAGGGACCCGACGCCCCTCAGCACTCACCGGGCGTCGGGGTCGGCCTCACGCTGGTGCGTCGCTTCGCCGAGCTGCACGGCGGCCGGGCGTGGATCGAGGACCGTGAGGGGGGCGGCGCGTCCTTCCAGGTGTTCCTGCCTGGCTCGCCGCCGATCCGGGCGACCGTCTGAGCGCTCGATCAGATCTTCGGCCAGGCGGCGACGATCGGGTGGTCGACGGCCTGCGGGCCCACCTGCGCAGCCCCTCCCGGTGATCCGAGGCCGCTCACGTTCGCATCGAAGAACTCCGCGTTGATCGGGGTGAACTGCTTCCACTCCGCCGGCACGTCGTCCTCATAGAAGATCGCGGTGACGGGGCACGCCGGCTCGCACGCCCCGCAGTCGACGCACTCGTCGGGCTGGATGTAGAGCATGCGCGGGCCCTCGTAGATGCAATCGACCGGACATTCGTCGACGCAAGCGCGGTCCAGCACGTCGATACAGGGCTCTGCGATCGTGTACGTCACGGTATTTACCCCTTTTCCACGGTGTCGACCTTGCAAACCCGTACGTGCCGAGTGTACGGGAACGACGCGCGACTGCAACCCGGGTCTCGAGCGATCGGAGGAGCATCCGGCCCAGACGGCGGGTCAGACGGGAACGGCCGAGATCAGCGTCCGCGCGACCGACCCGATCGGGTCGCCGGGCGTGGCCACGGGATAGACGACGGGAAGATCCGCCCCGGCCTCCCGGTAGCCCGCCAGACGCTCCCTGGCCGCGGACGGCTCGCCCACCAGGGCCACCGCGCGGACCAGGGCCTCCGGCACTTCCTCGGGGCGCCCCGATGCGTGCGCTGCCGCCGCCTGCCGGCACTCCTCTTCGAGCCCCATGAGCGAGAACTGGCGCGCGTACGCTGGGTACGAGGCGTATTCGCCCGCGGCCCCCTGCAGCGCGCGCACGGATTCCTGATCGCTCGCCCCCAGGCTCGCCCGGACGTAGACGGCGACCGTCACGTCCGCGGGATCACGGCCGGCAGACTCCGCCCCTTCCCGCAGCTCCGAGCGCGCGGAGCGGACGCGTTCGGACGTGCACCAGTTCAGAAGGACGCCGTCCGCGATCGCTCCCGCCAGGCGCATCGCCCGAGGTCCGAGGGCCGATATCCAGATCGGGACCGGATCCTCCGGAACCAGGGAGAGGCGCGATACCCGTCCATCGATCTCGACGGCGTCGCCGGCGAACAGGCGACGGAGCGTCGCGACCAGCTCGCGCAGTCGCTCGAGCGCTCCCGGAACGGCCGGGCCGGTTCCGATACCGAGCAGGAGCCTGCCGAGCGATCGTTCGTGCACCGCGGCGGCGGCCATGGCCGTCAGCATCGGCGTTCGCGACGACATCGGGATGATGCCGGTCCCCAGCCGGAGCCCCTCCGTCTCGGCGGCCAGCGCGCCCAGGGCAACGAGCGCGTCCCTTCCGCCGATCTCGGGAAGGAAGACCGCGTCGTAGCCCAGCGATTCCCCTTGACGCACCAAACGAGCGAACGGCGGCCACGGGAACGGGTCGCGCATGGCGAACGCCTGGCCCCGGAGCGGCGGTTGTCGGGATCCGGTCACGCTGACATGGTGCCACTCGATGGAGCCGATCACCTTCTCGACCGAGGACGGCGTCCTCCTGGAGGGGGAGATCAGGCTGCCCGACGGTTCACCGCGCGGCACCGCGACGATCTGTCATCCGCACCCCCGCCACGGTGGGAGCAAGGACCACCCCATCCTGTGGGCGATCCGCAACGAGCTGGCGCATCGAGGGTTCGCGGTGCTCTCCTTCAACTTCCGCGGCGTGATGAAGTCCGGTGGCGCGTACGGCGGTGGACGCGACGAGATCCGGGACGTGCGCGCCGCGATCGACCGGGCGAGCGACGAGGCGCCGGGTGAGCCGGGCGTCGTCTGCGGCTGGTCGTTCGGCGCCAACGTCGCGCTGCGAGAGGCGCTCGACGACCCGCGGGTGGCTGCGCTCGCCCTGGTCGGCATCCCTTTGCGTCCGGGCGACGTCGAGCTGCCCGCGCTCCCGCGCGGTGACGGGCTTCGCGGGATACGCGCGCCGGTACTGCTCTTGGCCGGTGAGCACGACGAGTACTGCCCGCCGGAGGACCTCCGATCCATGGCGACGGAGTTCCGGCGGGCATCGGTCGAGATCCTCGACGGCACCGACCATTACCTCTGGAGACGGGAGCGCGAGGCGGCGGCGCTGATCGGCGGATTCGTGGACCGGGCGATCGCGGAGGTGCCGGGCTAGAACGGACCCTCTCGTTTCGCGTGTCCGTTCGATCGAGGATCGACCGTCGGAGCCTTGGACCGCGAGAGCCAGACGAACGGGATGAACAGGAACACCCCGCCCAACAGTCCGGGCCACACCAGCAGCCCGAGCACCACCGACACCCCCGACACGCCGACCCAGATCCAGGGGTTCCCCCACCACGGACGACGCTGCTCCGCACGGTCCCGGGGAGGCGTGACGATGTCGGGTTCGACGAGCCGGGCGGCCCTGCGCATGGCCGCGCGATCCATGCGCCACCGACGACGGAACAGCATCACGAACCCGAGCGAGAACAGCGCCAGCGCGACGAACGGGAGAACGACGAACACGAGGTCCCCCCGGTCCACGTCGTCAGCCCTCGGCGGAGACGTGCGTCACGCGGAGCCGGAGGCGGGGGGATCGATGGGGTCGAACCTCGAGCGTGCGGTCCGCCACGACCGGACGAGCCGGTACACCGTGAAGCCGGCCAAGGCGATCAAGAGCGCCGCCGCCAACCATGTCGCCACCATCGGAACCGACCGCCTACAGCGGCACGTGCGACATGACCATGATGCGAGGTTCGGTCATCTCGTCCATGGCGTACTTCAGTCCCTCACGGCCGAACCCCGAATCCTTCGACCCGCCGTACGGCATCTGGTCGGCGCGGAATGCCGACACGTCGTTCACGACGACCCCGCCGACCTCCAGCGTGCGGTGTGCTTGGAACGCGCGGTTGATGTCGTTCGTGAACACGCCCGCCTGCAGTCCGTACTTCGAGTCGTTGACGCTCGCGAGCGCCTCTTCGAACGTCTGGTACGGGCTGATCGTGACGACGGGGCCGAAGACCTCCTCGCGGCAGACCTTCATCTCCGGGTTCACGTCGCCCAGGAGCGTTGGCTGGAAGATCGGGCCTTCGCCGGTGCCGCCCACGAGGACCTCGGCGCCCTGGGATACGGCCTCGTCGACCCATTCCCTGATCCGGACGACCTCGCCCTTGTCGATCACCGGGCCGACGTCGACCGTCGGGTCCATGGGGTCGCCGACCTTCAGGCTCTCGACCTGCTTCACGAGCCGGGCGGTGAAGTCCTCGTACACCTCGCTCGCCACCAGGACGCGCTGCACGCTGATACAGCTCTGACCGGCTTGGTAGTAGCCGCCGAACGCGATCCGGGCCGCCGCATGATCCAGGTCGGCGTCGGAGTGCACGATCACGCCCGCGTTGCCGCCGAGCTCCAGCGTGACGCGCTTCTTCGGATCCAGGCCCTTCAGGTACCACCCGATGTCCGCCGATCCCGTGAACGAGATCTTGCGGAACCGCTCGTCGCGCGCCATGCCGTCGGCGACCTTCGAGCGGACCGGCAGCACCTGGTACATGCCCTTGGGCAGATCCGTCTCAGCGAAGAACTCCGCCAGCCGCAGCGAGCCGATCGGCGTCGACGACGCGGGCTTGACGACGATCGGCGCCCCGACCGCGAGCGCGGGCGCGACCTTGTGCGCGACCAGGTTCAGCGGGAAGTTGAACGGCGTGATCCCCAGGACGGGTCCGACCGGGAACCGGCGGATCAACCCGATCCGCGACCCCAGCGCCGCCTCGGTGTCCAGACGCATCAGCTCGTCGTCGCCGTGGCGGATCGTCTCGGATGCCCAGCGGAACGTGGAGACCGCACGGGTCGCCTCGACGGTCGCCCACTTGAGAGGCTTGCCTCCCTCCCGCGCGATCAACGCGGCGTTCTCGTCGATCGTCTCGGCGAGCCGCCTCGAGATGTGATCGAGGGCCTCGGAGCGCACGTGCACCGGGAGGTGCTGAGAGGTCTCGAACGTCTCGGCGGCGACCGCGGTCGCTTCCTCGACGTCGGCGGCCGTCGGCACGCCGATCTCCGCCACGACGCTGTCGTCGTACGGGCTCGTGACCTCGAACGTGCCCTCGCCCGTGCGCCACTCCCCGTTCACCAGGAACGGTCTCGTCTCCATCGGGTGATCACCCTTTCCGCGTCAGATACCTGCTACTCCAGCGAGATCATGACGTGCTTGATGTTCGTGTAGTCCTCGAGGGAGTACACGGACATGTCCTTGCCGTGCCCGCTCTGCTTGTACCCACCGTGCGGCATCTCAGGCGTCAGCGGGATGTGCGTGTTGACCCACACGCATCCGTACTGCAGCCGCCGCGCCATCCGCATCGCGCGCCCGACGTCGCGTGTCCACACGGACGACGCCAGGCCGTAGTCGACGCCGTTCGCCCACGAGAGCGCCTGCTCCTCGTCGTCGAACCGCTGCACCGTCACGACGGGGCCGAACACCTCGCGCTGGATGATCTCGGCGTCCTGCTTGACGTCGGCAACGACGGTGGGCTTGTAGAAGAACCCGTCGCGCTGCATGGCCGAGCCTCCGGTGAGCACCGAGCCGCCTGCTTCCTGCGCGCGCTCGACGAACCCCTCGACGCGCTCGAGCTGCTCCTTGGAGATGACGGCGCCGACCTCGGTGGCGTCCTCGAACGGGTCGCCCATCGCGATCGACTCGACGGCGGGAACCAGCTCAGAGAGCACGTTGTCGTACTGCGCGGACCCGACGAGCACGCGACATGCCGCGGTGCAATCCTGTCCGGCGTTGAAGTAGCCCGCGATCTTGACCCACTCCACCGCCGTGGCGATGTCGGCGTCGTCGAAGATGATGACCGGCGCCTTGCCCCCGAGCTCCAGGTGGACCCGCTTCAGCGTGTCCGATGCGTTCTTCGCGATCAGCTTGCCGGTGTTGACGTCGCCGGTGAGCGACACGATACCGACGTCGGGATGCCGGACCAACGCGTCACCGACCGGCTCGCCGTCGCCGGTGATCACGTTGAACACGCCGGGCGGGAACAGATCCTCGGCCAGCTCGGCCATCTTGAGCGCCGTGAGGGGCGTGAGCTCCGACGGCTTCAACACGATGCAGTTGCCCGTCGCGAGCGCCGGCCCGATCTTCCAGATCGCCATCATGAGCGGGTAGTTCCACGGGGCGATCAGCCCCGCGATGCCGATCGGCTCGCGCCGGATGAAGCTGGTGAAGCCGGCCATGTACTCGCCGGCCGAACGGCCCTCCTGCGTCCGGGCCGCGCCGCCGAAGAACCGCAGGTTGTCCACGATCGGGGGGAGCTCCTCGGACATGGTGACGGCGTACGGTTTGCCGACGTTCTCGGCCTCGAGCTTGATGATCTCCTCGCCGTGCTCCTCGATCCGGTCGGCGAGCTTCAGCAGGGCGAGCTGACGGTCCTTCGGCGTGGAGTCGTACCAGGTCTCGAACGCCTTCTTGGCAGCGGCGACCGCGCGGTTCGCGTCCTCCGCCGTCCCCTCCTGGACGCTCGCCAACACCCCACCGGTGGCGGGATTGATCACGTCGCGGGTGCCGCCGTCCGACGAGTTCACCCACTCGCCGTTGATGAACATCTGGTAGCTGTCGGCCATGTCCCCCTCCTTGGATGACGGAACCCGACTCACGAACGCTGCTCAGGGCGCCAGTATGCCGCGTCGGGGACGAAGGGGGCCAGTCGCCGTTCAGGCGGAGGGGCTCCGGCCGGCTGTACGGACGGGCCAATGCCGCGCCCGGGCGGCCGGGGGTTCCGATCAGGCCTCGGGGTCGGTCGACAGGAGGTCTCGAGCCCGCAGGGCCAGCCAGAACTCCATCCGGTCGAACGAGCTCGACAGATCGCGACCGGTGAGCTCCTCGATCTTGCGGATGCGGTACCGGAGCGTGTGACGGTGCACGAACAGTTCGGCGGCGGCCGTCTCCCATCGGGAGTTGTGCTGGAGGAAGGCTCGGAGCGACGGCACGAGCTCGCCGTGCTGATCGAGGTCGTACGCGTCGAGCGGTCCCAGGAGCGAATCGGCGAACGCGCGCAGCGCGTCGGGATCGGTCATCGACAGCAGCAGCCGATAGGTCCCCAGATCCTCGAATCCCGCGGACGCCCACCCCTCCAGCCGGCAGACACGCAGGGCGTAGCGTGCCTCGCGGAGGCTCCTGCCGACGTCGGCGGGGGCCACGGTGCTGCCCGACCCGCCGCGGATGGTGCTGCCGGTCCGGACCCCGATCGCCTTCACGAGGCCCTCGAGCTCCAGCTCCGAGCCCGCGGGGAACAGGAGCGACACGCCGTCTTCCCGTCGTGAGACCAGGAAGCCCCCACCCGCCCTGGAGCCGTGGTCCTCGACGGCATCCGCGAGGACGGCGGGCTCGTCGCCCTCCAGAGCCACCGCGACGACGAGCGCATCCCGGGCGAACCCGAACCGTGCCAGGCCGCGGGCGGCATCGGAGGCCGGGAGCGATCCGGCCGCGAGCTCGTCGAAGAAGTCGCCCTGGAGACGCCGCTCCGTGTCAGCGACGGCGCGCGACTTCGCCAGCTCGATCGCGAACAGGGAGAGCGCATGCGCGGCCACGATGCGGTCGAGCTGGCTCGGCTGTTCGGGCTTGCCCACCGCGAGGAACGCCTCGACACGGCCCTGGGCGCCGACGGGTTGGACCCAGACGTGATGCCCCTTGTCGACCAACGACAGGCTGAAGCTGGTCCCGTCCGGACGCGCGGATCGGATCTGGGTCCACACGGCGTCGGCCCGTGCCGTCGCGGCCCGTGACGTGGTCGCGAGCGGGATGCCGTGGAGGTCCAACAGCATGGCCCACCCTTTCGTGACATGGGCGAGCGACGCCGCGATGCCCTCGATGCCCGCACCGTCCATCACGGCGCGTGTCAGGACGTGCTCGGCCTCGACGGCCCGCTGCAACGTGTCGTACTGCTCCGCGAGGATCCGCGTGAACACGGCCTCGGTGATCGCGATGAACGGGACCGGATACGGCACCTCGAACACGGGGAACGAGACCTGCTCTGCCGCGTTGACGAGCGCCCGAGGCACCTTGTCGTGGGAGAAGCCGAGTCCGAACCCGAGCCCGGCCAGGCCGGCATCGGCCAAGCGCTTGACGTACGCACGCTGTTTCGCCGCGGTCGCGCCGACGCCCATACCGGTGGAGAGCAGCAGCTCACCACCTTTCAGCCACGGGGTGGGGTCCTCCAGCTCGCTCACGTGGACCCACCGGATGGGCCTGTCGGTCTCGCCCTCGCCGGCGACCAGGCGCAGCGCCATCCCGGGGATCGCCAGGATGTCGCCCACGATCACCGCCATGGGCGGGATTGTACGGGTCGTACAGGTCGACGCCGGTCCCGGCGACGATCGCGCCCTCCGCATGGACGGTTCGTACAATCCGGCGGTGCGCGTGGGTCGGCCGCGGAGCTGGCGCGGGTAGCCTGAGCGAAGGACACTCGATGCTCGGACGAGGCTCGGCGCCGTCGAGGCGCCGCAGGAGGAGGACGCCAATGGACATCCCACAGGAGCGGAAGATCCTCACGCAGATCCCGGGGCCGAGGTCGAAGGAGTGGATGGCCCGGCGCGATGCCGCGATGACGTCCGCGTTCCCCTCGATGAACGCGATCGTCGCCGCGCAGGCGTCGGGGGCGATCATCGAAGACGTCGACGGGAACCGGTTGATCGACTTCGCCACCGGGATCGCGGTCTTGAACATCGGCCATTCGGCACCCGACGTGGTCGATGCCGCCGTGCGGCAGATGGAGCGCGACTCGCACACGGCGGGCGTGACCGGGAACGAACCGACGATCGAGCTCGCCGAGCGCCTGAACGCCCTGACGCCCGGCGACTTCCCCAAGAAGACGTTCTTCGCCAACTCCGGAGCGGAGGCGGTCGAGAACGCGGTGAAGGTTGCCCGCTACGCCACGGGCCGCCAGGCGATCGTCTGCTTCGACCACGCCTTCCACGGGCGCACGTACATGGCCATGACGCTCACCGCGAAGGTCATGCCGTACAAGCAGGGTTTCGGGCCGTTCTCGCCGGAGGTCTACCGCCTGCCGATGGCCTATCCGTACCGGTGGCCCGGCGGGCCGGAACGCTGCGCGGACGAGGCGCTCGCGTACGCCCTCGATGAGATGCACAAGCACATCGGCGAGCAGAACATCGCCGGCGTGTTGATCGAGCCGATCCAGGGCGAGGGCGGGTTCATCGTCCCGGCGCCCGGCTTCCTCAAGGGGTTGGCGGACTTCTGCGCCGAGCACGGCATCGCGTTCATCGCCGACGAGATCCAAAGCGGCATGGGGCGCGCGGGCCGCTGGTACGCGATCGAGGACGAGCCGGGCGTCGTGCCCGACATCGTCCTCACCGCCAAGTCGCTCGGCGCGGGCCTCCCCATCTCCGCCGTGACCGGGCGCGCGACCATGATGGACGCGGTCCACCCCGGCGGTCTTGGCGGGACGTACGGCGGGAACCCGGTCGCGGCGGCGGCCGCGCTCGCGGTGCTCGACAAGATCGAGCGCGAGGGGTTGCTCGAACGCTCCCGCGCGCTCGGCGACACCATCATGGCGCGCTTCCGTGGGTTCGCCGACCGCTACCCCGCGGTCGGCGACGTCCGCGGACGCGGGGCCATGTGTGCGATCGAGCTGGTCGACGGACCGTACGACGAAGGAGCCCCTCGGCGCCGACGCGATGAACGCGATCGTCCGCCGGTGCCTCGAGAACGGCGTCATCGTGCTCACGGCCGGCACCTACGGGAACGTCATCAGGCTCCTGCCTCCCCTCACGATCGACGACGCGTTGCTCGAGGACGGGTTGAACGTGCTCGACGACGCGATCGGCGCCGCCGTCGGCTGACGCCGACGGCGGCGACGCAGCCGGATCGGCCGGGTTGCTAACGTCCGGGGGTGACGCCCCCGGACGGACCGCCCGACATCGCCCCGTCGCGGTTCGCGGCTGCGCCGGATCGCGATCGACCTCACGCCCCTCAAGGTTTCCCGCGACTACCGCCTGCTCTGGAGCGGAGGTTTCATCTCCGAGCTCGGCTACCAGTTCGCCCGGGTCGCCATCTACATCCAGGTCACGGAGCTGACCGGTTCGGCCGCCGCGGTGGGGCTCGTCGGACTCAGCGGTCTGGTCGGGGTGTTCGTCGGGACGCTCGTCGGCGGGACGTTCATCGACGCGCACGACCGTCGCCGGACGCTGATGTGGACGCAGGTCGCGCACACGGTCAGCTCGGCGATGCTGCTCGGGGGCGCGCTCTACGGGCACCCGCCCGTCTGGGTGATCTACCTGGCGAGCGCGCTCCACGCTTTGGTGAGCTCGATCGATGCCCCGACGCGGTCGGCCATGACGCCCCGGTTGGTCGGCAAGGATCTGCTCCCGTCCGCCGTCGCCCTCAGCCAGGTGCTCTGGCAGACGGTGGGGATCGTCGGTCCGGCCGTCGCCGCCGTCCTGATCGTTCGGGTGGGCTTCGGCGCCGCCTACGCGATCGACCTCGTCACGTACGGCGCACTCTTCTTCGCGGCGCTCCTGATGCATCCGATGCCGCCGCAGGACGATCCGGGACGTGCCTCCGGATGGACCGCGGTCAAGGAGGGGTTCGGCTACGTCCGCCGCAACCGTCTGCTCCAGGCCACGTTCGTGATCGACCTGATCGCCATGATCTTCGGGATGCCGCAGGCGCTGTTCACGTTCCTGGCCGTGTCGCAGTTCCACCGCGGACCGGAGATCGTGGGGTTGCTGTTCGCGGCTCCCGCCGTCGGCGCGCTCGTCGGGGCGCTCACGACCGGATGGGTGCGCAACGTCCGGCGTCATGGATGGGCGGTGATCTGGGCGGTGGTGGCGTGGGGCGCCGCGATCACCGCCTTCGGGCTCGTCGGCGCGAACCTTCCGCTCGCGCTGCTCATGCTGGCCCTCGCGGGTGCGGCGGACGTCATCTCGGCCATCTTCCGGAACACGATCACTCAGGTCACCACGCCGGACCGTCTGCGCGGCAGGATGTCCCAGATCTACATCCTGGTGGTGACGGGCGGTCCCCGGCTGGGGGACTTCGAAGCCGGCGTGGTCGCGACGGTGTTCACGCCGACGATCTCGGTCGTGTCCGGCGGGCTCGCCTGCATCGTCGGCGCGGGCGTCGTCGCGCTCGTCTATCCGGAGCTCCGGCGATACCGAGCCGATCGCGTTCCCCTGACATAGAGTGCCGCGCATGCCCACGCTCTCCGACGACGGCGTCCGGGCGACGCTCGATGTCGCGCTCGCACTCCGCGCGCGCGACCGAGTCCGTGAGCGGACCACAGGGGGTCTGACGTGGCCGACGCCGTCCGGTTGATCGAGCTCCGGGTGCTGGAGGGCCCCAACCTCTACTTCACGCGGCCCGCGATCAAGCTCACCCTCGCCGTGCCCGGCTGGCTGACCGCGAGCGACGACCGGATCCTCGCGATCGCCGAACGGCTCGGTGTTCCCGGCGGCACGAGGACCGGCCCACCGGAGAGCGAGCAGCGACGCCGCGTGGTCGCGCGGCTGGCGGCGTTCCTGACGCGCAGGATCGCGGTCGCAGGCGGGGCCCGACGGCTCGCGGTGCGCGCGCGACCGGGACACGAGCGGGACCAGATCGTCGTGGCGTTCCCGTGGCGCCGGCGCGCCGCCGCCGAGGCGCTCGGCAACGAGGTCGCCGCGGGCATGACGTCGCTGCTCCGCCGCTCGCCGGATCGGTTGATCGCCGAAGCGGGGCGGCGCCTGGTCGCCGTCGAGCCGGGCGACGTGCCGGCCGTCCCCGATCCAACCGTCCCCGTCGTGCAGGTGACCGGGACGAACGGGAAGACCACCACCGTCCGGCTGCTGGCGCATCTCGTCCGGAGCGCGGGCAAGACGGTCGCGTACTCGTCGACGGACGGCGTGTTCCGCGACGACGGCACGCTGATCGAGCCCGGCGACTACTCGGGTTTCGGCGGAGCGGCGCGCGCGCTGGCCCAGGAGCCCGACGTGGCGGTGCTCGAGACGGCGAGGGGAGGCATGTTGCTGCGAGGCGTGGGCGTGCGGCACAACGACGTCGCCGTCGTGACGAACGTGACCGAGGACCATCTGGGCCTGCACGGCGTCGACACCGTGGACCAGCTCGCCGAGGTGAAGGGCGTCATCACGCGCATCACGAGACCGCAGGGTTGGGACGTCCTCAACGCCGACGACCCGCGGGTCCTCGCGATGCGACGGCACGCGACCGGCCGTCCGTGGCTCTTCTCGCTCGATCCTCATCATCCGGCGATCCGTGAGGCGCTCGGGGATGGCGGCCGGGGCATGACGGTGCTCGACGGCCAGCTCGCGTGGGTCGATCGACACGAGACGCATCTGCTCGCGTCGATCGTCGACATCCCCGTCACGCTCGCCGGCATCTCCCGGCCGAACCTCCAGAACGCCATGGCGGCGGCGGCGGCCGGGTTGGCGATCGGACTTCCCGAGCGGGCGGTCGTCAAGGGATTGAAGACGTTCGTCCTGGATCCCGAACGCAATCCCGGGCGGGCGAACCTGTTCCGGATCGACCGGCGCATCGTCGTGATCGACTACGCGCACAACGAGGCCGGCATGATCGGCCTGACGGAGGTGATGGACGGCCTCAGGGCCGACGGCCGCGAGGTGTGGCTGGCGATCTGCACCGCCGGCGATCGCACCGACCGGATCCTCCACGCGTTCGCGTTCCGGGCGGCCGTCGGCTCGGATCACCTGGCGATCGCGGAGCTCATGCACTACCTCCGCGGCCGGTCTCGCGAGGACATCATCGAACGGCTCCGCGAGGGGGCGCGCGAGGCCGGCGTGAACGACGTTCCGACGTACCAGGACGAGCTGGTCGCGCTGCGGGCCATGATCGGGAACGCGTCGATCGGCGACGTGGTCGGGGTCACAGCGCTCGGGATGCGTCCCGAGATCTTCGCGTGGATCGACGACCACGGCGGCCAGCGGCTGGGACCCGCGGACGTCCGGCGGATCGTGAAGCAGGCCAGGTCGTCGAAGACGAAGGCCGGCACGCCCGCGTAGCGCCGCCGCCGAGCCCGTCCGTCCGACCCGTTCCGGCGCGGCGTTCTACACTCGACCGGATGCGGCCCGAGGCAACGCGGACCTTCCCGAGCGCCATGGAGTCGACGATCGTGGTGGCATCCAACCGCGGCCCGGTGAGCTTCGATCGCGACGCATCCGGCACGCTCGTCGCGCAGCGCGGTGCCGGAGGGCTCGTGACGGCGCTCTCCGGCGTGTTCTTCCGCGACGACACCACGTGGGTCGCCGCTGCCATGACGGACGGTGACCGGGAGCTCGCGGCGGAGGGCTTCGAGATCGATCCCGATTCCCATCAACGCGTCCGGTTCGTGGTCATCCCCCCCGACCGATACGACGCGTACTACAACCAGATGTCCAACCGCATCCTGTGGTTCGTCCATCACTACCTGTGGGACACGGCGCGGACGCCGACGTTCGACGAGAAGACCGAAGCCACGTGGCAGGAGTTCGTCGAGGCGAACCGATCGTTCGCGATCGCGCTCGCGGAGGAAGGGGACCGCGCTCCCGTCTACCTGATCCAGGACTATCACCTTGCGTTGGTCCCCGCGATGCTGCGAGAGCTCCGTCCGGATGCACGCATCGTCCACTTCACCCACACGCCGTTCGCGGGCGCGACGTATCTGCGCATCCTGCCGGCGCACATGCGGGACGCGCTCCTGCGCGGTATGGCGGGCGCCGACGTCGTCGGCTTCCAGGCGCGGCCCTGGGTCGAGAGCTACCTCCTGTCCGTACGGGGACTCCCCGGCTTCCGCGTCCTGCGCGGCGGACGGTTCGCCGTGGACGACCGCGTGGCCACCGCGCGCGTGTTCCCGGTCGCGGTGAGCGCGCATCCGATCCGCGAGACGGCGGCCAAACCGGAGATCAAGCAGGTCCGCCGCGAGCTCGAGGAGTGGAAGGGAACCGCCAGCCTCCTCCTCCGGGTCGATCGGTTCGAGCCGTCCAAGAACATCCTGCGAGGATTCCTCGCCTACGAGCTGTTCCTCCGGAGCAACCCGTCGTGGCAGGGGCGCGTGAAGTTCCTCGCGCTCTTCAGTCCGTCGCGCGAAGCGCTGCCCGAGTACCAGGCGTACGGCGACGACTGCATGGCCGAGGTCGAGCGGATCAACAAGGAGCTCTCGACCGAGGACTGGCAGCCGATCGAGGTGCGCATCCAGGAGGACTACGGATACGCGGTCGGCGCCTACGGCCTGTACGACGCGCTCCTGGTCAACCCCATCTACGACGGCATGAACCTCGTCGCCATGGAGGGCCCGCTGGTGAACCGGCGACACGGTGCCCTGATCCTGTCCCGGAACGCCGGCGCGTACGGCAGGCTCGGCAAGCACGCGCTCACCGTGAATCCGTTCGACATCCGCGAGACGGCCGATGCGATCCGCGACGCGCTGGAGATGCCCGAGGAGGAGCGCACGCGTCGCGGGCGAGGCCTGTCGCGAACCGTGCAGGCGCACACGCCACCGCAATGGCTCGCGTCGCAGCTGGAGGCGCTCGACGCGGTCCGGCCTCCTGCCGTGTGAGGCTAGAGCGTCCCCAGGAGGTCGATCATCTCCGCTGGACCGTCGACGACCACATCCGCCGCCGCCATCAGCTCCTCCGGGGTCTCGGCTCCCCGGACGGCGACCTTCACCGCGTGTTCGAGCCGGCCGTCCCCACGCGCGCGATCGAGCGCCTCGAACGCCAGGAAGTCCGCGAGGTCGTCGCCCGCGTAGAGGGCGGCGCGCAGCTGCTCGTCCTGGATGATCCGTTCGACGGCCCCCTCCTTGAGCGGGAGGCCCGCCGGGACGAGCTCGACCACGTACTTGCCCGGGACGAGCGCCATCCGAGCCGGCAAGGCGAGCGCGCTCAGACGCTCCTGCAACAGCCGACCCGCCGCGTCGGCGTCGCGCGTCGCCCGATAGTGCACCGCGATCGTGGCGCCCTTCGTCTCCATCCACGCGCCCTCGACCTCGTCCGCCGCCGCCAGCACGGCGGAGATCACGTCGGCGGGGACCGGCCCGGACGCGAGCCCGTAGGACCCGATCAACCGAACGCCCGCGCACGTCGACGAGCCCTTCGAGCTCGTCCCGCGTCCGACCGGAGATGGCCGCGACCACGCGATAGCGCTCGACGAGGCGCGACAGCACCGGCCGCGCTCCCGCAGCGAGCACCGCGAGCTCCGGCCGCTCGACGATCGGGCTGAGCGTTCCGTCGACGTCGAGGAGGATCCCGGCGGATGCCGGGTCTCCGGCGAGCGCGTCGAACATCGTCACCGCGCGACGGCCGAACGAACCGGCACGGACGGAGAGACGCCATGTTCGGATGCTAGCGTCGGCGCCGTCGGTACACTCGCCACGTGGACACCTTCCCCACGATCCCGTTGGCGCCGACGCCGGGGACGACCGCGCCACCCGGCGGTCCGAACACGTTCCCGCCGATCGCCGAGTACGCGTTCATCGCCGACCTGGAGGTCACCGCGCTCATCGCGCCGAGCGGGAACGTCGAATGGCTCTCCGTGCCCAGGCCGGACGCTCCGAGCGTGTTCGGCGCCATCCTCGATCGGAGCGCCGGCACGTTCCGCCTCGGCCCCGCCGAGCTCTTCGCCCCCGCGGGGCGCCGCTACATCCCCGGGACCAACATCCTGGAGACCACGTGGCACACGAGCACCGGTTGGCTGGTGGTGCGCGACGCGTTGATCGTGGGCCCGTGGAGCGACGATCGCCGTATCCGCACGTACCGCCGACCCCCGCCCGACAACGTCTCGGAGCACGTGCTGGTGCGCGAGCTCCGATGCGTCAACGGCCGGGTCGACGTGCAGATGAGCTGCGAGCCGGTGTTCGACTACGGCCGGAACGACGCGGCGTGGGAGTACTCGAGCGCGGGCTACGGCGAGGCCGTCGCTCGCGGCGGCGACGGCGATCCCGTCCTCCGCCTGACGACCAGCATGCGATTGGGGCTCGAGGGACGCTCCGCGCTCGCCGCCCACCAGATGGAGGAAGGGGACCGCGACTTCGTGGCGCTGTCGTGGAGCGACGACGAGCCGCCGCTCACGTATGAGGATGCCGCCGCCCGGATGCGCTGCACCGCAAGCTTCTGGCGAGGATGGCTGAACCAGGGCGTGTTCCCCGATCATCCGTGGCGCGGCATGCTCCAGCGGAGCGCGCTGACGCTCAAGGGGCTCACGTACGCACCGACCGGTGCGCTGCTCGCGGCCGCCACCACGTCGCTCCCCGAGTCACCCGGCGGCGAGCGGAACTGGGACTACCGCTACAGCTGGGTGCGCGACGCCACGTTCGCGCTCTGGGCGCTCTACACGCTCGGGTTCGACTACGAGGCGAACAGCTTCTTCTACTTCATCGCGGACCAGATCGGCGACGGCTCGCCGCTCAAGGTGCTCTACGCGGTCGACGACGGCGTCGACCTGAAAGAGTCCACGCTCGACCATCTCGCCGGATACGAGGACTCCCGGCCCGTCCGGATCGGCAACGACGCGCACGACCAGGAGCAGCACGACATCTGGGGCGGGCTCCTGCATGCCGTGCACCTGCACACACGCTCCGGAGAGTTCCTGTCCGGCGTCACCTGGGACAACCTCGAACGGCAGGTCGAGTGCGCGGTCGAACGCTGGCGCGAGCCCGACCGCGGCATCTGGGAGAACCGCGGAGAGCCGCGGCACTTCACCTCGTCCAAGATCATGTGCTGGGTGGCGCTGGACCGGGGCGCACTCCTCGCGGAGACGATGGGCAACGCCGACCTGGTCGAACGCTGGCGCGGCGTCGCCGACGAGATCAAGTCGGACGTGCTGGAGCACGGCCTCGACGAGCGCGGGGTGTTCACGGAGTCCTACGGGTCGTCCGCGCTCGACGCCTCGGTGCTCCTCGGCGTCCTGCTGGGCTTCCTCCCGCCGGACGACCCGCGGATGCGCGCGACCGTCCTCGCGATCGCCGAGGAGCTGACGGTCAACGGATTGGTCCTTCGCTACCGCGTGGACGAGACCGACGACGGACTCACCGGCGAAGAAGGGACGTTCGCCATCTGTTCCTTCTGGCTCGTGTCCGCGCTGGTCGAGATCGGCGAGCTGGACGAGGCACGGGCGCTCCTCGAGAAGCTGCTGTCGCTCGCGAGTCCGCTCGGACTGTTCGCGGAGGAGATCGATGCGCGGACCGGCCGGCACCTCGGGCAACTTCCCGCAGGCGTTCACCCATCTCGCGTTGATCAACGCGACGATGCACGTGATCCGGGCCGAACGCGCACGGTCGGCCGCCGAGGCCGACCTCCCCGCTCCGGGTTGAACGCGCGCTACCCCGATCGGCGCGCACGGGCGCACGAGATGCAGAGCGTCGCCCACGGGATCGCCTCCAGGCGTTCGTCGCCGATCCGCTCGCCGCACCCGTCGCAGAGCCCGTAGGTTCCGTCCTCGACCTTCTCCAGCGCGCGCTCGACATCGGCGAGCGTCGACCGCGATCGAGTTCGCCGCGCCGACCGTGTTGAGACGCTCGACCGCCTCCGTGGTGCCGTCGCCGATCCGCTTGCCGAACGACACCGCCGCCATCGGATCGCGAGGCACCGCGGTGAGCGTGGCCAGCTCGCCCCGCAGCTCGCTCCGGCGCCGCTCCAGCGACCGGACGACCTCGTCGGGGTCCGGCGGCATCAGACGCCGAGCAGGTCCGGGTCGCCTCCGGCGGCCTCGACGAGTCCATCCTCGGACGCCAGCAACACCTCGGGCGACGCCGATCCGCGACGGGACTCGATCTCCTTGAAGACCTCGGTCGCGTAGTCGACGCAGAGCACGACGAGGTCGCCGGGCCGAGAGCGGTCGAGCGCGAGCCTTGAGGCGGCCATCTCGTCGAGGACGATCTCGACGTTGCCGGCGCGCGCCCCGCCCGCCGCCTGCGCGCCGCGCACGCCCTGCAGGATCAGCTCTGCCGTCTGCCCGGGCGGCCGCCCTCGCGGGTTGCGGTCCTCGCGGATGATGACCTCGTCGAAGTAGCGGGCCGCGACACGCCCGAGCTCGAGCATGTCCTCGTCGCGGCGGTCCCCCGCCGTCGCCACGACGGCGACGCGGATGTTCGCGGTCCACGACGCTGCCCCGGGAAGCTCCCCGCCCTGGACGTCGGACGTCATGCGCTCGACGAAGTCCCCGACCGCTTCGAGCCCCGCGGCGTTGTGCGCGTAGTCGACGATCACCCTGCACCCCGTCGAGGTCGAACAGGTTCAGGCGGCCGGGCGCCTGGTACACGGACGTCGTGAACGAACGCAGGCCCTGCCGGATGTCGTGCAGGTGCGCGCCCGCGGCGTGCGCCGCCGCGGCGGCCGCCATGGCGTTCTGCACCATCATGCGCGCCTTGCCTTCGAAGGTCGACGGCAGCGTGTGGATCCAAGCGATGGGCATGGTGCGGCGGCCTTCCTTGATCACCATCATCTCGCCGCGGGCGCTCCGCTCGAGGACGACCGCCTTGCGTCCGCGCCGAACCCATCGTTCGACGAGGTCGTGCTTCTCGGCCATGGTGAACAGGATCACGTTCCCGGCGCAATGACGGCGCATCTCCAGGACGAGCGGATCGTCGGCGTTCAACACGGCGAAGCCGTTCCGCGGCACGGCTTCCACGACGACCTGCTTCACGGCAGCCAGCTGCTCCAGCGTGTCGATCTCCTTGAGCCCCAGGTGGTCGCCCGTGACGTTCAGCACGACACCGACGTCGTTGCGCTCGTAGCCCAGGCCCTCGCGCAGGATCCCGCCGCGCGCGATCTCGAAGACCGCCATGTCGACGCGCGGGTTCTGCAGCACCATCAGCGCGGACTTCGGGCCCCGACGCGTCGACGCGCTTCACCAGGCGCTCGTCGATGTAGATGCCGTCGGTCGACGTGACGCCGACCTGTCGACCCATACCGCGGAAGATGTGCGCGATCATCCGCGTCGTCGTCGTCTTCCCGTTGGAGCCGGTGACCGCGACGATCGGGATCCGGGCGGGGGTTCCCGGCGGGAAGAGCAGATCCACGACGTGCTTCGCCACGTACTGCGGCTCGCCCTCCGTGGGGTGCGTGTGCATGCGGAACCCGGGAGCGGCGTTCACCTCGACGATGGCGCCCCCCGTCTCGCGGACGGGTTGCGCGATATCGGGCGCCAGGAAGTCGATCCCGGCGACGTCCAAGCCCGACGACACGAGCGGCCTCCTCGGCGATCTCCACGTTGTCCTCGTGCGCGTCCCACGTCCGATCGATCGAGATCCCACCCGTCGACATGTTGCCGGTGTCCGCGAGCTTCACCATCTCGCCCTTCGGCGGAACGTCGTCGATCGCCGAACCCCTGCTTCTTGACGAGCTGCTCGGCGGCCTCGTCGACCTTGATGCGCGTGAGGACCTTCTCGTGACCGATCCCGCGCCGTGGGTCCTGGTTCGTGATCTCGACGAGCTCCGCGACCGTGTGCTTCCCGTCGCCGATCACGTGCGCCGGCACCCGTTGCGCGATGGCGACCATCCGCCCGCCGATCACGAGCACCCGGTAGTCGCTGCCCGTGACGAAGCTCTCCACCACGACCCTGCCGTTCCGCGACTCCTTCACCGCTCGTTTGAAGCCCGCGCGAACGGCGCGGTCCGTGCGGATGTCCAGCCCGACTCCGCGGCCGTGGTTGCCGTCGAGCGGCTTCGTGACGACCGGGAACCCGATCCGCCCGGCCGCCGCGACGGCATCGTCCTCGTTCCGCACGACCTCGCTCTTCGGCACCGGGAGACCGGCGGAGCCGAGCAGCTGGTTCGTCATCTTCTTGTCGCTCGCGATGTCCACGGCGAGCGCGCTCGTCCGTGAGGTCATCGTCGCCCGGATCCGTTGCTGGTACTTCCCCTGCCCGAGCTGCACGAGCGACTGCTCGTTCAGGCGGATGAACGGGATGTCGCGGCTCGCGGCCTCGTCGAGGATGGCCTGGGTCGATGGTCCGAACTGTCGCCGTTCCGCCAGCAGGATCAACCGCTCCAATTCCGCGGCGAAGTCGAACTCCGGCTCGGACTTCACCAGGTTGTTGACGGTCCGGACCGCCAGGCGACCGGCCTCCCTACCCACGTACTCCTCGGCGTAGCCGTAGATCACGTTGTACTGGCCGCTCGCTCCCGCGCTCCTCGTCTTGCCGCGAGAGATGTGCGCGCCGGATTCCCGCTGGAGCTCCAGCGCGACGTGTTCGGCCACGTGACCGAGCCACGTGCCGTCGGCGAGGCGCTCCCGGAACCCGCCGCGCTTGCCGAGCGAGCACGAGTGCTCACCGACGCCCGGCAGCAGCTCCAGCAGATGCTCGTTGAACCCCGGGATCGTGTTGGAGGGCCACTCCTCGAGCGATCCGAGATCCACGAGCATCCGGATGCACGGTTCGTAGGACCAGTAGTTGGGACCGCGGAACACCTGTGTCTGCAGGATCGTGAGGTCGGGCTTCGGCCGGCCCTTCTTCTGCGAGGCGGGCTCCCGCTTTGCGCGTTGTCGGTCGGTACGGGTCTTGGCGCCGCCCGCCGTCACTCCGAGGCCTCCCGCTCCGCCGCCAGCGCGTGCTCGGCAGCCAGCAGTTTCCTCGTCCGCAGATCGAACCAGTACCCGGACGGGAGCGAGTGCAGGATCGCTCCCGAGATCATGAGAGGGCGGTACCCCTTCCCACGGTAGGCGTCCGTCTTCACGTGCGAGCCGTCCACGATGGTCACCGCTCCGCGCCCGATGACCTGGATCGACTGGTCGGCGTGGATGATCGCGCAGGTGTCCTCGTCGAGGCCGACGCCGAGGAGCGACGGCGATCCTGCGACGATCGCCAACAGCCGGCCGATGCGTCCGCGTTGCTCGAAGTGCTGGTCGATCACGAGTCCTTGCAGGATGCCGAGTCCGGCGGAGAGCTGCGCCATGCGGTTCTTGGGCGTCGAGCCCGATCTGCCGAACGCCACCATGTGCGAGGCCATGGCGCTCGCCCCCGCCGACGTGCCGGCCAACACCGCGCCGCGATCGTGCGCCAGGAAGAGCGCGTCGCCGAGCCGCGTCCCGGCCACCACCGATGCCAGTCGCGACTGGTTCCCGCCGGTCAGGTACACGCCGGTGGCGCCCTGCAGGGTCGCGGCGGACGACGGATCGTCCGCCTCCTCGCGTTCCTCCGGGCGCGAATCCGGTGACCGTGCCGATGCCCAGCCCGAGGAAGAGCTCCCGATACATCTCCGTCGCCTGATCGCCGAGCGAGGACGCGGTGGAGATGACGACGACGTGGCCGTCCCGGCCGCCCGCGAACTTCACGAACCGCGACAGGATGGCCTTGTCGCGGAACTTGTCCTCCGCGCCGCCGATCACCATCACCGGCCCGGCGGTGCCGAGGCCGGCCACGGACGACAGCGCGCCCTTCGTCCTGCGTCCCACGCGGCCAGTCTAGTCGTCGCCCATCGCCGCCCTCGGGAGCGGCCGGCCGATCGCCGCCCCGAAGATCAGCGGTTCGGTCGCAACACCAGGCGGTCGTGCGGCTCCTCGACGTCGACGACACCGTCGAGGGTGGCGTCGACGAAGAACGTGACGCCGTGGCGTTCGACGACGGTGTCACCGTCCTCGGGGCCGTCGGAGAGGACGAATCGAACGCCGACACCGTCGGGCACGACCCGGATGCGCGCGTCGGGGTTGAACCGTCGAGCGGCGCTGTCGGCCTTCCTAGCAGATCCGCCGCTCGCTCGGTGACGTCGATCACCGCCCGAGTCTACGGACGACGGCCGATCCCGTCGTAACCGGTCAAGTGGAACTCGGAAGTTTCAGGGGCTACGATGAGCGACATGGACGAACGGGTCCCGCAGCCCGTGCACGGAGGCCGGGAGGACTCGACACCTGCCCCCGGCGAGCTCGAGCTCGTCCGCAGGTTCCTGTCCCTGCACGATCACGCCGCGAGCGACGGGGCGACGCTGGAGCCCGGTCGATCCGCGATCGAGTGGTGGCTCCACAGCACCGAGCTCATCGGGAGGCAAGCGGTCATCACTGATGCGGACGTCGCGTGGACGCTGGCGATCCGCGATGCACTCGTCGACAAGGTCCGCCAGAACATGGGTGCCGAGCCCGGCGTCGACACCGACCGGCGCCTCAACGCCGCCGCCGCCGAGACGGGCCTGCGACCGCGGTTCGACGAGCCCCGCCTCGTCCCGACGGTCGACGGCGTCCGCGGCGGGATCGGCCGTCTGCTCGGTATCGCGTTCCTGGCCGAGCTCGACGGATCCTGGCATCGCTTCCGACTCTGCGCCGATCCGACCTGCACCACGGTCTTCTACGACCGATCCAAGAACCATTCTGCCAAGTGGTGCTCGATGCAGACGTGCGGAAACCGGAACAAGGTGCGCGCGTTCCGCGAGCGCCACGCGCCGACGGCATGACGACCGAGCTGCAACTGCCGCTCGTCGGGCCCGGCGGAGAGCCTGTCGACCTGTGGCGGACGATGAACTCCCACGGGTTCGCGGAGCTCTCGCCCACACGGCTCGACGAGGCGGCGCGGACGCTCGAGATCACGTTGCGTATCCGACGGGGCAAGCCCCGGCGCGTGCGCATCCGCGAAGGGCGTCCGCGGCATGCGCTGGTCGAGATCCTCGGGCCCGCGGCGGGCGTGCGCGTGCAGGGGGACGTCGCGGAGGGCGTCCACCACGTGCTGCGGCTCGACGACGACCTATCGGACTTCTACGCGAAGGCTGCGCACGACCACGACCTCGCGTGGGCCGCGACGGGCGCGGGCCGGATGCTGCAAGGGCCGTCGGTCTTCGAGGACGTGGTGAAGACCGTCTGCACCACGAACTGCACCTGGAGCGCGACGGTGCGGATGGTGGACGCCTTGGTGGCGCACCTCGGGGATCCGCCGATCGGCGACCGCGATCCGCTCTCGAACGCGTTCCCCACACCGCAGCGGATGGCGGAGACGCCGGAGACCTTCTACCGGGACGTCGCTCGTGCGGGATACCGCGGGGCGTATCTGCGTTCGCTCGCTCGATCGGTCGCCGACGGCGAGCTCGACCTCGAGGCGCTGGCGTCCGCCACCCCCGACGAGCTCCCCGACGCGGAGCTCGAGCAACGCTTGCTGGCGCTGCCGGGCGTGGGGCCGTACGCGGCCGCGCACATCATGATGACGATCGGCAGGAACTCCCGATTGATCCTCGACTCGTGGACCCGTCCGAAGTACGCGCGGGTGATCGGGAAGAAGACCGTGAGCGATGCGCAGATCCGGCGGCGCTTCGCGCGGTACGGCGACCACGCGGGTCTCGCGTTCTGGCTGTTCGTGACCCGCGATTGGGTCACCTGACGAGGGTTGTCCGGGTCCTCCGTGCGGGGCATACTGCCTCGGGACCTCCCGGGTCCCACACCGCGAGCAGATCCCGCCGAGGATCGATGAGGACGAGCCCCATGAGCGTGCCGTTATGGCCATCCCGCGTCGTGCCACGCGCATGTTCCGCTCCCTGCGAGCCGAGCGTCGAACGCTCCGGCAGGGGTTGGTCGCGCTCGTCCTCAGCACCGTCGCGGGGTTCATCGCCGGCCTGACCCTCTCGGGGATCGGCGACACGCTCACAGTCGTTGCCCGGTCTCATCATCCTGATCCCGGCGGCCGTCGGGCATGCGCGGCACGATCTTCGGTGCGATCGGCGCCCGCCTGGGCACGACGAACGCGGCCGGGACGTTCGAGGTGAGCTTCAGCAAGGAAGGCGTGCTCTACCAGAACGTCTACGTGGCGGTCGTGACGACGTTCGGCTCCGCGCTCTGGCTCGCGGTGTTGGCGAAGGTCGCGGCCTCCGCGTTCG
Organism: uncultured Actinomycetes bacterium; assembly: GCA_963723855.1. Lineage (GTDB taxonomy): Bacteria > Actinomycetota > UBA4738 > UBA4738 > HRBIN12 > JBBQVZ01. The sequence goes on along the minus strand of CAVRSI010000012.1, from coordinate 51,098 downwards.
GACAGCCGTCGATCTCGATCTGGAGCTTGATCACCATCTCGGTGGTCGGCGGGGCGCTCGGCTCCGTCTTCATCCTGTTGGTGACGGTCGGTCTCTCCGATCCTGTCCTACCGACGAGGATGGGACCTGGACTCGGTGTCGACGCCCATGGTCACCGCGCTCGGCGACATGGTCACGCTCCCCGACCCTGTACCTCGCGACGTTCCTGGTCCACAACCAGACCGTGAACGAGATCGTGTCCGCCGTCTGCCTCGTGGTCGCGCTGTACGCGATCGCCCGCGCGTACACGGTGAACGACTCGATCGTGCGGCGCGTGATCCTCGAGATGACCGCGGTGATCCTGCTGACGCCGATCCTCGACATCTTGTCGGGCGTGCTGCAGGAGCACCGGCTCACGGAGCTGACGGCGGTTCCCGTCCTGCTGATCCTGATCCCGCCGTTCGTGTCGCAGGCGGGCGCGCTGGGAGGGATCTTCTCGTCCCGAACCTCATCGAAGCTGCAGATCGGTGTCATCACGCCCCGCGGGCTGCCTGAGGGTCCCGCGCTCGTCGACGGCACCATCGTGTTCGTGCTCGGCGTCGTGGTGTTCTCGTTGATCGGCGCGATCGCGGTCGGCCTGGCGGCGCTCACCGGTCAGGCGCCGGCCTCGCCCGGGCGCGTCGCCGTCTCGACGCTCGTGGCCGGCCTCATCGTCACGCCGATCACGATCGTGCTGAGCTACTACCTCGCGATCGTGACCTACCGCTTCGGTCTGGACCCCGACAACCAGACGGTTCCCATCATCACGAGCGTCATGGACCTGGCCGGGGTCGCCTGCGTTCTCTTCGTTATGTCAGTATCTGGAGTGCTGCCGCATGGATGACGACGAACCCAAGACCGTCAAAGAGCTCCTCGTCGAGCTGAAGGACGCCTCCGAGCTCATGGTCGACCTCGCGTACGCCGCCGTGTTCTTCAACGAGGAGAAGCTGGCCCGAGAGGTCGGCCGCCTGGAAGAGCGGATGAACGGGCACCTCCGGCGCCTCCGCATCATGGCGATGCTCGCCGCGCGCAGCCCGGAGGACGCCGAAGGCATGGCCGGCGTCCTGTGGATCGCCGACGCGATCGAACGGATCGGCGACGCCGCGTCGGACATCGCGCGGGTGGTGGCGGCGCGGCTGGGCATCCCCGACGCGCTCCGCCAGGATCTCCGTCACGCCGACGAGATGACCGCGCGGATCAAGATCCGCTCGGACGCCCCCGGCGCCGGACGGACGCTCCGCGACCTGTCGCTCCCGACGGAGACGGGCATGTGGGTGATGGCCATCCGCAGCGGCATGGATTGGCGGTTCGACCCGGGGCCGGACGACGTGGTGAGCGAGCACGACGTGCTGCTGATCAGAGGGCCGGAGGAAGGTGTGAACCTGGTGCGCGAGCTCGCCGGCGCGGCGCCCCTCCCCGAGTTCCAAGGGGACGACATCCCCGCGCTCTCCGAGCTCGACCGCGCGGTCGACATCCTGGTGGAGCTCAAGGACCTCGCGGAGGTGGCGGTGGGCCTGGCGTATTCGTCGCTGCTCTTCAACAACAAGTCGCTCGCGGCGGAGGTCGGCGCGATGGAAGCGCGGAGCGACATCCTCCACGACGAGTTGGAGTCGTGGGTGCTCCGCGCGGCGCCCGAGGCGCGCAACCCCGACGAGCTCCGCGGTCTCCTCCGTCTGGCGAGCGCGAGCGAGTACGTCTGCGACTCCGCGCGAGACATGACGTGGTACGTCGAACACGGTGAGCCGCTGCACCCGGTCGTGCAGATGGCCTTGGAGGAGACGGAGGAGACGTTCGCGGAAACCGTCGTCGAGGACGGTTCGAACGCGGACGGGAAGTCCCTGCGGGACCTGCGCGTGGAGACGGAAACGGGCATGTTCGTCCTGGCGGTCCAGCGCGGATCGCGTTGGACCTACCGTCCGCGGGCAGGATTCGTGTTGAAGGCCGGCGACCGGCTGATCTCTGTTGGTCCGGAAGAGGGGGAGGAAGAGTTGCTCGAGCTCTGCAGCGCGGGTCATCCGGTCGGGGTGGAGGGCTAGCGATGGATGCCTACGTGTACCTGCACGTCGCACCCGGCAAGGTGCCCTCCGTCCTCACGCAGCTGGCAGGACGTGCCGGCCTGAAGCGCGCCCTCGTCGTCGTGGGTGCCTGGGACGTGTTGGTACAGGTGGAGGGCGCGGACCTCGACCAGATCGCCACCACCGTGCTCGGCCAACTCCACGGCGTTGACGGCGTCGTGAGAACGCTGACCGCTCCGGTCGTTCCGCCGGACCGGGTGGGGATCGCGGGGTTCGGCAACGTCCAGCCGCCGCCGATCGTCGCCGGTGCCTGTTACGTCCACGTGAAGGCGCAGCCCGGTGCGGCCGCGGGCCTGGTCGAGCGGATCTCGGAGATGCATGACGTGGCCGGCGTGGCGGTCCTCGGCGGTGAATGGGATCTGTTGATCTGCGTCGCGCAGCCGTGGGAGGTCGCGAGCGGCGTGGTCCTGGATGAGATCCACCAGCTCCCGGCGTCACGGAGACGAGCACGCTGGTGTCGATCGCGTACGAGGAGCCCGAGGAAGACCGGGACCAGTTCTCCGCCTGGACCTAGCCGGCGTCGGTCAACGGGAGATCGCGCACGCCGACGGGGAGCGAGAACCGCACACGCTCCTCGGCGAGCGTCACCACCTCGACGTCGTCGAACCCGTTCGAGGCCAGGAACGCCAGCATCCGGTCGACCAGCCACTCGGGCGCAGATGCGCCGGACGTCAGACCCACCGTCTCGGCTCCCGCGAGCCACGCCGGGTCCACGTGCGTCTCGTCGTCGACGAGGTAGGCGGGCGTCCCGCGCTCCTGACTGACCTCCGCCAGGCGGTTCGAGTTCGACGAGTTCTTGGAGCCGATCACCAGCAGCACGTCGACCCGCGGCGCGAGCGCCTTGACCGCATCCTGGCGGTTCGTCGTCGCGTAGCAGATGTCCTCGCGGGGCGGTCCTTCGATCGCCGGGGAACCGCTCCCGCAGGATCGTCCAGGATCTCGTCGGTCTCGTCGACCGACAGGGTGGTCTGCGTGAGGTAGGAGAGGTTGTCGGGGTCCTCGATCCGCACCGTCCGGGCCTCGTCGGGGCTCTGGACCAGGATCGTCCGGTCGGGCGCCTGCCCGGTCGTGCCCACGACCTCCTCGTGCCCGGCGTGTCCGATCAGCACGATCGTCCGACCGTCCTGGGCGAATCGCCTGGCCTCCATGTGCACCTTGGTGACGAGCGGGCACGTCGCGTCGATGACCTCCAGACCTCGAACCCTCGAGTTCGAGTAGACGTCCGGAGCCACGCCGTGCGCGGACAGGACGACGACCGCTCCTTCGGGCACCTCCGTCTCCTCCTCGACGAACACGGCTCCCTTCGACTCGAGCGTCGTGGACGACGTGGAGGTTGTGCACGATCTGCTTGCGGACGTAGACGGGCGCGCCGTGCTTGGCCAGCGCGCGCTCGACCGCGTCGACGGCACGATCCACCCCGGCGCAGTATCCGCGTGGTGAGGCCAGCAGGACTTTTCCGCTCACCCGTCCATGGTAGCCGGGACGCGGCGGGTCCCGGCCTCACCCACGGGTTGTGACCTCCGGTCACACTCGACTTGTCAGTTCCTGAAGTTGTTGTCTAGGGTTGGCCGGTCCGCGACGGACGGTCGTCCGTTCCTTCCCCCGCACGCGAGTGCGCCACCACCTTCCCAGGGTCGGTCGGCGCTTGCCTGCGCGCATGGGGAGCTGGGACGGCCGGACGGATGCGGGCGATAGGTCACACAGAGACCACCGACAACAGGAGGTGATGCAGGCACCCACGACCTACCGCGGGTCGACCGGCTCCGGCGGAGTCCGTAGCCGTCCGGTCGCAAGAGGCGGAGCAGCCAGCTCCGAGTCACCGCGGGGGTGATCGACGTATGACACATATCGCAACCGTGCGCCGCCACGCCGTGGCCGCGCTCTCCATCGCCGCGATCCTCACGGTGGTTCCCGCAACGATCTCTCACGCGAGCGACCCCCGAGATCCGGCACGAGGCATCAGCGAAGATCTGCAACTACGACTGGCACATGGGAACGTTCCAGGTCAAGCAGTTGATCCGATGCGCCGCCGACCATTGGAACGTTCCCGGCGGCCCGAGCACCGCGCTCGCGATCGCGGATCGCGAGTCGCAGTTCCGACCGAACGCCTACAACCCCTCGGGGTGCGCCGGCATCTACCAACACATGCTGACGTACTGGCCCGGGCGGGCGGCCGCCTACGGCTTCCCGGGATGGTCGGCGTTCAATGCTCGCGCGAACATCATCGTCACCATGCGCATGGTCCAACAGGATGGATGGGGCGCCTGGACCTAGCCGTCAGGAGTTGACCGAACGCCGGTCAGGTCCGGCGTACGGGACCGCCCGGACGGGGACTCCCCTTGATCAGTCCCCGGACCTCGTCGAGCGAGGTGGCCACCTCCGTGGCCCCGGGCGCGTCCCGGTCGGCGATGACCCGCATCCCCGGGAACCGCTCGCTGACGAGAGCGACGAGTCGTTCGTAGGGACCGAACGCGACCAGGACGTGCGGTCGTTCGGCGTCGATCTGTCCGATGGCGCCGGCTTCATCCGTCGCTCCGGGAGCGAGTTCCCATCCGGCCGAGACGGCGGCCTTCTTCAGCTCCGTCAGCGACCCAGCGTCTGTGGCGACGCAGAGCACCTTCATCGCGCGACACATGGCTACAGCCAGTCCCGTCGCTCACCCGACAGCGTCAGGTCCACGAACACCTTGCACGTGGTCATCGGGCCGAGCGTAGCCGATGGCTCGTCTACACTCGCCCCTCCGCATGCCCATCCCCGAGCACATCCATCGGTTCTGGAAGGCGCTCGAAGAGCGTCATTTCCACACCGTGCCCACATGGTGGGGCGCGGTCGTCACCGAGCCGCGGTACCCCGCGATCTGGGATTTCAACTATGCGCGGATCGACGTTCCCGCACCCGATCTCACGCTCGCGGAGGTCGCAGACGCGCTGCTCCCCGCGCTCACCGAGGTCGGGACGGACATGTTCCACGTGGTGGTGTTCTTCCCCGAGGACACGACCGATCTCCTCGTCGAGCTCTCCACCCTCGGGCACACGTTGTCCTGGGACCTCGTGATGGACCTGACGGAAGACCCCAGCGTCCATCCGGCCGATGTGCGGGTGGAGCCGCTGGAACCCGGAGACGAACTGTGGTCGCGCGTAGAGGGATCGCTCGGACTGTTCGGCAACGATCCGACCGTTTCGGAGCAGCTGCGGAGCATCGAGCAGGAGACCTTCTCCGGCGGGCACAAGCGGTGGCTCGGCGTCCGCGACGACGACGGCGTGATCGCGTCGCTCGCCGCGCTGGTGCAGCTGGAGGGTGTCGGCTACCTGGACAACGTCGCCACGTTCCCCGACGCGCGGGGCCGGGGACTGGCGACGGCCGTCGTATCCCGAGCGGTCGAGCTGGCTCGCGAGGCCGGCGCCCAGCACGTGAGCCTGTTCGCCGATCCGGAGGCGCATGCGGTCGTCCGCATGTACGAACGTCTCGGCTTCCGGGAAGCGGCTCGGCTCGCATCCACCAAGGGACCCGTGGCAGACGTCGTGCCGCGTGAGGAATGAGCCGGACGGTTCGGATCGTCGGGACGACCTCGACAACCTTCATCGACCCGACACCTTGGTGAGGCAGTGCGTTCATCCTGAGAGAGGAGGCTGAACCCGTCGGATCCAGGGGGTGAACGTCGTGATAGACCTTCCCAGCGAGACGAGGATCTGGAGACCTCAGCAGTCGGGCACGCTGACAGGGGTGTTCCACCTGCTCGGCGGTCTGAACTGGGCGGTGCGTACCGAGGACGGCTCCGTGTGGCTGCTCGAGGCCGATGCGGAGAACCAGCTGGAGTCGCTCGACCCCGTCGAGGGACAGGTCGTGCAGGTGTTCTTCATCAGGGACGGCTGGGGCCGACCCGACTACCACGTCAGCCTCCTTCCGGAGGCGAACGAGGAAGACCTGCGTCAGTCCACGAACTTGTAGCCGAGACCGCGCACCGTCAGCAGGTGCACCGGTTCGTGCGGATCCGTCTCGATCTTCTTCCGAAGGCGCTTGACGTGCACGTCGAGCGTCTTCGTGTCGCCGAAGTAGTCGGATCCCCAGACCTCCTCGATCAAGAAGTCGCGCGTGAGCAGGCGACCTTTCCTGCGGAGGAACGTCTCGAGCAGCTCGAACTCCTTAGGAGGGAACGACGCGGCCTCGCCGCCGACCACGACCTCGTGGCGGACGACGTCCATCTCCACCGGTCCGCCGGCCAGGACGTCGGCCGGCAGCTCGTCCGGACGGAGCCGCGTCCGGCGCAACAGCGCCCGCACACGCGAAACGAGCTCGCGGACCGAGAAAGGTTTGGTGACGTAGTCGTCGGCCCCGAGCTCGAGCCCCGTGACCTTGTCGGCCTCGGAGTCCTTGGCGGTCACCATGATGATCGGGACGTCGGACTCGGCGCGTATGGCACGGCACAGGTCGAGTCCCGACACCTCCGGCAGCATCAGGTCCAGGATCACCAGGGACGGCGGTTCGGCACGGAACCGTTCTAGCGCGTGCCGACCGTCGGATGCCACGCTGACGATGTAGCCCTCGCGCTCGAGGTTGTACCGGATGAGTCCGCGAGGGACTCCTCGTCCTCGACGATCAAGATGCGGTCGGCGACGTCGGTCACGGCTCGAGGTCGTCGACCGGGTGGGATGCGTCGGTGAATTCACGGAACTCGCCGGTGATGAGGAAGCCGACCTGCTCCGCGATATCGACCGCGTTGTCGCCGACGCGTTCGAGTGCTCGGGCAGCCATGTTCATATGCATCCCCCAGTCGAGGCTTCGCGGATCGTCCGCGAGCTTCAGCGCCTCAAGGTGCGTGGCGCGATTCAATCGATCCACCGGATCATCCATGATGGGAAGCTTCAGGCAGAGCTGAAGATCCCGACGCGCGAACGCATCCATGGCGGTCCGCACCATGTCCACGACGATCCCGCCCATCTCCGCGATCTGCTCCCGCATCGCGGCACTGCCGGGCTCCTCTTGGGTGACCAGGTGCAGCTTCGCGATATTCACGGCCTGATCGCCGATCCGTTCCAGGTGCAGGTTCATGTGGATCATCGCGGAGAGCCGGCGGAGATCGGTCGCGACCGGAGTCTGTAGCGCGAGCGTGTCGAGAGCCCGGCGCTCGAGTTCGAGGTAGTTGGCGTCGATGGCGTCGTCGCCTTCGACGACGGCGCGCGCGCGCTCGCTATCACGATCGCGCAGCGCCTGGACGGCACGCTCGACCGCCTCCCCCGCCAACTGCCCCGTGAGCAGCAGCAGCTCCTCGAGCGAGTCGAGCTCTTCGTGGAACTTGAGCCGCATCTCTGTCATCCGAACCGTCCCGTGACGTAGTCCTCCGTCCGTTTGTCGTCGGGGTTCGTGAAGACCTTGGTGGTCGGCCCGAACTCGACGACTTCGCCGTACAGCATGAACAAGGTCCAATCCGACACCCGCGCTGCCTGTTGCATGTTGTGCGTGACGATGATGACCGTGTATCGGTCCTTCAACTCTGCCACGAGCTCTTCGATCCTGAGCGTGGAGGCCGGGTCGAGCGCCGAGGCCGGCTCGTCCATCAGCAGCACCTCCGGTTCGACGGCCAACGCTCGCGCGATACAGAGACGTTGTTGTTGACCGCCCGAGAGCCGGCCACCCGGATCGTCCAGCCGGTCCTTGACCTCGTCCCACAGGCCCGCCGCCGTCAAGGCGCGCTCAGCGCGTTCGAGGATCTCCGCACGTGGCAGGCGCCCGTTGAGCTTCAGGCCGGCCACGGTGTTATCGGCGATGCTCATGGTGGGGAATGGGTTCGGTCGCTGGAACACCATCCCGATACGGCGGCGAACCTCGACCGGGTCGACCTCATCTCCATAGATGTCGGTCCCGTCGAAGAGCACCTTGCCTTCGACGCGGGCTCCGCGGATCTCTTCGTGCATCCGATTGAGACATCGGATCAGCGTCGACTTCCCGCAGCCGGACGGCCCGATCATGGCTGTCACCTGCCCGGGCTGAGCCACCAGGTCGACGCCGTGCAACACCTTGTTGGTCCCGAACCACGCGGACAGTCCGGAGACTTCCAACTTCCTCACGCCATCCTCTTCTTCTGGCGACTCGAGATGACCCGAGCCGAGATCGACAGGAACAGTACCGCTACGAGGAGCACCAACGCACCGCCCCACGCGATCTGGTGGAGTGCCTCGACCGGTGTTCGTGCGTAGTCGTACACCCGCAACGGAACGGCATCGGTCGGCTTGAGCGGATCGAGATTGATGAAGTCGTTGCCGAGCGCGGTCAACAGGATCGGCGCGGTCTCGCCGAGGCCTCGAGCCACGGCCAGCATGATCGCCGTCAGGATGCCCGCGCCGGCCGTGGGGATGACGATCCGCATGATCACTCTCCAGCGCGGGACCCCGAGTGCGAGCGCGCCTTCACGCAGCTCTTGCGGGACAAGGCGAAGGATCTCCTCCGTCGCCCTGGCGATGATCGGCCACATCAGCACGACCAGGGCGAGCGCGCCGGCGAGCGCGGAGAAGTTGCCGAGCGTGACCACCACGATCGACCAGATGAACGCCCCGGCGACGATGGAGGGAGTCGAGAGCAGGACGTCCGCGACTATCCGAACCACCCCCGCGAACCGTCCCCTCCCGTACTCCGCCAGGTAGACGGCGGTCAGGACCCCGAGCGGGACGGCGATGGCGGTCGCGATCCCCGCGATGATCGCGGTCCCGATGAACGCTTGCGCGATCCCTCCTGCCAGCGGATCGAGCGGGCCCGACGGGACCTTCGTGAAGAAGTTCACCGACAGCGCGGAGGCACCTTGCTTGATCACGTAGATCGTGATGAGGATCAACGGCACTATCGCCAACACGGCACAGCACCACATGAAGATGGTGAAGGCCGCGTTCCGGCGTCGCCGCGAATCGGCGACGCCCTGCAGCCCGCCGACATCTTCGAACGAGGCCGGAGGCGCGCTCACGACGGGACCCCGAACTCGGAAGCGGTTGGCTGGGGCTCGATGTCCTGCCCGACCAGCCGCTCCGTACGCCGCACGAGCATGCGCGACAGCAACGCCAGGATGAACGCCATGATGACCAAGACGACGGCAAGGGCCAGGAGCGCCGAGCGGTGCAGCCCAACGCTCGTCGCCTCGCGGAAGCTGCTCGCGATCCACGAGGGGATCGTCGCGGCCGGATCAAGGAGCGAGATGCCGATCCGCGGCACGTTCCCGACCACCATGGAGACCGCAATCGTCTCCCCGAGCGCACGACCGAGGCCGAGCATCGTCGCGCCCACGATCCCGCTTCGGGCCGCGGGCAGGACCGCCATCTTCACCGATTCCCACCGGGTGGCGCCGAGGGCCAACGCTGCTTCCCTTTGATCGCGGGGAACGACGGCGATGACCTCCCGTGTCACCGCCGTCACGATGGGCAGGATCATGATCGCGAGGATCACCCCCGCGGTAGGATGTCGGGTCCGTTCGGATTCCCGCTGAACAGGGCCCCGATCACAGGGATCTTCCCGATCGTGTTCTGGAGGAACGGTTCGACCGTCGTGTCCATTACCGGCTTCAGGACGAACAGTCCCCACAGCCCGTAGACCACGCTGGGGATCGCGGCCAAGATGTCGACGAACGTCGCCAAGGGGTTCGCGAGCGATCCGCGCACCTCGTTCAGCAAGAGCGCCAGACCGACGCCCACAGGCACCGCCAGGACGATGGCCGTCGCCGACGTGACCAGCGAACCGAAGATGAACGGCAACGCACCGAAGGACTCTCGTCCGTTGACCGGGTTCCACTCGGTGCCGACGAAGAATCCGAGACCGAATTGCGAGAACGATCGCTTCGACCCCTGAAGGAGCTCCAGGATCAGCAGGACGAGCAGCAACACCAACCCGGCGGCGACCAACGCAGTGACCCACGAGAATCCTCGATCAGCATGCGGGAACGCCGTGGGGAGACCCACGGCCCTCCCGCCTTCGGTCGCTCGAGCGTCTCCATGACAGGCCGAGGAGCCTAACTCAGCCCCCCACGGCCGGGGAAGCCGTCATCGCCGCCCCTCCGCTGGTCATCTCCGAGAGCGCGGCGAGTGCCTGGGTGGCGATGTCCTTCGGGAGCGGAGAATAGTTGAGCTTCGTCACCTCTGCTTGTCCGGTCGTGAGTGCCCAGGTCACGAAGTCGAAGATCGTCTGAGTCTTGTCGGCGTCCGAGCCATCCTTATAAAGCAGCAGGTATGTCGTGCTCGCTATCGGGTAGGCACCCGGTGCGTCGGAGTTCAGGATGTTCGAATCCGGACTGATGGGGAACTTGAGGATGCCGCCGGCGGCGCTGATCGAATCGATCGACGGTTTCACGAAGCTCCCGTCCTTCGCCTTGATATCCGCGATCCCGAGGTTGCTGGAGACGGCGAAGTCGTAGGACAGGTAGCCGATCGCTCCTTCCGTCTGGCTGATGCTCGCGGCGACACCATCGTTGCCGTCTCCGCCCGTGCCGGTCGGCCATTGCACGGCCTTGTCGGCGCCGACCTTCGATTCCCAATCGGCATTGCCTGCGAGCCACGATGTGAACACGAACGTCGTGCCCGATTCGTCGGAACGGTGGACGACCGCGATGTCGGTGTCGGGGAGACTCACACCGGGGTTCAGCTTCGCGATCGCGGGGTCGTTCCACTTGGTGATGTCCCCGAGGAAGATCGACGCCGCCGTGTCGGTATCGAGCTTCAGACCGGAATCGAGCCCCGAGACGTTGTACGCGATCACGACGCCTCCGAGGACGGTCGGAAGTTCGATGTAGTCGGTCGGCAGGGCATCGATTTCGTCCTGCTGCAGCGGCGCGTCCGAGGCCCCGAAGTCCACCGTCTGGCGCGGTGAACTGCTCGATGCCACCACCCGAACCGATCGCCTGATAGTTGATCTTCGCGTCCGGCTCGACGCCCTGGAACGACTGGAACCATTGCTCGTAGATGGGGTCGGGGAACGTGGCACCCGCTCCGGTGAGGGCGACCCCCTGGAATGCCCGTTGAGCCCGTTGACCCGCTGTTTCCACTGCCACCGTTGTCGTTGCTGCTGCAGGCAGCTGCGACAAGCGACAAAGCGAGCACGGTTGTCACGATGCCCGTCTTCGTTCGCGCGATGCGCATGCTCATGTCCCTCCTCTAACACTCGTCCCCGAAGGGCTTACTCGAGGGATGCTATGGAGGCCAGGTGGACGAGCGGTTGACCGAAGGTGAACGGACCATGAACGAAGACGGACCCGCCCTCGATCGGAAGACCCAGGTCAAGCTAGTTCTCAAGCCATCGGTGAAGAGAATGGAAACCGTTGGTGACGAGCAGATGAACCGCGAGGACGGGGCCTACACTGCGGTCGTGGAGGTCGGTGCCGCCGTTGCCGTGGTCGCTCTCGCGGGCATCGCCGCGGGGATCGCCGGCGTGTGGGCGGGACGGCGGTCGCAGCGACGCACCATGGAGCACGCCATCGATGAGAGCCGTCGCGCGACGAGGATCCTCGAAGGCCGTGTGGATGTGGCCGTGCAGGCTCGTCAGGTTCGGGATCGGATACTCGCGTCGATGCAGGATGGCGTCTTGCTCTTCGACGGAGGTCATCGCACCGTCTTCGCCAACGACGCGCTCGACCGCCTTCTGGGGTCACGGCCCGAGGCGCTCAGTCAGCTGCTACCCGCGGACCTCCGGCAGGTGGTTCGACGTGTCGTCGAGAGCTCGGGCGCTGAGGTCACCGAGATCGAAGTTGGCTCACCCACCCGGTGGTTGAAGGTCACGGCAACACCGGCCGGCGAGGATGGTTCGGTCCTGGTCGTGGTCGCCGACGTCACGGAAGCCCGGCGCTTGGACGCGGTACGTCGCGACTTCGTCGCCAACGCGTCGCACGAGCTGAAGACCCCGGCGGCGTCGATCCAGGCGGCGGCCGAGACGCTCCTGCACGTGTGGCAGGAGGACCCGGCGGCGGTACCACGCTTCGCCGAGCAGCTCGAACGGGAATCGGTTCGCCTGTCCAGGATCGTCGCCGACCTGCTGGACCTCTCCCGACTGGAGTCGGGAAGCGAGCTCGAGGACCGGGTCCATCTGGACGCGCTGGTCCGAGAGGAGAGCTCGCGGTTCGAAGAGCTCGCGGTCGAGGCGGGTCTGCACATCGAGGTCGAAGCCCCAGCCGTGCCCGCGGTCAACGGATCCGGGCGCGACCTTTCGCTGCTGGTCCGGAACCTCTTGGACAACGCGATCCGCTATACGAAGGCCGACGGAACGATCATCGCGTCCGTGGCGGCCGACAACGGATCGGTCGTCCTGCGCGTGAGCGACACCGGCTCCGGGATCCCGTCGAAGGATCTTGACCCGGGTGTTCGAGCGCTTCTACCGCGTGGACCGGGCCCGGTCGCGAGAGACCGGCGGTACCGGGCTCGGGCTCGCGATCGTCCGCCACGTCGCCGAGAACCACGGAGGCACGGTGACCGTGTGACGAGCGAGCTTGGGCAGAGGCTCGACGTTCGAGGTGCGTCTTGCCTCGGCGATCGCCGATCGAGACCGGGCCGGCCGGACCCTGACGCGCACGCCCGGCGTATGCTGCCGGGCCGATGACGACCCTCTTCCTGATCCGTCACGGGCTCACGGCCGTGACCGGCAAGACGCTCTACGGCCGAACGCCCGGTGTGCCGCTCGACGAACGCGGACGGGCGCAAGCCGAGGCGCTCGCGGAGCGGTTCGCTCCGATCCGGCTGACGGCCGTGTATTCGAGCCCGCTGGATCGGTGCGTCCAGACCGTCGCCCCGCTCGCGGCCCGGCAGCGCCTCGACGTCGTCACCCGCGAAGGCCTGATCGAGATGGACGTCGGCGCTTGGACCGGTCGCTCGCTCGCGCAGGTTCGTCGAACCCGCATGTGGAAGGAGCTCGATCCATCGGCCGTCGCACTTCCGCTTCCCCGACGGGGAGTCGTTCGCCGACGCGCAGGCGCGCGCCCTCGCCGAGATCGACGCGATCGCCGCCCGGCATCCGCGAGGTCGCGTCGCGGTCGCATCGCACGGCGACATCATCCGGATGCTGGTCGCCCATCTGGGCGGCGCGCACCTCGATCTGTTCCAGCGCACCATGGCCGACCCTGCGTCGGTGTCGGCCGTGTCGCTCGGTGACGCCGGCCCGCACGTCCTGATGGTCAACGACACCGGCAGCCTGGACCGCTTCGCGCCGCCGCCGCGCAGCGAACGGAACCTGCGAGGATAGGTCGCATGGATCTGGGCCCCGTCGACCGGATCACCGCCGACGCCGTCGGGGAGCCGGGCCTCCGCACGTTCTACCTCCAGGTGCGCCGAGGCACCGATCTCGTGACGCTCATCGTCGAGAAGGAACAGGTGCGCCTGCTCGCCGCGTCCGTGCTCGACCTGCTCGCGACGATCGGGCTCGAGACGGGCACCGGCCCGGACGAGGAGGCGATGGATCTGGAGGAGCCGTTCGAACCTCGGTGGCGCGCCGGACGACTCTCGATCGGCTACGAGGAGGACTCCGACCTGTTCCTGCTCGAGATCGAGGAGTTCCAGCCCGACCTGGAGGAAGACGACCCCGCGTTGCTCCTGCAGGAGGAGGCCGAGCTGCTGCGCTTGCTCGCATCGCGCGAGCAGATGTTCGCGCTCTCGCGACACGCGGCGGCCGTGGTCGACCGCGGACGCCCGACCTGTCAATACTGCGGCAATCCCCTCGACCCGGAGGGACACGCGTGCCCCGCGATGAACGGTCACTCGAAGCGAACCTGAACGACCCGCGCGTGCCCACCGCCCTCGTCTCGGGCGAGCTCGAGCTGCTCGGGCTCCTGCCGAACTCCTCCAACTACACGTTCCTCGCGCGCGCGACGGCCGGCGACGATCAGATCCTCGCGGTCTACAAGCCACGGCGAGGTGAGATGCCGCTCTGGGATTTCCCGGAGGGCACGCTCTGCCGGCGGGAGGTCGCGGCGTACGTGGTGGCGCGGGAGCTCGGCTGGCCGAACGTCCCTCCGACGGTCCTGCGGAAGGGTCCGGAGGGGGTCGGCTCCGCCGCAGCTGTTCGTGGAGTTCGATCCCGTCGCAGCACTACTTCACGCTCGAGGGGACGCACCCCGACGAGTTCCGGCGCGTCGCCCTGTTCGACATGGTCGTGAACAACGCCGATCGCAAGGGGGGCCACTGCCTGCTGGCCCCGGACGGCACGATCTGGGTCGTCGACCACGGTGTCTGCTTCAACGAGGAGCCCAAGCTCCGCACGGTGATCTGGGAGCACGTCGGCGAACCCATCCCGCCGGACCTGCTCGACGACGTCCAGCGGTTCCGGGATCGGTCGCAGGCGGGCGACCTGCGCGCGGAGCTCGACGAGCTGCTCTCCGCCGACGAGCTGCTCGCCCTCGACGACCGCATCGGAGCCGTGCTCGCCGCCGGGGTGTTCCCGGAACCCGGCCCCGGCCGGCCGTACCCGTGGCCGCCGGTGTGACGAGCTATCGATCCACGCGCGTTTCGACACCGATCGGGGACCTGCTCGTGGTCGTCTCCGACCGCGGCGTCATCTGGACGACGTTCATCGATGACGACGTCGGTCCCGAGCTGGATCGGCTCGAGACGCGTCTCGGCTCGTCGATCGCCGGCGGAGGCACCCGCACCTTGACGCCGGTGCGCCGAGAGGTGGAGGCCTACTTCCGCGGCACGGGACGGACGTTCGCGACCCCGGTGGACCTGGAGCTCGCGCCGGACGGATTCGGACGACGGGTCCTGGAAGCGACGATGGCCATCCCGTACGGCGAGCTCGCCACGTACGGCGACGTCGCGGCGAGCGCCGGCAGCCTCCGCGCGGGCCGGGCCGCGGGTGGCGCGCTCAGCCGATGCCCGATCGAGCTGTTCGTCCCGTGCCATCGGGTCGTCCACGCCGGAGGAACGATCGGGGGATACGGGCGCCACGAGGACCGCAAACGATGGCTCCTCCGCCACGAGGGCGCCATCTGACCGGACGTTCCGTCGAACTCGCGAGAAGATGGTCGGATGTTCAACCGTCGCCTCGTCATCGCCGTCCTCGGTCTCTCGCTGCTCGCGAACGCCTGCGGCAGCTCGGGTGATGCATCGGGGACGTCGCCCTCGGGTTCGGCCCCGATCAGCCTGTCGCTGGAGGTGGCCAGCAGCGACCTGGCGGTCGGAGCCCCGCAGCATTTCGAGCTCGGCCTCTTCTCGAGCGACGGGCAGAGCGTGCAGCTGCTGTCGTTCGGGCAGATGGCCTTCTCCTTCTCATTCCTGGGCGACGGTTCGCAGTCGCCGCAGCCGGGGCCGCAGGCGACGGGAACGTACGTCGGCGCGTTCGGCACGCAGCAGGGTGGTTCCGACGCCGACGTTCACCGATCCGAACGACGCACGCGGGATCTACCAGGCACAGGTCGCGTTCGACCGGCGGGGACCTGGCAGGTGGACGCCACCGTCGACGTGCCGGGCAAGGGAACGCAGACGCTCTCCGCGCCGTTCGTCGTGTCCCAGAAGCATCTCCTGCCGGCGCCGGGAGACCGAGCGCAGGCGACGGAGAACCTGACGGTCGACTCGAAGGGCGTGCCTACGGCCGCGATCGATTCGCGGGCGCTCGACGGCGCGCCCGTGCCCGATCCCGAGCTCCATCAGTGGACGATCGCCGACGCCCTCGCGCAACACCGGCCGATCGTGGCGATCTTCTCGACGCCCGCGTTCTGCGTGAGCATCATGTGCGGGCCCGAGACCGACGGCGTGGAGGCGCTCGCGAAGCAGTACGCGGATCGCGCGGTCTTCATCCACGTGGAGATCTGGCGCAACCACGACAAGAGCGTGGTGAACAAAGCGGCGTCCGACTGGGTCTGCTGCAACGAGACCGGCGACCTGACGGAGCCCTGGCTCTTCCTCATCGGCACCGATGGCGTGATCAAGGACCGATGGGGGCCGTTGTTCGACCCCGCCGAGGTCGCGAAGGACCTCGCCCAGCTTCCCCGCATGAAGCCCTGAGCGCCGAAGCCCTGAAATCCTGGATCGTCTCCCGGGCCTGGCTACCATCGAGGGGTGACGGTGAGCCCGGACGTGCCGACCCCTGACCAGCACCGCGAACCTCCCCACGAGCACCGGCACGAGCACTTCGGCACGGCCGATGCCGCGCTCCTCGCGACCGCCCAAGGCGTGCGGGCGACGTGGATCTCCCTGGCCGTGCTGGCCGCGACCGCCGTCGCACAGGCGGTCGTCGTCATCCTGACCGGATCGGTCGCGCTCCTGGCCGACACGATCCACAACTTCACCGACGCGCTCACCGCGGTGCCGCTGCTCATCGCGTTCCGGCTGGGCCGCAGGCCCGCCAACCACCGCTACACCTACGGCTACCACCGCGCGGAAGACGTCGCGGGGTTGGCCATCGTGGGCATGATCGGCGCGTCCGCCGTCTTCGCGGCGTTCGAGGCGATCGAACGGCTCCGACATCCGGCGCCGATCGATCACGTCTGGGTCGTGCTGATCGCCGGCGTGATCGGCTTCCTCGGCAACGAGGCCGTCGCCATCTACCGGATCCGCGTGGGCCGAACCATCGGCTCGGCGGCCCTCGTCGCGGACGGCTCGCACGCTCGAGCGGACGGGTTGACCTCGCTCGGCGTCGTCGTCGGCGCCATCGGTGTGCTGGCCGGCTTCCCTCGATCCGACGCGATCGTCGGGCTCCTCATCACCGTGGCGATCGGGTACACGCTGGTCACGGCCGCCGGCACGGTCTTCCGCCGGGTGCTCGACGGGATCGACGAACCCACCATGCGGCTGATCGAGACGTCCGCCGCCGCCGTCGCGGGCGTGGAGCACGTGTCGGAGGCGCGGGCGCGCTGGGTGGGACATCAGCTCCGCGCGGAGCTCGCGATCGACGTGTCTCCGGACATCTCCGTCGAGGCGGGGCACGACATCGCCGAACGCGTTCGCGGGGCGCTCCTGCACGACGTTCCCCGCCTCGGCGACGCGATGGTCCACGTCGACCCGCACGAGCACGATTCCCACGTCGCCGGCTAGCTGCCGAGACGCCCGGACCCGTCCCTCCCTCCGCATCCCCGTACCATGGCCGTCCACATGGACGAAACGAGCCTGCCGCCGCCTCCCGCCACCGGACTCCCCGAGTACTGCTACCGGCACCCCAACGTCGAGACCGGCGTGCACTGCACCAGGTGTGGCAAGCCCATCTGTCCCGAATGCATGATCCCGGCCCCCGTCGGCCACCAATGCCCCGACTGTGTCGCCGAGGCTCGCCGGGAGTTCCGCCAGGGCCCCGGACGACGGATCGCCGTGGCCAACGTCCGCCGGCACGCCTCGGCCACCATGCTGCTGCTGGCGATGATCGGTGCGATGTACGTCGTCGAGGTCATCGTCGGGCGGACCCGGCTCGTTCATGACGGGCCCCTCGGGTCTGAAGCTCATCAACCTCGGTGCCTCGATCGGCCTCGCGCAACTCCCCAACGGTGACCTGGTGGGCATCGCCGCGGGGCAGGAATGGCGGCTCGTCTCCTCGATGTTCCTGCACGCCGGCCTGCTCCACATCGCATTCAACGCGTATGCGTTGTGGATCTTCGGCACGGTCGTGGAGCAGGAGCTGGGCAGTCTCCGACTGCTGTTGATCTACTTCTCCACCGGGCTCGTCGCGAGCGCCGCCTCATACGCGTTCGGGCCGCTGACGGTTCCCGCGGTCGGGGCCTCGGGAGCCATCTTCGGGATCTTCGGGGCCTTCGTCACGTACAACTACCGTCGGCGCCACCTGGCGATCGCCGCGGCTCGGCTCCGCGCGGCGGTCACGCTCGTGGTGATCAACATGGTCCTTGCCCTCTCGATACAGGGCATCGACTGGCGCGCGCACGTCGGCGGCTTCCTCGCCGGCCTGTTCGCCGGGTTCGCGGCGGAGGGTGTCGGCTCCGCGTCGACCAGGAGGACGATCCTGGTGGTCGGCTTCGCCGGCCTGTTCGCGGTCGCGTGGGGATTGGTCGTCTGGCACACGGCCCAGGTCCACGCCGAGTTCCCCTCGGTGTTCTAGGGCTCCTTCTTCGCCGGGTCGGCGATGCCGTAGATCTGGCCCAGGCGCGTCCCGACGTACAGCCAGCCGTGCCACACCGCGGGCGTCGACTCGACGCAGCCGCCGAACTGCATCTTCCAGAGCTGCCGTGGCTTCTTCCGCGGCGAGGAGACATCCCACGCATACAGCGCGCCGGTGCAATCGCCCTGGATCAGCACCCCGTCGACGACGACCGGAGACGCGATCGCCGGGGAACCGATGGCCAGCTCCCAGACGATCTTCCCGCTCGCCCGGTCGACCTCGAGGACCCGCCCGGCCGCGGTGGTGAAGTACACGTACTCGCCGTAGAGCGCCGGGGTGGACCAGCTCCCACCCGCCCCCTCGAACCCGATCTCCGGCGCGGGGATCGACCACACGATCGGGTCGTTCGGCTTGGAGGGATCCAGCTTCATCAACTGCCCCAAGCGTTGGCTCTGTTCGTCGAACCGTTGGTACTCGCTCGCGACGTAGAGGAACCCCGCGCGGTCGATGACGACCGACGCGTCGGTGTCGTCGCCCGTCCAGAACCGGAAGACCCGGTGGTACGTGTCGCCGCCGCGGAGCAGGTCCGAGATGTCCCAGCCCTGCACCAGGCCGCCGGAGTTGGCGAAGTAGACGACGCCGTCGCGGAACGCGACCGAGTTCTCGATCGACACCTCGTCGTCGCCCACGTCTGCCAGGAGCTGGTCGTCGAAGCCGGGGATCGTCGCCACGATCTTGGGATCGACGGTCACCTTCCCGTCCTTGTCGTAGCCACGGTTCAGCTTCACGACGTAGAGCCAGCTGTTCTCTCCGCCTTCCACCATGTAGTCGCCGAGCACGAGCGCCGCCCCGTCCCAGTCGTTGTTCCACAAGGGTCGCGACACGGTGGTCTCCGCGTTGATGGACCACAGCACGGTCGGGCTCGGACGGTCCATGGCGACGATACGGAACAGGTTGTCGCGCGAGCCGGCGTAGTACAGCGGGTATCCGTCCGGATCCGAGGTCGCCGAGCCCTTCGCGAGGTCGCCGGTCACCAGGTCCGGCCGGATCGGCCGTCCGGTCCGGCCGTTCAGGAAGTGGTAGTTCCCGTCGTACGCGCCCTCGCGGATCTCGATCGAGCCGTCGTCGTGCACGATCACGTTCGGCTGCCCGGTCCACCCGGTCCCGCACCAGACGCGCGTTCCCGCCGGGTCCGTGGACGACGAGCAGAGCGCCCCGGTCGTCGGGTAGCTCCAGCGGATCACCGGGTGCCGCGGGATCGGTCCCTCGCCGTAATAGTCCCGCGTCGCGTTGCCCCGGAACGTCGTGATCCCGGGGAACGCCGTGTTGATCGGCCCGGGCGTCTGCACCGCCCGGCGAGGGCGAGTGCGGAGAGGGCGATGCCGGCGACGCCGACGGGACGCTCGACGGTGAGGCGCCCGTCGGACGGCTGGACGGACGGATCCGCCGTGCTCGCACGATCTCCGCGGTCGATGCCCCACACCCGCCATGCCGTCACCGCTCCGACGCCCAGCAGCAACGCGACCAAGAGGACGGGGAACGGAACCTTCGAGCGAGCGGCGTGTCGCGGGGAGTTCCGGGCCATGCGGGACATCCTATGGGCGCGTGCAGGAACGGCTACGCAGGGTCGGAAGCCGCACGGTACGAGCCGAGCACGCGGAGCATGGACGTGTGACCGGCCATCTCCTCCAGGGCGTCGGCCAACCCGGGGTCGTCGCCCGCGACCATCACGTCGACGTAGATGACGTACTCGAACGGCTTCCCGCGCATGGGACGCGACTCGAGCTTGTGGAGGTTGATCCCGCGGGCCGCGAGCGGCTGCAACGCCCCCAGCAGCGACCCGGGTTGGTCGAGGACCGCCATCACGAGCGATGTCTTGTCGTTGGACCCCAACCCGGGGTCGGCGGAGCCGATCACCGCGAACTTGGTGAAGTTCTCCTTCTCGGACTGGATGCGTTCGGCCAGCACGGCCAGGCCGAACCGCGCGCCCGCCTCGACGCTCGCGATCGCCGCGTCCTCGTCGCTCCCGCGTCTCGGCGATCATGCGCGCCGCGCCGGCCGTGTCGTGCACCGGGACCGGCTCGATCCGGAGCGACGACAGGAACTCCTCGCATTGCGCGAGCGCCTGCCAGTGGGAGTGTGCCCGGCGGATCGCCTCCAGCCGGACGCCGGGCCGGCCGAGCAGGGCGTGATCGACGCGAACGACCGTCTCCCCCACCATCCGAAGGAGGTTCGTGTGCAGCAGGAGCTCGTACGTCTCGTTGACCGAACCGGCCTGCGAGTTCTCGAGCGGCACGACACCGAACGCGGCCTCGCCGCTCGTCACCCGCGAGAACACCAGCCGGACCGTGGCACAGGGCAACGGCTCCGCGTCGGGGAAGAGCGACCCGACCGCGCGTTCGCTGTACGCGCCGGGTTCGCCCTGGTAGGCCACCTTCATGGAGGCAGAGGGTAACAGCGGCCAACCGGCCGCTTCCTCACCGATGGAACACGTGATGCCTGTTACCGTGGACCGCATCCGCCGGTCCGACTCGGACCGCGGCATCGACCGACATGAAGACCTCCGACGAACCCATCACCCGGCGCACGACCGTGCCGTCCCCGCAGGGGCGGGCGCCGGCTGGTCTGGGCGGTCGTCGCGATACTGGTGGTGGCGTTCCTCGCGGTGCTCGTCCTGGCGGGGATCTCCGCGCTCGGCGTCCGACGGCACCTGCTCGATGGCCGCGACGCGCTCGATCGAGGCAAGTCCGACCTCGTCGACGGCGACGCGGCAGCCGCTCAGAGCGAATTCGACAGCGCGCACGAGGCGTTCCGTGCCGGAGCCGACGGGGCGCGGTCGATCTGGCTCTCGATCGCCGGTGCGATCCCGGTCGTGGGGAACACTCCGGACGCGGTCCGAGCCGTCGCGGATGCCGGCCTGAAGACGGCCGATGCGGCCAGCGGGATCGCCGCGGCGGTCGCCGATCTCCCGGGCGGGCTGGGTGCCCTCGCTCCCACCGACGCCGGGATCCCGATCGACCGTTTGGCGGGGTTGACGGAAGCCACCGCACGGGCCGACGAGCTGACGGGGCAGGCGCTCGCAGACGCTGGAGGATGCTCCGACGCGGCTGGTCCTCGGCCCGGTCGACTCAGCGCGGGCGGACGCGCAGGCGCAGCTCGAGACGCTGCATCGGCAGCTGCACGCCGGCTCGCTGATCCTCGACGGCTTGCCCGCGTTCCTGGGTGCCGACGGCCCACGCCACTACCTGTTCGGCGCCTCGAACCCGGCCGAGCTTCGAGGAACGGGGGGACTGATCGGCGCCTACGCGATCCTCACCGTGGATCGAGGCAGGTTCAGCTTCTCCGACTTCCGACCGATCCAGTCGCTCCCCCGCCCCGACGTCGCCGACGTCCCGTCTCCTTCGCAGCAGTACTCGGACAACTACGACTTCTACCGCTCCGGCCTCGGGCCTGTGGGTCAACACGAACATGACGCCGGACTTCCCGCTGGCTGCGGATGCGACTCTGGCTCACGTACGAGGCGACCACCGGCGAGACACGTGGACGGCGTGATCCTCGCCGATCCGTTCGCGTTGAAAGCGCTGATGCACGTGACGGACCCGGTCGAGGTCGGGCTCGACCGGGATCGAGCTCACCGACAAGAACATCGTCCCGTTCGTCTCCAACCAGGCCTACGCCCTGTTCGACACGGAGGCGGAGCGGAAGCTCGTGCTGGGACGGGTCGCCCAAGCCGTGCTCGGCGGATTCCTTGCACACGGGGGAGATCCACAAGCCAAGCTCCATGCGTTGTTGCGAGCCTTCGACGACGGACACGTGCTGGCCTGGAGCGTCGATCCGGCGATGCAGCGGGCCTCGCGCTGACGACCGTCGGCGGCGCGTTCGATCCCTCGGGAACCGATGCGATCTCCGTCGTGACGAACAGCGCGTCCGGGACGAAGCTGGACTTCTACCAGCAGCGAACCGTCACCTACGACGTGCAGCTGGGCCTGGCGGCACCGCGACCGCGGCGCTCACGGTCGACCTGCTGAACGACTCCCCGACATCGGGGTTCCCGCCGTACGTGATCGGTCCGTACAAGCACTACTCCACGCAACCGGGCGAGAACGTGGCGGTGGTCGACCTGTATTGCGATGTCGGGTGCGCGCTCGAGGCGCCACGCGGGAGGCGGCCCGTCGAGCTGATCCCACCACCGAGCCGGACGGCTACCCGTACTTCGAGGACTACGTGCGGACGCCGTCGGGCGACACGGCGACCATCACCGCGGATCTCGTGCTTGACGCAAGCGTGGGAGGGCGACGACGGGCGGCACGTACCGACTTGAGCTTCTTCGGTCAGACCACGATCCTCCCGACCGGCTTCGGGTGAGCATCGCCCGCCCGACGGGATGCGGTTCACGTCGGCGAGCGCCGCCTGTCACGCGACGGCGACCGGCTGGTCTACGACGGCGACACCCTCGGGCGACCTCGACCTGGAGGCATCCGTTCGCCCCGTCGCTCCCCCTGCGGATCTGGCGGAGCCTCATCCAGAGCTCGGTGACCCGGTGACGGCAGGTCCGGGACATGGAAGAACAGGCCCCTCGGGGGCCTGTTCTGGAATGCTCGACCGCGCTTAGCGCGTGGCGAGGCTGCGACGACGGCCGAAGTAGACCGCCAATGCGCCGACCACGAGGAACGCGACCAGTACACGAAGGTCATCTGTACGTTCGCGCCCGTGAACGCGGTACCGCCCGCACCACTGACACCGGGGCCACCCGGGTTGTGCGGCAGGGAGGAACCATCGGCGGCGAGCGCGGGAACGGCCAGGCACACGACGAAGGCCATCGCGGTGGCCAACAGGAACCCGGTGCGCTTCATCATACGCCTTTCTCTCGATCCACATGGCCCGAATGGACCATCCGGACAGGCGCGAGTCTAAGCCATGGACGGGGGACCCCGCAATGGACGGAGGGCTTACGTCTTTGGGCGGTTCCGGGAGCGGAGGAGGCCTAGCGCGCCGAGCGGGGGTATCGAGCCGGGATCACGAGGCGGCCCTTGCAGCCTCGATCTCCGAGGATGCGTCAGCCTCGGAAGCCGGGGCGGCCGTGCATCGCGGCGGGACTTGATCGTGAGGAGCTAGTGGAACAGGTTCTGCGTGATGCGGATCGCGCCCGGCCCGATGATGACCACGAACAGCGCCGGCAGGACGCACAGGATCAGCGGGAAGACGATCTTCACCGGGCGTCTGCTGCGCCTTGGCCTCGGCCGTCTGGCGCCGCTTGATCCGCAGCTGACTCGCCTGGGTGCGCAGGACGCTCGCGATGCTCACACCGAACACGTCGGCCTGGATCATGGCGAGCGCGAAGGCTGTTCAGCTCCTCGACGTCCGTTCGCTCGGCGAGATGGCGGAACGCCTCCGACCGGGGCACGCCCAGCTGGATCTCCTGGAGCATCCGGGCGAACTCCTGCGACAGCACACCCGGCACGTTCTGCACGACCTGGGCGATCGCGGCGTTGAGCGAGAGCCCCGCCTCGACGCTGATCGTCAGCAGGTCGAGGGTGTCCGAGAGGGTTCCGCAGCACCTCGTGCTGCCGCTCCTCGACCTTGCGGGCCAGGATCGAGTCGGGAACGAGGAATCCGACGATCGTGAGCAGACCGACGCACGCGAGGAACGACGAACCCTGGAGATGCATCATGCGCGCGATCAGCGAGGCGAGCCCACGAACGCCGCGCCCGCCAGGATCACCTTGAAGGAGATGACCCGTTCGGCGTCCCATCCCTCGGGGCTGCCGGCGAGCATGAGCTTCTTCGCCACGCGGTCGCGGGCGTCGAGGGGCGTGATGCGTCGGGCCACCCGCCCCGCGCCGCCGACGAACGGCACCAGCACCCGCTGGCCGAAGCTCTGCGAGAGCTCTTGCTCGCGGAGGTTGGCCGACGCGACGCTGTGCGAGCCGCTGACCTGGTTCTCCAGCAGCCGTCACGGCGCGCTTGCGCTCGCTGCTGGACGCATCCAGCGCGAACCCGACGAGCAGCGACCGTGAAGAAGATGCACACCGATCGCGAGAACGAGCCAGATCTCAGACATCGATGTCCACGATCTTCCGCATCCACAGGACCCCGGCGGCCAGCAGCATGGCCGGCGCCGCCGAGCATCATGAGCCCGACCTTGGTCGTGAACAGCAACATGATGTATTCGCGGTTGACCGCGAACATGTAGAGCGCGATCGCGAACGGCATCAGCGCGAGGACCCAGGCGGAGAGCCGGCCCTCGGACGTCAGCACCCGGACCTGCCGCCGCATGGTGGCGCGTTCGCGCAGCGTGTCCGCGACGTTGTCCAGGATCTCGGCCAGGTTCCCGCCGACCTCGCGCTGGATGTTCACGGCGAGGACCGCCCACTTGAAGTCCGCGCTTCCGACCCGCTCGGCGAGCGCGCCCAACGCGTCCTCGGCGCTTCGCCCCAGTCGGATCTCGGCGACGACGCGCTGGAACTCGGTGGCGGCGGGCTGCGCGATCTCCTTCGCCGTGGTGTCGAGCGCCTGGAGGAAGCTGTGGCCGGCTCGGAGCGAGCTCGCCATGATCGTCAGCACGTCCGGGAGCTGTTCGCGGAGCTTCTCCGCGCGGCGGCCCAGCGTGACCTTCAGCATGACCGTCGGGCCCAGAGCCGCAGACGGCTCCGACGCCGAGCGCGAGCCACGGGCTCCCGAGGATCACGAAGCCGAGGATCATCCCGCCGAACGCCGCGGCCACCGTGACGACGACGAACTCGCCCGATCGCAGGCTCACGGCCGCGGCCTCGAGCTCGGCGTCGAGCCGTCCGCTGAACCCGCGTGCGTCGGCGAACCGACGTCCGAAGTTGGTGACACGCGCGGGGATCCAGCCGCCGGCCGTGCGGTCCATGGCGGACACTGCGACACCTTGCGGCCCCGGTTGCCGACGGCCGCCATGCGCTCTCCGATGATCTTCTGCTGCCGGCGACGGCTCGCCGTACCGAAGAGCATGACGCCCAACAGGAACGCGGCGCCCGTGGCGAGGCCGATGGCGAGGGCCAGCGCGGCGGGTGTTCCCCAGAAGTTGACGGCGGCGAGCATCAGTCGCGGCCTCGCGACTCGAGGGCGAAGACCTCGGGATCGACGAACACGCCACGCTCTTCCAACTTGTCGACGAACTTGGGCCGCAGGCCGGTGGACTTCAGGCGCCCGCGGAACTTGCCCTCGTCGTCCATGCCGGCCGCGAAGTCGAAGAGGAAGAGGTCCTGGAGCGTGATCACGTCGCCCTCCATGCCCTCGATCTCCGTCACGTGGGTGAACCGGCGCGAGCCGTCCTTCAGCCGCTGCTGGTGCACGATGAGCTGGATGGCGGAAGAGATCTGCTCCCGGATCGAGCGGGGAGACAGCTCCATCCCGGCCATCATCGTGATCGTCTCCAGCCGCGAGAGCGAGTCGCGCGGTGAGTTGGAGTGGATCGTGGAGATCGAACCGTCGTGACCGGTGTTCATGGCCTGCAACATGTCCAGGGCCGCAGCGTCACGGACCTCACCGACGACGATCCGGTCCGGCCGCATACGCAGGGCGTTGCGGACGAGGTCGCGGATCGCGACCTGTCCCCTGCCCTCGATGTTCGGCGGCCGGGACTCCAGGCGGATCACGTGCGGCTGCTGCAGACGCAGCTCGGCCGCGTCTTCGATCGTGATGATGCGCTCGTCGTCCGGGATGAACGACGAGAGGACGTTCAGGGTCGACGTCTTCCCGGCGCCGGTTCCTCCGGAGACCAGGATGTTGATGCGTCCGCGGACGCAACACTCGAGGAACTGCGACACCTGCGACGTCATGGTGCCGAACTCGATGAGGTCGTCCGCGCCGAACGGATCGGCGGAGAACTTCCTGATCGTGAGCGCCGGACCGTCGATCGACAGCGGCGGGATGATCGCGTTGACACGGGAACCGTCGGGCAGACGAGCGTCCACGTACGGCGACGCCTCGTCGACGCGGCGGCCGACCTTCCCGACGATCTTGTCGATCGTGCGGCGCAGCTGCTGCTCGTCGTGGAACTTCGTGCCGGTCCAGTAGAGCTTCCCGGCGCGCTCGACGTAGATCGTGTCCCAGCCGTTCACCATGATCTCGGAGACGTCGGGGTCGCGGACGAACGGCTCGAGCGGTCCCAATCCCAGCACGCTGTCGCCGATCTGCCGGACGATGAGGAGCTTCTCCTGCGAGGAGAGCGGTCCCTCCTCCTCGTCGAGCAGCTCGCGCAGACGCTGGTGGACCAGACCTTCGAGCTCGTTGTCGGAGAGCGTGGAGTCGTACAAGACGGGGACCGAGGACCTCGACCAGGCGTTCCTGCACCCGGAGACGGACGTCGGCGATACGGTCCCGCTGTGAGGCTTTCGCGAGCCTATCTGCCAGTGACATGGGAGCCAGACCTCCTTAGCTTGCGGTCCTCGAGAACCGCTTGCGCTTCGTCTTCTCGGGCTTCGAGCCGTTGCCGTTCGCGTGACTCCCGGCATCGCTGGAGACTTCGAACTGATTGGCGAACCGCGTGGCCAGCTGCCGGACGGCGGTCGAGACGTCGGAATTCGGCTCGTCCAGCACGACCGGGCGCCCCTTGTTCAACGCCGTGGGAACCAGCCGGCTCGACGGGATCATCGCGTCCACCGTGATCTTCATGACGCGCTCCACGTCGGTGGAGTCCAATCCGACCTTGCTGTCCGCGCGGTTCAAGACCACGCGGAACCGCTCGCGCGGCAGCCCGATCGTGAGCAGGGTGTCGAGCGCCTTCGAAAGGTGCTTGACGCCGACCACGTCGAGCGGCGTGACCAGGCAGATCGCGTCGGAGAGGTCGAAGCAGACGAGCGCCGAGTCCGAGTAGTCGACGGACGCGTCGACGACCACGTAGGAGAAGTCGGCGCGGAGCGTCCGCAGGAACTTGCCGACGGCCTCTCCGGCGGGCGGCTCGGCCGCGGGATCCGGCGGTGAGCCGTACCCCCACAGGTGCTCGCCGAACGGGACGCCGATCTCGCGGATCCGGTCGTGATCGGCACCCTTCGCCGAGGCCCATCATGTCGTCCACCCGCGCGCTCGGCTCGCGGCCGAAGTACGTGAAGACGTCACCCATGTCCGTGTCCAGGTCGACCACCGCCGTGTCCTGGCCCGTGATGTCGGAGATCGCGGCGGCGAGGTTCGTGGTGAGGAACGTCTTGCCGCTGCCGCCCTTCGAGGAGAAGACCGAGATGATGTGGCCTCGCTCGTGCTGGGAGCTCTCCGTGGCGCTGCCGCCCATCGAGCGCAGGTTGGTGGCCCATGCCACCGCCCGCTCCACGGCGTCGCGCAGCTCTTCCGTTCCCTGGGTCATGTCCACCACGTCGCGGATCCCGGCTCGCATCGCTGCGGGCAGCAACCCGTTCCATGTGTGATCGCGCACCAGGACGATCGCGGTTCCCGGCGACTGACGCCCCACGAACTCCGCGAGACCCAGCGCGTCCGGCTCCTTGACCTCCGGCGAGAGCACCAGCACGTCGATCGGTGTGAAGGCGTTGATCAACAACTCCTCTGCCACCGTGGCGGACTGGGCCCAGCCGATCTCCTCCATCTCGACCTCCAGCGCTCGTGCGATCTGCTGGCGGAAGGATTGCGGCGTCCCGACGGCGACGACGCTGGCTTCGGTCATGGGAGCTTCTTCCCGAGGAGCAGGTTCACCGGCAGCGTCGACGCGGGGATCGCGTGTCCGTCCTCGCCCGGAGGCAGGAGGCCGATGTACAGGGTCGCGGTCTGGTTCGCCAACGTCAGGGCTTGCGCGTCGGCCGGCAGGAGGTCGAGCGTCAACGTGACCGCGTCGCCGACCGGGTTGCCTGGCCTGCATCGATCGCGGGGTTCACGACCTGCAGCACACGCACGGTCGGGATCAGCGACACCGTGAAGTCCGGAAGCTCCTGCTTGTCGGTCGTCGGCGCCGTTCCGTTCAACAACTGCGGAAGCGTGGTGCCGGAGATGATCGAAGCCCCGGTGTACGTCGCGAAGACGGTGATGTTGTCCCCGCGCTGGATGTTGCCGTTCACGCCTTGCGGCGCATTGAGCTTGATCGTCAGGGCCAGGTGACCCTTGGAGATACCGAGCATGCCGCCCGCGACCTGCTCGCCGCTCGAGAGGTTCGAAGAGGTCAGCTGTTCGTTGGCCACGATCGGTGCGGTCGTCGTCTGACCGCGCAGCGATGCGAGACTCGTCACCGCGCCGTCGACGACGGCGTCCGCGGGCACGCTGAGCTCCTTGAAGCCGCCGCCCTCGATCAATGGATCCAGGCTCGTGTTCGCGGGGATATCTTGCGTCGCAACGATGACCGTGGTCAGGCTCCCGCCCGACTCCGCGGCCTTCTTGACGCCGTTCGTGTACAGAACCACCGCTCCCGCGGCCGCTACAGCGAGCAGCACGGCGAGGGCGACCACCAGACCTCGTGACCTCATCTGTCCTCTCCCCTTTCGATGCTGCTTCTCTGGATCGCTATGGGGGTTATCGGGCGTGGTGCCGCGTTCTGGACCCGCGTCCCACGATCCGTGTCGCTCATCCGGACGGCGCGTCCAATCGGACGCGCCGTTCGGCGGGTTCACCGGCCCCTCACTCCCCTCGCACTCGGGAGTGAGCGGCCGGCGAAGGCCGCTCGTACCAAGGAATAGCGATCTACGACTGCACCGCCGACAGCGTTGCCAACCGTGGTGAACTTGTCTCGGGCGTTGTTCGCCCAGAGTCGGTCACAGCGACGATGATGACTGCCGCGATGAGCGCAACCATCAGCGCGTACTCGACCGCAGTGGCGCCACCCTCTTCGCGTGCGCGAAGCTTGAGGTCGCCCCACCAGGTCTGAACGCCGGTGTAAAGAGCTAGGAACATGTACACACACCTCCTCTCCGAAGGTTTCGGGCGAGAACCCGGGCGACTTTAGCCGCCATGGCTCAAGGTAGTTGGAGCGCCCCCGCACTGGGAATTCCGCGATTCCCTGAGGCTGGGTACGCACTTATACGTAGCGTGGATACATAGCGCAAGCCCGCGCGATCACCGGAACGACGACCTTTCGATCCCGATCCGCTCAGGCGCGCGTCGCTCCGCCGCCGAAGCACAAGACGTGGGCGCGGTGGGGGTAGCGACGCACGGTCGCGGAGCCGGGAACTCGGTCGGCGCGGCGCGCGGCTTGCGGCATGAGCGCACGTGTGGATCGTGATCGTGGTCGCCACGCCGCTGATCGCCACGTTCATCAGCCAGGTGTCGGCCGTCGATCTTGCGTATCAGATCCGTGCCGGCGACATCATGCTGCGAACGCACTCGTTGCTCAGCATCGACGTGTTCACGTTCACCGTGCCGGCCGCAGTGGTTGAACCAGCAATGGGGCGCCCAGGTGCTCCTGGCCATCGTGTTCACCGCGCTCGGAGGTTGGACCGCCATGCGCTGCTCCACGCCGCGCTGGCGTCGACGGCATCCCTGTTCGTGTTCCTCGCGTGTCGTCGGCCGGGGCGCGTCGACGCGGACGGCCGCGCTCCTCAGCGTCGCGGGCTTCTGGGTGGCCCGGCAGAACCTGGCGATGCGACCGCAGCCGATCGGCGTGCGCGCTCTTCTCGGTGACGCTTTGGATCGTCGCCGGTCGTCGTACCATCCCGGCGCCCTCTGGTTCCTGCCGGCGTCATGCTCGTCTGGGTGAACGTGCACGGCAGCTTCGTGCTCGCTCCCGCTGCTGTTGGTCCTCGCATGGCCCGAGGATCGGCAGGACCCGCCGACGACGGCTCGCACGATCCTCGTCGTCGGCGCTGCCGACGCTGTTGGCCACGCTGGCGGACCCGTTCGGGCCCGCGCGTCTGGGCCTACGCGCCGGATCTGACGAACCAGACGATCGCCGAGGGTGACCAGGAGTGGGCGGCGACGACGATCCACTCGCACAGCGGCGTCGTCTTCTTCATCTCGGCATTCGGATCGTCGTGTTCCTGGCCCGTCCGGGAACGAAGACCGACGTGGCTCACCCTCGTCTGGCTGGCAAGCTTCTTCGTGCTCGGCTCAGCCCGCGGCGCGAGGTGAGTGTGTGGTGGGGCTTCGTGTTCCCCGTGTGATGGCGGGGCTCATCGTCGAGAAGCCGGTCGCGCCCGAGGACGAGCGAGGAAGCATGGTGCATGAACCTGTTGATGGTGACCGCGCTCGTGGCGCTTCGTCGTCGTGCTCTCGCCCTGGTCCCGCGATCGCGTCGATCCACAGAGTGGAGCGACCGCCCTGGTGTCGTATGCCCCGCAACGCATGGTCGATGCCGTGCACCGGGTCGCCCCCGCCGACGCGAAGCTGTTCGTCACGTTGCCGTATGCATCCTGGTTCGAGTTCGCGTCGCCGTCGAACCCCATGTTCGTCGACCCCCGCATCGAGCTGTTCCCCCAGGACATCTGGGATGACTACTTCGCGGTGGCCGAGGGACACGTGGGGTGGCAGGCCATCGTGGATCGGTGGGACGTCGATGTGATCGTGATGGCACCGGGAGACGTGACGATCGTCGCGCTGCTCGAGGAGGACCCAGCCTGGCATCTCGCGTATCGCGACACATCCGGAACGGTGTTCGTTCGCAACTGAGGTTGGCTACTCGGACGCGCCGACGCTGACCAGGCCGGATTGCGACGCCATCCGGATCGCGGCCAGCCGGCTCCCGACACCGAGCTTGCCGTAGATGCGCGCCAGGTGCGTGGTGATCGTCCGCTCGCGAACGCCGAGCCGCGTCGCGATCTGCCGCGCGGTCAGACCCTCCGCGGCGACGACGAGGACCTCGCGCTCACGGTCGGTGAGCTTCACCTCGACCTCGCGCCGGCGCTCGATACCTTCCACGATCTCGCCCACGGCCGAGGCTACCGGGATCGCGAGCACCATCTCCCGGTCGGCCGCGCGCCGGAGGGCCTGGAGGAACTCCACGGGGTCGATGTTCTTGTCGACGAAGCCGTCCGCGCCCACGAAGAGCGCACGGCTGATCGAGGTGGGATCGGCGTTGGCCCCGAACCCGAGGATCGCGTGCGTGGGGTACCGCTGCCGAAGCGTTCGGATCAACCAGTACGCGTCGTGCTCACCGGTGAGGCCCAGGCCCACCAGCACGACCACGCGGGTCCGCCGGACGCGCCCGATCGCCTCGACGGCCTGGTCGGCATCGCCCGCCTCGGCGAGCACCTCCATGTCCGGCCGGTCGTCGATCAGGAGCCGGGTGCCGGCTCGCACGACGGGGAACGGGTCGACGAGGATCACTCCCAGTCGGCGTGGTGAAGCGGGACCGGCCGCGTGCGCGGCGGTGGGACGCTTGCTCATGCCTCACCTATCGGCCGCTCCAGGCGAAAGACTGAGCTTCGGCGGTCGCGTCAATGGAGTTCGATCAGGCCCAGCGACACCGCGCGCGACACCGCTTGGACGCGCGTTCGAACGTCGAGCTTGCGGTAGAGCTTGGCCATGTGACTCTCGACCGTCCGGGGCGAGATCCCCAAGCGGTTGGCCATCTGCCGCATGGTCAACCCTTCGCTGATCAACATCAGGACCTCGTGCTCGCGTGGCGTGAGCGACGCTCGGACCTCGCTGCCCTCACGTGCCATGCGGGCGAACGCTCCCAGCTCGCCGAGGGCGGCCCGCTGCACCTCGGGCGAGATGACGCGCTCGCCGTCCAGCACCCGCCGGATCTGCCGGCCCACCGAGGGCAACGCGGAGGACTTGACCAGGTACCCCTCGACGCCCAGGCGTAGGGCCTCCATCACGGAGGCGCCGTCCGTTCGATCGGTGAGCACGACGACGATGTCCACCAACTGTCGATCGTTCAATGCACGGATCGCATCGATCCCGTCGGGCAGGGCGATGTCCAGCACGGCGACGTCGGGGCGGAGTTCGTCGCAGATGGCCAGCACCGCGGAGCCGGAGTCGGCCTCCCCCACGACCTCGAGACCGGGGAGCGCTTCGCACGACAATCGGACCGCGCGACGGACGACGGGATGCGCGTCGGCGACGACGAGCCGTGCCGCGTTCGCCGTCCCTGCCCCGACCATCACCGGAAGGCTACTCCCGGTGGATCACGCGCTCCGGGTGACCGATCCCAGCCCGAAGCGCCACGCCAGCGTGACCGCTTCGACCTTGGAGTGCACACCCAGCTTGGCGAGGATGTTCTTCACATGGCTCTGCACCGTCATCGGGCGGATCCCGAGCGATGCGGAGATCTCCGCGGTCGAAGCTCCGTCGGCCAACGCACGAAGGATCTCGAGCTCTCGGGTCGTCAGGAACTCGAGCTTGCAGACCGTCGAGGTCTCACGGCCGTCGCGGAGGCGGTCGACCAGGTTCGAGAGGTGGATCGCCGGAAGGATGAGCTCGCCGGCCAGCGCACGACGGAACATCGACACCAGGCTCTCCCCGTCGGGCTCGGGCGTCACGACGCCGCATGCTCCGGCGGCGAGCGCCCCGGCCGCCAGGTCCGGCCCCCGTTCGACGGTCACACCGATCACGCGCGTCCGTTCGGCCTCGGCGCGGATCCTGTCGAACGATCTCGATCCCGTCCTCATCCGGGCGGTCGAGATCCACGAGGACCAGGTTGATCGGCTCCAGCTCCAACGCGTTGAGGGCGGCGGTCGCGTCCGCCACGGGACCGAGCACGCTGACCCCGTCGCCCGGCAGGCCGCAGATGAAGCCCGGCGCGAGCCCTGGGCTCGCGTCGACCACGAGTACGCGGATGTCTTCGTCCATCTCGTTCTCCCCGAAAGAATCCATCGGCATCGAGGCGCCGCCTCCTGAAGACCCGGGAACGATGTCCTGAAGGCCGCCGCGCGAGACACTGGGCCCCATGACGACGGCACGCGCGAACCGGCTGGCGGGCGAGACGAGCCCGTACCTGCTCCAGCACGCGCACAACCCCGTGGATTGGTACCCGTGGGGTCCCGAGGCGATCGCGCGCGCGAAGGCCGAGGACCGGCCCATCCTGGTCTCGATCGGATACGCGGCCTGCCACTGGTGCCACGTGATGGAGCGCGAGTCCTTCGAGGACGAGGCCACGGCCGCCCTCATGAACGAGCACTTCGTCTGCATCAAGGTCGACCGCGAGGAGCGGCCGGACCTGGACGCCATCTACATGGACGCCGCCCAGGCGATGACCGGAAGCGGCGGATGGCCCCTGACGGCGTTCCTGACGCCCGACGGCGAGCCGTTCTTCGCGGGCACGTACTTCCCCCCGGTGCCGCAGCACGGGCTGCCGTCGTTCCCGCAGGTGCTGGGCGGGATCGCCGAGGCGTGGACCGAGCGGCGCGACGAGGTCGTGACGCAGGGCGCGAAGATCGCCGAGCACATCGCGCGCGTCGGGCTGTTGAGCGCCTCCGACGAGCCGCTGACGGACGAGATCACGCGCGCCGCGTTCTCGCGTCTGCAGGGCGCGTTCGACGGCGAACGCGGCGGCTTCGGCGGCGCGCCCAAGTTCCCGCAGCCGATGACGCTCGAGTTCGCGCTGCGGTGCGCCGTGCGCGGGTGGGAGCCGGCGGCGCGGATCGTGACGACCACGCTCGACCGCATGGCCGACGGCGGGATCTACGACCACCTCGGCGGCGGGTTCGCGCGGTACTCCACGGACGCGTCGTGGCACGTGCCGCACTTCGAGAAGATGCTCTACGACAACGCGCAGCTGGTGCGCCTGTACACGCGGGCGTGGCAGGTCACGCGCGACGACCGATACCGGCGCGTCGCGACGGAGACGATCGAGTACCTGCTCCGCGAGATGCAGCACGCCGAGGGCGGGTTCTTCTCGTCGCAGGACGCCGACAGCGAGGGCGTCGAGGGGAAGTTCTTCGTGTGGGGATGGGACGAGTTGGTCGCGCTCGTCGGGCCGGCGGTGGCGGCGTGCCTCGGTGCCACGCCGAGCGGCAACTGGGAGGGGACGAACGTCCTATGGCGGCCCCGGGCCATCGCGGACGTCGCCGCGGAGCAGGGCGTGTCGGCCGACGAGCTGGCGGCCGAGGTGGAGGACGCCCGTCGGATGCTGTTCGAGATCCGCGAGGGGCGGGTGCACCCGGCCACGGACGACAAGGTCCTCACCGCGTGGAACGCGCTCGCGATCGGCGCGCTCGCCGAGGCGGGCCGCGTGTTCGACGAGCCCGTCGTACGTCCAAGAGGCGGTGCGCTGCGCGGAGTTCGTCCTGACCCACCTGCGCGACGACCGCGGCCGGCTGCTGCGCTCGTGGCGGAACGGCACGGCCGGCAGGCCGGGGTTCGCGGACGACTACGCGATCATGGCGGCGGCGTGTCTCACGCTCTACGAGACCACGTTCGAGCTCCGGTGGTTCGAGGAGGCGGTGACGCTGGCCGACGAGCTGCTCCGCCTGTTCCACGACGACGAACGCGGCGGCTTCTTCCAGACGGGTTCCGACGCAGAGGAACTGGTCCTTCGCCCGAAGGAGCTGTACGACAACGCGACGCCGTCGGGGAACTCGGTGGCGGCGGAGATGCTGCTGCGTCTCGCGTCGTTCACCGGCGACGCGGAGGTCGAGCGAGCCGGGCTTTCCGCGCTGCGCCTGATCCGCGACGCGATGGCGGGAGCACCGACCGGATTCGGACAGGCGCTCTGCGCGCTCGACCGCTACCTCGGGCCGTCGAACGAGGTCGCGATCATCGGCGATCCGACAGCGGCCGCGACGCGCGCGCTGGCGGCGGTGGTCACGAACGCGGCCTATCGGCCCAACGTCGTGTTGGCGGTGGCCGCACCCGACGACGAGACTCTCGGCCGAACCGTCCCGCTGCTCCGTGACCGGGTCGCGCGAGACGGATCGGCGACCGCCTACGTCTGCGAGCGTTTCACGTGCAAGCTCCCGGTGACCGACGTCGTGGAGCTCCGCGACCAGCTCGGAGGTTGAACGCGTTTGTTCGAACGCCTATCCTGTCTCCATGCTGAAACCCGGAGATCCTGCGCCGTCGTTCTCGCTGCTCGACCAGGCGGGAGAGACCGTGAACCTGTCCGATTTCGCGGGGCGGAAGCTGCTCGTCTACTTCTACCCGGCGGCCGACACGCCGGGGTGCACGACGCAATCGTGTGCCGTGCGTGACGCGCGCGAGGATCTCTCCTCGCTCGGCGTCGACGTGGTCGGCATCAGCCCGGACGTCCCCGAGGACCAGATGAAGTTCGACCAGAAGTTCGGGCTCGGGTTCCCGCTGCTCGCCGACACGGATCACTCCATCGCCGAGGCGTACGGCGTGTGGGGCGAGAAGATGAACTACGGCAAGACGTACATGGGCATCATCCGCTCCTCGTTCCTGATCGGCGAGGACGGGCGCATCGAGCACGCGTGGTACAAGGTCTCGCCGAAGGACACCGTGCCGAACGCGCGAGCGGCGCTCGCCGGATAGCGATGCCGACGCGGCCGACCGGAGCGGCGACGTGATGAAGAGCGACGTGGAGCGTCGCCCTCAGCCGGTCGAGGAGCCACCCGCCCCCGGCCACGTCCGTTGGCTGCTGATCGTGACGGCCGTGGTGATCGGCAGCCTCTGGCTGGTGCCGCTGTTCTCGAGCCTCTGGCTGGACGAGCTCGGCACCTGGTGGGTCGTCAAGGACGGCCTCGGCGACGCCGTGCATCGCGCCCTCACGTTCCACGGTCAGTCGCCGCTCTACTACTCGATCGTCTGGGCGGCCCGGACCGTCGGCGGGAACTCCGAGGTGGTCCTGCGTCTCCCGTCGCTGATCGCGACCGCGGTGTCCGCGGTGCTGCTCTACCGGCTCGCTCGGACCCTCATCAGCCGGGAGGCGGCGCGGTTCTCCGTCCTCGTGTTCGCGGCCACCCAGTCGGTCGCCTTCGAGGCGTCGGAGGCGCGGCCCTACGCGATGGCGACGCTCGCGGTCATCGCATCCACCTACGCGCTCGTGCGGTGGCTCGATGACGGGCGCCGCTGGTCGCTCGCGCTCGTGTACGCCCTGCTCGCCGTCACGGTCGTGTGGATGCACTACCTCTTCGCGCTCGTCCTGGTGCCCCAAGCGCTCTACGCGTTCATCCGGCGGCGACGCGGGGAGACCGAGGTGTCCGTTCGCCGACTGGTCGCGGTCGCGCGTGATCGTGACGGCCGGCATCGTTCCCCTGGCGATCCAGCTCGCCTCGCTGTGGGATCGACGCTCGTCCCTCTCGATCCCGAGCGACGCGTCCGCGACGGGATTCGCGATGGTCCTGCTACCACCCATCCTGGTCGCGTCGGTGTTCCTCGGCTCGCTCCTCGCGCGGATGGATGACCGCGTCCGGATCGCACCGGTGCCTGCGCGGTCGTCGACCCTCGTGCTGCTGGGCAGCTGGCTGCTGTTCCCCGTC
Organism: uncultured Actinomycetes bacterium; assembly: GCA_963723855.1. Classification (GTDB taxonomy): domain Bacteria; phylum Actinomycetota; class UBA4738; order UBA4738; family HRBIN12; genus JBBQVZ01. The sequence continues at coordinate 14,737 of CAVRSI010000012.1, read as the reverse complement.
GTCACGCTCTTCCTCGTGTCGGCGCTGACGCCCGTCAATTTCCTCTCGCCCGCGGTACTTCGCGTCCGTGGGGCCGGCCATCGCGCTGTTCGCGGGTTGGGTGATCGCGTCGCTGGAGCCCGCCGCCGCCCGTCGGATCGTCGCCGTCGTGCTGGCCATCCTGAGCGTCCTGGCGTTCGGCGGCACCTTGAAGAACGGGGAGGACTGGCGGGGAGCCGCAGCGTTCGAGCGCGCGCACGCCGATCCCGGCACGATCGTCCTGTTGCACCCCGCGCTCGTGGAATCGGCGCAGCTGGATTGGTTCTCCGATCCCGAGAAGCGCAGCTACCTCCTGTCGGTGCAGTCCTACTACCCGATGGATGGGCGACGTGCTACCGATGCCGTACATCCTCGACAACCGAGTCTCGCGACTACCTCGAGGGTCTCGTGACCGGCCGAGCTGGCGGGTGTGGACCGCTTCCTGCTGGTGACGCGGTACCCGCAGGTGCCGTTCCGGGATTGGCTGGACGGCCGCCTCAGGCCGGAGGGGTACACATCCAGGGTGATCGGGACGTTCGGCGTGATCAAGGTGATCGAGTTCTCGCGCTCGACCTAGCGAGGCCGCGCGATCGTCAACGTCACGTCGCCGATCCACCCGACGGGGATCTTCGGATCGCCGAAGCGGACGGCCGCCTCCGCGAGCTTCGACCCGGGCATGACGCCTGCGGCCCGGTGCAGCAGGTACGACATGTGGAACGAGCGCGGGACGACGCTCCACTCGACGGCCTCGAACCCGGCGTCGGACAGCATCTTCGTGAGCGTGGCCGGACGGAAGTAGTGCAGGTGCGAACGGATGAACCACGGCCAGTCGCCGCCGCGCAGCCGGCCGTGGAGACTCTCGACGTTCACGGTGGCCAGTGCCAGCACTCCCTGTTCGGCCATCATCGGACGCATCCGGCGAAGGGCCTCGGCAGGGTCGGCGAGATGCTCCAGGACGTCGAGCATCACGAGGGCGTCGACCGAGCCGGGCGCGACATCGAGCGTCTCGATCACGCCCTGCCGGAGGTCGACGCCGAATCGCTCACGGCCCTGCTCGACCGCCCAGGCCGAGGGCTCGATGCCCGACACGTCCCAGCCCCGCTCTGCCGCGACGGCGAGGAACAGCCCGATGTTCGCGCCGATCTCGAGCAGCCGCCTGCCCGGCACGTAGTACGCGTCCATCTGCTCGGACACCCAACCGAAGAGCTCGCGCCGCTCCTCCTCCTCGGACAGGTACTCCTCGTCCACGACCTCCTCGTAGCGCCCGACGATCTCGTCGGGGCTCAGCGTCGGCGCCGACGAGAGCAGCCCGCAACGGGGGCACTCGAAGATGTCGTCGTGGATACCGAGCGCTGAGGTCGTGCACCGGAACTCCTCCATCGGCACGTCGCCGGCCGTCGTCGTGGGGTAGCGCAGGTGCATGCGCTCACTGCCGCACGAGACGCACCGCGCCACGCTGATCGGCCCCTTGCCCTTGCTCTTGGGCCCCGCGATCGCCGCCAGCCCGGCAGGTAGCGGTTGCCCCGCCGCCCGCGAACGGCTCCCCGCCTGGCCGCGTAGACGATGCCGCGCCACACGTAGGCGAGCGACCGCAGGATCGAGATCGAAGACGACTCCTTCGTGTACCGGGTGGGGATGGGAACCTCCACCACGCGCTGACCCGACGTGACGGCGTCGACCAGCAGTTCGGCATCGAACGCGAACCCCTCGGAGTAGTGACGGAACGGGAGCGACTCCAGGCATGCCCGTGTGTACGCGCGCATCCCGCTGTGCATGTCCGTGAACCGGGTGCCGAGCATCAGGTTCTGCGCCGAGGTGGTGACCCGGTTGCCCAGGTACCGGTACCGAGGCATGCCGCCCCCGAGCGGATCGCCCATGCCGGCGAACCGGGAGCCGAACGTCATGTCGGCATCGCCGGCCAGGATCGGCGCGATCAGGAGCGGTACGGCCTTCGGCTCGTACTGGTAGTCCGGATGCAGCAGGACCACGATGTCCGCTTCCGAGGCGAGCGCCAGCGAGTAGCACGTCTTCTGATTGGCCCCGTACCCTCGGTTCACGGGGTGCACGTGCACCTGGAGGCCGAGCCTGCGCGCCAGATCCACCGTTCCGTCCCGGCTCGCGTCGTCCACCAGGATGAGCTCGTCGGCGAATCCCTCGGGGATCGCGAGCACCGTCCGCTCGAGCGTGAGCTCCGATTGATAGGCGGGCATCGTGATCACCACCCTCGGCGGCGCGGGCCTCGGATAGACGTGCTGGGGGCCGAGGTCTGTGGAGTCCAGCCGTGGGATCACCGGGGTAGACACGGATATGTTCTCGGCCCTCCGGCTCTGAGTCCTTAGTCGCTCCGTCGATCCGTGGCTCCCGTTCGAGCCCTCCGATCCGGGTTGACATCCCGACCGAGTAAGCCGATTACTTACCGTAAGTTATGGCTTACTTATCGAGCACCGCCGAGGTGTTGGACGCGCTGGGGGACCCGACCCGGCGGGCGGTCTTGGAGCTCCTGCGCGACGGACCGCGTGCCGTGGTCGACATCGCGTCCGAGCTCCCGGTCAGCCGGCCGGCCGTCTCCCAACACCTGCGCGTCCTGAAGGGAGCGGGTCTCGTGACGGAGCGCAAGGACGGCACCCGGCACCTCTATCGCGTCGACCCTGAGGGCCTCGTTGCCCTGCGGACCTACCTGGAGAGCTTCTGGACCGATGCGCTCGCCGCGTTCAAGGACGCCGCTGAGCGAAGGAGGCACACCGTGATCGAGCCCATCCCACGCACCGTGGCGGTGGTCGCACCCCCGAGGATGCGTTCCGCATCTTCACCAAGGAGATGGGCTCGTGGTGGCCCCTGCAGGCGTTCTCGATCGCGGAGGACACACACGGAGGCAGCGTGAAGGCGGAGACGGTCGTCTTCGAAGAGCGGGAAGGTGGCCGCGTCATCGAGGTCATGTCCGACGGAACCGAAGCGACGTGGGCCACGATCCTCGCGTGGATCCGCCGCGGCGGCTGGTCCTCGGGTGGAAGCCGAACCTCACCGACAACCCGCCGACCAAGCTCGACGTGACGTTCACCGCACATGGCGACGGCACACGTGTCGATCTGGAGCATCGCGGATGGGAGCGACTCGGCGCCATGGCGCAGCAGGGCCGCGACGGATCGCGGGCGGATGGACCCTGGTGTTCGAGGAACGGTTCGCGGCGGCCGCGAACGGTGCCGCGTGATGGACACGGGCGATATACAGGGCGGCGTTGCGACCCGATTCCTGGGAACCGCGTTGTCATCGGCCGACTGCCGACTCTGCCGACGCGGCGGCCGCCGACGTATTGCTGGCCGCCAATAACAGGAGCGCAGCCAAGCCGCCCCACACCAGGAGCTTCCGATCCATGAACCGAGCCACGCGCGGCTTGTCGAGGCCGAGGAGGGCGAAGTCCAAGTGTTCATCCTGTGTTGGCGGCTTTGTCACGTCTACCTCCCCCAAGGAGGTGCATCCATACGCCGACGCTCATCGAGAAGATTGATTTAGGGCAAGCGCAGATCACGCAGACAGTAACAGCGCAGAACCCACTGATCCAAAGCGCGTTAACAGCTGGAAATGTGAGAGATCCTTACTTCCGCAACTTGTGCAGGTTTCTCGGACGCCGAGATGTTGGGCTCTCCCCACGCGCGGACGGTCGGCGTCGGAGAAGCGCCAAGGCACGAAGTCGCGGGAGGTGGGGCACCGGCGGTGCAACGGGCGCTATGGGGATTTGAGCCGGAGCGCAGGCGTTGATGGTGGGCTCGGCGATCGGCATGGGGGTGGACCGACAGATGAGCAGGACGATCAGGGAGCAGCTGGACTGTGGGAGGGAGGTGGTCGCGGGCCTCGCTCGGGGGCATTTGCGACGCCGATGGGGTGCTTTCGGCCAAGTGGGATCGTTGCCGGCGCAGGAGCAGCGATCGGAGCGGCCGAGCTTTGCGAGCGGGCAGTCCGCGTCTGTTCATGACGTGTCGATCCTGATCGGCGTCGGTGTCGGTGTCGGCCGATGTCTCGGCTCACACCCGCGCGCGAACACCTCGATGACGATCATGCGGCCGCCGCAGCGCGGGCAGGGGCAGGGCAGCACGCGCGGCTCGTCCGCGCCGGGGCCTTGTCCTCCTCGGGCTCGACGATGCGCGGCGCAGCGCCGAGCAGCTCGCGAGCACGTGCGATGCTCGCGGCGCGATTGCTGTTGGCGAAGAGCCCGTAGTGGCGGATGCGGTGGAAGCCCTTCGGCAGCACGTGCATCAGGAAGCGGCGGATGAACTCGTGCGGCTGCGAGCGTCATCGTCTTCCAGCGCTCGGGCCCCTCGATGCGGTAGTCCTTCCAGCGGAACGCGACGCCGTCGTCGTCGGCCGACCGAGGCGATTGGAGATGGCGACGCGGTGGGTGTAGCGCGACAGATAGCGCAGATGTTCGGCAAGACGGCGCAGGCGCGCGCCATTGGCGTGCGCGACGGATTGCTCATCGCACTCCTGGCCCTACATCCCATTCGGGTAAAGAACTTTACCGCCCTTACCGTGGCAGACACCTTCATCAACATCGATGGCCGTTGGTGGCTCCACATTCCGTCCGAAGACACCAGAGTCCCGCCGCGTTAATGAACGTCGTACGACGCCCATCACCGAGATGGTCAACAGCTACGTCAACATCCACCGCCCGGTCCTGTGCCATGGCGATGCTGAACAGCTCGCACTCTGATCGTCAACTACCCGCCGGCAACTGACTGTTAAGAACCTGGGCACCCTGATCTCGAAAATCACGCGGGAAGCAATTGGTGTGGATGTCTCTCCGCATTTATTCCGAACTGCCGGCGCATCAACAGCCGCCGTCTACGGTGGCAATTATCCATACCTCGCCAGCGCATTGCTCGATCATCGCGACCCGCGTGTCACCGAGGAGCATTACAATCGTGCGATGAGTTTTGAGCGCAAGCGGGGGAGTACAGCATCATCTCTTCAGCTCTATCGGCGGCGCGCATCCAGTACTCGCAATGGTGAAGCAACTGCCTCCCAAGCTGATGACGAGGGTTAAATTACCTTCACCCGCTCCAACGTTTTCAATGACTTGCGCGATCCGCAGGATTCACTCCGACAAGCGGGCTGCTGCTGATTCCGACAGATCGTCTTCTTCGTTCCCTACTTCTTCCGCTTCTGGCGTGACGGAATTTTTTCTTTGAGGGCTCTCGCTTCGGCCCTATAAAATAATACGTCGATGCAGGAACTGTTCACCGATGGTCATAAGCGTGTCGAGCTGCCGAATTCTAGGTTTCCAGCCCCTGTGAGCCGCCGCGCCACCGGCATCGGTCAGGATTTTCAAGAGCTCTTTTCGGATTTCCCGATTTTCCCCATCTGCTTCAGCGAGTTCAGCTTCTTGTTGAACGGAAGTGCTGGGTCTACCCCTAACTTAGCAGTCCGAGCTACATCCGCGATATCGGTGCGGTCGCTTGGTACCAAATTCGTTTGAATTGCGAACGACGTTAGTCGCGCAAAAGATTATCAAGCTTGCAGAAGCCGAGAAGGATCCCAAGGGTTGTGCAAATCCGTGTTGCAGCAATAGGTAGTGCCATCGCACACATCGCGCCGCCCATTGTTCCAAATAGGGCAATTATCATTCCGGTAAGCGATGTTTGGAACAGACAGGTCCGCAGACCAAAAATATGACGAGGCGGAAAATCTTGCGGCGACAAGCGAAGCGTGCTCTGCGAGAGGCTGAGCGCTGTCTGACCGATATGCAAATCATCGGCTTGCACCAGGTCCCTGGCTTCGGGGCGCGACTTGAACCGCATCGACGGGACATCGGGGCCGGTCAAAACGAAATGGCCCTTGACGTAGCGCATGGTGAAAGGTGGTCATGCGCGACCTTCCTCGCGCTCAAGCGCTGACTGAACTAGTGCCATGTGGCGGACTGTAGGCTTCGTGTTGGCCTTGGCACTGACGGTCGGGGGCGCTGGCTGGCTAGTGTTCCAACTCTTCATAGCCGAAGAATTCTCCCGCAACCTCGTTTAGCGGCAGCTATCTTGCTCGCAATGGGTGTCCACTGGCTGTGGACCGATTACATTCCAGGTCCTTAAAGGAGAGGACGCCTGTTGGACTGCTCACTTCGACCTAAGACTGAACGCGGACGACGTCACCGCAGCACCATCCGGAGGGGTTGTAGGCCGAAAATCTAAAAGAGAACCAGGAGAGGATTGCGTGGTTTGACAACTACCAGCCCGACAGAACGAATGAAACGCACCGGACAAGCAATTAGGGACGCCGCTGAGAAAGGCGGCTACGGTTACCGCTGGTGGAAGGCCAACGACATCGAACACAACGAGGGCTACAACGCACTGCCAATGCGTTCGCTCACGGAGCACCTGAACGATCCCAATTTTTGGAAGGCACTAGAGAAGGCACGCTCTTGGCAGGATTTGAGGCGCGTGGCTCTTTCACTGGCACCGATTTGTGGATCACATCGCTTTCGGCAAAGACGTGACAGCTTCTTCAGGGAGTGTGAGTCCGATATCTCTGGTCCATTGCGCGCACGACGGTCAAGCTTACCGTCGGGCATGAACGGAAGCCGCTCAAGCACCAATGCAAAGTGCCCCCTCCCTGGATCGCGTCGACAATGGAGCCGTCGAGCGGCTCCGCTTCGTCCGGCTTCAGCCGGGCGGCGATAGCCGCAAGGGCCAGTCCCAGAGCGTGCAGCCGCTTCCGACTTTTCATCATGGAACTCAACACCAACGCGCGAGTTCAGTGAGCCAGTCCGTCACCTCACCCAATCGCGCAGCCGCCGCGCAGCCGAAGGCCGCGCGTCGGAACTTCTTCGACACATCAGCATTGTTTTCGCGCGATGGAGCAACTTTAACCAAGCAGTTCGAGCGCTTCGCTGAGTGCTGTTTAGAACTAGCGCGAGGCGCCAAGACGACGGCACGTCGGGCCCGTTTCATCCAGATGGCTCACGAGTATCAGTTAGCAATGTTGCTGATCCGTGGAGAGCTTTCGCCTGACCTGAGGTCGACGACGCCGACACAACGGCTGCACCAATTGGCACCCTCCGACGGCAGAGCCCGGCACCAAGTGGACGGTTCCTTCTAAAACTCGCGCTGACCCAATTTTGAGCGAGACCGCTCGAACTTCGCCGCTGTCTGTGACGGCGAGTGGGTCAGAAAGTCAAAAGCCCAGAGCCATGAGCAGCGTCGGGAAAATGCTCAAATGGTTCCTTCACACTCATAGGGGACGGATCGCTTTAATCTTAACGATCATCATTCCCCTGGGTCCTGATGGTTGCGATATTTGAGCTTGAGTTGCGTTCGATGCCAGATGATTGGCGGTGGAGACTGACAGCAACCTCTTTGGCTTATTGTTGAGATTTAAATTGGATTGTGAGCTAGCGATCGGGCAATCTCCCTTCTGGTTGGGAACTTGGAGCAGCGCAGGAGAGCGCTAGCCTGAAGCGTCCGCTAAGGAAGAGCGCCAGGATTAGGAGAGCCCCGGCTCCGGCTGACATGTGCAGCCAGGGGCTCCCAGGGCCACGGCTTCAAGGTCTGGCCCTGGGTAAGAAGCGTACCAGCCGCCCGGGGTGATTGTGTGACAGCGCTGCTCCCAAACTTTGGTTACGTTGGCGTCGTCCCGGGGTCGCACCATCAGTCAAGACCAGTAGGCCAGGAGCCCGATGGTGCCGGATTTGCGCTCAATAGCCCCTGCGGTAGCCTCTGCGGACGGCGCGACGGGTGTGCCGGATGGTGGTTCTTGCTACGCAAACACCCTCAACTCGGGTCCTACCTGGTCCGCATCCCAAGCGAACTTGCGTGATCATGCCCTCCGACTGAGTAAGCGGCGCGGCGACATTGCTTGCGCCGAAGTTGCGACAGCTAATGCAAAGCTAGCAACAGTAAATAACCTGAGCATTGTATTTTCTCCTGATTTCCTCCCTCACGCACTGTTGAGGGTAGCCCCGCTTTGCCGAACGCTGACTGAACGGCATCCGAAGACAAAACTTCTTGCGGCCGACATCGAGGCGCATTTTTGCTCGCGTGTCTGGAGTGAATGACGGTGAAACAAATCGAGCAAACGCTACGAGCACAGTCCCGCTGATCGAGAAGTCGCCGACCACTGGGTCGCTCCGCTCGCAGTCACGCGCCAAGGACCCCGCATGGCTGGGCGGCATGCCGCAGAACATAGGCGGAGCTCTAGGCCTGAATCGGAATTACCTGCAGCGACATCAGCTTCCGTGCAGGAACCCGGGAACCCGGCAAGACGATGTGGTGATTTGGTTTGAGTGTTACTCAAAAGCGACAAACTCCGACTGTGCCCGGTCGTACAACAGGAGCGGGGCCAAGGGGATAACAGGGGAGATAGCGAGATGAAGAAGCTATTGCTTGTATGCACAGCCTTGACCGTATTGTTTGGTGGTTCGGCTCTAGCCGCCGACCTCAGACGGCCAGCCTATACCGCCGCCCCCGCCGCCTCCAGTCTATAGCTGGACCGGCTTCTACATCGGTGGCAACCTCGGAGGTGCCTGGGCAAGAGGAAACGTGAACGATAGCTTGTTCGGCCTCAGCGCCAGTTCAGACCGCAGCGGATTCATTGGCGGCGGACAACTCGGGGTCAACTACCAATTCAGCAACATTGTTCTCGGCGCCGAATGGGACTTCGACTGGACATCGCTCGACGCGACCGGGAATGGCCGTTTTGTTCCGGGTGTCGGAACTCTCCAGGGATCGGCAAACACGCGCTGGATATCGACGCTGGCCGCTAGGTTCGGCGTGGTGCTTAATAACGGCGTGCTCCTTTATGGCAAGGCCGGCGGGGCATGGGTCGACAATAATGCCACCATTACGAACCTGAACACCGGTGCCTCGATCAGTGCATCCAATCGGAATAGTGGCTGGGTGGTTGGAGCGGGCGTCGAATGGGCGATAGCGGGAAATTGGTCAGCGAAGCTTGAGTATGACTTCGTCAAACTGGATGACCTAACGTTTGGACCGGGGCCTTTCCTGGGGAGACACTTTCACGGCGAGCCGCGAGATTCAGATGTTCAAAGTTGGTCTCAACTATAGGTTCGGGTCGCTCTTCGGCGGCGGTTACGGCGGGGCCTACTGACCAGCGCTCTGCTCGGCGAGTGCGATCCCCGCAAGCTTACGCTCGAGCGGAAGAGCCCTGGGTGCCCCGGGGCTCTTTTTTTGAACAGCGGGACAGTGCCCGAGGCATCAAAAGTCGATGACTTCCAAGCGAATTGGAGTGCGCCATGTAGGAGGTCGCTCTCCACATTGGTCAAACTCAACCCCGCCGCCTTGCCGGGGTTTTTTGCGGCACTACGTTTTAACGGATGATGGCCCTCATATGAGCACGCTGTTGTCGCTGCCGCACCCGGCGCAGGATAGCCGCAATGACAGGCGCTCAGTTCGAAATTCGCGTAGACGGCACGCCGCGCAACTACCGCGACCGAAAGGACTTCGCGATGGAGGCCGCGCGGTTCATCAAAAGCAAGCACCCGCACAGCTTGGTCGAGGTCAAAGACTTGCAAAGCGGAGACGTGACCGCAATTGCTCTTAGGCCAGGGTGAGCGAGCCTAACCTCCGCTCTAATCCGGTACAAAGCATCGCGGGAACCCTCTCGGCCCGGCTCGATTAACTCAGCGCGTCCTGCTTAGGGAACCCCCCTTGGCCCCAAGGACGTGGGAGGCCCCGGTCTCCAGATACCGGGGCCTTTCCGACTGCCGTTGCCACACCCGGCACAGATCAACATGATCAACCGGCGCTCAGTCTGAAGCGCCTGGGGTTCAAGCCTCCGGCAGCACCGGCGGTGAAGCGTGAGGCGGAAGAGGATTGGGCGCGTTGACAATGCGATCTACGGGGACGGCGTTCAGGGCCGCCTCGCATAGACGCTCGGGGTCGCGCTCGCCGGTTTTCGCCAAATCGATGATGGTACGGGCGATTGTATCCCGGGGCGGCTCAACGTCTCCCTGACCGTGCAGGGCTGCGACGGCGGTCTCGAAAGCAATCCCCATGACACGCGTAATCTCGGCATCGAATTCTGACCTTCCAAAGTAGGGTCGGATTGGCATGGCGGCGAAAAATCTACTCCGAACTTTTTGCCTGCAAAGTGGAAACGCCCGATCGTTCGCGCGTTTTAATGTTGGTATTGTGCTGCGTTTATAAATCGCCAGCAATCAACTTCCATCTCGGGGAAACGCCACCCCGAGAACCACAAGGGGGAGGGGACGCATGAGTCTGCGGCATCGTCTGCGGGTCACTCGCCCACGGTTTGACCCTGCGCCGCGTCTACACGCGTCGTGCTTGGGAAGGCCGCGCCTGAGCACGCGCGCGAGCCGCTCGGAGAACGCGCGGGCGTCGCCGGGCGCTCGCCATCGAGCACGCGCGCCTCGTCGAACAACAGATGCGCGGCGTCCTCCTTGAAGGCGCGCTCGTCCTCGCCGAGCGCGGCGAGCGCCACGACCAGCTCGTGACGCGGATTGACCTCCAGGATCGGCTTCGACGCCGACGTCAGCCGCCCGGCGCCGGCCAGCAGCTTTTCCAGCGCGCGATCGGGGCCGAACTCGGGCGCGACCAGGCAGACCGCGCTGTCGGTGAGCCGGTCCGAGGCGCGCACGTCCGCCACCGTCGTCGCCGAGCGTGTCCTTGATGAAGGCGAGGAACTGCTTGACCGCATCCTCGGTCTCCGGCGCTTGCCTCCGTCCTTGGCGTCGAGCAGCGGGATGGCGCCGAGATCCGCCGCGCCCTGCGTCACCGACTTGAACGGCTTGCCGTCGAACGACAGCGCCGGCGTGGCCCAGAAGCTGTCGACCGGGTCGGCCAGCAGCAGCACCTCGATGCCGCGGGCGCGGAAGCCTTCGAGATGGGGCGAGGCTTCGAGCCGGGCGATGTCGTCGCCGGCGATGTAGTAGATCGCGGTCTGGTTGGGCTTGAGCGCGGCGACATAGTCCTTGAGGCTGCGCCAGCGCCTCGCCGACGCGGTGGTCTTGAAGCGCGCGAGCCCGAGCAGCGCGTCGCGGCGCTCGAAATCCTCGTAGATGCCCTCCTTCAGCACGGCGCCGAACGTGTCCCAGATCTTGCGCGTAGGCCTCGGCTCCTTGTCGGCGAGCTTCTCGAGTTCGCCGAGCACGCGGCTCGGTCACGCCCTTCCTGATCGCGGCGAGGATCGGGCTCTCCTGGATCTTCTCGCGCGAGACGTTGAGCGGCAGGTCGGCGGAATCGACCAGCCCGCGCACGAAGCGCAGATAGCGCGGCAGGATTTCGGCATCGTCGGTGATGAAGACGCGCTTGACGTAGAGCTTGATGCGGCCCTTGCGGTCGGGATCGAACAGGTCGAACGGCCGCGAGCCCGGCACGAAGACGAGCGCGGTGTACTCGTGCCGCCCCTCGGCGCGGAAATGGATGGTCAGCGCCGGCTCGTCGAACTGCCCGGCAACGCTGCGGTAGAAATCGGTGTATTCCGCAGGCGTGATCTCGGATTTCGGCTTGGCCCACAGCGCCGCGCCGTCGGCGATCTCGACGGCTTCGGCGCCGGGCTTCTCGATGATCGAGATCGGCACCGGCACGTGACCGGATTGCGCCTTGACCATGCGCTCGATGCGTGAAGCGCTCGGTGTAGGACTTGGCGTCCTCCATCAGATGCAGCACGACGCGGGTGCCGCGGCGCGGCGCATCCGCGAGCGCGGCCGGCGACACCGCGAAAGTGCCCTTGCCGTCGGACGACCAGAGCCAGGCCTCGTCGGTGCCGGCGCGGCGGGAGATCACCTCGACCCGGTCGGCCACCATGAAGGCCGAGTAGAAGCCGACGCCGAACTGGCCGATCAGGCGTCGCGCCCTCGCCGCCTTGCGCGGCCTCGAGCCGATCCATGAAGGCCTTGGTGCCCGAGCGCGCGATCGTGCCGAGCGCCTCGACCATCTCGTCGCGGCCCATGCCGATGCCGTTGTCCTCGACGGTGAGGGTCCGCTTGTCGGCATCGATGGCGAGCGTGATGCGCGGCTTGGCGTCTCGCCGAGCAGCGCCGGCTCGGCGATCGCCTCGTAGCGCAGCCGCTCGCAGGCGTCGGCGGCATTCGAGATCAGCTCGCGCAGAAAGACGTCTTTGTCGGAATAGACCGAGTGCACCATCAGGTGCAGCAGCTTGGCGACATCGGCCTCGAACGGCCGGCTCTCGGGCAGGGATTCTTCAATGACGGTCATGGCAGGCAATCTCTCCCACGGAGAATCTGACGGCTTTGAGATGGCTAGCGCAGTCTCAGGTCACGGCCGCTCGCCCTCGCGATGATCCTGGATCGGCCGTGCGTTAGAGGAGGCTGGGGGGGCGTTCTGGGCGAGAATTGGTGAAGGATGGCGGGGCCCCCGGGCCGGACAGTCAAGGTCGGACGCGCCATTGGGCGCCGGGGGCGGCAAAACCCTGGTGGCTCAGCGCTGCCGCAGCGTAGGCGCGGGCGTCGGCGTCGTGGCCGCGGTGCGGGGATCGGCCATCTGCAGCGCCTTGAGCGGGTCGATCAGGCCGGAGCCGAAATTGTCGTCGCGCTCGCCGGCGCCGAGCCGCCTGGGCTCGCTTGCAGGATGCGGCGAATATCGGCGGGCGTGAGTTTAGGATTGCGCTCGAGCAGGAGTGCCACGATCCCACTGACCTCGGCGGCGGCGACCGAGGTGCCGGTGGTGATCTGGTAAGTGTTCTCCGGCGCCGGCACCAGGATGTCGACCCCGGGCGCCGCCACCGAGATGTACTTTCCGCGGTTGGCGCCGGTGAACAGCTTGTCGTCCACGTCGGTCGCCGTCACCGCGATCACCAGGGGATCGGCGCCCGGGAACAGCGGGGGAGACTTCGCGCCGGCATTGCCGGCGGCGGCGATCAGCACGATGCCCTTGTCGTAGGCGAGCTTGAGCGCGCGTTCGAGCGAAGGATCCTTCGGCCCGGCGAAGCTCATGTTGATGACGCGCGCGCCCTGGTTCACCGACCAGTTGATGCCCTTGAGGATGTTGAACGTCGTGCTCTCGGGTTGGCTGCGTTGCTGGAGAAGGCATGCACGGCGAGGAGACGCGCGCCCGGCGCGGTTCCCAGCAGCCTCTGACGCGCGGCAATGGCGCCGGCCATTCCGGTGCCGTGCGGGTGCGGCTTTTCCGGCGCGCCCACCGCGTCGTAGCGCTGCGCCACCGCGCCCCGAGATGGGGTGGGCGGCATCGATTTCGGAGTCGATCACCGCGATCGGGACGTTGGTGCCTCTGATCATGCGGTGCACGTCGCAGCGAGGCTTGAGCTTCTGCAGGATGTATTGCGCGGCGTCGCCCTGCTGGGCCGGATCGCCCCGCGATCGCCGGCGCCTGGTCGGCGCCGGCCTGGTCGAGGTTGTAGACGTATTGCGGCTGCGCCACCGCGACCATTTGCACTGCCGCCAGCGCGCGGATGACCTCAGCGGGGGTGCGGCCGTCGTCGATGTGCAGGCGCACCGCGGTCGAGCCGGGATCGCGAGATTTCCGATGGCCAGGATGTCACCCCGAGTTCGCCACCGCGGCCGCAGGCGCTCGACGCCGATGTCGGTGCGGATTTGCACCATCACCTCGTCGGTTTTCAGCGCGTCTCGTTCGGTGGCGGGATGTCGATGATGCGCCGGTCGATGCCGGGGGCAGAAACGGTTGCCCGTCCGCGGCAGGCCGGCGATCAGGGCGCCGGTGCGGCGGCAGCCGGATAGCGCCTTGGGCATGCTGACGACCGGCGGGGTGTTGAGTGCCGCGAGCTGGTCGTGCTGGTGAGGTTTTGGATCACTTGCGCCTGCTGCGCCGACATGACGCCCGGAATTCGGGGGACAACAGCTGGAGCAGCGGGCCAGTCGCCGCGGACGATGCGGAAGTGAGTGGCGGAGGCGGGACGTCAGCGCCGACGGCAGCAGCCGGTTTCGACGAATACGCATGTGGGATCGGTGCAGCCGGAGATGATCGAGGGAAATGCCGGCGGGTTGGCGGCGAGTCGTGGGGTTTATGAGCGCGATGAACGGATCGACCGTGCTCCCGTGCCACCACTGGCCGTGCCGTGGCGGACGAATTGGTGATGGTCCCGTCGGGGAAGCTCGAGCCCGGGATCGCGCTGGCGGAGAATTGACGAACTGTGGCATTGGCGCCGGCGAAACCGCCGACCGCGCTGTCGGGGCCCTCGCGGCGTTGCCGGCCGCGGTGGAGGCGTCGATGCTGCCGAAATTGGCGCCGACGAAGCCGCCGACGATGTTGTTGTCGCCGATGCCGGTGACGCATGCCGTGGCGGTGGATTGCTCGATCGATCCGAGGTTCATGCCGACGAACCCGCCGAGATAGCTGCTACTGGTGCCGGTCACCGGGCCGGATGCGGTCGAGGTCAGGATGGTGCCGCTGGTCAGGCCGGCAAATCCACCGACGGTGCTATTCGAGCCGGTGCTGGTGACCGCGCCCGGGCCAGGAATTTGTGATCTGCGCGGGCCCGTTTGGAATGTCAGCGTGCCGATGAATCCGCCGAGCACGCTGTTGGCGCCGCCGGTCACAGCCCCGTGCCGCGCTGGACACGATTGTGCCATTGCCGGTTCCGACCAAGCCGCCTGCGACGCTCGGTCGCCGACGGTGACATTGCCGCTCGCGAACGACGATGTGATCGATCCCGCGCCGAGGTTGAAGACGTTCTGGCCCACCAGCCCGCCGACCGTGCTGAATGCGCCGCCGCTCACGTTGCCGCTCGCCGACGATCCCGCGATGGTCCCGAGATTGGT
>CAVRSI010000011.1:0-241614 GCA_963723855.1 uncultured Actinomycetes bacterium | reverse complement strand
CAAGACTTCTGGCACCAGCGGCCGGATCGGGTGTCGTTCGATCTCGGCGGCGTCCGATTCATCGATGTCGACTCTTCCGCAGCGATGAAGCCAGGAAGCGCGCAATACGCGTTCGCCCAAGAACGGCTAGGAGCACCGGCGCCCGCGTGCGTGGTCGGGTTCTGGCACATCCCACCGATCCTTAAAGGCGCCACCTCGCCGAAGGTACAGCCGATGTGGTCCCTGTTCGCGAACAACGGCGGTGACCTCATCCTGAACGGTCACGTGCATGCGAACGGCGAGTACGCACCGATGGACGCATCGCTCCAGACCGGGCAGCCGGGCAGTCATATGGTCGACCTGATCGCCGGGTCCAGCGGGGATTCCCTGGGAGGGGCGGGCTCGGATTCCGCGACTCGCGTGGAAACCTGTAGGGAGACAAGTCGCCGTCGTCTACCTGACGCTGAACGGCGCTGCGGACGGCGGAATCGCGACCAGCATCTCGTGGCAGTACCGAGATCTGTCAGGCAACGTCCTCAGGTCGGGGACGGTCACCTGCTAGTCGTTCCCAATGACGGACTAGCGTCGGACCAGTAGCCGGGAGCCTCCGGCCGATGCCTCGAGCCCGACCAGCCAATAGCTCTCCCTTCCAATGACCTTGGATGCTCGAGAGCTGGCACAATTTCTTCCCGCGCTCGCGATGCCGCTCGCGTCCGCGGAGGAATCCCTCTATTGCGCGTACGACCGAGTCCACGTCGCTGAAGAGGGCGCGTGCGCGACCCTGGCAGCTCGACCATCTTCGCGACCGAATCACGACGTGATCTACCCGGACCTCATCCAGCGAGCCCATGGTCCTTCCGTCCGTTGGAGCGTCAGCGTCGGAGTGGAGTCCGTCGGCTGGATGGCGCGCGCATCGGTCGCCTCATGCATCGCATCGATCGCCTGCATCGTCCCCGGGCTCGCACACGAGTGGTGAGATCGCGCCCAGACGCGCCACGAAGCGTTCGCACTCTCGAAACCCTTCAGCCCTCCACCGGAGATTCCATCGGGCGAACGCCTTCTTGCCCCATTCCTCGGCGACGTGGCGGTTCCAGTCCGCAACCTCGTCACGCGAGAACGCTCGCGGGTGGTCGGGGCTCGAGAGGTCGTTTCTGCGCTCGAGGGGATAGGAAGGGTCGAGGGGGAAAATGGGACGGGGAGCCACACGGAACGCTTCTCTCCTGCACCTATGCGGCGCCGCCTCGAGCACACGGACGAGCCGCGCACCGAGATCGGGCATACGGCTCACCTGCGCGTCTCGATCGGAACCGCGCGGCCGCCACTTCACACTGATGTCGATGTGCATCCGGTCTTGGCCGCCTTGCGCTCCGATACCACGTGGAACCAGATCCGCGGAAGCGTGTCGGTTGGGATCGACGATGCACTCCGCGCCTGTGCCCAGCTCATCTTCTGGCACTCCGACGTCTCGCCGGTACGCATAACCAACCATCGGTCTCTCCTGGGTGCCGGCAATATGTCCTCGGTGAGGACGGGGCGCCTCAAGGCGGCGACCGGTCCGGTGCACGGAGCCTTCGATGCGACGCACGATGATCCATAGATACCCTCGTCCTCGATGGAGCCGTGGGGGCGAGTGAGGGGTCGCGCGATGGCGCTCAGGCTGATCGGACTCTCGATCGGCCTCGTCTCATGCACGCACGCGTCCACACCCAGCCCCCCATCCACGCCTACGGCCTCCGAGATCCAGCACATGGTCGATGCAGCACCGGAGGGCACGACCTTCCATCTCGCCGCTCGCACGTACCGTTTCTCCACTCCGATCGTTCCAAAGGCTGGCGATCGGCTGATCGGCGCCGGTGCGGGCGTCACCGTGTTGGATGGGGGCGGCTCCGGATCCAACGGCATCGACACCATGGGTGGGATCGCCGACGTCATCGTCGCGGATCTCACGGTCACGGGCTTCAACGACGGCATCCGCATCGGGCCTGCGTGGCAGGTGATGGGCGTCGAGGCCACGGGCAATGTCACCGGGCTGCAGTTCGCGGGATTCGCAGGCGCAACGATCACGGACTCGTCCGCGCACGACAACGGTCGTTTCGGCATCCACGGGAGCAGTGACGGGGGTCAGGTCATCAGCTCCGAGGTGTTCCGCAATCACACCGATGCTTCGTGGCCGAGCGGGTTCTCGGGCGGTCTGAAGATCGTGGCGTGCTCGGGCTTCGCCGTGCGGAACACCTCGATCTACGACAACTACGGCGTCGGGTTGTGGTTCGACGAGGAGGTGCACGATGCGGTCGCGACCGGCAATGAGATCGCCAACAACGATGACGACGGTATCCGCGTAGAGATCAGCACCGGTGTCGGAGTGTTGAACAACGCGGTGAACGGCAGCGTGGTCGCGTTCAACTCGAGCTCCACCCTGGTTCAGAGAAATGTGATCTCTGCCCCGAGCTCCATCGACGTCCTTGTCCGCTTCATGGGCAACGGCCGACTGCAGGAAGGCGTGGAGTTCATGAACGCCCACAACCGAGCCGTCGGCAACACTGTGACGCTCGCCCCCGGACAATCCGTCGGGGTGATCAGGACCGGCGGTACGACGATCGACAACGTCTTCCGGGACAACGACTATCGCATGGCATCGCTCACGGACCCGAGCTTCGTGTGGTGGGACGGGTCGATGATGCGAGAAGTGGACTGGATGACCTGGACCAGCGTCTACGGCCAAGACCTCCAGGGGACGGCGAGCACGATGCTCTGAGCCTAGTGCGAGGATACCGGGCTTGGGTGGAGCGCTCGTGACGCACCTGGGGAGGGCACACCTCGATATGAGGATCCGCGGATGCGACGGCGGTCAAGGGCGAGAGCTTGCCTCGCGGGCCCCTCGTAACTTGCGCCCGAGCGACGCTCCCGATCGTTTCTCGTCCGTTTCACATGACTGGCCGATGGGTGAAAGCGAAAGGCTAGTCGAGCTCGCAACGCGTGCTTCGATCCTCCAGGCCCCGAATGGACGCTGGGTGTTCACCTGGCGTTTTGACCTAAGACCTATGGGGGGTTCAGAGTGGAACAAGTTCGCTTCCTTGAGGAGGGGGGCAGTGTGGACCCCGAGACGCTCGAGACCCAGCAAGCGCTCGACGAGGCGTTCGAGAACATCGTCCTGATAGATCAGGACTCGATGTCCCTGGACGACGACTGGATGCCCGGCGAGTTCGACATCGCGTGAGCCATCTGTGGTCGCGTCGAGCTCCACGAACCCTGACCTTCAAGACTCGCCTACGAAGCTCGCGCTCCCTGACTTCTCCCAGCACGACTGCCCGCCGGTGAGGTGACTCCTCGAGGTCGATCAGGAGCTTCGCGAACGTCCGCGATCGTGGCTAGGCGTACAGGTCACGATCCGTTGTGCGATCCGAGGTCGTGCCGTGCCGCGCAACTGAAGCTTACCCAACCGCGCGGAGCAGCATGTACTCGGTGACCAACACCACCGCGACGGCGATCGCGAGGATCATGACCTCGGTCGAGTGCTGCATCCACCACCGGTCGACCCGCTCGAGCCGCGAGCTTAGTCCGTGGTGGGCGACTGGCTGAGCAAGCAGCTCGTTCCACCGAGGGTCGACGTCGCTCACCCGCGTGAACCGCCCCGTGATCGGATCCCTCGCCCTCGCCATCATGAACAACCTAAGGCGTTCCCGGGCCAGGGCTTGTGAGCCCGGCGGGGGATCTTTTCGCCAACCTAGGACGAGACCTACCTAGCCCAGCTGGGCTGGTCCACCTCCAGTGACATTCGCGAACGCTCGTCGATCAGAGCGTCACATCGCCTGCTCGCCCAAGTTTGTAAAGGTAACGCCCTCACCCTCGCGGGCCGAGCACGCCAGGTTCGACGCGGAACATCGAGCGCTCGGCCTAGTTCGCCAAGACCTGCAATATCGGGAACATCCTCAAGCCGGCTAGCCCTGCCTGGGTACGGTTCGACACGCCGAGCTTCAGGTAGATGGAGCGCAGGTGATTCTTGACGGTACTCGCACTGATGTCGAGCTCAGCGGCGATCCGTTGATTTGACAACCCCTCGGTGAGGAACATCAGGATGTCCTTCTCCCGAGGCGTCAGCAGCGGGTTGAGCGTGATGGCCCTTACGCGGTCGGAAGACGGGCTTCGGAGCGCGATGGGGACCGCTTCTCCGAACCGGCCGGGGCGAGAGCTGTCGCGAGGATCCCGATGAGTATCCCTGTGACCAGGCCGATCGGGATGCGCGTGGATGAAGATGAAGCTACCGTTCATGACGTCCTCGCTTTCGACGTCCTCGCTTTGGGGGCCACCAGATAGGCGGCAGGGCAGGCGCGGAGCGAAACCCACGCTCTTCGGCGATCAACCTATCCCCGCCGCCATCCTACGCTTCGGTCGTTCGAGACCGCTAGTTGAGGCGGTGGCGAAGCTCCCGCTCCCGAAGGGAGCCGAGCACGTTAGCGCTGCGTGCTTGGCGAAACTACGCCGACGACCCTTCGAACTTCACCTTCGGGCCGTCGGCGGCCAGTTCTCGCACCGCTCTGACGTGCCAACAGCCAGCGTGGAAGAACATACGACCGCGTCCCACGGGCACGAGCATCACGTGGGAGTGGTCCTCACGCACCGGCTGCCCACAAGCCATGCACGTGGCCAGGAACTCGCTGTTTCTCACGCCGTTCATCCATGCGTCCCCGCCCGGCGGCTAGGGGGAAGCGCAGGGTGTGCGCATCGCCAGGCAGTCAGGACGCTAAGGCGGCGCGTGCTGCTCACACAACCCCACCTTGGTCCTAGGTCTTCCTGCGCATCCTGCGATCTGTGCATCGCGGGCCGTATGAGGATCGATCCTGTCGCGTCACCGCGGTGTCGCTCAATCTGCCTACAGTAACGTAGGGAGGCAGCTTGACCCCTAGCCGCGAAAGCCCGCAACGTCGGGAACATCTTCAAACCGACCATTGCGGCTTCGGTCCGGTTCGACACATCGAGCTTCGCGAAGATGAGGCTCAGATGGGACTTCACGGTGCTCTCGGTGATGTTCAGTTCCTTGGCGATCTCGCGATTCGTCTTCCCGGAGATGAGGAATGCTAGGACTTCCAGCTCCCGGTCCGTCAAGCTCGGGTCGCCGCGGCTCATGGTTTTCCGTCGGACGATGACGTCATTCGCGGCGATGGCTTAGGCGCGCCATCAGTGGGGGTACCGCCGTGGCCGACGTCGTCGCTCGAGCCACACCCTGATGCGGTGGCGCAGGCGGTACGAGGGGAAGTCGTGTGATGGGACACTAGGCAGACTCCCAGGACCGTAGGCTGAACGATGTAGCCCGCACAACCCGGTCCTTGGCCTTAGGTTGTAGGTCGCATCTCCTGCGCCGAATGGTCAGGAACATCCCCGAGCACGTACTTGAGCATCGCTCTCAGCGCCTCAGATGACGCCTCGCCCCCAATACGACTCGGGGGTCAACCTGAGCACCTTGGTGAGGGAGTTTTGGGAACGCGAACTCCGTGTCGACGATCAAGCTGCTGGCCGAGTCGAGATATGCGCCGCGTATCGGCCGTGGGAGGTCCGGTACTGGCGGGAGGGACACACGCTCCCGCTCTGTCGTCGGTGCAGGGCCTGTCTCGCGCTATCGGATCGGTGCTGAACGACGAGGGCGACGTCGAGCATGTCCTGGCGACGGTCACGTCGTAGCGTCGGCACCGTCACCGACGTAGGACTCGGCGCAGGTGATGCTGAGATAGGCAAGAGTCGCAGGGCGTTGACGCTTTCTCGGGTCGACGGGGGACGGACACCTTTGTCGTATCGACGAAACGGGCATTCTTCGAATCGCCGAGCTATCCAGCGGGGTCGGCTACCACGAACTCGTTCGGCGGCGCGTGACCGAACCGGCCGAGTCGTCGACACCGGGTTCTGGCGCAGGACGAGCTCCCGGGCGACCACGCTATCGCGTACCTGCACAAGGCCGGACTGCGGTCGAACGCGTTCCACCTGCCCGTCCTCGGCACCGGAGACGGCGGCATCTCCTCGACCGCTGCCGATCTCGCCACGTTCTGTCGGCGCTCTTTCGGTCGCTTCGTTCCGGCCGAGCTCCTCGTCGATCTGACCCTCCCGCGGAGCGACTGGCCGGAGGAGAACCGTCGCTACGGGTCGGGGTTCGACGTGCACCGCACGAGCGAGGCCGTGTGGCTCGAGGGCTACGACGCCGGCGTCTCGGCTGCACCACGCACGACCCGGCGTCGGGCATCACCCACTCCGAGATCGCGAACTGGTCCGACGGCGCCTGGCCGATGCTCTCGGTCCTCGACGAGCACCTGGGCACCGCGTAGAGGCACGCAGCACGGACCGATCGTGGTGCTCGCGATGTCTCTCGGCTCGTCGCAGACCCACTCCTTCCCGACGATCCAGGCATACACCCTCGTCCCGGGCGAGGACACGACCCACACGATCGACGTGAAGGTCGCCTCCGACTGCGCCTCTGGAACGACGGTAACTGACGTGACCGTAGACGTGACCACCATCGGTTGAAGGGCCGACGGGTCCTCCGGTGCGAATCCCGTTGTCCGCTCCATCGTTCAACGCTCGAGACCGTGAAGGAGCCCGCCGGAACAGGTTCCCCTTTCATTCCTTTTCGAGCTTGTGGGGGTTTGGCGCTCGAAGAGGAAGCCATCCGCCGATCGCGAGTGCCAATGTGGTGATGACCGCTTCATCTACGGCGAACAGGACAAGCCGCGTCGAGTCGTTGTTACTGACAACGACGAGAGAATCTGCCTACACGCTTGCGGCAACCGCAGCGCTCGCCCGCCATCGGTCCCCCAAAGCGAAACCGACGCCCGACGCGATGATCCCGATGCCGGCCCAGATGCCGACCGCTCGTTGTTGTTCGCCACATGGCACGAAGACCATGCTCAGATGAGGAGTCGATACGCGACGAAACCAACGAGGAGAGCGGCGGCCGCGAGGCCAAGAGCTTTACCCGCACCTCCGTCCAGCATCCAAGCGGCCCCCGCTACTCCGCATGGGATGTGGGCGCGAGGCTTTTCAGGAATGCAAACGCGCCCATCTCATCTCTATCGGCGATATGCGTGGCATGTGAAGAGTTATCCCTATCGCAGGCTCGCGGGTCGTCCCGTGGCGATCCGCCCGAGGTTCTTCGCAGCCGAGCGCCAGTCCATCGCCATGGCGGCGGGGGAGTATCCGATCGCGTGCCTGGGGATGCGGACCCGCAGGGGCTCAGGTCGCATCGAGAAGATCAGTGGTGGATCCATCTCGAGAGCTTCTCCGTCGAGGCCCACGTCGATCGCCCCGTCCGATCTCACCTCGAACGTCGTGGAGGACCACGCCATGTAGCCCCCGTAGCGATCGAGGTGACCCGCGGCGAGCGCGCTCAGGAACGCGGCGGCCGCCCGGTCGTCTGCGATCACGAGCGTGACGATGCCGAGGCGTCCGGTGTCCAGGCGGGGCCGGCTCCCGAACCCCGCGATCGACTCTCGGTAGGGGTTGTTCGACACCTGGATCACGTGGGCGCCGTCGTGTGGAGCTCCGTCCGGTCCGGCGAACCGCAGGTCGAATGGTCGAGTTCCGGGCGCAAGGACCTTGGGGATCGTGCCCAACGCCGTGTCGACCTTGGCGTCGCGGTATTCGGGAGAGCGGACGATCGCTGCGTAGAGCCCGAGCGAGACGTTGTTCACGAAGACATGGCCGTTCACGTCCGCGATATCCATCCGGCGCTCCACGGCCTCGCCGAACGCATCCATCGCTCCGACGACGTCGTCGCGATCGAGCCCGAGGTCCAGCGCGAGATGGTTCCGCGTCCCGGCGGGGACGATCACCATGGGGATGCCGCGTCGAGCGGCGACGCTCGCCACCAACGCCTGCGAGCCGTCTCCGCCGGCCATGCCGACCACGTCGGCGCCTCCCTCGACGGCTCGCTCCGCGAGCTGGAGCAGATCGTCCCCGGGGCGCAGGATCACCGCCTCGATCCCTCGCTTGCGGCACTCGTCCTCCAGGTGGAAGCGCTCGGCCTTCCCGCCCCCGGACTTCAGGTTCATGATCAGCACCCCTCGAGCGGCGGGCGGCACATGCTCGCCCGGAAGGTCGGCCTCCTTCAACGTGCGAAGATCGCGACCCAGCGCGAACCGGGCGAGCGCCACCGCCAGCAGGAGCAGGACGATCCGAACCACCAACCCGGGGAGCCCGGCGTCGTCGAAGTAGCCCGCGACCAGGACCCCCACGATCGCGGCGACGGCGATCACGGCGGCCAGCAGGCGTCGAACGCCGACGCGCGTGAGCGTGTACCAGGCCGCGAACGTCGCGATCGCGAAGAGCGCGAGCTGCACCACGACTCGGCCGACGTTGCTGACCACGATCGCACCCGTCCAGACGATGACGGCCACCGGCAGGACGATCGCGGCTATCGCGGCGAGTCGGCGCCACCCGCCGGGCGCCTGGGGCGGTGGGTTCACGGCGCCTGCGACCCGAGATCTGCGTGGGAGGGCGGCCGGCCGGCCTCGTGCCCGCCGAGGCTCCAGGTCGCGAGAGTGACGAGACCGACCCCGGCGCCGACGCACAGACCTCCGACGACGTCCGTCAGCCAGTGGACCATCAGGTAGGTGCGGCTCCACGCCATGCCGACGGCCAGGACCAGCCCCAACGCGGCCCAGGGCCTGCGACGACCCGCAGGCGCGAACAGTGCCACCAACAGGACGGCCGTGACCGCAGCGAAAGCGGCGTGCCCGGACGGGTACGAGGAGCCCGACGCGTGCAGGAGTGCGCCGGGCGGCCGCGGGCGGTCGACGAGCGATTTGATTGCGTTGTTCGTCCCCCACGATGCGACCTCGCCGGCGAGCAGAACCCACATCGCGGACGACCTCCCCGCGTGATGGAGGATGAGCGCCGCCGCGCCGACGACGCACCAACTGAAGGGGAACCGTCCCAGGGTGTCGAAGACCCGTTCCGCGAGGAACGTGAAGAAGGGCGTCCGTCCATCCGCGACGACGCCCGCCCACCAGTGATCGGCGGTGGTTGGGCCGTGGTGGATCGCCACGGCGACGCCGAGTGCGATGGCGACCAGGAGGAGTGACGAGCCGAACGTCATCGCCCGACGGGGATGGGGAAGGACATCGTGCCGGTCGATCATCGCGATCGACTCGGACGGAGCGATTCGGTCCGCATCATCCGATGCTAGCCCGTCGCTCTCACCACTCGCACACCGCCTAGCCGGGCAGGAGGGTTGCGCGGACGACCAATCATCGGAAAGGCCCCTGTTAGCATGGCGCGTCCGGCGGGGTGGCCGAGTGGTTAGGCAGGGGCCTGCAAAGCCCCGCACACCGGTTCGATTCCGGTCCCCGCCTCGAACGGCATCAGGTCACTTGATACAGTCGCAGCGCGGGCGCTTAGCTCAGTGGGAGAGCGCTTCCCTGACACGGAAGAGGTCAGAGGTTCAAATCCTCTAGCGCCCACCACTAAACTCCCTGGTGCATACACTCAGCTCCATGGATTGGACGGCTCATTGGGAGTCGATCTACGCGTCTCGCGACGCGGACGAGGTGAGTTGGTTCGAGGTGAGTCCCGAGGTGTCTCTCCGCCGTGTTCGAGACGCGATCGACGCGGGCGGACGAAGCGTGATCGACGCTGGTGGTGGCGCATCACGACTCGTCGATCGCCTCCTCGAGCTCGACCTCGATCGCATCGGGGTTCTCGACGTATCCGCCGGAGCTCTCAGCATCGCGAAGCTGAGACTAGGAACGAAAGCTGACTACGTGGAGTGGATCGTTGCAGACGTCACCCACGCGCGAGATGTTGGGACTTTCGACGTGTGGCATGACCGGGCCGTCTTTCACTTCCTCTTGGAGCCGTCGGAACGCCGGAATTACGTCGAGCTCTGTGAGCGGACCGTCGCGCCCGGCGGCACCGCGATCGTCGCGACGTTCGCACCGGACGGACCCGAGAGCTGCAGTGGGTTGCCCGTCCATCGGTATGACGCGGAGGCGCTTGAGAACGAATGCGGTGCGGGCTTCGACGTGATCGACAGTGAACGGTACGACCATGTGACACCGGCGGGGGCAGTGCAGCGGTTCATGTACGCGTCGTTCAGACGGCTTCCCCGCGACCGAGAGCCGGTGGGAGCATGAAGCGAGACACCTCGGCAGCCCTTATCTCGCGGAGCCGTCTGAGCCCGTGAACGCAGGCTCGGGCGATCCGCACGATCAAGGTGGATCCGGCGTCCGCCTTGCGGAGCTGGTTGCCGCCTTTTCGTTGGCAACCGACCTCGGGTTCGGCCAGCCGATGGAGCACGTCCTCAGGTCATGGCTCATCGCCGCGCGGATGTCCGAGCGCATCGAGCTCGAGGTAGACGCGCGATCGTCCCTGTACTACGTGATCACACTCGCGATGGTCGGCTGCGTCGCCGAGACGCCTGAACTGGCGCAGTGGTTCGGCGATGACATCGCCTTCCGACGCGATGGGTATGGCGTAGATCTCGTCGGGCTCCCGAAACAGGCCTTCGCGATGCGCCACGTAGCGCTCGGAAGCCCATCGCTCGAGCGTCTGCGACGCGGCGCCAGCCTCGCCGCCTTCGGGAGCAAAGCGCTCGAACGCATCCTGATCACGCACTGCATCGCGACCGGCCAGATGGCTGATGAGCTCGGACTGGGCAGCGAGGTAAGCGAACCGCTCCAACAGGTGTTCGCTCGCTGGGATGGCCGCGGCGTTCCGTCCGGCCTCGGGGGTGAGGCCATCGCCATGCCGGTTCGCCTGTTCCACCTCGCAGACGACGTCGAGGTGGCTCACCGCTCCCACGGGCTCGATGCCGCACTGGAGCTCGTGCGTGCCCGGAGCGGAACCCAGCTCGACCCGTCACTCGTCGACGCGTTCTGCGCCGATGCCACCGTTGTGGTCGAAGGCGTCGACACGGTCACAGACTGGATCGCGCTGATCGAACGCGAACCAGGGCTTCAGCAGCGATTGACCGACGTCGAGCTGGACTCAGCCCTCGAAGCGATCGCTGACTTCACCGACCTGCGTTCGCCGTCGAGGGCGGGGCACTCCAGAGCCGTCGCGGAACTCTCCGCGCGGGCCGCTCAGCACGCGGGACTCCCTGAAATCGAGGTAACGAACCTCCGCCGAGCCGGATTCGTCCACGACCTCGGCATGCATGGGATCCCGGCGACGATCCTCGACAAGCCAGGGCCGCTCACGGCGGCCGAATCCGAGCGCATGCGGATGCACGCGTATTACACGGAACGGATGCTCGCGCGGCCTCCCGCGCTCGCGCATATCGGTGCCATCGCCTCGAAGGTGAACGAGCGGCTCGACGGTTCCGGCTATCACCGAGGCCTGCCTGGCGCGGCGATCCCGGCTCCCGCAAGGATCCTCGCCGCCGCGGACGCCTTCCAAGCGATGACCGAACCTCGCTCATACCGACAAGCGCGGACCCCGAAGGAGGCGACCGCCGAGCTTGCGGCCGAGGTCCGCGCAGGTCGACTCGCGTCCGAGGCCGTCGAGGCGGTGCTCGCCGCCGCTGGTCTCCGTCGGTCGAAGCGGCGGAGCGGACCTGCCGGCCTGACGCCGAGGGAGGTCGAGGTGCTCATCCTGATCGCCCGAGGTGCTCAGACGAAGCAGATCGCTCGGGCGCTCGGCATCACCCCGAAGACGGCCGGCACCCACATCGAGCGCATCTACTCGAAGACCGGTGCCTCTTCTCGCTCCACGGCAACGCTGTTCGCGCTCCAGCAGGGCTTGCTCGACCCGTTCGAGCCGGCCGTTCCGTAAACGCCCGATACGTAGGGTGGATTCCGGATGTTTGCCTGCTCCGACACGCTTACCGTTCTCCCTGCTGGAACACAGGGAGAGCGCACATGCAGACCAGAGCAGCCGCAGATGCAGTTCCCCACCGAGGAGCAGGCGTGGCAGCTCGATGCAGCGGTTCGTCCCGGTGGCCGATCTGTTCGTGGACGCCCTGGCCGCCAGGAACTACAGGCGGCTCTTCGACGCTCTGGCTCGCGATGTCCGCTTCCGATTCATGATCCCGCCGGGTCCGGGCGAGGTCGTGGGCGCGGCCGACGTGGCAGCGAAGTACTTCGACTGGTTCGGGGAGGCCGACGTGCTCGAGGTGGAAGCGGTGCTCGTGGACCCGCTCCCGGACAGGTTGTCGGCTCGGTATCGGTTCCTGCTCCACGAGCAGGAGGGATGGAAGGTGGTCGAGCAGCAGAGCTACCTGGATGTGGACGAACAGGGACGGATCACGGCGATCGACCTGCTGTGCTCGGGGTTCCGCCCGGTAGACGACGAGGAGGACAACGTGACAGGCACGCACAGATTCGACGCCGGCACCCTTAGCTGTGCCGACGGCCTGGCACAGGAGTTCCGCCGCCGGATCCTCGCGATCCCGCAGGGAGACGTGCTCGTAGTGACAGCACGTGACCCCGCGGCGAAAGAAGACCTGCCTCCACTGGCTCGGATGATGGGCCACGAGGTGCGCTCCATCGAGACGCCCGATGACGGGCGCCTCCTGATCACGGTGGAAAGGAGACGATGATGAGCGAGCGGTTGATCTTCAACTGCACACACGGCAAGGAGGATCCGGAGCGAGCGACGCTTCCGTTCGTGGCGGCGAACATCGCCGCCACGGCCGGGCAAGACGCGGTGGTCTTGTGCACGATCGATGCCGTCTGGCTCGGCACCACGGATGGAACGGACGGCATCGCCCAGCCGGGACTCCCTGTTTTGAGCGACCTCTATCAGGAGTTCGTGGACAACGGTGGCCAGGTATGGCTGTGCGGTGCGTGCACGAAACCGCGCGGGATCACCGAGGAGCAGGTCCGGAAGGGTTCGGCTATCGTCGGTGCAGCCAAGGTGGTCGAAGAGGTCGTGGCGGGCGCCAAGACCGTGGCCTTCGCGTGAGATCGGAGAAAGCCGTGTCCGAGATCGCGGTGGACGTCGCGAAGCTGCGCGATGAGATCCGGACCAAATACGTTGAGGTCGTCGAACACCCTGACGCAACGTTTCATTTCCACACGGGCCTACGCGCAGCGGGGAATGCCGGTTACCTGGACGAGTGGCTGGAGGGGCTTCCGAAGTCCTCGATTGCATCGTTCGCTGGTGTAGCCAACCCGTTCCATTGGGGCTTGCCCCGGCCAGGGGAGCGTATTGTCGACGTTGGCTCGGGGACCGGGATGGATGCGATGGTCGCGGCGAACGCTGTCGGCGCCGAAGGACAAGTCGTCGGGGTCGACATGACTCCCGAGATGCTCAAGCGCGCTCGGGAAGGTGCCGAAGAGGCGCAGATCCGAAACGTCGAGTTCCGCGAGGGTCTCGCCGAGAACCTCCCGGTGGACGATGGGTGGGCCGACCTCGTGATTTCGAACGGGGTGATCAACCTCGTCCCGGACAAGCTCGGCGCCTACCGGGAGGTCGCCCGTGTCCTGAAGCTAGGAGGCCGCGCCCAGATCGCGGACATCTGTGTCGAGAAGCCGGTTCCCGAACCCGCGCTTAGGGACATCGATCTGTGGACTGGGTGAATTGCCGGTGCCCTGCCGTGCGCAGGGTGGGTGAAAGTGATCGAGGGCGCAGGCCTGGCTGAAGTGGAGTTCGGACCCATCGTTGACACATTTGGTGGAGCCGGCGGTGAAGACCAGGCTCGGCAGTTCGGTACATACGGTTACCCGATCCGCGCCAGGAAGCCCTGACGCGAGGAATCATCTCCTTGCGCATTTCGGCCGCGAGGCGTCGCTAGCATCTTGCGGTAGCTCTCGACGGGCGAGCATAGACGTGCGAAGCGCCGGATACGCCAACCCCTTAGGGAGGTTGACGATCGCTAAGAAGACGCGACGGGTACGCGCATAGCGGCACGCGCAGAGAGCGGTGGAAGTTGACCCACTTCGGCCAAGTCTCTACGGTCGAGTTCCGCTGAGAAGGGAGCAGGGAATGACCTTCATCCAGACCATCTCGTTCTCCACTAGTCGCATGGAGGAGATGCAAAAGCTGATGGATAGCTTCTCCGAACAGATGCGGCAATTTGCCGACTCTTCGACGGGGCCTATCAGCTCAAAGGTTCTGAAGGATCGCGACCGGGACAACACCTACGTGGTGATCGCCGAGTTCGAGTCCTTCGAGGTCGCCATGAAGAACTCAGGGCGACCGGAAACAGACGCGTTCGCGAAGCAGATGGCTGCTATGGCGGATGCACCTCCTACTTTCGCGAACTACGACGTCATCCACGAAGAGTGAGGCCGTAGCGGAGCAGGTGCGATCGCTAGTCCCCACTTCGCGAGCGTCGTGGACTTACTAACGAGCCATCACGAAAGCTGCACCTGAAGGTCGGGGCAACCCTGCGGGGCTCGTACCATGCGGGCGTTGGATCAAGCATTCCACCCGGCAAGGAGCGAGTCAGAGTTGGTCAACGCCTGGTCAAGGAGCCGACCGTACTCAACGGTACTCACCCGTACTCCTGTGACATCCCGCATGGCCCCTTAACTGCGAAGCTGCAGCTCAGACACCTGCCGCCCACCTCCCTGACACGGAAGAGGTCAGAGGTTCAAATCCTCTAGCCCGCCCCTCCGAAACGGTGCCACCCGCCGCAACCGCGTTCATCCTCCTCCGGGTCGAGCAGGAGCTCGGCGAGGCACGCCGTGTCCTCCCGCTGATGCAGGCGATCGATCAGCTCAGCGCGGTCGGCATCGAAGCGGGTGAGATCGCCGAGGAGCTCGCGACACGGAAGAGGTCAGAGGTTCAGATCCTCTCGCGCCCACGAGGAACCCGCAGGTCCGATCGCTCGATCGTCCTCAGAAGACGTACCCCTGGTTCATGAAGACGATGGCCGCGATCGCGTAGCCGACGACGGAGACCGCCGTGACGACGACGAATGCGCGAGACGGGAGCTTCAGACCCAGGATCCAGAACGCGGGAAACATCACGGCCGCGTACCTCGGCGCTCCGAGGAGCGGCCTCGGCGCGTAGGAGAAGGTGAACAGGATCGCGAACGTGCAGGTCGCGTAGACGACGTAGGACATCCGAAGCGACCTCCACCCCACCAGCAGCGCGCCGACGATGGCGCCGGTGAGGAGCAGATCCGCCGCCCAATAGAGTCCGTGAATATCACCGAACCCTTGAACCCCCAGCGCGATCCCCCGTCCGACCGTCACGAAGGGGATCTGCGTCGTGCGCTGCCACAGCGCCGGAGCGCGGAGGGGTACGAACGGGTCCCCCGAGCGGATGAGCCAATAGGTGAGGTACGCGATGAACCCTGCGACCGGGACCATCGCCGCGATCACCCTCCGACCCCGCCGCGCGGGATCGCCTTCGCTCACGGCCTCGATCAACAACGCGGGGACCAGGACGAGCCCGACCACGCGGGTCGCCGTCGTGACCACGCCCGCGATCGCCGCCCCTCCCCACCGACCCCTGCGGGCCCACCAGAAGGCCGCGAGGCTCGACAGGAGGAACAACGACTCGCTGTACGGCGCCATGAAGACGAAGGAGGCCGGGAACGATGCGAGCAGCACCACCGAGCGCCGCGCGACATCCTCCGTGTATTCGAGCATCGTGAGTCCGTATAGGAGGATGAGGGCAAGGAGGAACGAGACGTTCGCGACCAGCGTGGCCCACACCAGCGCCCCCCCGGGCAGCAGCCATGCGAAGGCGCGCGAGACCATCGGGAAGGCCGGGTAGAACTCCGCGGATCCGTCGAGGGGGTTGTAGCCCTTCTCCGCGATGCGCACGAACCATCCCGCATCCCAGCGGAACGTGCCGTCGAAGGCGTTATGCCACCCCGCTTCGACGGGTTGCGCCAATCCCGCGCCCGGGGATCCGACAGCGTTGATCGCCGGAGTGTCGTGAACGGCGAGGACACCGAGTGCCGAGAGGAGGAGTCGAGCGGCGACGAAGACGCAGACGCAGAAGGGGACACCTCGACGCAGCTCCACGTGAGGCACCGACGTGCCTGTCGCTCGGTCATCGATCCCACGCCGTGCGGCGTCCACCTCGATCGAGTATTCCCGCTGGCCGCCCTCCGAACAACCGATCGACCGCCCGGCGACCGAGGTCGCATGCTCACCGGCCGCGGTTAGGGTGAGACGGTGGATGGTTCACCGTTGTCTCGGATCGAGATCGAAGGTCGTCCAGCCACGATCGATCTGCTGGGGTCCACCGTCGGAGTCAGCTACGGTCATTTCACCGCGATGCAGGTGAAGGATAGGAAAGCGAGAGTCGTCGACCGGCATCTGGCTCGACTGGAGGAGGGCTCGCGCGTGCTGTTCGGACGGGGGCTCGACGGAGACCGGGTCCGGGGTCTCATCCGGCACGCGCTGGGTGACGACATCGGCGATGCCTCGGTGCGCGTGTACGTCTACGGCTCGGTTGCCGAGCTCGACCCATCCGTCATGGTCACGGTCCGCGAGCCCGCGTCCATGCCGAAGACGCCTCGGAACCTGCAGAGCGTCATGTATCAGCGGCCGCTCGCGCACGTCAAACATATCGGCGGTTTCGCGCAGGCGTACTACGGTCGCCTCGCTGCCGAGGCGGGGTTCGACGAGGCGTTGTTCGTCGGGCCCGAGGGCGACGTGGCCGAGGGCTCGATCACCAACATCGGGTTCATCGAAGGCGACGCGGTCGTGTGGCCGGACGCTCCCGCCCTCCATGGGGTCTCGATGCAGGTGCTCGAGCGAGAGCTGCCGAGGGCCGGTATCGCGTGGAGTCGCCGAACGGTGCAGGTCGCCGACGTCGGGTCGTTCGACGGAGCCTTCCTCACGAATGCTCGTGGGATCGCTCCTGTCGGCAGGATCGATGACACGGCGATACCGCTGGACTCGGAGCTCTCGGCGACCGTCATCGAGACGTTCGACGCAGCACCGTGGGATCCGATCTGAGCGTCGGAGGACGTCGGAGATTCCGTCGTCCTCGCCGATCCGCAGGGCGATCTCCTCTGCGTGATCGCGGCCGTGAGTCGTGACGTTCGGACACAACGGACCTTTGGCGATGTCCCAGGTCCGTGTAACTTTCGACCTTGCAGTTGTCGTGTCGGCGTGAAACACTCTCCGCCGGAACGCAAGAGGAATACGAGAACGTCCGGGCCCTCGGACCCGGCGACGACGGCGGCACGACGCGGGCACGTGCCGCCGTCACCTTGCGCGGACACCGGGTGCCCGGCCCTCTGCGAGGGGTCGTCGCGACTTGTTACGCTACCGAGCCGACCGGGCGCGTAGCTCAGCGGGAGAGCGCTCGCCTCACACGCGAGAGGTCGCAGGTTCAAAACCTGCCGCGCCCACCGATCCGGGAACGATGCGGTTGCGCCTGCCGCGCAACATGACCGTCGGCATCGATCCGTCACGGAACCTTCATCCGTCGCGGGTGGGCAATTATCCGTGTCGCTCGGTAGGTTGCCTGCTGACCCTGACGTGGAGGACCCATGACCGAGATGCCCGCACCTCCCGCAGCGACACGTCCGGCCGCGGCACGAGCCGTCGAGCTTCGCAAGGTGTACGGCGAAGGTGACGCGGCCGTGGAAGCCCTCCGCGGTGTAACCGTCGACCTGGCGGCGGGGGAGTTCACCGCCATCATGGGTCCGTCCGGCTCGGGGAAATCCACGCTGCTTCATTGCCTCGCCGGTCTGGACACCCCGACGAGCGGACAGGTCTTCGTCGGCGACGTCGACCTGACCGCAGCTGAACGACAAGCGGCTCACCGAGCTCCGCAGGGACAAGGTCGGGTTCGTCTTCCAGGCGTTCAACCTGGTGCCGACGTTGACCGCGCGCGAGAACATCACGCTGCCACTCGACATCGCCGGCACGGATGTCGATAAGGCGTGGTTCGACGAGGTGGTGGCGACGATCGGGATCGGCGACCGGCTCACCCACCGTCCGAGTCAGCTCTCCGGCGGCCAGCAACAGCGCGTCGCGGGGGCGCGAGCGCTCGTGTCCCGGCCGGAGATCGTGTTCGCGGACGAGCCGACCGGCAACCTCGACTCGAAGTCAGGTGCGCACCTGCTGAGCTTCCTCCGCTCGGCCGTGAAGGACCACGGGCAGACCATCGTGATGGTCACGCACGACGCCAACGCCGCGAGTTACTCGGATCGCGTGATCTTCCTGGAGGACGGGCACGCCGTCGACGAGATGCGGGAGCCCACCGCGGAGCACGTACTCGATCGCCTGAAGACCCTGGAGGGCTGACCGCTGCTCCGGGCGACCCTCAAGAGCCTGTTGGCGCGCAAGCTGCGGCTCACGCTCACGGCGCTGTCCATCGTCCTGGGCGTCGGGTTCGTTGCGGGAACGTTCGTCCTGACCGACACGATGAACAAGGCGTTCACTGACCTGTTCACGCAGGTCTCGTCCGGGAGCGACATCATCGTCCGCGCCGAGGTCGCGTTCACGCCGAGTCAATTCGGACCCGGAGGTGGCGGCGGTGACGAACGCAACCCCGTCCCGGAGAGCGTCCTGTCGAGCGTTCAGGCGGTGCCGGGCGTCGCGGACGCATCCGGGACCGTGACCGGATACGCGCAGATGATCGATCCCGCGACGGGCGATGCGATCGGCGGGGTCGGTCCTCCCACGCTCGGCGCCAGCTGGAGCGACAGTCCCACGTCCCCGCTCTCGCTCCGCCAAGGGCAACCGCCGACCGGCCCGACGGACGTGGCCGTCGACGCGGCGACCGCCAAGAAGTACGACCTGTCCGTCGGCGAAACCATCAAGATCCTGTTCCAGGGACCGCCGCAGGAGTTCACGATCTCGGGCACGCTGGGCTTCGGCGAGGCGGACAACCTGGCAGGTGCGACGCTCGCCGCGTTCGACGTGGCAACCGCGCAGAAGGTGCTCGACAAGGCGGGCGAGTTCGACCAGATCGACGTCGTCGCCGCCGACGGCACGTCGGTGCCGGACCTGCGATCGAGCATCCAATCCGTGCTCCCGAAGGGCATCGAGGCCGTCAAGGCGTCCGACGTCGCCGACGAACAGGCGAAGCAGTTGCAGGAGGCCCTGGGATTCTTCCGGACCGCGTTGCTCGTGTTCGCGTTCATCGCCCTGTTCGTCGGCGCGTTCATCATCTTCAACACGTTCTCGATCATCGTCGCGCAGCGCACCGGCGAGATGGCACTGCTCCGAGCGATCGGGGCCAGCCGGCGACAGGTCATGACGTCGGTGGTGGTCGAAGCGTTCGTGACCGGCTTGATCGCATCGGCGTTGGGACTCCTCGCGGGCGTCGGGATCGCGCTGGCCCTCAAGGGTCTGCTGTCCGCCTTCGGGGTCGATCTGCCGAGCACCTCGCTCCAGCTCGAGCCGCGCACCATCGTCGTGGCGTTCGTGGTGGGCACGGTCGTCACGGTCGTTTCGTCGATCCTCCCCGCCCGCCGCGCCGCACGCGTGGCGCCGGTCCAGGCGCTCCGCGAGTCGGCGGACAGCGCCAGCGGATCACTGCGACGCCGATTGATCATCGGCCTCATCCTGACCGCAGCCGGCGTCGCCGCGCTGCTGTACGGGCTGTTCGGCAACCAGTCGAACGCGGGCTCCCTGATCGGGCTCGGAGCCGCGGTGACCTTCGTCGGGATCGCGATCTTGCTACCGCTCGGCACCCGTCCGCTCGCGGGCGCGATCGGAGCCCCGATCCGACGCTTAGGCATCCAGGGCAAGCTCGGGCGTGAGAACGCGATGCGGAATCCCCGTCGCACGGCGTCGACCGCGTCCGCGCTCATGATCGGGCTCGGGCTCGTGGCGATGGTGACGGTGCTCGCGTCGTCGCTCAAGGCGTCGCTCAACCTCACGATCGAGAAGTCGCTGAAGGCCGACCTGGTGCTCACGACCTCGTCGCAGACGCCGTTCAGTCCGGATGTGGCCGACCGCGTCCGCGAGGTCGACGGCGTGGGTGCCGTCTCCCAGTTCCGCCAAGGCGGGTTCCGCGTGAAGGGATCGACGGCGTTCGTCACCGGGGTCGACCCCGCGACGATCGACGACGTGGCGTCGCTGGAGCTATCCCCCGAAGCGATCTCGGGCCTCCAGGACGGCAAGATCGTGGTCCTCGACGAAGTGATGGCCGACGAGGGCTGGAAGGTCGGCGACACCATCCCCACCGCGTTCGCCACCGTCGGGAAGGTGCCGCTCGTGATCGGGGGCACGTTCTCGGAGAACAGCCTGGTCGGCACGAATTACGTCGTCTCGCTCGACACGTTCGATCAGTACTTCCAGCAGCAGCTCGACGCGTTCGTGATGGTCAAGCTCGCGCCGGGGGCCGATGCGACGGCCGTGACGGCGTCCGTCGAAGCGGCGACGAAGGAGTTCGGCAACATCGAGGTCCAGGATCAGACGGCCTTCCGCGAGCAACAGGCGGGGTTCATCGATCAGCTCCTCGGTCTGATCTC
This sequence comes from uncultured Actinomycetes bacterium, assembly GCA_963723855.1. Lineage (GTDB taxonomy): Bacteria > Actinomycetota > UBA4738 > UBA4738 > HRBIN12 > JBBQVZ01. The sequence continues at coordinate 221,312 of CAVRSI010000011.1, read as the reverse complement.
GGCCCTCCTCGCGTTCGCCATCCTGATCGCGCTCTTCGGCATCGTGAACACGCTCGGCCTGTCGATCTTCGAACGCACCCGCGAGCTGGGGCTCCTGCGGGCGGTGGGGATGAGCCGCAAACAGGTCAAGCGGATGATCCGGTGGGAGTCGGTCATCATCGCGATCATCGGCGCGCTCCTCGGGGTCGTGATCGGCGTGTTCTTCGGGTTCGCCCTGCAGCAGGCGCTCGCGAACCAGGGCGTGACCGAGCTGGTCATCCCGGTCGGCACGTTGGTCGATCTACGTCATCTTCGCCGCGTTGGCCGGCGTGCTGGCCGCGATCTGGCCCGCGCGCCGCGCGGCCAAGCTGGACGTGCTGCGAGTCCATCTCGTACGAGTAGGCCGGCGGCCGGCCGATATCATGGCCCGCATGCCGCGCATGAAGTTCGTCCGACGGTTCCGAGACCGAGCTCCCCGAAGGGGAGCCGATCGGCTCCGTGCTGCCGCCCGGAGGCGATCGCGGCTCGGGTGGACGGGGAGCTCCGGGACCTGTCGTTCGTGCCCGACGTGCGGATGCGACGGTCGAAGCCGTGGAGGCGTCGGACGACGACGGTCTCCATGTGCTGCGGCACTCGACCGCGCACGTGATGGCGCAGGCCGTGTGCGACCTGCACCCCGGGGCGAAGTACGCGATCGGCCCGGCGATCGAGGACGGGTTCTACTACGACTTCGAGCTTCCCGAGCCGCTCTCGTCCGACGACCTCCCCGCGATCGAGGCCCGGATGCGCGAGCTGATCGCGGCGGACGTCCCGTTCATCCGCGAGGAGCGTCACCCGGGCCGAGGCGCTCGAGCGTCTCGCCGACCAGCCGTACAAGACGCGAGATCGTCGACGGGCTCGGCGACGACCAGGTCGAGGGCGAGGTCGGGGGCGGCGACTCCGTCACGCTCTATCGCAACGGCGAGTGGATCGACCTGTGCCTCGGACCGCACGTGCCCTCGACGGGGCGGCTCGGCGCGTTCCGGCTGACCAACGTGGCCGGCGCGTACTGGCGCGGCGACGAGCAGCGCCCGATGCTGACCAGGATCTACGGCACCGCCTGGGCGACCGACGCAGACCTCGATGCGTACCTGACCCGTCTGGAGGAGGCCGAGAAGCGCGACCATCGCAAGCTCGGTCGGCAGCTCGACCTGTTCTCCTCGCCGGACGAGCTCGGGCCGGGGCTGTGGATCTGGCACCCGCGCGGCGGGATCTTCCGCAAGCAGCTGGAGGACTACGTCCGCGATCTCCACCTGGAGCGCGGGTACGACCTGGTCGTGACGCCGCACATCGCGCGGTCGGTGCTCTGGGAGACCTCCGGGCACCTGGCGAAGTACGCCGACAACATGTATCCGCCCATGCAGACGGACACCGGCGACTACTACGTGAAGCCGATGAACTGTCCGTTCCACGTCCTGGTCTACAAGTCGCAGGTCCGCTCGTACCGCGACCTGCCGATGCGGCTGTCGGAGCTCGGGACGATCTATCGCCACGAGCGCCTGGGCGCGCTGCACGGACTGCTCCGCATCCGCGGAGGGACGCAGGACGACTCCCACATCATCTGCACGCCCGACCAGTTGATCGACGAGATCCTCAAGGTGTTCGAGCTGACGTTCGAGATCCACGCGACGTTCGGGTTCGGCGACCCCATCGTGAACCTGTCGACGCTGCCCGGGCAGACGATCCTGGACGAGACGATGGCCGCGCGCGCCACCGAGGCGCTCGTGATGGCCCTGGACAAGAGCGGGATGCCGTACACGGAAGCCGCGGGGGAGGGGACCTTCTACGGACCGAAGGTCGACTTCCACTTCAAGGACGCGATCGGTCGCCTGTGGCAGCTCACCACCGTGCAGTGCGACTTCGCGCTGCCCGAGCGCTTCGACATGGAATACACCGGAGACGACAACGATCGCCACCGTCCGGTCATGATCCACCGCGCCATCCTCGGCACGCTCGAGCGGTTCAGCGCCGTGCTGATCGAGCACTACGCCGGCGCGTTCCCGCTGTGGCTGTCTCCCGAGCACATCCGGTTCGTGCCCGTCGCCGACCGCCACGTCGAGTACTGCGAAGGGCTTGCGTCTCGCGCGACGGAAGCGGGACTCCGCCCGTTCGTCGACGACTCGAAGGAGACGGTCGGCAAGAAGATCCGCGCGGCACAGCTGATGAAGGCTCCGTACACCTTGGTGGTGGGGGACCGTGACATCGAGGCGGGGACGTACACGGTGCGGGATCGCGACGGGAACGAAACCCCCGGTCTGGCGTTCGACGACATCGTGGTGGCGCTGACCGACGAGCTCCGGTCGCGGGCCCTCACCCAGACCCGTTTCGGAGGCTGACCGGGTGGCGGATCACCTCTGGAGCCCCTGGCGTATGCAGTACATCCAGGAGGCGAAGGAGGAGCCGGAGGGCGACGGCTGCGTCTTCTGCGCGATCCCGCAGACCGAGGCCGAGCGTGTCCTCACGCGGGGCGAGCTCGCCTACGTGGTCCTGAACAAGTTCCCGTACAACCCGGGGCACCTCCTGGTGGTGCCCCTGCGACATGTCGGTGACCTCGAAGAGGTGACCGCCGACGAGAACGCCGAGCTCCAGTCCCTCCTGCAGCGCGCGGTGGGCGCCATCCGGCGGACCGCGGACCCGCACGGCTTCAACGTCGGGCTGAACCTCGGGCGGACGGCCGGCGCGGGCATCCCGGAGCACCTGCACTGGCACGTCGTGCCCCGTTGGAACGGCGACACGAACTTCATGTCCGTGGTCGGCGACACGAGGGTGCTGCCGGAGCTGCTGGCGGAGACGTATCGACGGCTCAAGCCGGGGTTCGACGCGTGAGCGAGATGCGCTCGGGCTCGTTCGACCTGCCCGATGGGTCCCTCTACTACGAGGTCGCCGGAGAGGGCCCGGTGGTGACGCTGATCCACGAGGGCTTGTGGGACTCGCGGACGTGGGATCCGCAGATGCCGGCGTTGCTCGACGCGGGCTACCGCGTCGTGCGCTACGACGTCCGCGGGTACGGGAGGTCCAGCCGCCTCACCGGCGAGCGCGTACTCCCACGTGGAGGATCTCGCCGCCCTGCTCGACTTCCTGGACGTGCCGCTGACCATCCTCGTCGGGTGTTCCATGGGAGGCGCGATCGCGATCGACTTCACGCTGGAGCACCCGGACCGCGTCGCGGCGCTCGTGCCGGTCGCATCCGGCCTCGGCCGGCTTCGAGGCGCTCGAGGAGGAGGAAGACTGGTGGGAGTCGGTGCAGGGCCCGATCGACGAAGCGGTCGCGGCCGGCGACCTCGAGCGCGCCCAGGATCTGCGGCTGGAGATCTGGGCGCCGCTCGGCACGACGGACGAGGCCGGCACGCTGATCCGCCAGATCGCGTTCGACAACATCCACGAGCTCACCATGGACGAGAGCGGTGAGGAAGAGCTGGATCCGCCTGCCGCCCACCGCCTCGGCGAGATCGACGTGCCGACGCTCGTGATGATCGCCGAGCACGACCCGCCGTACATGATCCGCACCGGCGACCTGATCGCCCGGGGCATCCTCGGCGCCCGCAAGGTGACGATCGAAGGCGCCGATCACGTCGTGCACCTGCGTCGGCCAGCGGAGTTCAACGCCGCGCTCCTCGCGTTCCTCGACGAACTGGACTGAGGTCTTCTGTGGACCGGTTCTTCCTCGTGGCCGCGGCCCTGTTCGCGTTCCTCGCCGTTGGGGCGGGAGCGTTCGGCGCGCATGCGCTCAGGGAGCGGATCCCGCCCGAGCGGATGCAGACGTTCGAGACGGGCGTGCGATACACCCTGTACCACGCGTTCGGGCTCTTCGTCGTGGTGTGGTTCCGGACCGCGGGGCCGGATCAGCTGTCGGAGACCGTCGCGGGGGTGGCGTTCGTCGCCGGGATCGTCCTGTTCGGCGGGAGCCTGATGGCGCTGGGGCTCACGGGCGAACGCCGGTGGGGGGCCGTGACCCCCATCGGCGGCGTGTGCTTCCTGATCGGCTGGGCGGCGCTGATCGTGGCCGCGCTGACGGCGCCGTTCGACTTCGCCCAGGTGCACCAGGTCACGGCGCTGCTGGTCGGCGGCTGAGCGGCTACTTCTTCTGCGCTTCCTCGCGGGCCTTCTGGTACTCCGCGATGACCTTCTGCGCGAGGTGCGTCGGCAATTCCTCGTAGTGGGAGATCGTCATGGAGAACGCGCCACGCCCACCCGTCATGGAGCGAAGGTCGATGACGTAGCGAGCCACCTCGGCCTGCGGCACCACCGCGTGGATGCGCTGCTTCCCGCCGCCGATCTGCTCCATCCCGCCGATCTTGCCGCGCTTGGAGTTGAGGTCGCCCATGATGTCGCCCGTGTACGCGTCGGGGACGATCACCTCCAGGTCGACGACGGGCTCGAGCAACACGACGCCGGCGGACTCGACGGCCTCCTTCAGGGCGAGGGAGCCGGCGATCTGGAACGCCATGTCCGACGAGTCGACGGGGTGGAACTTCCCGTCCAGCAGCGTCACCTTGATGTCGACCATCGGGTTCCCGCTGATCACGCCGTCCGACATCGTCTTCACGATGCCCTTCTCGATCGACGGGATGAACTGTGACGGGATGGCGCCGCCGAAGATCTTGTTGTCGTAGACGAACCCTTCACCCCGCGGGAGCGGCTCGATCTCGATGGTGCAGACGGCGTACTGGCCGTGCCCGCCCGTCTGCTTGACGTGACGCCCGACCCCCTTGCCCTTGGTCTTGATCGTCTCGCGATAGGCGATCTTCGCCGGGTGCGTGGCGACCTCCACGCCGAACTTGCGCTTCAGCCGCTCCATCTGCACCTCGAGGTGCGCCTCGCCCATCCCGTACATCACGGTCTCGTGCGTCTCGTCGGAGCGCGCCATCCGCAGGGTGGGATCCTCCTCGCGGAGCCGGGCCAGACCGGTGGAGAGCTTGTCCTCGTCGCCCTTGGTCTTGGGTTCGACCGCGTACGCGAGGAGCGGTTCCGGGAGCTCGATCGGAGGCAGCTGCACCGGGTCGTCCTTGGTGGAGAGCGTGTCGCCCGTGTGCGTGTGCTGCAGCTTGGCGACGGCGCCGATGTCTCCCGCGCCCACCTCCGCCACGTTCTCATGCTCCTTGCCCCGCAACGAGAACAGCTGGCCGATCCGCTCCTCGGTGTTCTGCGTCGCGTTGAAGATCGACGAGTCCGGACGGAGCCTGCCCGAGAACACGCGGAACATCGTGATGTGCCCGACGAACGGGTCCGATACCGTCTTGAACACGAACGCCGCGAGCGGGCCGGAGGGATCGCTCGCGCGTTCCTTCTCCTCGCCGGTCTTCGACGTGACGTTCACGGATCCGCGATCGATCGGCGACGGGAACTCCTCGGCGATGAACGCGAGCAGCCGGTCGACACCGATCGCCTTGGCCGCCGAGCCACAGATCACCGGCGCGATGCGCGCGTTCGCGAACCCGGCCTTGACGCCGACGGCGATCTCCTCTTCGGAGAGCGTGCCCTCCTCCAGGTACTTCTCGATCAGCTCGTCGTCCGCCTCCGCCACGGCCTCCATGAGCTTCTCGCGGGAGGGGTCGGCGACCGCGTGGAGATCGTCGGGCCAATCGCCCTCCTCCGCGATGGGACCGCTCGGGTAGCGGTCGGCTTTCGCATGCAGGAGGTCGGCGAGGCCCGAGAACTCGGCCTCCGCGCCGATCGGCAACTCGAGCGGCGCGACCTGGTTGCCGAACGACGACACGAGCTGATCGAGGGTGTCCTGGAACGAGGAGCGCTCGCGGTCCAGCTTGTTCACGAAGATCGCGCGGGGCAGCCCCGCTTCCACCGCGAGCTCCCACGCGGCCTCCGTCTGCACCTCGACGCCGTCGACGGCCGAGACGACGACGATGACCGCGTCGACCGCTCGGATCGCGGATCGGAGATCGCCGACGAAGTCGGCGTAGCCGGGCGCGTCCAGGACGTTGATCTTGACGCCGTCCCATTCGACGGGCGCCATCGAGAGCGAGACCGAGATGCCCTTGCGCTGCTCGTCCGGATCGTGATCGGAGACCGTGTTGCCGTCCTCGACGGCACCCATGCGCGTGATGGCGCCGGATGTGTAGAGCATGGCCTCCAAGAGGGTGGTCTTGCCGGAGCCGCCGTGGCCGACCAGCAGGACGTTGCGGATGTCCTTCGCGTCGTAGGTCTTCAACACGCACTCCTTCAGGGGCGGGTCCGGGGGATTCTAGTCAAGTGCTAGGCTCCCGCCGACTCCCGATGGCCATCCACGTTCCCGCGCACCCTCGCACGACGGCCACGCGGCTCTCGCTCGTGGTGGGCGCGACGCTGGCGGTGGCGGCGGGGGCGTTCATCCTGGCCCGGCACCCTCACGAAGGGGCGGCATGCGCCGGCGTGTCGGCGGTGCTCCTGCTGATCGGTGGCCACCGCGCGAACCACGGGGCCGGCGACGCCCTCGACCGGATGCTCGACGAGCTGCTCGACCGGCTGTGGGACGGCGTGATCCTGGCATCGATCGCGTGGACGGCCCGCGATGCGGCTCCGAACGTATCGATCGCCGCGCTCGCCTCGCTCGGTGCGAGCTTCATCTCGTCCTACGTCCGCGCCAGGGGCGCGTCGCTCGGCTACACGGTCGAGGAGAGCCATGTGACCAGGGGGATCCGCTACGCGCTGATCGTCGCGGGCCTCGCGTTCGGATGGCTGTGGTGGACCGTCTGGGCCACGTTCGGGATCTCGGTGGTCGCCGTCCTGGTGCGAACCAGCCAGGTCGCGAAAGAAGAACGCGCGTGACGTCGACCGCGGACGAGCCCACGCTCGCGCTGGATCCCGAGGACGAGACCTTGGGGGAGCATGCGTTCGTCCTCGCCTATCGGTTGCTCGGACGGGCGGCCCGCGCCATGCCGGAGAAGACCGGCCGCGCCGTCGGCACGCGACTGGGTCGTTGTTCCTACCGGCTTGTCAACGAACGTGCGTCAGGTGGTGGCCGCCAACCAAGCGCAGGTGCTGGGACGCGCCGTCGACGATCCGCTCGTGGTGGCGTCGACCCGCGAGGCGTTCGAGCTGTACGCGCGGTACTTCGTCGAATCCTTCCACCTACCGGAGCTCAGCGACGAGGAGATCGTGGCGCGGGTCGACTGCGATACGGAGTACCGCCTCCACGATGCCGCCGCCGCCGGGAAGGGAGGGATCTGCGCACTTCCCCATCTCGGGAACTGGGACGCCGCGGGTCGCTGGATGAAGGCGATCGGCCTTCCGGCGCTGGCCGTCGCGGAGGAGCTGAAGCCTCGTCGCCTCTACGAGCTCTTCGTCGAGCTGCGCAGGTCCATCGGGATGGACGTGGTCGGCCTCTCGGACCCCAACGTGGGGCGCAAGCTCGCGATGGCGCTCGGCGAGAATCGGATGATCGCGTTGGTCGCCGACCGCGACTTCACCGGGCGCGGCGTCGAGGTCGAGATGTTCGGGCGCATGCGCACCGTTCCGGCCGGTCCGGCACTCCTGTCACTCACCACGGGAGCCCCGCTCATCGTCACGCCCACGTACACGACGCCCGACGGATGGCGGATCGAGATCCGCGAACCGCTCACCATCGAAGCCCACCGGCGACAAGCGGGAAGACGTGCGTTCGCTGACGGTGCTGATGGCCAAGACGTTCGAGGAGGCGATCGCGGCCGCGCCGTCCGACTGGCACATGTTCCAGCCGGGGTGGTCGTGAGGATCGCGTTCGCGTGCCCCTACGCCTGGGACGACCCCGGGGGAGCCCAGGTCCACGTCCGGGAACTGGCGAGCCATATGATCGGGGAGGGGCACGAGGTCCTGGTGCTGGCGCCCGTCAGGCAGGCGGCCGCGGAGCCATGGGTACGCGCGGTGGGCCGGCCGGTGGACGTCACGTTCAACCGATCGAACGCGCCCATCGACCCCCGTCCCTGGTCGGTACGGCGCGTGCGCGCATTGCTCCGCGCATTCCGACCAGATGTCGTGCACGTGCACGAGCCGTTCACGCCGAGCACGTCGATGTGGGCCACGCTCGCGGCGGAGGCCCCCGTCGTCGCGACGTTCCACACGGGGGCCGAGCGATCACGGCTGTACGACCTGGCGGCGCCGGTCCTGCGGCGGATCGCGCGACGCATCGTGATCCGCGTCGCCGTGTCCAGGGTGGCGGAACGCGCGGCGAGCGCGCGGATCGGCGGGTCGTTCGAGATCGTGCCCAACGGCGCGGACGTCGCCCGGTTCGCCGATGCCGGGCCGGCGGAGCTGGGCAAGGGCACCAAGCTCCTATTCGTCGGCCGGCTCGATGAGCGCAAGGGGTTCCCCGTCGCCGTCGACGCGTTCGGTCGGCTGGCGCCGGATCGTCCCGAGCTCCGGCTGATCGTGGTCGGCGACGGCCCCGAGCGATCGGCCGTCGAACGGCTTGCCACCCGAGGTCCGGGCGCGGGTGGCGATGCTCGGTGCGGTGCCCAACGTCGACCTGCCGCCGTTCGAGAAGGCATGCGACCTCTACCTGGGCACGTCGGTGGGTGGCGAGAGCTTCGGCATCGTGCTGGTGGAGGCGATGGCCGCGGGGCTGCCGGTCGTCGCGAGCGACGTCCCCGGCTACGACGAGGTCGTGACGGACGGGGTGGACGGGTTGTTGGTCTCGCCCCGCGATCCCGAGGCGCTCGCGCGGGCCGCCGCATCGATCCTGGACGATCCCGGCTTGGCGGAACGCCTCAGGTCGGCGGGGCTCGCGCGCGCGGCAACCTTCGATTGGCGGGTCGTGGGGGCCAGGCTCGAAGCGCTCTACGACCGGGCCATCGCCATCGGGCCGCTACGATAGGTCGCGATGCTCGTCGTCTGGATCCTTCGTGGGTGTGGTCGTGGTCCTGCTGGTGTGGGCCATCCTCGACTACAACCGGCTCGTCACGCTCCGGAACCGGGCAGACAACGGGTGGTCCCAGATCGATGTGCAGCTGCGCCGGCGGTACGACCTGATCCCCAACCTGATCGAGACCGTGAAGGGGTATGCCGCGCACGAGCGCGAGGTGTTCGAGAAGGTGACCGAGGCGCGGACGCAGGCGATGGGCGCCACCGGCGTCCAGGACCAGGCGCACGCCGAGAACGTGGTCACGGCGGGTCTCGGCAGGCTGATCGCGGTGGCGGAGAACTATCCCGAGCTCAAGGCGAACCAGAACTTCCTCGCGCTGCAGGAGGAGCTCGTCGGGACCGAGTCGAAGATCGCGTATGCGCGGCAGTTCTACAACGATCAGGTCGCCCGCCTGAACACCCTGATCCAGAAGTTCCCGTCGGACCTGATCGCGGGGTTCGGGCACTTCGAGCCGAAGCCGTTCTTCGAGATCGACGAACCCGCCCGCGGGCCGGTTCAGGTCGACATCTGACCCGCCGTGTACGAGCAGATCGCGTCGAACAAACGGAAGACGCTCGTCCTCCTGTTCGTGTCGTTCCTGCTCTTGGTCGCGGTGGGATACGTGATCGGCTACATCTACGGCACACCGTGGGTCGGGTTGGCGATCGCCGTGGGGATCGCGCTCCTGTTGCAGATCGGCGCGTACTACTCCGGCGACAAGATCGTGCTCGCGTCCGCTCGGGCGCGCGCGGTCACGCCCGAGGACGAGCCGCGACTCCACAACATCGTCGAGGGTCTGGCGATCGCGGCCGGCGTCCCGAAGCCCGCCGTCTACGTCGTCCCGGAGCAGTCGCCGAACGCGTTCGCGACCGGCCGCGACCCGGAGCATTCCTCCGTCGCCGTGACGCAGGGACTGTTGGACACGATGAACCGCGTCGAGCTTGAGGGCGTCCTGGGGCACGAGCTGTCGCATGTCGTCGACCGGGACATCCTCTACGGCACGATCGTCGCGACGGTGATCGGCGCGATCGTGTTGCTCTCGGAGTTCTTCCTGCGGAGCTGGTGGTGGGGTGGGTTCGGCGGGCGTCGGAGCGATCGCGGCAACGGCAACGGGGGAGTCGTGGAGCTGGTCGTGTTCGCGATCGGCTTCGCGCTGCTGATCCTGGCGCCCCTCCTGGGCCAGCTGATCCGGCTGGCCGTCTCGCGCAACCGCGAGTACCTGGCCGACGCGCAGGGAGCGATGCTGACGCGGTATCCCCCCGGGCTCATCAGCGCGCTGAAGAAGATCCGAGATGCCCCGCACGCGATGCGATCGGCCAACAACGCCACGGCCCACCTGTGGTTCGAACAGCCCTCGCGCGTGCAGGGGCCGCAGACCGGACGGATGGAGAAGCTCTTCTCGACGCACCCGCCGATCGAGGAGCGGATCCGGCGCCTCGAGGAGATGTGACGATCCGGTCGAGATGACCGGGAGATCACCGTAGGTGTTTGAGACGGGCGCCGGGCGCCGGTACCATCGGTCGCGCGCCTCTCGCTGAGGACGCGCTCCCACGATCGACTCAACCATCCAACGACGTCATCAGGAGGTTCCCCACCTTGGCGCTCACCCGACGCGGCAGGATCGTCATCACCGTCGCAGGCGCGTTCGCGCTGGTCGCGGTCGGCGGCATCGCGCTGGCCCTCACCGGCCACGCCCCGGCGGTGATCCAGAAGGCGGTGGACTCCGTCACGGGCACGGATCATCAGTCGAAGCCGCCGCCCACCTGTCCGCTCACCGGCAAGCCCGCCCCCGGGGGCAAGGTCCCCCACACGCCCGGTGCTCGCCGTCAAGGTCGAGAACACGCCGGAGGCGTATCCGCTCGCCGGGCTGCAGAGCGCCGACGTGGTCTACGAGGAGCTGGTCGAAGGCGGCATCACGCGGTTCATGGCCCTGTACCAGTGCAAGGATGCCAAGAAGGTCGGCCCCGTCCGGAGCGCGCGGACGACCGATCCGAAGGTCCTCGTCCAATACGACCCGCACGCCGTCATCGCGTACTCGGGCGGCCAGCTCGCGGTCGTGAACGACGTCAAGCGGTCGGGCCTGGTGAGCTTCGACGAGAGCACCGGAGGCGCCGCGTTCTGGCGCGACGACACGCGGTACGAGCCGCACAACCTGTTCCTGAACACGGCCAAGCTGCGCGCGAAGTCGGCGAAGCAGACGGCGGGCGAGGGCCCACCGCGCCGCGTGTTCCCGTTCGACGCTTCCTCCCCGGCCACCGGCAAGCACGTCTCGCAGGTCTCGATGGCGTTCTCGTCCTCCGTCGACCGCGACGTGGAGCTGGGACAAAGGCGCCGGGCGGTGGCAGCGCATGTACCAGGACGCGCCGATGACCCTCGACACGGGGACCCCGATCACGGCCGCCAACGTGATCATCCAGCAGGTCGTGGTGACGGAGAGCGGCCTGGTCGACGTGCTCGGCTACCCATTCGCCCGAGGTGACGCTGAGCGGCTCGGGGAAGGCGTGGATCCTCCGCAACGGCGTCTTGATCGCCGGGAAGTGGACCCGCCCGGTGATGGGCGCGATCACGAAGTTCGAGACCAAGTCGGGGCAGATCATCCCGCTCGCCCCGGGGAACACCTGGGTCGAACTGGTGGCCAAGGGAACGCCCCCGACCGTCACGAAGTAGCGGCTCCGGCTGTCCGGTTCGGCCACACTCCCGCCCGAGGCTCGGCGGTACACTCGTGCTATGGCTGGTGCGCAAGGGGGTTCGAACGTGGAACGCGAAACGGGGACGTTCCGGGTCAAGGCCGGCTTGGCGGAGATGTTGAAGGGCGGCGTGATCATGGACGTCACGACGGCCGATCAGGCCAAGATCGCCGAGGACGCGGGCGCGTGCGCCGTCATGGCGCTCGAGCGCGTCCCGTCGGACATCCGCCGTGACGGCGGTGTCGCCCGCATGGCCGACGCGACCAAGATCGAGGAGATCCAGCAGGCTGTCACGATCCCGGTCATGGCGAAGGCGCGGATCGGCCACTTCGTGGAGGCGCAGATCCTGCAGTCCCTGGGCGTGGACTACATCGACGAATCCGAGGTCCTCACGCCCGCCGACGAGGAGCACCACATCGACAAGTGGGCGTTCACGGTTCCGTTCGTGTGCGGGGCGCGCAACCTGGGCGAGGCCCTTCGGCGCATCGCCGAGGGCGCCGCGATGATCCGGACGAAGGGCGAGGCCGGCACCGGCAACGTCGTGGAGGCGGTGCGTCACCAACGGACCATGCTCCGCGAGATGGCGTGGCTCACCACCCTCCGCCCGGAGCAGTACGTCGCTGCCGCCAAGGATCTGGGCGCGCCCGTCGAGCTCGTGCGGCAGGTCGCGGCGACCGGCACGCTCCCGGTCGTGAACTTCGCGGCGGGTGGGCTGGCCACGCCGGCAGACGCCGCGCTCATGATGCAGCTCGGCGTCGACGGCGTGTTCGTGGGTTCGGGGATCTACAAGTCCGAGGATCCGGCGCCGCGCGCGCGCGCGATCGTCGAGGCGACGACCCATTTCAACGATCCCGACGTGCTGGCCAAGGTGTCGCGCGGACTGGGCGAGGCGATGCCCGGTCTCGATATCAAGGAGATCGGCGAGGAGGGTCTGCTCCAGACCCGCGGTTGGTAAGGCCGGCGATCCTCGTGAAGGCCGGCGTGCTCGCGCTCCAGGGAGACTTCCGGGAGCACGCGCGCGTCCTCGCCGATGCCGGCGCCACGCCCGTCGAGGTCCGGACGGCCGAGCAGCTGGCCGGCGTCGACTGCCTGGTGATCCCGGGCGGCGAATCCACCACCATGGCCAAGCTGGCTCGCGCCGGCGATCTGGTCGGACCGGTCCGGCAGCGCGCGTCGGCGGGCATGCCCATCCTCGGAACGTGCGCCGGCATGATCGTGCTCGCGGACCGCGTGGAGGGTGGCGATCCGCTGTTCGGCTTGTTCGACATCACGGTGCGGCGCAACGCCTATGGGCGACAGGTGGACTCGTTCGAGGCGGACGTGGATGTCGAGGGCATCGACCACCGCGTCCGCGGCGTCTTCATCCGCGCACCGATCGTGGAGGACATCGGTGCCGACGTGCGGGTGCTCGCGACGCACGAGGGGCATCCGGTCGTGCTGGAGCAAGGGAACCTGCTCGTGGCATCCTTCCATCCGGAGCTGGTCGGCGAGACCGGGCTCCACGAGTACCTGTTGAGGAAGGTGTAGCGATGTCCGGGCACTCGAAGTGGGCGACGATCAAGCGGAAGAAGGAAGCGACCGACTCCAAGCGGTCGAGCATGTACGCGAAGCTCCTGCGCGCGGTGGAGGTCGCCGCGCGCGAGGGCGGGGGCAACGTGGACGGCAACATGACGCTCGCATCCGCGGTCGAGAAGGCGAAGAGCTTCTCCGTCCCCAACGACAACATCGAGCGCGCGATCAAGCGCGGGACCGGCGAGCTGTCGGACGGAGCCCGGTACGAGGAGCTCCAGTACGAAGGCTACGCGCCGGGAGGTGTCGCGCTGTTGATCCAGGCGCTCACCGACAACCGCAACCGCACGGGCCAGGAGATCCGCCACGCGTTCACGCGCCACAACGGCAACCTCGGCGAGCAGGGGAGCACGGCCTGGATGTTCGCGCGGAAGGGGTTGATCGAGGTCGACAAGGACGTGGCGCCCGATGAGGACCAGCTCCTCGAGCTGACGCTCGAGGCCGGCGCCGAGGACCTGCGCGACTCCGAGAGCTCGTGGGACATCATCACCGACGCCGCCAGCGTCAAGGCGGTGAGCGCGGTGCTCGAGCAGGCGGGGATCCCGGTCTCCTCGGCGGAGATCACGATGCTGCCGCAGACGGCCGTCCCGGTCGACGGGGGTGAGGCGCGCCAGGTCCTCGGGCTGATCGAATCGTTGGAGGATCTGGACGACGTGCAGAACGTCTACGCCAACTTCGATATCTCCGAAGACATCATGGCGTCGCTCTGAGGGTGATTGCTCGCCCCCTCCGGCGACCATAGACTGCACGAACAGATGTTCGATACCTGCGTGCTCGGGATCGACCCCGGCGTGGCGCGACTCGGCCTCGCGGTCGTCGCCCGACGCGACCGGAAGCCCGTCATCGTGTGGACGGGCACGGTGCTGACCAGCGTGAGACGCCCGAGTCGGTGCGCCTGCACACCATCTCGCTGGCGGTGCGCGCGGCCCTGCAGGAGCATCGGCCCGGGTCGATGGCGCTGGAGCGGGTGGCCTGGAACGTGAACAAGGCGAGCGCGATGGCGGTGGCACGGGCGACGGGAGTGGTCATGGCCGCCGCCGCCGAGGCCGGCGTGCCGGTCGAGGAGTACGGTTCGCTCGAGGTGAAGAACGCGATCACGGGATCGGGTGTCGCCGACAAAGCCCAGATCCACGCCGCGCTCGTTCGGGTGCACGGGCTCGTGGACGTCCCGGCTCAGCCGGACGCGGCCGACGCGGTCGCGATCGCCGTCACCCACCTGGTCCGTGCCCGGTTCGCGGCCGCCGCGTCGCGGGCGGAGGCGGTGACCAGATGATCTCGTTCGTCGAAGGCGAGATCGTGGAGAAGGCCGGAGCGCGAGTCGTCGTGGACGTCGCCGGCGTCGGCTACGACGTGTTCGTGCCGACGTCGACGCTCGCATCCTTGCCACCGGTCGGTCGTCGAGCCCGGGTGCACACCCGCATGGTGGTCCGCGACGACGCGATGCTGCTGTACGGCTTCGGGTCGCCCGACGAGCGTGAGCTGTTCGATCTGCTGACGGGCGTGACGGGTGTCGGTCCGAAGGTCGCTCTTGCGTTCCTCTCGTCCCTCACGCCCGACGCCATCCGCCGGTCGGTCGTCGCGGGCGACGTCGGTGCGTTGACGGTCGTCCCCGGGGTCGGCAAGAAGGTGGCCCAGCGCGTGGTCCTGGATCTGCGCGATCGCATGGGTGCGGAGGGCGACCTGATCGTCGGCGGTCCGCTCGGAGACGTCCGAGAGGCGTTGCTCGCGCTCGGATTGACACCGCAGGAGGCGAGCGCCGCTCTGAGCGGGATGGAGGTCGACGATCGCGCGGTGGACGAGCTGCTGAAAGAGGCGTTGCAGCGGGTGGCCCGATGAGAGAGGAGGAGCGGCTCATCGAGGCCGCCGCGCTCCCGGACGATCCCGAGTTCGACGTCGCGCTCCGCCCCCGGACGCTCGACGAGTTCGTCGGCCAGGAACGGGTCAAGGAGCAGCTCCTGCTGTTGATCGATGGGGCGCGCCAGCGGGGAGAACCCGTTGACCACCTGCTCTTCAGCGGGCCGCCCGGACTGGGGAAGACCACGCTGGGCCAGATCGTCGCCAACGAGATGGGAGCCGGCTTCCAGCCGACCTCCGGGCCGGCACTCGATCGCCCGAGCGACCTGGCCGCGATCCTTACCAACCTCGAGGACGGCGATGTGCTGTTCGTCGACGAGATCCATCGCATGCCGAGGACGGTGGAGGAGGTCCTGTATCCGGCGCTCGAAGATTTCAACCTCGATGTCGTCCTCGGCAAGGGGCCGACGGCCAGGAGCATCCGGCTGGAGCTGCCGCGGTTCACGTTGATCGGGGCGACGACCCGTCCGGGTCGCATCACGCTGCCGCTGCGCGAGCGCTTCGGGTTCTCGCCGCGACTCGATTACTACCCGGTCGACGACCTGGGTCGGATCGTGCGGCGATCAGCGGGCATCCTCGTGGTGCAGACCGACTCCGACGGCGCGGACGAGATCGCGAAGCGCGCACGGGGCACGCCGCGGATCGCGAACCGACTGCTCCGTCGCGTGCGGGACTTCGCCGAGGTTCGCCACGACGGGGTCATCACCGGCGAGCTGGCGCGGGCGGGGCTCGCGCTGTTCGAGGTCGACGAGCAGGGTCTGGATCGCCTCGATCACAACGTGCTCGGGGCGGTCGTGGAGAAGTTCGGCGGTGGACCCGTGGGGTTGTCCACCCTCGCCGCCGCGGTGGGGGAGGAGCCCGACACCATCGAGGACGTGGTGGAGCCCTACCTGATGCAACTGGGCTTCCTGAAACGGACGCCGCGGGGGCGCGTCGCGACCGAGCGAGCGTTCCGCCACCTCGGGGTCGCCACGCCCGGCACATTGCCTCTCTAGCTGCGACGTTGCATCGTTTCTGCCGGTCGGGGGGTAGACTCCGGGGCCGGATCGACCCGGATCCCGTCACCCATACGGCCACACGAAAGGCTCATACGGCATGATGGCTCTCATCGCGGCAACGTCCAGCAACAACAGCAACCCGCTCACGCTCTTCCTTCCCCTCGTGCTCATGGGAGGCGTCTTCTACTTCCTCCTGATCAGGCCGCAGCAGAAGCGCGTCCGCGCCCAGCAGGCCCTGGTCAACGCGGTCGAGGTCGGCGACGAGATCATGACGACCGGAGGCATCTTCGGCACGGTCGTCGAGCTCGACGACGATGAGGGAACGGTCCTGGTCGAGATCGCGCCGGGCACCCAGATCCGCATGGTGAAGTCAGGCATCTCGCGCCGCCTCACCGAGGACGACGACGACTACGAGCCCGAGGACGAAGACCAGGACCAGGACCAGCAGTTCTCGTGACCCAGCCGAACACGCCCGGCGAACCGGGGTCCGGCCCGGTTCTCGAGCCGGTGGCCGCGTCGGTCACGTTGACGGACGTCCAGACCGACCCGGAACTGTCCCTCTTCATCAGCTCGGCGGATCGCGTGATGGAGGGGATGGGGTACACGGAGCACGGGTTCCGCCACGCGAACCTCGTGGCGAGCATCTCCTATCAGGTGCTCCACCGGTTGGGGTACACGGAGCGGGAGGCGAACCTGGCGGCCGTCGCCGGCTACCTGCACGACGTCGGGAACATGCTCACCCGGGAGGCGCACGCCCAGACGGGGGCGCTGCTGGTCCATCAAGCGCTGAAGGACCGCGCGGCGGGCAACGACCTGGCCGCGATCATGGCGGCGGTCGCGAACCATGAGGAAGACCACGGGTACGCGGTTTCTCCGATATCGGCGGCCGTGATCCTTGCCGACAAGTCCGACGTGCATCGGAGCCGCGTGCGACGCTCCGGTCAGGTCGAGATCGACATCCACGACCGGGTCAATTCCGCGGTCGAACAATCGTTCCTGCGGGTAGACTCGGAAGCCCGGACCGTCACCCTCGAGCTGACGATCGACACGGGGATGAGTCAGGTCATGGAGTACTTCGAGATCTTCCTAGGCAGGATGCAGATGTGTCGTCACGCCGCCGAACAGCTAGAGGCGCGCTTCCGGCTCACGATCAACGGGGCTGAGCTCGCATGAAGGGAACCCGCTGGTTGTGGGTCTCCATCGGCATGGTCCTCTTCCTGGTCGTGGCATCCCTGATCGGGTTCGCCACCGGCGCGTTGAAGCCGCAGCTCGGTCTGGATCTGGAGGGCGGTGTCTCGGTGATCCTTCAGGCGCCCGCGGGCACGCCGGATGCGGTGATGCAGCAGGCGCTCGAGAACATCCGCAACCGCGTCGACGCGTTCGGCGTCGGGGAGCCCCAGATCTTCGTGTCCGGCACCACGATCGAGGTGCAGCTTCCCGGCCTGGCGAAGGGGTCGATCCAGCAGCGCGCGAAGAACCAAGCGTGTCTCATCGGCGGCGGAGGCGAGAACTTCGGGTGCGTCGCCGACAAGACCGCCGCCCAGAGCAGGGTGTCCGACATGACCGTGTCGAAGCAAGCGCAGTTCTGTCTGTCGAGCGACGCGCTGAAGGTGGACACCGTCTGTTTCGGGTCCAACAAGGACGCGAAGACGGCCGTCTCCGGACTCGCCGTGTCGCAGCAGCCGGCGGGAGCGTCGGGTGCGACCGGCGCCACCGGCGCGACGGGAGCCGCTGGCCAGTGGTGCGTCACGGCCGGGCAGGGCGGCGCCAGCTACGGGTGCTTCGACACGCAGGCCAAAGCCAACGCGGCCAAGGACGGCGTCACGATCGTCGACAAGTCCCAGTACTGCCTGACGGGCGCCGGTTCGACCAACCTCCCCTGCGGCTTCGACACCCACGATGCCGCGCAGGCCGCGATCGATGCCATCACCGTGACCTCGTTCGACACCCAGTACTGCGTGCTCAGCTCCGCCGACGTCAACCTCGGGTGCTTCCTGACGCAGGATGAGGCGCAGCGGAAGCTCCAGGACACCGGCCAGTCGCGCCTGCTGGATCTCATCGGCACCACCGCTCGTCTGGAGGAGCGCGAGGTGCTGCAGGTCCTACAGCCGGGCGATCCGTCCTTCGCGACCCAGGCGCTCACGTGCGACTCGGATCCGACGACCGACACGCCGAACTGTGCCGACCTGGACCCGCAGAAGCTCGCGAACGAGGACGTCTGGTTCATCGGACAGGACGGGGCGAAGTACCACATGGGCAAGGTGCTGGTCACCGGCGACATGATCAAGAAGGCCACGGCCGTGTTCCAGACGAGCTCGACGTCCGTGGCCGGCTGGCAGATCAGCTTCGATCTGACGAAGGATGGCAGCGGCGTCTTCGGCGATGTCACGACGCAGCTCCAGGGCAAGCAGCTGGCGATCATCCTGGACAGCGTGGTCATCTCGGCTCCCACCGTGCAATCGCCGATCACGAACGGGACCGGTGTGATCACGGGGAGCTTCACCGAGCAGCGCGCGAAGGACCTCGCCACCGTGCTGAACGCCGGTGCGCTTCCTGTCCAGCTCACGAAGCTCCAGACCCTGACGGTGAGCGCGACGCTCGGCAAGGAATCGCTGAAGGAGGGCGTGATCGCCGGCGTGGTGGGCCTGCTCTTGCTCTTCCTCTACCTGCTCTTCTACTACCGCTTGCTCGGGGTCGTCGCCATCGTCGGCATGACGTTCTGGGCGATCCTCGCCATGGCGCTGGTCTCGCTCGCAGGGATCGCGTTCGGCTACTCGCTCACCCTCGCGGGTATCGCCGGGCTGGTGATCTCGCTCGGCGTGACGGCCGACTCCTATATCGTGTTCTTCGAGCGGCTGAAGGACGAGGTGCGCAACGGGAAGACGCCGCGCTCGGCCGTGCAGCCCGCGTTCAAGCGCGCGTATCGCACGATCGTCGCCGCCGACATGGTCACGGGGATCGCGGCGGTCGTCCTGTACCTGACCGCCGTCAGCTCGGTGCGCGGGTTCGCGCTGACCCTGGGCGTCGCGACGTTGCTCGACCTGTTCATCGTGTACTTCTTCAAGCGTCCGACGGTCTTCCTGATCGCGCGGAGCCCGAAGCTCGTGTCGCTGCGTGGATTCGGCCTGGAGAGCGGCGTCGCGAGCGAGGATCACGATCGCCACGCTCCGATGCCGGTTCCCGTGGCGGGAGGCTCGAAGTGAACATCCGGCACGCGATCGATACGTACCGCGGGCACACCATCCCCAACTTCCACATCGTCGAGCACCGCAACCGGTGGTTCACGTTCTCGGGGATCGTGATCGCGCTTTCGCTGTTCGGCCTGATCTTCATGGGGCTGAACCTGTCGATCGACTTCAAGGGCGGCGCGCAGCTGCAGTACACGTTCACCAAGGCGGTCAACGCGCAGCAGGTGACCGACGTGTTGAACCAGAACGGACACAGCGACTCGGAGGTACAGATCGCGAACGGCGACACGGTGTTGATCCGCACGACCACGCTCACCACGGACCGGACACAGTCGGACGCGCTGCTGCAGGCGCTGGCGAAGCAAGCGGGCATCGATCCGAGCAACATCAACCAACAGGACGTCGGCCCCACGTGGGGCAAGGAGATCTCCAAGAAGGCGCTGACCGGCCTGATCGTGGTCCTCGCCGCGATCATGCTGTACATCAGCCTGCGATTCGAGTGGAAGATGGCGATCGGCGCCATCATCGCGTTGGTCCATGACGTGCTCATCACGGCCGGTGTCTATGCGCTGACGGGACGTCAGGTCACGCCGGCGACGGTGATCGCCATCCTCACGATCCTGGGGTTCTCGCTGTACGACACCGTGGTCATCTACGACAAGATCAAGGAGAACACCGAGACCTCCGCCATGGTCTCCCGGTTGGGCTACGCGGACACGGTCAATTACTCCCTGAACCAGGTGTTCATGCGCTCGGTGAACACCTCGCTCGTCGTGCTCCTGCCGATCCTGTCCCTGCTGATGTTCGGCGGCGACACGCTGAAGGATTTCGCGTTCGCCATGTTCGTCGGCGTGGCGACCGGGGCGTACTCGTCCATCTTCATCGCCGCGCCGCTCCTCGTGATCTTCAAGGGGCGCGAGGCCAAGTACCGCCAGCTCGAAGCCCGCCGCCAGGTGCGGGGAGCCAGGGAGAAGGTGGCCGTGTCGGGCGGCGCGGCTGCCGTCGCCACCGAGGTCGCGGTCGACGGCGAGGCGGTCGCCGCGGTCCCGAGCGCCTCCAACGCCGCCGCCACCCGCGCGACCGCGCGCGCCGCGGGCCCGGCCCGCCCGCGTCCGAAGAGCAAGCGGAGGCCGCCGGCCAAGAAGCGGCGCCGGTAGCGCCGTGGACATCGAGGCGATCAAGCAGCTGATCCGCGACGTTCCGGACTTCCCCGAGCCCGGCATCGTGTTCAAGGACATCACGCCCGTGCTCGCGGATCCGATCGCGTTCTCGACGATCATCGACCTCATCGTCGTGCACTTCGGCCGCGGCAACGTCGACAAGGTCGTCGGGATCGAAGCGCGCGGGTTCATCCTGGCCGCGCCGGTGGCGTACCACTTCGGTGCCGGCGTGGTGCCGGTCCGTAAGGTCGGCAAGCTCCCGTGGCAGACCGTCTCGGAGGAGTACTCGCTCGAGTACGGGACGGCGACGCTGGAGCTGCATCAGGACGCGGTGCTGCCGGGAGAGCGGGTGCTGGTGGTGGACGACGTCCTGGCCACGGGCGGGACGGCGAAGGCCGCCGCGTCGCTCGTGGAGCGGATCGGCGGCAAGGTGTACGGCATCGCGTGCCTGATCGAGCTCGGGTTCCTGAACGGCCGGGATCAGCTCGTCGGGCACGACCTCTTCACCTTGATCAACTACTGATCCGGTCCTCGAACCGGCTGCCGAGCCGCTCTCGTTCACCGCGGGGTCGCCGCTAGACTGGCTCGCAGGAGGCGTCGCGTTGGACAGTCGCGAACAGGTCAAAGCCGAGCAACGACGTGGTGGCCTGCTGTCGCGCCTGCGTCCCGGCGAGCCTGGACCGCCTTCCCCGATCGAGCCCTTGTTGAAGACCGTCCGCGGCTACAACCCCAAGGCCGACCTCAAAGAGATCCAGCGCGCGTACGCGGTCGCCGAGGCGTCCCACGAAGGCCAGAAGCGGCTCTCGGGCGAGGACTTCATCCACCACCCCGTCGCCGTCGCGACGATCCTCGCCGACCTGCATCTGGACACGACGACGATCACCGCCGCGCTCCTGCACGACACCGTGGAGGACACCGACGTCACGGTGGCCGAGATCGAGGAGGACTTCGGCGACGAGGTCGCGAGGATCGTCGACGGGCTGACCAAGCTGGAGCGGATCGAGTTCAAGACGCGGGAGCAGGAACAGGCAGAGAACGTCCGCAAGATGGTCGTCGCGATGGCGGGGGACATCCGGGTCCTGCTCATCAAGCTCGCCGACCGTCTGCACAACATGCGGACGATCTCGGCGCTCACCGATGAGAAGCAGCGGCGGATCGCGACCGAGACGCTGGAGATCTACGCACCGCTCGCGAACCGCCTCGGTGTGCAGGAGATGAAGTGGGAGCTCGAGGACCTGTCCTTCAAGACGCTCCACCCCGGACCGTATCGCGAGATCGCGAGCCTGGTCGAGGCGCGCCGAGGGGAGCGGAAGGCGCTGATCGACGGCGTCACGGCGTCCTTACGCAGCAAGCTGAAGGAGCTGGGGATCAAGGCCGACGTCGAAGGGCGACCGAAGCACCTGTATTCCATCTACGAGAAGATGGTGATCCGCGGCAAGGAGTTCAACGAGATCTACGACCTGGTCGGCGTGCGGATCCAGGTGGAGAGCCTCCGCGATACCTACGCCGCGCTCGGCGCGGTGCATGCCCTCTGGCGCCCCGTCCCCGGCCGGTTCAAGGACTACATCGCCATGCCCAAGTCGAACATGTACCAGTCGTTGCACACGACGGTCGTCGGACCGGGGGGCAAGCCGCTCGAGATCCAGATCCGGACGCGCGATATGCACCGCACGGCGCAGTTCGGCATCGCCGCGCACTGGCGATACAAGGAAGGCGGCAAGCAGGCGCGCGACGCCGCCGACCTCGCGTGGCTCGGTCAGATGATGGAGTGGTTGAAGGACATGGCCGACCCCCGGGAGTTCATGGAGGGGCTGAAGATCGACCTCTACGGCGGCCAGGTCTTCGTCTTCACGCCGCGCGGCGACGTGGTGAACCTCCCGTCGGGCGCGACTCCGGTGGACTTCGCATACGCGATCCATACCGAGGTCGGCCACCGGACCATCGGCGCCAAGGTCGGCGGCAAGCTCGTTCCGCTCGACTACGAGCTGCGGACCGGCGACAGCGTCGACATCCTGACCTCCAAGGCCCAGGGCGAGGGGCCGTCGCAGGACTGGTTGCAGTTCGTGAAGACGCCCCGAGCCCGTTCGAAGATCCGTCAGTGGTTCGCACGAGGCCGTCGCGAGGATGCCCTCGATCACGGTCGCGATGCGGTCCAACGGCTGATGCGCAAGCAGAACCTGCCGTTCAAGCGGCTCGCGAACGAGGAGGTCATCACGCAGGTGGCCGTGGACGAGATGAAGTTCCCCGATCTGGAATCCCTGTACGTCGCCGTGGGGGAGGGGCACGTCTCGCCGCAGTCCGTGGTCGCTCGACTCGCCCGTCTGCTGAGCGGCACCCCCGAGGACGACGTCACGGACGTCCCGCTCGCGCGCCCCGTGCGGCTGGGGAAGCAGGCGGAGGTCGGTCAGGGGGTCATGGTCCGCGGGCTTCCGGACGTGTGGGTTCGACTCGGCCGGTGTTGCACGCCGGTGCCCGGCGACCAGATCATGGGTTTCGTCACCCGGGGACAGGGCGTCTCCGTCCATCGCACGGACTGCCCGAACGCGCAGACGCTGCAGCGCGAGCCCGAGCGGCTCATCGATGTCACGTGGGCGGAGGGCAAGCCCACATCCTTCATCGTTGCCATCATGGTCGAGGCGCTGGATCGGGTCCGGTTGCTGTCGGACGTCGCCACCAACCTCTCCGACAGCCACGTGAACATCCTGTCGGCGACGTCGGCGACGGGTCGCGATCGCATCACCCGGCTCCGATTCACCTTCGAGCTCGCCGACATCGCCCACCTCTCGAGCGTGCTGGCCTCGGTGAAGCGTGTGGACGGCGTGTTCGACGCCTACCGCGTCGTGCCCGGCTGAGCCGTGCGGGTCGTCCTCCAACGGGTCCGCCTCGCCTCGGTGACGGTCGACGGCAACCTGGTGGCGTCGATCGACCGGGGGTACCTGCTGCTCGTCGGCATCGGCTCCCGCGACGCCGACGACGAGCTCGAGCGGATGGCGGAGAAGGTCGCCAACCTGCGGCTCTTCGCCGATCGGGACGGGAAGACCAACCTGGCGCTCTCCGACGTCGGCGGCGAGATCCTGGTGGTCTCGCAGTTCACGCTCTACGCCGACGTCCGGAAGGGCCGGCGGCCGTCGTGGACCGATGCGGCGCCCCCCGATGTCGCGTCCGAACGGGTGGAGGCGTTCGCTCGATCCCTGGAGGCGCGTGGCCTCCGCGTGAGCCGGGGGGTGTTCGGCGCCCACATGGACGTCGAGCTGGTGAACGACGGGCCGTTCACGCTGGTCCTCGACGCTTCGAGCCTCTGATCGGCCGGGCGTCGGGTGAGCGTCCGATAGCATGGCGCCCTCATGTGGCGCGACGTCTTCGATCGGAACGCGTACGGAACGAACTGTTGGCTGCTCGCGGCCGACGGCAGCGACGATGCGGTGGTGGTGGATCTGGGGTTCGAGCCGGATCGCGTTCGTGCGCTCTTGGACGCTGCTGGGAAACGCGCCGCGGCGATCCTGCTCACGCACGCGCACCTGGACCACGCGGAGGCCGCCGGCGGGTTCGCGGGCGACGACGTGCCGGTCTACGTGCACGAGGCGGACGCGGTGGCATTCACCGATCCCGAACGTTGGAACCCTGGGTTCGCGAACCCCCTGACCGAGGTGAAGGACCTGCGGACGATCGCAGGGGGGGACGTGCTGGGATTCGCGGGCTTCCGCATCGAGGTACGCCACACGCCCGGGCACACGCCCGGCCATTGCTGCTTCGGCACGGACGC
This sequence comes from uncultured Actinomycetes bacterium, assembly GCA_963723855.1. Lineage (GTDB taxonomy): Bacteria > Actinomycetota > UBA4738 > UBA4738 > HRBIN12 > JBBQVZ01. Next base: position 197,263 of record CAVRSI010000011.1, on the reverse strand, counting down.
GTTCGTCCTCTCCGGCGATCTGGTCTTCGCGGGATCGATCGGGCGGTCGGACTTCCCCAACTCATCCCCGACGGACATGGAGCGGAGCCTCCGCGGGTTCCTCGAGCTTCCCGACGAGCTGCCGGTCTGGCCGGGGCACGGACCCGAGACCACGGTGGGACGAGAGCGTGCGACGAACCCGTTCCTGCGAGGGCTCGCGTGATGGAGTTCGCGCCGCCTCGAGGCACGCAGGACCTGCTTCCCGATCGCGCCGACGCGATATACGGGCTGTACGCCGCCGCGCACCGGACCGCCGAGCTGTTCGGGTACCGCTACGTGGAGACCCCGATGTTCGAGCACACGGAGCTCTTCGTGCGCACGTCCGGCGACACGTCGGATGTCGTCACGAAGGAGATGTACACCTTCGACGACATCGGCGGCCGATCGCTCACGCTCCGACCGGAGAGTACGGCGGCGGTGGTTCGCGCCTACCTGACCCACGCGCAGGAGCTGCCGAACCCGTTCAAGTCGTACTACGTGGGCTCGGAGTTCCGGCACGATCGGCCGCAGGCCGGCCGGTTCCGCGAATTCCGCCAGTTCGGCATCGAGGTGATCGGGATCGAGGGCGCCGCAGCCGACGTCGAGGTCATCGCGCTCGGCGAGCGCTACCTCCGCGAGCGTGGGTTGCGCCAGCACGTCCTGCACCTGAACTCGATCGGCGACGAGAACTGCCGCCCCGCGTATCGGGAGCGGCTCGTCGACTACTTCGAGCCGTATCGGGACCGGCTCGACGAGGACTGCCGGACCCGGCTGTCGAGGAACCCGTTGCGCGTCTTCGACTGCAAGGTCGACGGGGGTCGGGACTTCGTGCTCGCCGCTCCGACGATCGCCGATCACCTGTGCGAGCCGTGCGCGACGCACTTCGCCGCCGTTCGGGACGGATTGGACGAGGCAGGCGTGCCTTACCTGCTCAACCCACGGCTGGTCCGCGGCCTCGACTACTACACGCGGTCGGCGTTCGAATGGGTCTCGAGCGCGCTGCCATCCGAGCAGACTTCGACGATCAACGCCGGCGGGCGCTACGACGGGCTCGCGGAAACCCTTGGCGGGCAACCCACACCGGGTGTCGGGTTCGCCATGGGGTTGGATCGGGTGCTGTTGGCGCTCGAAGCCGAGGGGGCGCCGTTGCCGCCCGCACGAGGGCCGCGATGCTTCGTCGTGGCCCTCGGGCCCGACGCCGCCGCGGCGGGCCGGTACCTGGTCGCCGACCTACGAGCCGACGGTATCTCCGCGGCCGACAGTTACGAGGAGCGTCCCTTGAAGGCGCAGCTCAAGATGGCCGACCGTGCCGGAGCGGCGTTCGTCGCGATCGTCGGGGAGCAAGAGCTGGCGAACGGCACCGTCACGCTGCGACGGCTGGTCGACGGCGTGCAGAAGTCGGTCCCGACGGCGGACGTGGCGATGTGGCTGACCAGGCTCGACGGATGGGCGGACTGACATGACGGACATGCGCACGGCCATGCGGACGCACGCCTGCGGGCAGCTGCGGGCGGGCGATGCCGGAGCGGACGTGGCGCTCTGCGGCTGGGTCGCGCATCGCCGGGATCATGGTGGCGTCACGTTCATCGATCTTCGCGACCGCGAGGGTGTGGTGCAGCTGGTGTTCCACCCGGAGGAAGCGCCAGAGGCCCATGCGGCCGCGCAATCCCTCGGCGCGGAGGACGTGGTGCGTGTGATGGGCGTCGTCCGCCTGCGGCCGGAGGGCATGGTCAACCCCGCCTTGGATACGGGAGAGATCGAGGTGGCCGCCGGAACGCTCGAGCTCCTGGCCGAGTCCGAGACGCCGCCGTTCCCCATCGAGGACCGGATCGAGGCGGGCGAGGAGCTCCGGTTGAAGTATCGCTACCTGGACCTGCGCCGCCCGGAGATGACGACGGTCCTGCGGTTGCGCCACACGATCACTCGCCTCATGCGCGAGCACATGGACGCGCTCGCGTTCGTGGAGGTCGAGACGCCGATCCTCACCCGCAGCACGCCGGAGGGCGCTCGCGACTTCCTCGTCCCGTCGAGGACCTGGCCGGGCACGTTCTATGCGCTCCCGCAGTCTCCCCAGCAGCTGAAGCAGATGCTCATGGTGGCCGGTCAGGACCGCTACTACCAGATCGTCAGGTGTCTGCGTGACGAACGCACCACCGCCGAGCGTGGCCTCGAGTTCACGCAGCTCGACGTGGAGATGTCCTTCATCGACGAGGAGGACATCATCGCTGTGATCGAGCCGCTGTACGCGCGCATCGTCGCCGAGACCCAGGGTGCGGAGATGGGCACACCCTTCCCGCGGCTGACCTACGACGAGATGCTCGAGCGCTTCGGCTCCGACAAGCCCGACCTCCGGTACCAGATGGAGCTGATCGACCTGGCCGAAACCTTCCGAGCGACGGGGTTCAAGGCGTTCGCTTCGGTGCTGGCGTCGAAGGGCCGGATCAAGGCGCTGGTCGCGCCCGGGGGTGGCTCCCTGTCTCGTAAGGAGCTCGACGATCTCGTCACCGAGACGAAGGGTCGTGGGGCGGCCGGCCTCGTCTGGATGGTCGTCGAGCCCGGCGAGATCCGCTCGCCCGTGGCCAAGTTCCTCTCGCCGGAGGAGCTGGAGGGGCTCGCGGCCGCGACCGCGGCGGATGAGGGCGACCTGATCCTGATCGTCGCCGACCGGGAGGACCGCGTGCACGTGGCGCTCGACGCGCTCCGCCGGCAGCTGGCCGCGCGTTTGGGCTTGATCCCCGACGGCGAGTGGGCGTTCTGCTGGATGGTTCGCCCGCCGCTGTTCGAATGGAGCGATGAGGACGACAAGTGGGTCTCCGTGCACCACCTGTTCACCGCGCCCGTCGACGACGCCGATCTCGAGCCCTCGACGGCCAGGGCGCGCGCATACGATCTGGTGCTCAACGGCTTCGAGGTCGGAGGCGGCAGCATCCGCATCCATCGACCCGACGTGCAGGCGAAGGTGTTCGACGTCCTCGGCATGTCGCACGAGGAGTCGCAGGAGAAGTTCGGTCACGTGCTGACCGCGCTGGGATTCGGCGCGCCTCCCCACGGAGGGATCGCGATGGGGGTCGATCGTCTGGTGATGCTCATGGCCGGCAAGGATGCGATCCGCGACGTGACGGCGTTCCCCAAAGCGCAATCGGGGGCCGACCCACTGACGGGAGCGCCCGCACATGTCGATGAGATGCAACTGCGCGAACTGGGGCTGAAAGTGTTGGAGCAACCGAAGAAGGAGCACTAACGACATGGCTGTGCTGACCGATGAAGCGATCCGGCTGCTCCAGGCCAAGAACCTCGCGTACCTGGCGACCACGAACGACGACGGGTCTCCGCACGTCATGCCGCTGTGGGTCGACGTCGATGTGGAGCGCGACCTGGTCCTTTTCAACACCGCGGACGGCCGGCGGAAGGCACGGAACGTCCGTCGCGACCCACGGGTGATGATCGCCAGCCACGATCCGGCGAACCCATGGCCGCCGCTGTACGTGCGCGGCGTCGTCGAGCGCATCACGACCGAGGGTGCCGACGAGCACATCGACTTCCTGTCCCGGAAGTACTCCGGGGAGCCGTGGGTGCCCAAGCCCGACCAGGTGCGTTTGATCCTCGAGGTCCGGCCACACCACGTCGCGTTCCCACGCGTCTGAGTCCATGGCCGACCTCACCGATCATGACGTCGCGCTCCTCAGGGGGCAGAACTTCGCGCACCTCGTGACGCTCAACGAGGACGGCTCGGCGCACGCGGCCCCCTTGTGGATCGATGTCGACGACGACGGCCATGTGTTGGTGAACAGCGCCGTCGGGCGGAAGAAGGATCGCAACATCCGGCGCGATCCGTCGGGTCGTGGTCTCGGTGCACGCGCAGGACGATCCCTACACCTGGACGGCGATCAACGGAACGGTCGTCTCGATCGAGACCGGGGAGGAGGCCGAGCAGCACATCGACTTCCTCAATCAGAAGTATCACGACGGCGAACGGTGGGAGTACGTGCCCGGTTCGGTGCGCGTGCTCTATCGGATCCGTCCCGACCGCATCGCTCGGGGGTAGTCCGATCGTGGCGGACGCCCCCCTCGCGGCGCGGATGCGGCCCCGGACGTTCGAGGAGTTCGTCGGGCAGACCCATGTCGTCGGCCCCGGCTCCGCGCTCACCAAGCTGGTGACGGGCGGCAACCTTCCGTCGATCATCCTGTGGGGTCCGGCGGGCACGGGGAAGACCACCCTGGCGCATCTGCTTGCCGACGCGGTCGGCGCCGAGATGATGCGCCTCTCGGCGGTGTCGTCCGGCGTGGCGGACGCGCGCAAGGTGATGGAGGGGGCCAAGGGCGGACTGTTCCGCACCGTCCTGTTCGTCGACGAGGTCCATCGGTGGTCGAAAGCACAGCAGGACGTCTTGCTCCCGGCGGTCGAAGCCGGAACCGTGACCTTGATCGGCGCCACCACCGAGAACCCCTACTTCTCACTGAACACACCGCTGCTCTCGCGATGCCTGCTGCTCCGATTGGAGCCACTCGGCCCCGGCGAGCTGAAGACCTTGATGCAGCGGGCGCTGGACGACCCCGAGCGGGGGCTGGGCGGGATCGAGGTGAATGTCACCGACGAAGCGCTCGACCACCTGGCCGAGATCGCCGGCGGCGATGCGCGGATGGCGCTCACCGGTCTGGAGGCGGCGGTCCTCGCGGCACAGGGGTCGGGTGAGTTCGAAGTCACGAGGGATCGCGCCGCCGAGGCCGTCCAACGCAAGGCCGTGGTGTACGACCGGCAGGGCGACGCGCACTACGACGTGATCAGTGCGTTCATCAAGAGCATCCGCGGCTCGGACCCCGACGCCGCCCTGTTCTGGCTGGCCCGGATGCTCGAGGCCGGTGAGGATGCGCGTTTCATCGCGCGCCGGATGATCGTGCACGCGTCGGAGGACATCGGCCTCGCGGATCCGCGGGCGCTGCTGATCGCATCGGCCGCCGCCCACGCCGTGGAGCACGTGGGGCTTCCCGAGGCGCGGCTGAACCTGGCGGAAGCGGCGATCTACCTGGCCCGCGCTCCCAAGTCCAACAGCGTCTACACGGCTCTGGCGAAGGCGATGGAGGATGCGGCGAGCGCCGACGCCGTCCCGGAGCACCTCCGCGACTCGTCCTATCCGGGCGCCAAGCGTCTGGGGCACGGGAAGGGGTACAGGTACCCGCACGACTTCCCCGGGCACCAGGTCGAGCAGGAGTATCGTCCCGTCCGCTTCCAGGGGACGAAGTACTACGAACCATCGGGCGAGGGCGAAGAAGCCTGACCGCGCTCTGACCGGGAGCGTCGAGCCGGTTCCCGTGGGTATGCTACGCGGCGACCCAGGCACGACCGACCATCGACCACGAAGGGGACGAGACCATGGGGTACCTCGCGCTCAACGCCGGCGACACCGCGTTGATCATCCTGGCGGCGTTCTGGGGACTGCTGGTGCTCTTCCTCTGCATCGTGCTGCTCAACACGTTCCGCGTTCTCGAGAGCACCAAGATGATGATCGACTCGACGCGTGAGGAGACCGTCCCCCTCCTGCGCGAGGTCCGCGGATCGGTGGAGCGGACGAACCGCGAGATCGATCGCATCGACGGCATCCTGGAGCGCGTGGAACGCGTGTCCGGTCTGGTGGAGCAGGCCGCATCGAGTCCGCTCGTGAAGATCATCTCGGTCGGGGCCGGCCTGCGGAAGGGCGCGAGCCGGTTCAAGAAGAGCAAGCCGAAGACGCCGCCGGCCAGCTAGGGGAGCGCCATGTTCCGCCGGGGATTCTGGGTGGCGCTCGGTCTCGGCGCCGGCGCGACCAGCGCGATCATCGCGTCCCGCTGGGCGCGCAAGCAGGCCGATCGAGTGGCGCCCGCCACGATCGCCCGCGAGGCGAAGGGCGGGCTCCTGGACCTCGGCAAGCTGGTCTCCGAATCGATCGCCGAGGGGCGCCAGGCCATGGAGGAGCGCGAGCGCGAACTCCGTGCCGAGCTGCCGCCGGCCGCCGAGGGTATGCCACCCACCGCCCCTCGATAGACTCCCGGCGTGGAGAGCCATCGCATCCGCGAGACGTTCCTGTCGTTCTTCGAAGAGCGCGGGCATCGTCGCGTCCCGTCGTCCTCGCTGATCCCGCCGCCCGAGTCGGGGCTGCTGCTGGCGAACGCGGGCATGAACCAGTTCATCCCGTACTTCCTGGGACAGGCGCCGCCGCCGTTCCCGCGGGCGACATCCTGCCAGAAGTGCTTCCGCGCCAACGACATCGAGAACGTCGGTCACACGGCCCGCCACCTGACGATGTTCGAGATGCTCGGCAACTTCTCGTTCGGTGACTACTTCAAGGCGGACGCGATCCCGTGGGCGCACGAGCTGGTCACCGAGGGTTCGGGATCGACCACGACCTGCTGTGGGTCACGGTGTACGAGGACGACGCGGAGGCAGAGGCGATCTGGATCGACGCGGCCGGATCGGCGCCGGAGCGGATCGTGCGCCGGGGCCGCCTCGACAGCGACGGTCAGTTGGCGAACTACTGGCACACGCACGCCGCAGGTCCCGGCGGTCCGTGCTCGGAGATCTTCGTCGATCGCGGCGCGAGGTACGGGCCGGACGGCGGTCCCGACGTCGATGAGGACCGGTTCATGGAGATCTGGAACCTGGTGTTCATCCAGGACCAGGTCGACGCGAACCTCGAGATCGTCGGCGAGCTCCCGGCGAAGAACATCGACACCGGGTCGAGCCTCGAGCGCGTCGCCACGCTGCTGCAGGGCAAGGACAACTACTTCGAGACCGACGCGTTCCGTCCGCTCTTCGAGGTGGTCGAGTCGCTGTCGGGCAAGCGGCACGGAGCGGACGAGCGCGACGACGTCTCGCTCAAGGTGATCGCCGAGCACGGCCGGGCGACCACGTTCCTGATCGCCGACGGCGTGCAGCCGTCGAACGAGGGACGCGGCTACATCCTGCGTCGGATGCTCCGCCGGGTCGTCACGCACTCGCGCCGGCTCGGGATCGAGGGGCCCGTCCTGGAGCCGCTCGATCCGACGGACGACCGAGCTCTGGGGCGATGTCTATCCCGAGCTCCGCGAGAACGAGGCGTTCGTCCTGCAGGTGGCCACGTCGGAGGAGGATCGGTTCGCGGCGACGCTCCGCCAAGGTCTCCAGCTCTTCGAGAAGGCCGTGGAGCGGAACGAGGAGCGCAAGGTGCTGTCGGGCGACGACGCGTTCAAGCTGTCCGACACGTTCGGGTTCCCGCTCCCGCTGACGCAGGAGCTGGCGGCCGAGGCGGGACTCACGGTCGACGTCGACCGGTTCGCGGAGCTCCTGGAGCAGCAGCGGACGCGCGCCCGCGCCGCCGCGAAGAAGGTGCCGATCGGCATCGACGCCGGCGCGGTGCCCGCCGACCGAGTTCGTCGGCTACCGGCAACTGGAGAGCGACGCGAAGATCGTCTCGATGCTCGACGCCGAGAGCCGAGAGCTCGAGGTGGCCGAGGAAGGTGAGGACATCCGGCTCTTCCTGAACGTCACGCCGTTCTACGCGGAGGGCGGCGGTCAGATCGGGGATCACGGCATCATCCGCACCGCGACCGGATTGGTGCGCGTGGTCGACGCCCAGTGGGCCGGCCCGGACGCGATCATGCACGTCGGGCTGGTGGAGTCCGGGGAGATCCGCGGCGACCAGGAGGCACACGGCGCGGTCGATGCCGACCGGCGGGAGGCCACGGCGCGCGCTCATACGTCGACGCACATCGTCCACTGGACGCTGAAGCATCTGCTGGGAGACCACGCGCGTCAGGCCGGATCGCTCGTCGCACCCGGACGCCTCCGGTTCGACTTCCCGCACCCGTCGGCGGTGCCGCACGAGCTCCTGGAGGAGGCCGAGTTGGAAGCGAACCGTCGTCTGGCGCTCGACGACGCGGTTCGCATCTACGAGACGACGTTCGACGAAGCGAAGGCGCAGGGCGCGATCGCGCTGTTCGGCGAGAAGTACGGCGACCTGGTTCGCGTGGTCGAGGTGGGGGATTACTCGCGGGAGCTGTGCGGGGGGACGCACGTCCATCGCACGGGCAACGTCTCACTGATCAAGATCCTGCACGAGGGCTCGATCGGCGCGGGCATGCGCCGCGTCGAGGCGTTGGTCGGCCCCGACGCGCTCCGCGAGATCAACGCGGAGCGCGCGCTCCTCCAGGGGTTGGTCACGGCCCTGGGGAGCACCGACCCGGCGTCCGCGGTCGAGCGCGCACGTCAGCTCGTCGAACGGGTCAAACGGCTGGAGACCGAGCTCGGCAAGCTGCGGCAAGGTGACGTCGCGTCCCGTGTCGATCAGATCGTGCAGCAGGTGTCCCATGTCGACGGTACGCGGCTGGTGACGTCGCTCGAGGAGGTCGGCGCCGACGAGCTCCGAGAGCTCGCGCAGAAGGTGGTCGGCAAGTTGGAGGGCGACGGCGGCGCGGCCGTCGTCCTCGGCTCCAACGCGAACGGGAAGGCACTGATCGTGGCCGCCTGCAGCCCACGACTCGTCGAGCGTGGCGTGACGGCGCCCGAGCTTCTCGACGTGGCCGCGAAGCAGATCGGTGGCGGTGCGGGTGGCAAGCCCACCATGGCGTTCGCGGGCGGTCCCGACGGAGCGGCCGTCGATCACGCGGTCCAGGGCATCCCCGCTCGTCTCTCGGAGCTCCTGGCAGGCACGTAGATGGACCAAACGGCGCGCCCCGGCCGCGTGCTCGGTCTCGACCTCGGTGACGCCCGCATCGGGGTCGCGATCTCGGACGACGACCGTCGGATGGCGGTGCCGATCGGCACCATCCACACGGGCGCCCCCGCGGACCTGAAGGCCATCGCAACGCTGGTCGAGGAGCATGCCGCCACGGTCGTGGTGGTGGGGCTGCCGCTCTCGATGACGGGGGAGCGCGGGCCGGCGGCCGTGAAGGCCGGCGCGTTCGCCGACGCGCTCCGCTCGTTCCTCGGCGTTCCGGTGGAGTTGCAGGACGAGCGGTTGTCCACCGTCCAGGCCGAACGCGGATTGCGTGAGGCGGGCATCGGCGGCAGAGAGCGACGCGCGGTGGTCGATCGATCCGCGGCGGCCGTGATCCTGCAAGCCTGGCTCGACGCGCACCGCTGACGCGGGCGCGGGCCCGTGATGCGCGGGGCTGGGTATCCTGCCAACCCGTGGAGCAGGGACAGCCTCGCCGGTCGGACCGGCATGACGATCCGGACGGCCGGCCGCACCGCGGCGCGTTCCTGGCGCTCCTCGTCGCATTCCTGGTGCTCGTCGGCGGCGTGGTCGCGGCCGGCGCCTACTACGGCCACTGCAAGGGCGCGAGCGGGCCGAAGCGCGACGTCGCCTTCACCGTGGCGCCCGGGACGTCCGGCGAAGAGGTCGTGACGAAGCTCCACGACCTCGGTGTGGTGCGGTGCGGCGGGATCGTCGGGCGCATCCTGCTGCGCGGCACCGGCAAGGCAGACGCCATCAGGGCCGGCAGCTACACCCTCACCACCAACATGACGCTCGACGACGCGATCGAGGTGCTGTCGACACCCCCTCCCGCGGTGCCGACCGTACGGCTGACGATCCCCGAGGGCTACCGGCTGACGCAGATCGCCGAACGGGTGCACGAGGAGTTGGGTATCCCGCAGGACCGGTTCCTGGCCTCGGCGCAGGGCAAGGACTGGTCCCTCGACCCGTACCTGCCCGCCGGGAAGGGGACGGAGGGGTTCTTGTTCCCCGAGACGTACCGGTTCGCGAAGGATGCGACCTCGAACGACGTGATCCAACGCCTCCTCGATCAGTTCGACTCGGAGGCACAGGGGCTCGACTGGGGGAACGCCAAGGCGCTCGGGGTATCCGACTACGAGATCGTCGTCATCGCCTCGATGATCGAGCGCGAGGCGGCGGTGGCGTCGGATCGCGCCAAGATCGCCGCGGTCATCTACAACCGGCTGGCCATCGGGATGCCGCTCGGCATCGACGCGACCATCGGCTACATCGACCCGGACCCCTCGAACGGCCTCACCGTCGTCGGACTTCGCGATCGACAGCCCGTACAACACCCGGCTGCACACGGGATTGCCGCCGACGCCGATCGCCAGCCCCGGGATCGCGTCGCTCCGCGCCGCGCTGGCTCCCGCCGACGTTCCGTACCTCTACTACGTGCTCTGCGGCGACAACGGCAGACACCGGTTCAGCGTGACCTACCACCAGTTCCTGGCCGACAAGGCCGAATGCCTTGGCTGACGCGGCCGCGGGGACGCGCGTCGGTGGTTCGACCAAGACCGTGGGCATCATCGGCTGGCCCGTCGCGCACAGCCTGTCGCCCGCCATCCACAACGCGGCGTTCGCCGCGATGGGGCTCGACTGGGTCTACGTCCCGCTCCCGGTGCATCCGCTGCACCTGGCCGCGGCGCTCGGCGGGATCGCGTCGACGGGGTTCGTGGGAGCGAACGTGACCATGCCGCACAAAGCGGCCGTCGCGGGGTTGGTCGACGAGCTCTCCGACGATGCGCGGCGGCTCCATGCCGTGAACACCATCGTCTGCGACGGAGAGCGCTTGAGGGGAGCGAACACCGATGCCCCCGGCTTCGAACGGTTCCTCCGGTTGGACGTCGGGTTCGACCCTGCCGGGCGGGACGCGCTGATCTTCGGCGCAGGCGGGGCCGGTCGAGCATGCGCGCTCGCCCTCGCGCGGGAAGGGGTGGCTTCGATCACGGTCGCCGCCCGGGATCCGGCGCGCGTGCAGGACGTCGAGGCCGCGCTCGACGGCGTGCGAACCGATGTCCGTGCGGTGGGATTCGATCGCGCGCTGAGCGTGCGCGCGGACCTGATCGTGAACGCCACGCCGTTAGGGGCGCGAGGGGAGTCGCTTCCGGTGCCCCCCCTCGGTCCCGATATGCTCGTCGTCGACCTCCTCTACCACCCGGCCGTGACGCCGCTCCAGCTCGAGGCCCGCAGCGCGGGCGCCACGGCGTTCGGAGGCATCGGGCTCCTCCTGCACCAGGCCGCCCTCTCGTTCGAGATGTGGACCGGGCAACAGCCCCCGCTCGAGGTCATGTCGGCGGCAGCGCTCGCGTCGATGTCCGACCCCGACTGACCGACCCCCGCGCCTGCGGCCGTTCACCGCTTCATCCGGGCCGGATGCTCAAGCGTTCGCCACGGTCCGACGATGTGAGGGGTGACATATGGATGACTACTCGGCGCTCGCGTATCGCATCGCGGGCGGCGTCGCCGACGTGCGCGGCTGTCTCATCCTTTCCAGGGACGGGCTGATCCTCGGGTCCTACCCGGACGACGAGACGGCCGTGAAGCCGGCCTGGGTCAGGTTCGCTTCGCTCGGGGACCCCGAGCGCAGCTTCGTCGAATTCGGCGACCAGGTCTGGGTCTACGTCAGACGGCCCGCGTACGGTGCATTCGCCGTGGCCAACGCCGGCGTCCGCCCCGGCCTGGTGATCGATCAGCTCGAGGGCATCCTGACCTCCGCCGAGGAGTCCCGGAACCGCCGCGACACGCTCCGCGTCCCCGAGGCGTCGGGTGGGCCCCGGGGCAAATCGCCGACGTCGTCCTACAAGCAGTCGACGAACGGCGACTCGTCCGCGACCCCGCCGGCCCCCGACAGCGCCCAGGCACGACATTGGGCTCGGACCGCCCAGCCCGCCGCGGACGGCAAGCCCGCCGCGTCCACCGAGGAGGCGATGGCCGCGGTTGCAAGCGGTGTCGGCCGCTCGGGGGATGCGGCCGGTGCGGAGGGGTCCGGTTCCGACCCGGCGGATGCCGTCGAGCGCGCCGCGAACGGCGGCTCCGGGAAGAAGGGCAGCCGCCGGAGCGGAGGGCACGTCGACGTCCGGCCCGGACGCGGAAGGAGCGGCCGGCGGCGACGCCTCCGATACGAACGAACGCAACGGTAACGGACACGCCACCTCCGATGGAGCTCGACGCCGACGCCGAGGTCGATCCGGTCATGTTGGCCAAAGAGTTCTCGGGCCTGCTTCAGGTCGAGAGCGGTGATGACGAAGTTAGTTCCTGACGACCTAGACCGAACGGACGCCGGTAGCCCGACATGACTACGGTCAAGCGAAAGGCGAAGCAACTCGGACAGATCCTGATCGAACAGGGTCTCATCACTGCTGCGCAACTGGAGCAGGCGCTCGAGGAGCATCGCAAGACCCCCAAGTCGCTCGGCCGCGTCCTGATCGACCTCGGGTTGATCAAGGAGGCGGACCTGGTCCGCGCCCTCGCCGAGCAGGTCGGGTTGGAGTTCGTCGACCTGGCCGACTATCACATCGATCCCTCGTCCACGATGTTGCTGCCGGATGCGCTCGCGCGCCGGTACCGCGCGATCCCGATCGGGGAACGCGACGGCAAGCTCCTGGTCGCGATGTCGGACCCCGCGAACGTCTACGCGCTGGACGACATCCGCACGATCACGAACCGCGACGTCCAGCCGGTGGTGGCGACGGCCGCCGACGTCGAGCAGGCGATCCAGAAGTTCGCCGGCATGGACGGGCAGGTCGAAGCCCTTGCGTCGCAGGCTTCCGAACAGCTCGAGGGCGACGATGAACAGCTGGAGGCGGCGCTCGAGGAAGCACCGATCGTCAAGCTCGTGCAGGCGATCATGACCCAGTCGGTGGGCGACCGGGCCTCCGACGTCCACATCGAGCCGACCGAGCGGGACGTCCGCGTCCGGTTCCGCGTGGACGGCGTGCTCCACGACGTCATGCACTCGCCCAAGAACATCCAGGGCGGCCTGATCAGCCGGCTGAAGGTCATGGCCGACCTGAACATCGCGGAGAAGCGGGTGCCGCAGGACGGCCGCATCAGCATGCGGGTCGGCGGGCGCACGCTCGATCTGCGTGTCGCGACGCTCCCCACGGTCTACGGCGAGAAGATCGTCATCCGCGTCCTGGACAAGTCCCAGGCGCTCCTTCGCCTCGAGGATCTGGGCTTCTCCGACGACGCCTACAAGCGGTTCTCCGCGTCGTTCAGCAAGCCGTACGGCGCGATCCTGGTGACCGGGCCGACCGGTTCGGGGAAGTCGACCACCATGTACGCGACGCTCAACATCTTGAACCAGGAAGACCGCAACATCATCACGGTCGAGGACCCGGTCGAGTACCGCCTGGACGGCGTGAACCAGATGCAGGTGAACCCGAAGGCCGGGCTCACCTTCGCGTCGGCCCTGCGGTCGATCCTTCGTGCCGACCCGGACATCGTGCTGATCGGTGAGATCCGCGACAAGGAGACGGCCACGATCGCGATCGAGGCCGCCCTCACCGGTCACCTCGTCCTTTCCTCGCTGCACACGAACGACGCCGCATCGGCCATCTCGCGGCTGGTGGAGATGGAGGTCGAGACGTTCCTGGTGGCGTCCGCGATCGACTGCGTCGTCGCCCAGCGCCTCTTCCGGATGCTCTGCGAGCGATGCAAGGAGGCGTACAAGCCCGAGCACGCGGAACTGGTGGCCGCCGGCTACCCGGACTGGCTGATCCCGGAGATCGACACGCTGTTCCATCCGGCCGGCTGCTCGGCATGCTCGAACACGGGCTACCGCGGACGTGCAGGTCTGTACGAGGTCATGCCGATGACGGAGGAGATCCAACGGCTCACGGTCGACCGGGCATCTGCCGATGAGATCCGGAAGACCGGGATCGAGCAGGGAATGATGACGCTTCGTGACGACGGTCTGGAGAAGGCCCGCATGGGCCGGACATCCATCGGAGAGATCGCAAGGGTGGTGAAGTGAGATGGTGATGCAAGCAGATCAAGACGACGTGAATATCCCGATCCCGGAGCTGCTCACGGCGCTCTTGGAGGTTGGCGGTTCGGACCTCCACCTCACGGTGGGGACCCCGCCCGTCGTGCGTGTGAACGGCGAGCTGGAGCGGCTGGAGAAGTATCCTCCGCTGACGCCCCGGGCGCTTCAGGGCATGATCTACGCGATCCTGCCGCAGAAGCTCCGCGAGCGGTTCGAGCAGGAGCTGGAGCTGGACATGTCCTACTCCCTGCCGGGTCAGGCGCGCTTCCGTGTGAACGTCTACCAGCAGCGCGACGCGCTCGGCGCGGCGTTCCGGCTCATCCCGTTCGAGATCAAGAAGCTCGAAGACCTCGGCCTCCCGGGCGTGGTCGCCGACCTCGCCCGGTTCCCGCGTGGGTTCGTCGTGGTGACGGGCCCGACGGGTTCGGGCAAGTCGACCACGCTCGCCGGCATGGTGGACGTGGTCAACGAGGAGCGGGCCGGCCACATCATGACCGTCGAGGACCCGATCGAGTTCCTGCACAAGCACAAGAAGTGCATCGTGAACCAGCGCGAGGTCGGCGCCGACACGCACGGGTTCGGCCAGGCCCTGAAGCACGTCCTGCGTCAGGACCCCGACGTCATCCTGGTCGGTGAGATGCGAGACCTCGAGACGATCTCGACCGCGATCACGGCGGCCGAGACCGGCCACCTGGTCTTCGCGACCCTGCACACGCAGGACGCGCCGCAGACGATCGACCGCATCATCGACGTGTTCCCACCGCACCAGCAGCAGCAGGTGCGGGTGCAGCTGGCGACCACGCTTCAGGGTGTCGTCACGCAGCAGCTGCTCCAGACGACCGACGGCCAGGGACGCGTCGCGGCGTGCGAGGTGCTGGTCACGACCCCGGCCATCCGCAACCTGATCCGCGAGGGCAAGGTCCACCAGATCTACTCCGCGATGCAGGCCGGCGGCCGGTACGGGATGCAGACGATGGACATGTCGATCGCCGCGCACGTGAAGGCCGGCCGCATCAACCAGCAGGTGGCGTTCGAGCGCTGCCACGACCCCGAGGAGCTCCAGCGGCTGGTCGGCGGCGCCTCCGCTCCGCCTCCGATGGACGGCGGCGGAGCCATGGCGATGGGCTCGATGATGTCGGGAGGCGACTATGTCTGAGTCCTACGCAGTACAAGGTCCGGGACAAGTCCGGGAACCTCGTCACGGGGACCCTCGTCGCCGACAACGAGCGCCTGGTCCTCGAGCGCCTCCGCGAGATGGGGTACACCCCGCTCGAGGTCGGCAAGGAGAAGAAGGGCCTCAACCTCGAGATCAACATCAGGCCGGCGAAGATCAAGCTCAAGGAAGTCGCGATCTTCTCCCGGCAGTTCGCCACCATGGTCAACTCCGGCCTGCCGATCCTGCGCGCGCTGTCGATCCTGTCCGACCAGGTCAGCAACAAGGAGCTCGCGAAGACCCTGACGCTCGTCCGCAACGACGTCGAGCAGGGCTCGAGCCTGTCCGTGGCCATGGCGAAGTTCCCCAAGGCGTTCAACGACCTCTACATCGCCATGGTCAAGTCGGGCGAGACGGGCGGGATGTTGGACGACGTGCTGCTCCGGCTGGCCGACGTGCTCGAGCGCGAGGTGCACCTGCGGCAGAAGATCAAGTCGGCCATGACGTACCCGGTCGCGGTCGTCGCGCTGGTCGTCCTGATCATGTCGGCGATGCTGCTGTTCGTCGTGCCGCAGTTCAAGACCATCTACACGCAGCTCGGCGGCACGCTGCCGCTGCCGACCCGGGTCCTGCTCATGGCCTCGGACGCGGTGAAGAAGTACTGGTGACTCCTCATCATGCTCACGTTCGTGTTCGTCGTTCCTCTTCAGGCGGTACAAGAAGACGGAAGCCGGACGGGCGACGCTCGACGCGCTCAAGCTGAAGATCCCGATCTTCGGCACGCTCTTCCACAAGACCGCGCTGTCCCGCTTCTCCAGCACGGCCGGCGATGCTGCTGCGCTCGGGCGTTCCCGATCCTGCAGGCGCTGGACATCGTCGCGGACACCGTGAACAACAAGGTGATGTCGAAGGCGGTCGTCGACGTGCAGGCGAGCGTCCGCGAAGGTGAGTCGATCGCCAAGCCGCTCGCGAGGCACGCCGTGTTCCCGCCGATGGTCGTGCAGATGCTCGCGGTGGGTGAGGAGACCGGCCAGGTCGACACCATGCTCGAGAAGGTCGCGAAGTTCTACGACCAGGAGGTCGAGGCGTCGGTCGACGCCCTGACGTCGCTGATCGAGCCGCTCCTGATCGCGATCATCGGAGGAGCCGTGGGAGCCGCGGTCATCGCGCTCTACATGCCGATGTTCAACATCATCAAGCTGATCCAGTAAGGCCACGTACGTAGTGATCCGCCGGTTCTACGTACGTCGAACGTTGGCTCTTGTCCCTCCGGTCCGCGTCGGCGGGCCGGAGGGGTCAACCCTCGACGGCATCCGTGCCGATATCTCGTGAAAGACGGTGCGACGGACGGGTCCCCGGCCGTCGACGCTGACGAGCGAGAGGAGGTGGCACCGGTGCTCCGAACCTGGCAGACGGCTTGCGACGAGGACGAGGACGGCTTCACGCTCATCGAGTTGATGGTCGTCGTGATGATCCTCGCCATCCTGATCGTGATGGGCCTGCCGACGTTCCTCGGCGTGCGGGCGAGGTTCCAGGACCGCGCCGCCCAGATCGGACCTGCGGAACGCGGTCCTGGCGGCGCGGATCCTGTACACGGACAACGCCACGTTCACATCCGCCGACGAGTCCGGCACGGGCTCGTCACGATCATCCCGAACATGTGTTACGTGCCAACGGCAGGCATCGGCGGCGACGAACCCCGTCGCTCCCGGCGTGCGCCAGCGGGAGCGGGATCGGGTCGATCAGCGTCCACTCGACGGCGACGCAGTTCTCCGCGGCTCGGCTGTCGGCGTCGCAGCACGTGCTTCGTGATCCTCGACGGCACGACCGGGACCAAGTACGGGAAGACGACGGCCGCCGAACTGCACGGCGACGTGGGCAGCGGCGAACCGCGACCGCCGCGACAGCCCCGCCGCCGCCGGCTGGTAGCCCGCGTCCTACCCGTTCCCAGGTATTCATGGACGGACGAGCGCCGAGCCCTCAAGCAGGATGCCGCAGACGCCGAAACCCTGACCCAGTAGGGTGCGCCGCACGGGCGTGCCACGAGATCCAAGGAAGGGAGTTGACGCAGATGCTCAAGCGCTATTTCGAGCGCAAGCAGGATGAGGACGGCTTCACCCTCATCGAGCTGATGGTGGTCGTTCTGATCATCGGCATCCTGATCGCCATCGCACTGCCGACGTTCCTGGGCGCCCGTACCCGGGCCCAGAACCGCGCGGCGCAGTCCGACCTTCGCAACGCCCTCGTGGCTGCGAAGACGATCTACACGGACGCCAGCACCATACGCAGGTCGCAGACGACCGGCCGCGACCGGCCTGAAGACGGTCGAGCCGTCGCTGTGCTACGTGGCGGCGCCCCGGCTGCCACAGACGATGGATGCACCGCTCCGGCCGGTGCCGCCGACATTACGGCGCCCCAAACACAATTCTTGGTCGGCGGACCGCCTGTCCGCGTCGGGTACCTGCTACTAGATCAAAGACTCGGCTGCCGGAGGCACCACCTATGGTTCCACCGCGCGCCGGCCAACTGCACAGGCACCGCTGCTGCTGCGGCCGCGGCACCCGCATTCCGTAACAGACGATCAGGAACGGCACACACGCAAGGGGCGGCCTCCGGGCCGCCCCTTCTGTGTGCTCCGTTCTCTTGGGCATGTGTATCAGACGAGGTGTCGTCCTCCCTCAAGGAATCCTGCCACGGTCCGGTACCCAAGGAACCTGAGTCGTTCGACCTACCCGATCCGCGGGATATCCCCCAGATGACCTCAAGCCGGCCAGCCGAGTTGCCGACCCATTACTCGACAGCTGTTGACATAGGGAAGGACCGTATGACCCGGGCGATACTGCAAGGCGCCTGTCTGCGCTCGCCAAAGACGACCAGCGCGGATTCACCATCATCGAGACGATGATCGCGATCACGATCATCTTCGCCGCCATGGTCGCGATGGCGTACACGGCGACCCTCGGGTTCCACTCGATCGCCTACGGCCGCGAGCGTGTCACCGCCGACGGCATCGCGGACCAGATCATGGAGACCATCCGAGGGCAGGCGTACTCGAAGATCCAGACGGGGCTGTCCAGCAGTGATCTAACAGACCCGAACATCGCGAACTGTGGGGGGACACCGATCGTCTACCGGTTCCAGTCCTGCTCAGGCGAGCGGATCGTGAACTCCGGTGGCGTGCCTTCGACGCCGTGGATCAATCCACACACCGGCACGATCGCCGCGACCGCGACGACGAATAACATCGCTTTCAACTGGCAGACCTACGTCACTAACGACTGCCCTTCGGTGACGGCCACCTGCCCCGCGATGACCCCGTACCGGGTCACCGTCATGATTAGCTGGACAAGCGCTGCCTACCCGAACAAGGCCAACAACCTCGTTCAGATCCAGAGCCTGTTCTCGTCGCCGAGTGGGTGCCTGAGCTCGTCGACCCACCCATTCGCGGCTCCGTGCCAACCGTCCTTTTACGGCCTCGCGCAGGTGCCGGCAGCGCATATCGATATCAGCGGGTCGATCCAGGGCCTGAACAACTTCACGAGCGGCTACCTCGGTCTGACTGGAACGGAGTCGAACCTTCAGAACGAGCAAGTGACGGTAGGTCGGGCGTCGTTCTCGGAGTCCCAGGTCTCGGTGACAGATGGGGCTGGCACACGGACGGACGCCGGTACGCTCACGACGGCGAGCGCCGCGGACTCAGACCCGGGAGCACCCGCCCTCACCTACGGTACGAGTCTGCCGGTTTCGGGCCTAGGCGGTGCGGTTTCGTCCACCAACGGCTCGACGTCCATCGACCTGGAGCGCCACCGAATGACGCCGGCTTGGCCGACGCCGCGGTCGCTGCCGGGGGAACCAACGTCTGCCCGCCCCCGACCGATACGGCTGAGACCGATAACCTCCCTTGCGTCGGCGGGCGGATCCAGCAGGGAGGCGCCTCTGACGGCCTCCATGACTCTCAATGGACTTGCTGGGGGCCTCGGCACCGCGGCGCTTGCGAGCGTCGACGCGGCCGCGAGCAACCCAAACACGTCCTTCGTCAATCGCCAGGTGGACCCCGGCAAGGACGGCAGCGTCGCGGTCGGCCACCCGGAACATCGGCCAGGTGAACATCGGCGCCTTCCCGGCGGCGGTCGGCGCGCCGGCCGGTTGGACTGGCTACCTGCTCTCGATGACCGGATACCGGGACAGCGCGACCTCCCAGGCGGGGTCGACGACCACGGCCGCGCCGGCGGCCGCCCCGTCGGCCGGCACGATCTCCTACTGGAACGGTGCAAGCTACACCTCTCGCTCGGTGACAGATGCGCTGCTCAACAACATCGTTGCGCCTCCCGCGACCCAGACCGCCACGGTCGGCGGGCACGTTGTCACGGTGACCATCTCGGTGAGCTCGGGATCCAAGCAGCCACGTCCGGCTCGACCCGGACGTGCACGCCGAGCGCGACGCTCACCCAGTGCACGGCCGAGGACTCAAGCGTGACGCCCTTCAAGGCGACGGTGCACTACGTGGTGATCGTCGACGGGGCGACGGCGATAAACCTGAACATCGCTATCAACATGGGGACGATGCTCACGCGAAGTGTCTACGCTCCCGCGCCGGCGGCCGGGTGATAGGGATGGCGAATCGGATCGCCAAGCTACGGCAGCGCCTCCACGAACACGGAGGCATGACGCTCGTCGAGCTAGTGGTTGCCATGAGCATCCTGTCGATCGCCATGGTGATCCTGCTATCGACCTTGACATCGATCCAGAAGGCAAGCGTGAACGAGGACGTGCGGTCCAGAACGATCAACCAGGTCCGCCTCGCCATGCAGACGATCGACCGCCAGGTGCGCTCCGGCAATCTCCTGTACCCGCCCAACGCCGCAGGGTATACGTTCCTCATCTACACCCAGGCCTACTCAGCACAGGATGACATCAGCCGCTGCGCTCTGTGGACGATCAACAGTCAGAACCAGCTGATGTACGGGTATTGGAAGCCGAACATCACGCCGGGAGCCTTGACCTGGCAGGTCGTTGCCGACGGCATCTTGAACCGCGCCCAATCACAGAGCGCATTCACGCTTGATCCTACCGGGCGGACGATGACGGTGCAGTTCCTCGTCAACTCGGACCCCGACGGGGTCCGCCAATGCGACCCAAAGACTGCAGACCTCGGTGACGGGCCGAAACACCTCGTTCGGCTATCCGCTCGCCGTCTGCGCCACCCTGCCCACGAACGTGCCAACGTGAACCGTAAGGAGCTAACGATGCGCATCCGATCGAGCGGAGAGGAAGGAATGGCGATGGTGATCGCCCTCCTCGTGAGCATGGTGCTGCTGATCCTGTCCACCGTGATCGTCGCGCAGTCGATCCACGACGCGCAGTCCACTGGCTACGACCGGCAAAGGCTGACCTCAGTAGACGCCGCCGAATCCGGCGCGAACTACTACTACGCGCTCCTGCAGTCCACCCCGGTTACGACGCTGAGCTGTAACCCCGTGACCCAGTCGATCGCGAGCGCGCCGGCGAGCGCTAGCTTCACTGCGACGCCGACCTTTTACGACGCCAGTGGTTTGCTTACCCCTGCGCACGTGATGAACTGTCCCTTTACCGACGCGGTTTACCCGTCGTCGGTATTCATCACCACTACGGGAACGGTTGGCGGTCAAACCCCGAGGACGATGCAGACCTACATCCGACTAATGCCTGTCTACGGGGGCTTCGGAGCCGCCGTCCTTACCAACAATGGCGCGAACTTCCCGAACAACTTCGACATCTACGGCAATAACGGGAACGACGGCGACGTGTACATATTGAACGGCGACCTCGTCATCACGAACACGCCACGCATTCGCGGCAACGTCTACATCCCATACGGGGCGGCGTCGATCTCAAACAACTCGAACATCCAGGGGAACCTGTGGGCCAACGACAGTGTGACCATGGCCAACCCCACGAGCGTCTCGGGCAGCGTCACCTCTTCAAGCTCCTCGATCGGCGGCAGCGAATCGATCGGCAACAGCGCTACTGCGGGCACGACGATCAGCGGGGTCTCCGTGGCCGGAACGTCATACACGAACACCGTGTCGCCCAGGCCTCCGACCCAACCCTTCCCTCAGATCACGTTCACGGCGACGGACCAAACGAACTGGGTCAATGCGGGATACACGGTATGCACGTTTGGCGCGTCGGCGTCCACGACATGCGGAGGCAATACGTTCTCGGTGGGAGACGCCTGCAGTCAGGCCCGATCGTTCGTCGAGGGTTCCTGGTCTGGGAGCTTCGTCGTGCGGATTGACCCGGCGCGACCCCCTGCACGTTCTCGAACGGCAACAACAAGACGATAGGTGTCAATGGGAACCTAGCGATCATCACGGACTGGGGCATCAACCTCCAGCAGAAATCCAATTGGAACGGAGCCTCCGCGACCGAGAGCATCTTCTTCATCAGCACATGGCCCGCTCCATCTCCCTGCCCGACAGGCACGTCAAGCAAGGACGTCAGCGTCGGGAACCTCACGAACTTCGACTCCAACACCCAGGTCTTCTTCTACACACCCTGCGCGGCGAACATGAACAACCAGAACAACTACTACGGCCAGGTCATGGGCGGCACTGTCGTCATCGGGAACAACTACACGATGACGTTCCGCCCGGTGCTCGTTCCGGGCTACGGCACCATCACTTCGTTCCGCGAGGACATCGCGTACGTGCGCGAGGCCTCGTAGGTTCCATGGTCCGGTCTGGTAGGGGCGCTAAGGTTTGCGCGTGAGTGACGCGTGATCCGTGCCCTCGTCGCGGTACCGTTCGGACTCGCTGTCGGGAGCTTCCTGACCGTCGTCGTCGACCGGATCCCGAAGAAGGAATCGATCGTCTCACCGCGGTCGCGCTGCCCGCACTGCGGTGCCGAGATCAAGAGTCGCGACAACATCCCGGTCCTTTCGTGGCTCCTTCTCGGCGGTCGGTGTCGCTCGTGCCGTGCACCGATCCCGGTCCGATATCCCGTGCTGGAGGGGGGGACCGCGGCCTTGTTCGCGGGGGTCGCCATCGTTTATCCACAGATCTCATCTGATCGTGGTTCTGTCGCCTTCTGCGCGACGATGCTCGCCGTGGGTGCCATCGACCTGGAGCATCGCATCATCCCTAACCGGATCACCTATCCCGCGTTCCCAGCGTTCGCCGCCGCGATCGTCCTCGGGTGGGCGATCGGCCAACCGCTGGCCCCGCTGCGCGCGATCGTGGGTGTGCTCGCCTACGGGGGTCTGTTCATGCTCATCGCGTTGATAGCGCCTCGAGGCCTCGGCATGGGCGACGTGAAACTGACGGCGCTGATCGGCTTGATGATGGGAGCGCTCGGCTTGCGCTGCGTCGCTGTGGCGGCCGGCGTCGCAGTCTTGCTCGGGGGTCTGGGAGGCCTCGTCGCCCTGCTCGCCGGCCGCGGGCGAAAGAGCGCGATCCCATTCGGGCCGTTCCTTGCGGCGGGCGCCATCACAGCGACGCTTGGGGTGCGACGA
Organism: uncultured Actinomycetes bacterium; assembly: GCA_963723855.1. GTDB lineage: Bacteria > Actinomycetota > UBA4738 > UBA4738 > HRBIN12 > JBBQVZ01. Next base: position 174,881 of record CAVRSI010000011.1, on the reverse strand, counting down.
TCGCAGACTGGTACCTCCGTTCGGTCACGTGAGCGCGAATCGTGAGGCTTGCCCCGCTCGGGCCGATCGGCCAAGTTCCTTCCGTGGAGTCGAGGCCGTTTACCACGTGAAGGCGACGACAGAGGAGACCGGTGAAGGCGGCGACACAAGGAGCCGATAAGGTCCCAATCCTCCGATGGACCCGGCTTGCTTCATCCCGAGTGATGTCTTCCGAGTCATGCAAGCCCTCAGTTGCTTAGGTGTTCACGCTGACTGATTGGCGAGTGCTACGCCTTGTGGCCCGGATTCGCCGACCGAAGACCGATGGGGCGAGGCGCTGTCTCCGGTCGATAGTAGGACGGAAGGGGGGTTGTCAAGTCCCTGGATCGGGCGAGACGTCATGACGGTTCGGGCACCATGAAGAAGGGTGAATCATGAGGGCGAGACGTGAGCGCCGAAGGGCTCGACGCATGGTCTCGATCGTGGCGACGTTCGGCCTTGTGGTTGTGATGCTCGTCGTCAACGTCGGAATCGCTTTCGCTGGCAGCAACTCCACGAATGCGAAACTCTGTCAGAAGGGCGGCTGGCAAACGCTCGTCCGCGCGGACGGAACAACGTTTCCAAGTGAGGCGCTCTGCATAGGCTATGGGGCCAAAGGCGGGACGCTGTATCGGCCGGTGACCGCAACCGTGACTGCGGCCGACAAGGTCTACGACGGCGCGAATGCGGCCACGATGACCCTCTGCTCGCTGACCGGGGTGATCTCGCCCGACGTCGTGACCTGCTCGGCCGCAAGCGCGACCTTCGCGTCCATCGGCCCCGGAACAGGCATCTCGGTGACAGCTACCGGCATCACCCTGGACGCGAACGCGGGCAGATACCTGCTCACATCGACGACTGCTACGACGACGGCCAATATCACCCCACCAGCCGGAGCACCTACTTGTTACAGGAGCGTGTTCGGCGATTTCAACGTGACAGGGGCGATCAACACCGCACTCAATGGGGATTTCTATTACAGCGTCGGCGGCACCTGCACGATCGGGGTGGTTGTTCAAGGCACCTTGGTGAATGCGCCAAGCCTTGGCGAAGCCGATGCATCTGTCTTGAGATCTTGGGCCAGCAAGCGCCGGCGCCGTCGCAGCAGGCGGGATCCTCCCCGACGACGACTGGTTCTGCTTGGGCTAGCCATCGCCGAACTGATCAGCAACCCGTCCCTCCACGGTGAGAGTGAGGCAAACGCGGACGGTTAAGGCGCGTTGTCGCAGGACGTCTCGCCGACGGCAACGTGACCCGAGCGGCGGCACGGGTCCTCAGCCGGACCTCTTGCCGCAACCCATCGAGAGGCGTGCGCCGCCGCCTGGTGGCGAGGGCTCAGGGGTCGCCTACCTCTCTGCGGCTCCGCTCCGAGCGTACGGGACTAGGCAGCCACGACATCCTGACACCCGTTCTGCCCCACCGGAAAGGATCGTGTTCTCGATACCGATCGCTGAGTACGCATCGCGATGGACATGGAACGCGAGCCCGATAGGGCAACGCTGGCGGGAAGCGGAGCGCCTGGAAGCGGATGACCACCGATCGCCGCTAGAGCGCCCCTACACGGCGGGCGACTTCGACCAGGTTCTCCGCGGGCGTCTCGGGATCGATCATGTAGGTGCCAACGGTGCCGACCTGACCCTCCCAGCAGGAGAAGTATCCGCTCCTCGGTCCAGCCGCGGTCGAGCGCGCTTCGAAGGCTGCGGACCATCTCGCTACCATGCCAAGGAATCCCGGAGACACGATGAACCCGCCGCGCCGGCCGTCGACCGAGAGCCAGAACGCCCCGATGAGGCCCCAGCCGCCGTCATCGCGCTCCCCGGACATGAGCAGCTGATGCACCGGTCCCTCGGTCTCGAGGTCGGGCAATCGGGGAAGGGCGGGCGTTGCGAACGGGCGACTGCTTGCCCGAGCCCCCGTGCGATCGACCGTCGTTTCGTCATCGGAAGCTTCCTCACTGGGTCAATCTATGTCACCCGACCAGGGCGCAACAGCGGCAAAAAGGTGCTCTTCCGGCCGTCCCTTCGTCCTAAGTCCGGTTCCGACCTATCCATTTCGGCGTGAGGAAGGCGTCGAACTGGGCGATGTTGTGGCATCGACCTGCGCCACTCCTGCCACCGTACGTCGGCGGTGTCAATCTTAACTGAACAGGTTCGGCACCCTTCTTACATGAATCCGGCAGCAGGCCGACCCACTCTCGGGACCGAGCGCAGCTGGTCTTGTCCGAACACCCGTTCGGACCTGCGGAAACTTCCCTGTGCGAGATGTTTGACTGCGGTTGCTCCCTGGTGTTTGGTAAGGGGCCTCATCGTGCCACTTGAGGCACATGAGCACCAACGTGGCACAAGTGCCACATGAGGTGACAACAAGAGCACTCGGAGGAGGGTGACCGCGTGAGCGAGTCGCAGCCGTTCGTTCCGGGCGGTCTCCTGACCGTGTCCGAGGTCGCGAACGCGATGCGGGTCTCGAACATGACGGTCTACCGGCTGATCAAGAGCGGCGAGCTTCCGGCCGTGCGCGTCGGCAAGAACTACCGGCTGCGCGAGACAGACCTGGAGCGCTTCCTGGAGGAGCGCTCCGTTCGGACGGAGGGTCCGTAGATGGCGAAGGTACGGGTCGGACTGGATATCGGCGCGACGGCCGTGCGCGCCGCCGAGCTCCAGGGCGGCGACACCCCCGTGGTCGTTCGGGCGGCGCAGGTGCCGTTGCCGGAGGGGGCGGTCGAGGCGGGCGAGATCCGCCAGCCCGAGGTCGTCAGCGAGGCGTTGCGCGAGCTCTGGCAGCGCGGAGGCTTCAAGAGCCGGCAGGTCTACATGGGTGTCGGGAACCAACGGGTGGTGGTGCGCGAGATCGCGCTCCCGTGGCTCCCCGAGAAGGAGCTCCGAGCGTCGCTCGGGTTCCAGGCGCAGGAGTTCATCCCCATGCCGGTCGAGGACGCCGTCCTGGACTTCGATCCGCTCGGAGAGTTCGAGCAGGAGGGGCGCCGCATGCTGCGCCTCATCCTCGTCGCCGCGCAGCGCGCGATGGTGAACACGGTCGTCGATGTCGCGCTCGCCGCGAAGCTCGAGCCGATCGGCGTCGACCTGGTTCCGTTCGCCATGGCGCGCGCGGTCGGCATGCCGGAGGTCGGCATGGAGGACGAAGAGGGTGGCGAAGAGGCCATCGTCGATATCGGCGCCACGGTCACGAACATCCTGGTCCACGAGAAGGGCGTGACGCGGTTCGTCCGGATCCTGCCGTCGGGCGGCCGGGACATCACGTTGGCGATCGCCCGGAACTTCGGGGTCGAGGCCGACGTCGCCGAGCGTCTGAAGCGCGGCGAGGCCGTCGAGGGCGGTCCCGACCTGGAAGAGGTCCATCGCGCCGCCATGCAGCGGGCGCAGAACTTCGTCGACGAGGTTCGGTCCTCGCTCGAGTTCTACACGGCCCAGACGCGTGGGGCCCGGATCGGGCGGGTCCTGGTGATCGGCGGCGGGTCGAAGCTGCAGGGCTTCCTGGAGCTCCTGCAGGAACGGGTTCCCGCGACGATCGAGCGCGGCCACGTGTTCCGCCGGGCCAAGTCGCAGCTGTCCCTGTCTGAGGAGGCGCTTGCCGAAGCGGAGCCGGTGCTCGCGGTGGCCGTCGGCCTGGGCATCCCCGGGAGGCATTTCGCGTGAGTCAGGTCAACCTCCTTCCCCCTGAGCTTCGCGCACGGCAGAAGACCAAACAGCAGACCACACTGATCGTCGGGGCCGGTGCGGCGGTGGTCGTGCTGCTCATCGCCTTCTGGTTCCTGCAGAGCCAGAAGCTGGCGGGCATCAACGACGACATCGCGGCACAGAACGCAACGAACCAGCAGCTCCAGGCTCAGATCGGTCAGCTGCAGGAGTTCCAGCAGCTCCAGGAGCAGGCCGCCGCGCAGGAGGCGCTGCTCGCGAAGGCGTATGTCGGCGAAGTGTCGTTCTCGGAGATGCTGATGGACCTCTCCCGCACGATCCCATCGGACGCGTACCTCTCTTCGTTCAGTGCCTCGCTCACGGCGCCGGTGACCGGGACAGCCGCGGCGTCGACCACCACGACGTTCGTGGGGTCGTTCACCGCCGGCGGGGCGGCGGACGGGTTCGAAAGCCTAGCGAGCTGGATCACGAGGCTCGAATCGGTTAAGGGATGGGTCAACCCTTGGGTCTCGAGCGCCACCGAGACCGGTCCGAATACCGGGCTTGTACACCTTCACCAGCGGGGTCGACCTTTCGGAGGACGCGCTCACGCCTCGCGGCCGAGGGGACGTGCAGGGTGGGGGGTAAGCGCGCGCCGCTGTTCGCCGGGATCGCCGCCGCCGCCGCGGTCGTGCTGGTGGGGTTCTTCCTGGTGCTGCCGAAGATGGGTCAGGTGAAGGATGCGAACGCCGCTCTCGCGGAGGCGCAGGGTCAGCAGGCGACCTTGGGTGCGCAATTGGCGGCTCTTCAGGCGGCCCAGGCAGAGGCCCCGGCGAACCGGGAGACCATCCGGAAGGTCCAGCAAGCGATCCCGCCGACCGTCGACCAGCAAGGGTTCATGCTGCTGATGCAGAACGCAGCCGTGGAGTCGGGGGTCGACGTCGTCACGATCACGCCGACCAATCCCATCTTCGACCCGGCCACGGGACTGTCCACCGTGGCCAACGCCATCTCAACCACCGGTTCCTACTTCGCGCTCACGGAGTTCCTGTTCAAGGTCGAGACGCTCCCGCGCGCCGCGAAGACGACCGCGGTGTCGATCTCGCCCTCGCCCTCCGAAAGCAACTCGAGCCTGTTGACCCTCACCGCCTCGGTCGACATCTACACGAGCGACGAGAGCGCTGGCCCGGGTTCATCGCCTGGCCCGACCTCTGCGGCCGGCGCGACGACCGCGACGACCGCGCCCACGAGCCCTTCGCCGGCAGCCGAGACGAAGCCAGGAGCCTGACGGATGCCTCTCAACGAACGCGACCGTAAGGCGCTGAAGATCGGGGGCATCGTGGCCGGCGTGCTGGTCCTCGCGCTGCTCCTTCTCGGTCAGCTGGGGAAGGGCGGCGGATCGGCCTTGCCGCCGCTCTCGGTGGGGCCATCGGTGAGCGGTGGTCCGACCGGCGTCACCGGCGTTCCGTCGACCGGACCGACCGGCAGCGTGTCCCCGTCGCAGAGCGGCGGACCCGCCCCGAGCCCGATCTTCTCCGGGCGCGATCCGTTCTCGATCCCGCCGCAGTTCCCGGCGCCCGGAGGGTCCACCGGCGGCACCGGCACCGGACCCGGGCCGTCGGGGCCGTCTGGGTCCACCGGTGGGACGACGGGTCCCGGGCCGACGGGGTCCACCGGTGGGACGACCGGCCCCGGACCGACCGGGCCGACCCTGCCGCCGACGAACGGATCGTCGACGACCATCGGCGGTCATGAGGTGGTGCTGATCGACACGTACACCTCCAACGGCGTGCAGCACGCCTCGGTCGTCGGTCGACGGCACGGTCTACCACCCGGCTGAAGGGGACACGTTCGCGGGGGGGAACTTCGAGCTGCGGGACGTCGCCGGCGACTGTGCCACGTTCCTGTTCGGAGATCAGTCCTTCACGCTCTGCTTCGTCCCGTCGAAGTAGACGGGTTCCGGGTCCCGGCGATCCGCCCACGGGGGGAGCGGTCGCCGGCGCGGGGGCGGCCTCGTTCTTCGGGGCCGCCCCCGCCCCATCAAGACCACGCCCCCGCCCATCCGGCGCCTCGGCCGGTCCGTAAGATGAACGCCATGTTGCGGATGCTCACGGCCGGCGAATCGCACGGCAAAGCGCTGGTCGCGATCGTGGAGGGCCTCCCGGCGGGTGTGGGGATCGTTCCCAAGGAGATCGCCGGGGAGCTCGCGAGGCGCCGCCATGGCTACGGGCGCGGAGGCCGGCAGCGGTTCGAGGCCGACCGGTTCGAGATCTTGACGGGCGTCCGCCACGGGACCAGCCTGGGCTCCCCGATCGCCATCACGATCCCCAACGTGGAGTTCGAGGCGAAGTACGCGGACCTGATGGCCGTCGAGGGCGCCGAGGATCCGGATGCGCGCCTCACCCGTCCGCGGCCGGGCCATGCGGACCTGGTCGGGACGCAGAAGTACGGCTTCGACGACGTGCGCAACGTCTTGGAGCGGGCGAGCGCGCGCGAGACGGCCGCGCGGGTCGCCGTCGGGGCCTGCTGCAAGGCGTTCCTCGCGGAGATCGGGATCGGCGTGCTCTCACACGTCGTGCAGATCGGAAGCGTGAAGGTCCCGGCGCGGTCGCGCGTCCCGGTCCTGGCCGACCTGGACGCGATCGACGCATCGCCGGTGCGCTGCACGGACGAGGCGACCGCCGACCGGATGGTCGCCGAGATCGATCGGATCCGGCGGTCGAAGGACACGGTCGGCGGGGTCTTCGAGGTGGTGGCGTACGGCGCGCCTCCCGGGCTCGGCTCGTACGTGCACTACGACCGCAAGCTCGACGCGCGGCTCGCGCTGGCCCTGATGAGCATCCAGTCGGTGAAGGGCGTGGAGGTGGGCGACGGGTTCGCGTCGGCCGGCCGGACCGGATCGAACGCCCACGACGAGATCGTGCGTCCGGGACGGGCGCATCGGGCGCAAGACGGCTCGCGCGGGGGGCATCGAGGGCGGCATGTCGACGGGCCAGCCGATCCGCCTGCGCGCCGCCATGAAGCCGTTCTCCACGGTTCCCCGTCCGCTCGCCACCGTGGACCTGGCCACGGGCGCGGCCGCGGTCGCCATCAAGCAGCGGACGGACGTGTGCGCGGTGCCGGCCGGAGGGGTCGTCGGCGAGGCGGTCGTCGCGTTCGAGCTCGCGAACGCCGTCGTGGAGAAGTTCGGCGGGGACTCGCTGGCCGAGGTGCGGCGGAACCTGGACGCGTACGTGGAGACGCTCGCATGATCGTCTACCTGGTGGGGATGCCGGGAGCGGGCAAGTCGGTCGTGGGCAAGGAGCTCGCGGGGCGGTTGGGCGTCCCGTTCATCGACCTCGACTCGGAGATCGAGCGCGAGACGGGGTCGAGCGTCGCCGACATCTTCGCCGCCGAGGGAGAGGCGGCCTTCCGCGCCCGGGAGGCCGCCGCGCTGACGGACGCGAGCATGCACGACCCGGCCGTGGTGGCGTGCGGCGGCGGCGTCGTCCTGGAGCCCGCCAACCGCATCACCCTGCGGAACACCGGCGTGGCGGTGTTCCTCGACGTGCCGCTCGAGGATCTCCGGTCCCGTGTGCGTCCCGCGGCGGACCGGCCGCTCATCCGGACGGAGGGCGACCTGGAACGCCTCCTGGCGGCTCGGGAGCCGCTCTACCGCGAGTTCGCGGCGCACGTGGTCGACGGGACCGCCTCGCCCGCCGAGGTCGCCGACGCCATCGTGGAGGAGCTTCGTTGGTCCGCGTGACCGTCCCGATCCCGGGGCGGTCCTACGACGTCTGCGTCGGCTCGGGCACGATCGCGTCGGTCGGCTCCTTGCTCCCCGAGCTGCCCGGGCGCCTCCACCGCGTTCGTCGTCGCCGACGGCACGGTGTCGGCTCGATGGCTGGAGCCGCTCGCGGCGTCCCTGAGCGAGGCGGGCCTCGCCACGGTTCCCTTGGTCGTTCCCGCGGGCGAGGACGCGAAGACCCTGCGCGTGTACGAGACGTTGCTGCACCAGCTCGCGACCCAGGAGGCCCATCGTGACGATCCCGTGATCGCGCTGGGAGGGGGAGCGGTCGGCGATCTCGCCGGGTTCGTCGCGTCGACGTACATGCGGGGCGTCCCGTTCGTCCAGGTGCCGACCACGCTGCTCGCACAGGTCGACGCCGCGATCGGCGGGAAGGCGGCCGTCAACCTTCCGGAGGGCAAGAACCTCGTAGGGGCGTTCGCGCAACCTCGGCTCGTCGTCGCCGACGTGGACACGTTGGCAACCCTCGGCGAGCGAGAGTTCCGCTCCGGCCTGTCGGAGGTCGTGAAGTACGCCCTGATCCTCGACGGTGGGCTCCTGGACGTGCTGGAGCGCGACCCGGGGGCGGTGTTGGCGCGGGACCCGGCGACCCTCGAGTGGATCGTGGCTCGCTGCGTCGCCGCGAAGGCCCAGATCGTGGCAGAGGACGAGCGGGACGACGGTCGGCGCCTGATCCTCAACTACGGACACACGCTCGGGCACGCGTTGGAGCGGCTGGACGCGTTCGCGGGCCGTTCCCACGGCGAGGCCGTGTCCGTCGGCATGGTGTTCGCGGCGCGGCTGGCGGAGGCCCGCGACGTGGCGCCCGACGGCCTGGCCGCACGCACCGGGAGGCTGCTCGCCTCGTTCGGGCTGGAGACGGACGGATCGCTTCCGGACCCCGACGACATCCTCTCGGCCTTCAGGCTCGACAAGAAGTATCCGCGGTGGTGTTCGCTTCGTCCTCCTGCAAGACATCGGACGTCCGATCGTGGTCGACGACGTCACCGACGACGAGGCTCGTAAGGTGCTCAACGACATGGGAGCGGGCGCATGAAGATCCTCTATCTGTTCGGCCCGAACCTCGGTGCGCTCGGGACCCGGGAGCCCGAGACGTACGGCACCCAGACGTTGGCGCAGATCATGGGCGCGGTGACGGATCGGGGGCGCGAGATGGAGCACGACGTCTCATGGCGCCAGTCCGATCACGAGGGCGAGCTCGTCGGGTGGTTCCATGGCGCGCGCGCCGACGGGATCGACGCGATCGTCGTGAATCCCGGGGCCCTGACCCACTACTCCTACGCGCTCCGAGATGCGATCGAGGCCTGCGGGATCCCGGTCCTGGAGGTGCACATGACGAACATCCATGCGCGGGAAGAGTTCCGTCGGACGTCGGTCGTCGCCGGCGTCTGCCGCGCGTCCATCATCGGCCTCGGGGCCGGTGGCTATCATCTGGCTCTGGAGGCGATGCCGTGGATCACCGAGTGAGGCGCGACGCACTGATCCCCGCGATCGAGGAGCAGGCGGTCGACGCCATGCTCGTGACGCGGTTGACGAACGTCCGGTACCTGACGGGCTTCACCGGCTCGAACGCACAGACGATCGTGACACCGGCAGCGGGTCTCTTCTTCACCGACGGGCGGTACACCGAGCAGTCACGTCATGAAGTGCCGGATATGGAGCGTGTGACGTACCTGGACGGGTTCGACCGAGCCGCTCGCGGATGCGTGTCGTCGCGCTCGGCATCGGCAGGCTGGGGTTCGAACCGCACGAGGTGACGGTGAGCGAGCTCCGGAAGCTGCAGGACAAGGCCCCCGACGTCGAGTTCGTCGAGATGGGGGAGGCCGTCGAGCGCCTTCGGTGGGTGAAGGACGCGGAGGAGATCGCGCTGCTCGACGAGGCGCAGTCGTGCACCGACGCCGCGTTCGAGGAGATCCTCGAGACGCTCGCGGTCGGGATGACCGAACGCCAGGTCGCCCTGGAGCTGGAGCACGCGCTCCGTCGAGCCGGGGCCGACGGGCTGTCGTTCGAATCGATCGTGGCGTTCGGTGAGCAGTCCGCGGAGCCGCATCATCACCCCACCCACCGGGTGCTGGAGGAGGGCGACGTGATCAAGATGGACTTCGCGGGGCTGTGCGGCGGCTACCACGCCGACATGACCCGCACCATCGCGTTCGGCTCACCGCCGGCGGAGCTTCGGAAGATCCACGATGTGGTGCGCCAGGCGCAGCAGGCGGCGATCGACGCCACGCACGCAGGCACGACCGGCGGTCAGATCGACGCCGTCGCTCGGGGCGTCATCGACGACGCCGGATACGGCTCGTTCTTCACCCACGGGCTGGGTCACGGCGTCGGGCTGGACATCCACGAGGGACCGAACTTCCGGCGCGACGGCGAGGACGTCCTTCCGGTCGGGGCGGTCATGACCGTGGAGCCGGGCATCTACGTGCCGGGCTTGGGCGGCGTGCGGATCGAGGACATGGTGGAGGTCGGCGACGACGGGTGTCGCGTCATCGGGACGTCCATCCGCGAACTGATCGAGCTGTAGGGGAGCGAGACGTCGGTGAGTGTTTCCACGAACGAACTGAAGAACGGGATGACCCTCGAGCTGGACGGCACGCTCTTCCAGGTGATCGAGTTCCAGCACGTGAAGCCCGGGAAGGGCGGCGCCTTCGTGCGGACGAAGCTGCGGAACCTGAAGACGGGGGCCGTCGCGGAGAAGACGTTCAACGCCGGGGTGAAGGTCGGCCTGGCCATCGTCGAGCGCAAGGACATGCAGTACCTCTACGGCGACGGCGAGGACTACGTGTTCATGGATCTCGAGACGTACGACCAGATCCACGTTCCGGGAGCGCTCGTGGGCGACGCCGGCGGCTACCTCGTGGAGGGCGGCCAGGCGCAGGTGACCGTGCACGAGGGCGTGCCCATCGGCGTCGACCTGCCGGCCTCGATGGTCCTCACCGATCACCGAGACGGACCCGGGCGTGAAGGGCGACACGCGGACCGGCGCCTACAAGCCGGCGAAGCTCGAGACCGGGATCGTCGTGCAGGTGCCGCTCTTCGTGGAGGAGGGCGAGAAGATCAAGGTCGACACGCGGACGGGCGAGTACATCGAGCGCGTGAAGGCGTGACCAACCGGCGCGAGGCCAGGCGAACCGCGCTCGACATCCTGTACCAGTCCGACATCACCGAGACGCCGGGGGACGCGGTGCTCGCCGATTGGCGGGAGGCCGGCCGCTCGGTGTCGCCGTTCGCCGAGGAGCTCGTGCGGGGCGTGCAGGACCATCTCTCGGAGATCGACCCCTTGCTGGAGGAGCACTCCGAGGGCTGGACCGTGGCGCGCATGGCGACCCTCGACCGAACCATCATGCGTGTGGCCGTCTTCGAGCTGATGCACCGGCCCGACATCCCCACGTCGGTCGCGATCAGCGAGGCGGTGGAGGCGGCGACGGAGCTGTCGTCCGACGAGTCACGACGGTACGTGAACGGGATCCTCGGGCGGATCGCCCGGGAGCTGGGTCGCCCGGGAACCGGACCGCAGACCCAGGTGGACGCCGGAGCGGACTAGGACTCGCTCTTCGGCTCGGTGGACTCCGCCGTCGTCGTCCACGGCGCCTTCCTTCAGGCCCTTCTTGAACTCACCCTGGGCGCGCCCGAAGTTGCGCGCGATGTCCGGCAACTTGTTGACGCCGAAGATGACGGCGACCGCGATCACCGCGACGATGCCCCATTCCATCTGGCAGACCGCCTTTCAGCTCGGAGGTGTCTGTCGACACACCCTAGTCTACGCCCACAGGCACGGATACCGCCGCCGATAGGCGCTGGCCGATGCTGTCGGGCGCCGGATCGAGTTGCTATGCTGCGGTCACGAGGAACCACCCTTTAAGTCCGGTCCCGCGAGGCCGGGAAGGGAGCGACAGATGAGCCACAACCGGAGCGCTCTTCCGTGCACGCGGGGGGGCGCGTTCTCATGAGTGGGAAGCTGCTCGACGCGGCCGACGTCCGCCGGGCTCTCACGCGCATCGCGCATGAGATCGTCGAACGGGACAAAGGGGCGGGCGGCCTGGCGCTCGTCGGGATCGCGAACCGCGGCGACCACCTGGCGCGGCGACTCGCGGCGGAGCTCGCCCAGATCGAGGGCGCCGACGTCCCCGTGGGCGTCCTGGACATCACGTTCTACCGCGACGACATCGGGCTGAAGGCCGAGGCGCCCGAGGTCCACGAGACGCGGATCCCGTTCGACATCACCGGCAAGACGGTCGTCCTGGTGGACGACGTGCTGTTCACCGGACGCACGATCCGCGCGGCGATGGACGCGCTGATGGACTTCGGCCGGCCGGAGCGGATCCAACTGGCCGTGCTCGTGGATCGCGGGCACCGGGAACTGCCGATCCGCGCCGACTACGTGGGCAAGAACGTGCCGACCCATCGCGGCGACGACGTCCGCGTGCGGGTGTCGGAGCTGGACGGGGAGGACGCCGTGGTGGTGGAGGAAGCGAGATGAACGAACACCTGCTGTCGATGCACGATGTCTCCGCCGACGACGTCGTTCGGATCCTCGATACCGCGGAGTCCTTCCGCGAGGTCGGGACGCGCGTGATCAAGAAGGTGCCGGCGCTCCGAGGACGCACGGTGGTCAACCTCTTCTACGAGAACTCGACGCGGACGCGGATCTCGTTCGAGCTGGCGGCGAAGCGCCTGTCGGCCGACGTGATCAACTTCTCCACGAGCGGATCCAGCGTGTCGAAGGGCGAGAGCCTGAAGGACACGGCGCTCACGCTCCAGGCGATGGGCGCCGACGCGATCGTGATCCGCCACTCGTCGAGCGGCTCGCCCCATCAACTGACGAAATGGGTCAACGGCCACGTCGTGAACGCGGGCGACGGGACGCACGAGCACCCGACGCAGGCGCTGCTCGACATGTACACGATGCGCGAGCGGTTCGGCAGGATCGAGGGGCTGCGCGTCGCGATCGTCGGCGACGTCATGCACTCGCGCGTCGCGCGCTCCCTCAGCTTCGGCCTGGTGAAGATGGGCGCGGACGTCACGCTGGTCGGGCCGCCCACGCTGATCCCGCCGGACGCACCCGCGTGGGGGGTGCACGTCTCTTACGACATCGAGAGCGTGCTCCCCAAGCTGGACGTCACCTACGTGCTCCGCGTGCAGCGCGAGCGGCAGCGCCTGGAGTTCTTCCCGAGCGTCCGGGAGTACTCGCGGTTGTTCGGGGTCACCACGGAACGCGTCGACATGCTCCCGGAGGGCGCCCTGATCATGCACCCCGGCCCGATGAACCGAGGCGTGGAGATCGACTCCGATGTCGCCGACCTGCCGCAGAGCGTGATCGAGGAGCAGGTGACGAACGGCATCGCGGTGCGCATGTCGCTCCTCTACCTGATGCTCGGCGGTTCGAAGGAGGTGACCGGCGATGAGTGACCGCACTGATCCTGCGGGGCGGCAGGATCGTCGACCCGGCAGCCGACGTGGATGTCGTCGGGGACGTCCTCGTCGAGGGCGGGTGGGTGGCCGCGATCGGAGAGGGTGCCCTCGAGGCGGGCGACGCAGAGGTCATCGACTGCGCCGGACTCATCGTGTCCCCGGGCCTGGTCGACATGCACACGCATCTGCGGGAGCCGGGGTTCGAGCACAAGGAGACGATCGAGACCGGCACGCGGGCGGCCGCGATCGGCGGGTACACGGCGGTCGCGCCGATGGCCAACACGGAACCGGTCGCCGATCACGCGGGCGTCGTCCATGAGGTCCGGGACCTGGCCGCGGCCGCGGGCCTCTGCGACGTGTTCCCGGTGGGCGCGATCACGAAGGGCCTCGACGGCGAGTCGCTCGCGGAGATCGGCGAGATGGTCGAGGCGGGAGTTCGGATGTTCAGCGACGACGGGAGATGCGTGCCCACGGCGCGCCTCCTGCGCAACGCGCTCGTCTACGCGAAGGCGTTCGACGACGTGGTCATCGCCGAGCATTGCGAGGACGCGTCGCTCGCCGAGAACGGCCAGATGCACGAGGGCTTCCACTCCTACTCCTTGGGGCTGCGGGGCCAGCCCGCCGAGGCGGAGGAAGTCGATCGTCGCCCGGGACCTCGCGATCGCGCGGATGACCGGCACGCGGCTCCACGTCTGCCACCTGTCGTCGGCCCGCTCCGTCGAGCTGGTGCGTCGCGCCAAGGCCGAGGGTATCCGTGTGACCGCCGAGGTGACCCCGCACCATCTGGTGTTCACCGACGACGACCTCGTCACCTACGACACGAACCTCAAGGTGAACCCGCCGCTCCGGAGCCCCGAGGATCGCGACGCGCTCCGCGCGGGCGTGGCCGACGGGACCATCGACGCGATCGCGACGGACCACGCGCCCCACGCGGTCGAGGAGAAGGAGGCCGAGTTCGATCAGTCGCCGCCCGGAACGATCGGACTGGAAACGGCGCTCGCGGCCGTCCTCACGGAGCTCGTCGAGCCGGGCATCCTGACCATGTCCCGCGCGCTCGAGGCGTTGTCGACGACGCCGGCTCGCATCCTTGGGGCGGCCGAGCACGGCGGGCCGATCGAGCCGGGCCGGCCCGCCAACCTCGTGGTGTTCGACCCACGGGTCGAGTGGGTCGTGGAGGCGCCCTTCGTGTCGAAGAGCCGGAACTCGGCGTTCCTCGGCAGGACGGTGCGCGGCAGGGTCGTCCACACGATGTTGCGGGGCGAGCTGACCGTGACGAACGGGAAGGCCACCAGATGACCGGACCGCCGGCGCTCCTCGCCCTGGAGGACGGCACGGTCTTCTCCGGAACGGGGTTCGGGGCGGACGGGGAGGCGTTCGGCGAGGCCGTCTTCAACACCGGGATGGCCGGGTACCAGGAGGTGCTGACCGATCCGTCGTACGCAGGACAGATCGTGGCGATGACCGCCCCGCAGCAAGGGAACTACGGCGTCAACCGCGAGGACGCCGAGTCGGTCCGGGTGCAGGTGTCGGGGTTCGTCGTGCGGGAGGCGTCGCGCCGGGCCTCCAGCTGGCGAGCCGACGGCAGCCTCGCCGACGAGCTGTCCACCGCGAACGTGGTAGGGATCGAGGGGATCGACACCCGACGGCTCACGCTCCGGCTCCGCGAACACGGGGCGATGCGCGCCGCGATCTCGACGATCGACGTGGACGCCGCCTCACTGGTGCAACGGGTCCAGGACTCGCCGGGGATGGAGGGTGCCGATCTCGCGCGGACGGTGTCGGCCGCCCAGCCGTATGAGGCCGCGACGCTCGCTGGCCCGGTGGACCGCTCGCACGGCGCCGTGTACCGGGTCGCCGCCTACGACTACGGCATGAAGCGCAACATCCTGCGACGGCTGGCCGCCACCGGTTGCGAGACCACCGTGTTCCCGGCGGAGACCCCGGCCGCGGAGATCGCCGCCGGGGGCTTCGACGGGGTGTTCCTGTCGAACGGGCCCGGCGACCCCGCGGTCACGTCCTACGGCATCGCCGCCGTCCGGGGCCTCATCGGCAAGGTGCCGATCTTCGGGATCTGCCTCGGCCACCAGCTGCTCGCGCTGGCCCTCGGTGGAAGGACCTTCAAGATGCGGTTCGGCCATCGCGGTGTGAACCAGCCGGTGAAGAACCTGCGGACCGGCGTCGTGGAGATCACCAGTCACAACCACGGCTTCGCCGTCGACCCGCAGGGATGGGCGCGCACCGAAGGCGCGATCCCGGTGGCGGCGACCGACTACGGCGACGCGGAGCTCACCCACTGGAACCTGAACGACGGCACGCTCGAAGGGCTCCGCTGCGTCGACGTCCCGGCGTTCTCGGTGCAGTACCACCCCGAGGCGGCGCCCGGACCGCACGATTCGCGCTACCTGTTCCAGGACTTCCGCGATCTCATGGAGCACAGCTGATGCCGCGACGCGCCGACATCCGGTCGATCATGGTGATCGGCTCGGGGCCGATCGTGATCGGGCAGGCGTGCGAGTTCGACTACTCGGGCACCCAGGCGTGCAAGGTGCTTCGGCGCGAGGGGTTCCACGTGTCGCTGGTGAACTCCAACCCCGCGACGATCATGACCGACCCGCAGTTCGCCGACCGGACGTACATCGAACCGCTCGATCCCGCATCCGTGCTCGCCGTGCTCGAGCGCGAGCGCCCGGATGCGTTGTTGCCGACGCTCGGTGGTCAGACGGGATTGAACGTCGCCGTCGCGCTGGCCGAGTCCGGCGACCTGGACCGCTTGGGGATCCGCCTGATCGGCGCGAGCCTGGAGGCGATCCACCGTGCCGAGGATCGCAGCGGGTTCAAGCGGACCATGCTCGAGGCCGGACTCGAGGTGCCGCGGGCGGAGGTGGCGCACACCCTCGACGAGGCGCTGGCGCTCGGCGACGCGATCGGCTATCCGGTGATCGTCCGGCCGTCGTTCACGCTCGGGGGCGGCGGCAGTGGGTTCGCGCACACGCGCGAGGAGCTCGGGGACCTGGCGCGGCGGAGCCTGGAGATCTCCCCGGTCGGCGAGATCTTGGTCGAGGAGTCGATCGCCGGCTGGAAGGAGTTCGAGCTGGAGGTCATGCGGGACGGCGACGACAACGGCGTGATCATCTGCTCGATCGAGAACGTCGACCCGATGGGCGTGCACACGGGCGACTCCGTCACCGTGGCTCCCGTGCAGACGCTGACGGACGTGGAGTACCAGCTCATGCGGGACGCGGCGCTCCGATGCATCCGCGCGATCGGCGTCGAGACCGGCGGCTCCAACGTCCAGTTCGCCGTGCACCCGCGTGACGGGCGCATGGTCCTCATCGAGATGAACCCGCGCGTGTCCCGGTCGTCGGCGCTCGCCTCGAAGGCCACCGGGTTCCCGATCGCGAAGATCGCCGCGCTGTTGGCGGTCGGCTACCGGCTGGACGAGATCGCGAACGACATCACCGGGGAGACGCCGGCGGCGTTCGAGCCGACGCTCGACTACGTGGTCGTGAAGATCCCGCGGTTCGCGTTCGAGAAGTTCCCGGGAGCCGACCCCGAGCTCACGTCGACCATGAAGTCGGTCGGGCGAGGTGATGGCGATCGGCCGCACGTTCAAAGAGGCGCTCGGCAAGGCGTGGCGTGGTCTGGAGAAAGGCGGCTTCGATCTGGGTGCGACGACTCCCGGACCGTTGGCGGCGGTCGCGACCGCCACCGAGGGCCGGCTGCTCCTCGTGGAGGCCGCGTTGCTGGCGGGTCACACGGTCGATGAAGTGGCAGAGGTCTCGTCGATCGATCCGTGGTTCGTGGATCAGATCGCGCAGGTGGTCGAGGGCGCGAGCGCGCTCCGCGGCCGTCCGCTGTCCACCCTCGGCGCCGACGAGCTGCGAGCGGCGAAGCGCTTGGGCCTTTCCGATCCGCGGATCGCGGACCTGACGGACGCGACCGATGCATCGGTGCGACGTCATCGCGAGGCGCTCGGGGTGGCTCCCGTCTTCAAGACCGTCGACACGTGCGCCGGCGAGTTCGCGGCGCGCACGCCGTACCACTACTCCACGTACGAAGAGGAGACCGAGGTCCTTCCCTCGTCGAGACCGCGCGTGGTGATCCTGGGGTCGGGTCCGAACCGGATCGGCCAGGGCATCGAGTTCGACTACGCGTGCGTGCACGCGGCGTTCGCGTTGGAGGAGGCCGGGTTCGAGTCGGTCATGGTCAACAGCAACCCCGAGACCGTCTCGACCGACTACGACACGTCGAGCCGGTTGTACTTCGAACCCGTCACCGCGGAGGACGTCCTCGCGGTCTGCCACGCGGAGCGGCCGGTGGGTGTGATCGTGCAGTTCGGCGGTCAAACCCCGCTCAGGTTGGCGCGCACGCTCGAGGAGGAAGGGTTCACCGTGCTGGGCACGCGTCCCGAGGCGATCGACCTCGCCGAGGATCGCGGCAAGTTCGCTGAGCTCCTCGCCGAGCTGGATATCGCCGCGCCGCCGCACGGCGAGGCGCGGACCTTGCCGGAGGCACGGGCGATCGCCGCCCGCATCGGGTTCCCGGTGGTCGTCCGGCCGTCCTACGTCCTGGGTGGACGGGCGATGGAGATCGTCTACGACGCCGACGACCTGGAGACGTTCGTCAGGACGGCCGCTGAGGCCTCGCCCGATCATCCGGTCCTCATCGACCGGTTCCTCGAGGGCGCGATCGAGGTCGACGTCGACGCGGTGTGCGACGGCGCCGACGTGTTCATCGGCGCCGTGATGGAGCACATCGAAGAGGCAGGCGTGCACTCCGGCGACTCGTCGTGCCAGATCCCTCCGGCCACGCTCTCGGACGACGAGCTCGACGAGATCGAAGACATCACCCGTCGTCTCGCGCGCCGCTTGGGCGTCCAGGGGGTGCTGAACCTGCAGCTCGCGGTCAAGGACGAGCGGATATGGGTCCTCGAGGCGAACCCGCGCGCCTCCCGTACGGTGCCGTTCGTCGCGAAGGCGATCGGCGTCTCGCTCGCGCGGATCGCCACGCTCGTGCTCACTGGCCGGACGCTCGCGGAGCTTGCGGCCGACGGCGTGCTGCCGGCGGACCCCCATCACTACCGGCATCTCCCGTACACCGCGGTGAAGGCGGCGGTCCTGCCGTTCGGCCGGTTCCCCGGCGTCGATACGGTCTTGGGGCCGGAGATGAAGTCGACCGGCGAGGTCATGGGGATCGACAGGGATCCCGGGATGGCGCTCGCGAAGGCGCTCGTGTCGACCGGCGCCGGCCTTCCGACGAGTGGCACCGTGTTCGTGTCGGTGGCCAACCGCGACAAACGGGCGATCGTCTTCCCGGCGAAACGGCTGGCCGATCTCGGCTTCCGCTTGGTCGCGACGAGCGGCACCGCCGGCGTGCTGGAGCGAGCCGGCATCGTCGTGGAGCGGGTCGCGAAGGTGTCCGAGGGACCCCACAACGTGGCGGACCTGATCCGCGGTGGGAAGGTGGACCTCGTGATCAACACGCCGTTCGGTCGCGGTCCGCGGAGCGACGGCTATTACATCCGAACGGCGACCGCGACGGCCGGGGTACCGTGCATCACCACCCTGCCGGGCGTGTTCGCGGCCGTTCGCGGCATCGAGGCGCTCCGAGGTGGACCGAGCGAACCGCGCTCGATCCAGGAGCACCACGCAACCGCGAGCGGGGGCGCGTCGCAGTCGCGTCTCTCGTTCGCGGAGGCGGCGGCGTCGGTGGCGGGCGAGGCCGGATGAAACGCGTTCGCGCAGAGATCCTGTCCACGCGCAAGCTCGGCGCGTACCACTCCATCACGCTCGTCGCGCCCGAGATCGCGGAGCGCGCGCGGCCGGGTCAGTTCTTGGCGATCCAGATGCCGGAGGGACGCGAGTTCCTGCTGCGCCGGCATTTCGCGGTGCATCAGGCGTCGCGACGCGGCGGTTGGGCGGGGACGCTCGAGTTCGTCGTCGATCCGAGCGGCCCGGGAACGGAGTGGCTCGGGAAGGCGCGCGCGCACGAGTTCCTGGACGTCATCGGACCGCTGGGGAAGGGCTTCGCCTACCCCAAGCGCCTCACGAACTGCCTCCTGGTCGGGGAAGGGCACGGCGCGGCATCGCTCTACTTCCTGGCGCAAGAACTGATCGCGCGACACAAGCGCGTCGACATGATCATCGGCGGCGAGTCGCTGGAGCGGGTCTTCAAGCCGATCGAGGGCAAGCGACTGTCGCAGACGATCCAGATCGTCACGTCGGACGGCAGCCTGGGCGATCGTGGCTCCGTCCTCGACGCGTTGCCGGAGATGGCCGATCGATGCGGGGTGCAGGTGCTCTACGCGGCAGCGTCGACCAAGACGCTCGAGCGGATCGCCGGATTCTGCCGCGAGCGGCAGATCCCGGCCCAGGTGTCGGTCGAGGAGCGGATGGCGTGCGGGTACGGCCTCTGCTTCACATGCGTCGTGCCCGTGGCTCGCAAGGACGGCAGCGGCTACGACCATCTTCGGTCCTGCGTCGACGGCCCCGTGTTCAACCCGGCGCGCGTGCTCTGGGACCGATGGCTGTCCGATGCGCCGACGATGCTTCCCACGCCTCCCGAGGGACTGCCGGTGGTGCGCTCGTGGCCGGGGTGAAACGCTCGATCGCCGTCGACCTGGCCGGGATGGCGCTCGCGACGCCCGTCATGGTCGCATCCGGGTGCGCCGGAACGGGCCGGGAGCTCACCGGCCTGATCGACACACGTCGCGTCGGCGCGCTCGTGACACGGAGCATCACGCTTCGTCCTCGCAGGGGAGATCCCACGCCGCGGATCGCGGAGTCCCCGGCCGGCATCACGTGGGCGACCGGGATGCAGAACCCCGGCATCGAAGGCTTCATCGCGGAGGAGCTCCCTCGCTACGTCCGTGCCGGGACGGCCGTGATCGTGTCCATCACGGGGAGCACGCTCGAGGAGTACGTCCGACTGACGAGCCTGCTGCAGGGGCGCCCGGAGATCGCGGCGCTCGAGGTTCGGCTGTCGGATCCGGACGAGGAGCTGGAGCGCATGGTCCTCGGGGCGCATGCCGACCGCGCGGCGGAGATCGTCGGGGCGGTCGCGCGCATGTCGATGGTGCCCGTCTTCGCCAAGCTGCCCTCGTCCACCCCGGACATCGTCGAGCTCGCCCGCGGCGTCGTCCGCGCGGGCGCGCACGGTGTCACCGTGCTGGATTCCCCGCCGGCGATGGGCGTCGACGCCGCGACGCTCCGTCCGACGCTCGGTCCGGTCGAAGGGTGGCTCTCCGGCCCCGCGTTGAAGCCGTTGACGTTGCGTGCGGTGTTCGAGGTGGCGCGCGCGATGCCCGACACGCCGATCGTCGCCGTCGGCGGCGTGCGGTCGGGAGAGGACGCCGTCGAGATGCTGCTCGCCGGCGCGTGGGCGGTACAGGTGGGGACCGCCACGTTGATCGATCCTTCCGCACCCGTCGAGGTCGCGCGCGGCATCTCCAACTACCTCAAGGAGAAGCGGTTCGCGTCGCCGGCCGATCTGCGCGGGCGTCTGCGGATGCCGGCCGTGCTTCACGCGGATCCCGCGACGACATGATCCCGCGGCCGGAGAATCCGCTCGTCGTGGCGCTCGACGTCTCCGATGCCGAGCAGGCAGACGCGCTGGCCTCGAGCCTCGCCCCGCACGTCGGCATGCTGAAGGTCGGGCTGGAGCTGTTCTGGTCGGCCGGCCCGGAGGTCGTGCAGCGCATCGCGTCTCATGCGCCGGTCTTCGCCGATGCGAAGCTGCACGACATCCCGAACACCGTCGAGCGAGCGTCCGCGAACATCGCCAGGCTCGGTGTGCGGATGTTCAACGTGCACGCCCTCGGCGGCGAGGAGATGATGCGCGCGGCACGAAGCGGCGCTGACCGTGGCGCCGACGGAGTCGGGACGTCCCGCTCCCGCTCGTGCTCGCCGTCACCGTGTTGTCGAGCCAGTCGGGGGAGGGGCTCGCGAGTCCCGCCTCGCTCGCGTTCGAAGCGAAGGCGAGCGGTCTCGATGGCGTCGTCGTGTCGGGCGAGGACGTGCGCGACGTGCGCGCCGTCTGCGGCGACGACTTCTGTCTCGTCGTCCCCGGCATCCGACCCGCAGGGGGCAACGGTCACGATCAGGTGCGCGTGCTGACGCCCGCAGACGCGATCGAGCGCGGAGCCGACTACATCGTCGTCGGCCGGCCGATCACCGATGCAGACGACCCGGTCGGCGTCGCCCGCGCGATCCTCCGCGAGACGCGCTGATCCTCGCCGACGCGCGGACGGTCGCGTCCGAACCCGCAGGCAGCGTTCGATGTTCGCGTTGTGTCGCGCTCGCGGCGGTGCGTATACTCGCCGGGTTCTGACCCGCGGGTATGCCCGGGTTCTCGATCCGCGATACGCAAAGGAGCGCATGATGGCCCTACCCGTCCTGACACCGGAGCAGCGCACGCAAGCCCTCGCGAAGGCCGCCGAGGCGCGGAAGAAGCGCGCGGAGCTGAAGGGCGAGCTGAAGTCCGGGAAGCTCACGCTCAAGGACGTGCTGGCCAGGTCGGGCGACGACATCGTCGGCAAGATGAAGGTGTCCAACGTGCTCGAGTCGCTCCCGGGTGTCGGGAAGGTGCGCGCGCAGAAGCTCATGGAGGAGCTCGACATCTCCGTCAGCCGCCGCGTCCGCGGCCTCGGGGCCAAGCAGCGCGAGATGCTCCTCGAGAAGTTCAAGAAGTAACCGCTTGGCCTCCCGACGAGGCAAGCTGATCGTCATCGCGGGTCCCTCCGGAGTCGGGAAGGGGAGCGTCGTCCGACGGCTCCTCGACCGGGATCGCGCCGAGGGCCATGGCCGTCTCGCGTACTCGATCTCGGTCAAGACCCGTGCTCCACGGGCCAACGAGCGGGACGGCCGGGAGTACCACTTCATCTCCGAGGCGGCGTTCGACGCGATGCTGCGCAACGACGAGCTCCTGGAATGGGCTCCGTTCGTGGATCACCGCTCCGGCACGCCGAGGCAGTTCGTTGATGACTCGCTTGCCGCCGGACGCGACGTCATCCTGGAGATCGACGTCAAAGGCGCCGAACAGGTGCGGGCCGAGGTCCCCGACGCGACGCTGATCTTCCTCGCGCCCCCGTCCATGGAGGAGCTCGAGCGGCGCTTGCGAGGCCGGGGGACCGAAGACGACGAGCGGATCGCCAGGCGTCTGGACACGGCGGCCTGGGAGATGACCCAACGCGGCTGGTTCGATCACGTGGTCGTGAACGACGACCTGCAGCGCGCGGCCGACGAGGTCGCTGCTATCATCGAAGCATCCCGAACCGGCCATGCTTCCGGCCACCCTGAGGAGACCGTCTAGATGATCGAACCCAAGATCGACGACCTGCTCGCAGCCGTCGACTCCAAGTACACGCTCGTGATCCTGGCTGCCAAGCGGGCACGAGAGATCAACTCGTACTACAGCCAGCTCGGCGAGGGACGTGCGGAGTTCATCCCGCCGTTGATCGAGAGCGGCGGCCTGACGAACAAGCCGTTGTCGATCGCCCTCGAAGAGATCGCCGAGGGGAAGATCGACTACGAGCGAACCGAGGAGCCCGCGGACGAGTAGCACGTCGCTCTCCGGACGACGGGTGTTGCTCGGCGTCACGGGGAGCATCGCTGCATACAAGGCCGGGTTGCTCGCTCGACTCCTGGTCGAAGCCGGCGCCGACGTCCGCGTGATCCTGACGCACTCCGCCGAGCGGTTCGTCGGCGCGGACACGTTCGCGGCGATCACCGGCAATCCGGTCCAGACCTCGCTCTGGGATAACCCCGGCGAGGTCGTCCACGTCCATCTGGCGCACGACATCGACGTCGCCGTCGTCGCCCCCGCCACAGCCAACGTGCTCGCGAAGCTCGCGCACGGGGATCGCCGACGACCTGCTCACGTCGACGCTGCTCGAGGCGACGTGCCCGCTGATCCTCGTCCCCGCGATGCACACCGGCATGTGGCAGCATCCCGCGACGGCCACGAACGTCGCGACGCTCGCGCGAGCGCGGTGCCCTGTTCGTCGGTCCGGTCGTGGGGGCGCTGGCCGCAGGCGACGAGGGACTCGGCCGGATGGCCGAGCCGCAAGAGATCTTCCGCGCGATCGAGCGCTCGCTGACCGCGACTCCGCGACCTGGACGGCGTGCGGATGGTCGTCACGGCGGGCCCGACCCAGGAGCCGATCGATCCGGTTCGCTTCATCGGGAACCGCTCGACGGGGAAGATGGGCGTCGCGGTCGCGGCGGAGGCGGCGTCCCGCGGCGCGGACGTCCGGCTGATCCTCGGTCCCGACACGGTGGCGCCGCCCGTTGGTGTGACCATCGTTCGCGTCGACACGGCGGAGGAGATGCAGCGCGCGGTCCTCACCGCCGCGGACGAGGCTCACGTCGTCGTGATGGCCGCCGCGGTCGCCGACTTCCGGCCGAAGGCCGTCGCCGAGGGCAAGCTGAAGAAGGAGGCCGGCGTTCCGGATCTCCACCTCGAGCCGACGCCCGACATCATCGGTGAGCTCGGTGAGCGCAAGGGCACGCGCATCCTGGTCGGGTTCGCCGCGGAGACGTCCGATCTCGCGGCAGCGGGGGAGAAGAAGCTCAGGGCCAAGCACCTGGACCTGGTGGTCGTGAACGAGGTCGGTCGCGAAGGCACGGGGTTCGGCTCCGACACGAACGTGGCCATGATCCTGTCGGCGGACGGCCCGGTCGAGCCTCTCCGCACCTGGACCAAGGCTGAGCTGGCCGCTGCGATCTGCGACCGCGTCGCCGGCCTCCTCGCCGGGCATGACGGGTCGCGTCCGTGACGGCCGATATACTCGCGCCGACATGAGTCGCAGCCACCTCTTCACCTCGGAATCCGTCACCGAGGGACACCCCGACAAGCTGGCCGACCAGCTGTCCGACGCCGTCCTCGACGCGATGCTCACGGCCGACCCCAACAGCCGCGTCGCGTGCGAGTCCCTCGTGACGACCGGGCTCGTGATCGTGGCGGGCGAGATCACGTGCGACGCCTGGGTGGACATCCCCTCGGTGGTGCGTCGGACGGTGACCGAGGTGGGATACACGGACGCGAAGTTCGGACTCGACGGCGAGACCTGCGGGGTCCTGACCGCGATCCAGGACCAGTCACCCGACATCGCCCGGGGGGTCGAGGACGCGACGGAGCACCGCGAGGGGCATTCCGAGGACGAGCTGGACCATCTGGGCGCCGGAGATCAGGGCATGATGTTCGGCTTCGCCTGCCGCGAGACGGAAGAGCTGATGCCGCTCCCGATCGCCATGGCGCACCGGCTCGCCCGTCGCCTGGCAGACGTCCGCCGCGCCGGCGTGGTTCCGTACCTGCGTCCCGACGGCAAAGCGATGGTCACCATCGCGTACGAAGGCAACGTGCCGGTGCGCGTGGACACGGTCCTGATCTCATCGCAGCACCGCGAGGAAGTGGACGTCGAGACGCTCCTCAAGCCCGACATCGTGGCCGAGGTGGTGGAGCCGATCCTTCATGAGCTCCCGGAGATCGACGTGTCCGGCACGAAGATCATCGTGAACCCAACGGGACGGTTCGAGATCGGCGGACCGAAGGCCGATACCGGACTCACCGGTCGCAAGATCATCGTGGACACCTACGGCGGCATGGCGCCGCACGGCGGAGGGGCCTTCTCCGGGAAGGACCCGACCAAGGTCGACCGTTCCGCCGCGTACATGGCGCGGTACGTGGCGAAGAACGTCGTCGCCTCCGGCCTCGCCGACCGCTGTCAGCTCCAGGTCGCGTACGCCATCGGGACCGCCCATCCCGTCTCCTTGATGGTCGACACGTTCGGCACCGAGGAGGCCGACCCGGAGGCGATCGTGAACGCGGTTCGCGACCTGTTCGACTTCCGGCCGGCCGCGATCATCCGCGACCTGCAGCTCGCCCGCCCCATCTACCGCGAGACGGCTGCGTACGGTCATTTCGGGCGCAAAGAGTTCCCCTGGGAGGCGACCGACCGCGTCGACGACCTCCGCCGCGCCGTCAGCTAGCCGGCCGGGGAAGCGCGTGCACGACCGCCTCGTCCTCGAGGGTCCCGTCGCCGTCTGCATCGACCGTCCCATCCTCAGCCTCGACAGGCCGTTCACGTACCTTCTCCCCGGCGAGCTCGACGCGGGCGTCGGGTCGCTCGTCCAGGTTCCGTTCCACGGCCGGCTGGTCCGCGGGTGGGTGCTGGAGTCCGCGGAGATGTTCGGCACGCGGACGCTGAACGTGAAGAAGGTCGTGTCTCCCGTCCGGTTCTTCGACGGGCCGATGCTCGAGCTGATGCGGTGGGTGAGCGAGCGCTACATCGCTCCGCTCGCCGCCGTGATCGGGCGCGTAGCGCCGCCCCGGGTCGCGTCCGAGGAGAAGTGGTTCGGGGCCGACGCGCCAGGGGATGGCGGCGGGGGCCGCGCTCCGGCGGCTTCGATCGCCGACCTCTTCGCCTCGTATCGCAATGGACCCCGTCTGCAGGCGGCCGTCGCGTCCGGTTCGGGCGCATTCGTCCTCCGGCCGGCGCCGGAGGACGAGGTCGCGGCGGCCGTCGAGATCGTTCGCGGCTGTCTGGCGGGTGGGCGGCGCGCGATCGTGTTGGTGCCCGAGGCGGCGCCGGTCCCGGCGACCGCGGCGGCGATCGTCGAATCGTTCGGCGAGCGCGTGGGGCTGCTGGTCGGGGGAGACAGGCGAGCCCGATATCGGAGGTGGCTGGAGATCCTGGAAGGGCGATACGACGTCGTCGTGGGGACGAGGCCGGGCGTGTTCGCGCCGGTGCCCGATCTGGGGGCGATCGTGGTGTCACGGGAGAGCCATCCGGCCCATCGCGAGGACCGCGCGCCCTACTACCACGTGCGGGATGTCGCGCTGCGACGGGCCCAGCAGAGCGGAGCAGCCTGCGTGCTCTCGGCGCTGTGTCCGTCGTCGGAGGCGAACGCGCTCGGCCTCACAGGCGTCGCGCCGTCGACGCGGCGGTGGCCCCCCGTGGAGGTCGTGCGTGCCGGGCCGGAAGGTCGTGCCCCTCGACTCCTCCGAGCGCTCCGCGAGACCCACCGGGGGTTCATCTTCTCGCCGCTCCCCGGCTATGGCATCGCGCAGGTATGTCGATCGTGCGGCCGGCCCGCGGCGTGCGCGGCGTGTGGCGGCGTCCTCCGATCGGAGGAGGGCATCGTGCGATGTGTGGTGTGCGAGGCGTCGGGGCGCTGTGCGCATTGCGGTGCGACGGACTTCGGGCTCCGCCGTGGCGGAGCAGAGCGCGTGGAGGAGTGGGCCGCGTCCGTCGCGCCGGTGCCGGTCCGACGGATCTCGTCCCCGGGCCGGGCACGACTGCCGAGACCCGCCGAGATCGTGGTGGGAGGGCCGGAATCGGTGCGCGATCTCGGGACGGGCGATCTCGAGCTGGTGGCGATCCTCGATGCCGACCTCGCGGAGCGCCGGCCCGGGATCGCCGCACGCGAGCGAGCGCTGGCGACCTGGGTGGAAGCGGTCGCCTGGGCCCGGCCGGCGGGGAAGGCCATCGTGCAGGCGGATCGCCCGAACGACCCCGCGATCCAGGCGTTGGTGCGCGGCAACCCGGATCGGTTCCACGCGGACGAAGCCGAGCGCCGGAAGGCGGCGGGGTTCCCGGTCGGATCTGCCGTGTTCCGCGTGGCGGGCAGCGCCGGGCTCGAGGCTGAGCTCGCCGCCATCAAGCCGATCACGATGTTGGCATCGTCGGTCGGAGACCAGACGGTATGCTTGCTCGCGCTCGACCCGGGTCGCGTGAACGAGCTCGGTCGCACGGTCCGCGAGCTGGCCGCCCGCGACGTCGTGGCGAGGGTCGAGGCGGAACCGCACCTCTAGGCGACGAACGGTGGACCCGACGTGATCATCCCGATCCGCACCCTGGGCGACCCTGTGCTGAAGACGCCGGCGAAGCCCGTCGAGCGCTTCGACGACGCGCTTCGGCGGCTGTCCGAGGACATGCTCGAGACGATGTACGACGCTCCCGGCGTGGGCCTGGCCGGACCCCAGGTCGGCATCTCGCTGCGGCTGTTCGTCTTCGACGACGGCATCACGGGACCGATGTTCATGGCGAACCCCGAGCTGGTGCGTCCCGAAGGGGAGATCCTGGAGGAGGAGGGATGCCTGTCCATCCCCGGTCCGTTCTACCGGACGCTCCGCTTCATGAAGATCGTCTGCCGAGGGCAAGACCTCCGGGGCGAGCCGCTGGAGGTCGCGGGTGAGGGGTTGCTCGCCAGGATCTTCCAACACGAGACGGACCACCTCGAGGGGACGTTGTTCATCGACCGTCTGGACGAAGAGGGTCGCAGGGCGGTGCTGGCGGAGCTCCGTCGCATCGAACTGGGTCTCGCCGAGCCCCGCAAGCGGCGCAACGACGACGGGGTGTAGCCGGTGACCTCGCCAGTCCGGGTGGCGTTCCTGGGCAACGACCCCTGGTCGGTCCCAACGCTCGACCGGCTCGCCCTGAGCGCGGACGTCGACGTGGTCCTCGTCGTGACGAACCCACCGCGCCCCGCCGGCAGGGGCTCGAGGCTGACCGCGACCGCCGTCGCCGACGCGGCGCGGTCGCTCGCGTTCCCACTCGAGGAGCGGGAGACGACGAGAGACGACGGGTTCCTGGAACGGCTGCGTGCGCTGTCGCTCGACGTTTCGATCGTCGTGGCCTACGGCGAGCTGCTGTCGAGCGAGGTGTTGAGCGCTCCTCGGCTCGGCTCTGTGAACGTTCATCTCTCGCTGCTGCCCCGCTGGCGAGGCGCGAGCCCGGTCCAGCACGCCATCCTGGCGGGCGATCCCGTCACGGGCGTGACCCTGATGCAGATGGACGAAGGCTTGGACACCGGGCCGGTGCTGGCACGCGGTGAGGAGCCGATCGGATCGGACGACGACGCGGGCTCGCTCGGCGCCCGCCTCGCCGGGATCGGAGCCGAGATGGTCGCACGACTGCTACCCGATCTCGCGGCGGGAAGGGTGACGTCCAGGCCTCAGGAAGGTGTCGCGACGTTCGCACCCAAGCTGGGGGCGGTCGACCGTGTGATCGATTGGTCGCGGCCCGCCGACGAGCTCGTGCGACGTGTCCGTGCGTTCGCCCCGGACCCGGGCGCGACCACGCGGTTCAGGGGTGAGGACCTCAAGATCCTTCGAGCCGCTGTGGCCGGACCTGAGGAGGAGGAGGAGCCGGGAGCGATCATGCGGGTCGATCGCCGGGGCGTCGTCGTCGCGGCGGGCTCAGGGACCATCATCCTGCTCGAGGTCGCGGCAGCCGGGAGGCGTCGGATGCCGGCCGCAGATTGGGCGCACGGCGTACGAGATCTGACGGGCGAGCGGCTCGGATCATGACCACGGCGCGATCGGTCGCGGTCGAAACGGTGCGTCGCGTCACCGACGAGGACGCGTACTCCACTCGGGTCTTGCCCGCGCTCCTGGAGCGTTCGCGCCTTACCCCGCGCGACCGGGCGCTCGCGACGGAGCTGGCCCTGGGGACGCTGCGCCACATCCCCGGGCTCGATCGTGCGATCGGCCAGCGGGCGTCCCGGTCGGTCGCGAGGATGAGCCCCGGCGCCCGCGCCGCGCTGCGACTCGGCGCGTACCAACTGCTGTTCATGCGGATCCCCCGACACGCCGCGGTGTCCGAGTCGGTCGATCTCGCGACCCCTCGAGAGCGCGGGTTCGTGAACGCGATCCTTCGGAAGATCGCCGACGACCCGCCCTCACCGCCGACGGGCGCCACGGACGAGGACATCTTCATGCGCACCGGCATGTCCCCGTGGGCGGTGCGTGAGCTCCGCCGCATCCTCGGCGACGCCGAGGCCGAGGTAGCCGCGGAGGCCTTCGGCGAACGGGGTTCGTTGAGCCTCAGGACGAACACGTGCAGGACCACCGTCGAGGCGTTCGTCCGCGGTTTGCGCGCGAGCGGGCACACCCCGTATCCCGCGAAGCTGCATCCCGATTGCGTGCTCCTCGATGGGGGCGATCCGTCCAGGCTCCGCGGGTTCGCGCAAGGCTGGTTCGCCGTGCAGGACCAGGCATCCGCGTTCGTCGTCGGAGCCCTCGATCCCCGGCCGGGTGACCGCGTGCTCGACGTCTGTGCGGCGCCCGGCGGGAAGGCGGCGCACGCGGCGTGCATCGTCGGCGAGTCGGGGACCGTCATCGCCGCCGACGTTCGACCCGAGCGCGCGGCGCTCGTCAAGAGCACCGCGGAACGGCTCGGCGTGGCCGTCGGCGTCGTGGCGCAGGACGCGACCCGGCCGTCGGTCGATGCGGCGTTCGACCGGGTCCTCGTCGATGCTCCCTGCTCCGGGATCGGGTCGGCGCGGCGGCGACCGGAGCTGCTGTGGCGGCCGCGCCGCGGCGACCTCTCCTCGCTCGCCCGGCTCCAGGTGGCGATCGCGTCTGCCGCTGCCGATCGCCTCAGGCCGGGCGGCCGCCTCGTCTACTCGGTGTGCACCTTCCCGCGCGCGGAGACCGACGCGGCATGCGATGCGCTCGTTCGCCATCGGCCCGAGCTGGAGCCCGTCGAGATCGAGGGTCCCGATGGGGCCGCGACGCGGGTGCGCCTGTGGCCCCACCGCCACGGCTCGGACGGCATGTTCGTGGCGGCCTTCCGCAAACGCCCCTGACGGTGCGGGTACGATAGCCCGGATGGGCAAGCTCTCCGCCTCGATCCTGTCCGCGGACTTCGCGCACCTCGCCGACCAGGTCAAGCTGGTGGAGATGTATGCCGAAGCAATCCATATCGACGTCATGGATGCGCACTTCGTCCCGCCGCTCACGATCGGACCCGTGGTCGTTGCCTCGCTGCGGCCGGTGACCGACCGCGCGTTCCACGGACACCTCATGGTGGAGGCCCCGGAGTCCCTGTTCGACGACCTCGCGGAGGCGGGTCTGGACATCGTGTCGTTCCACCACGAGGCGGTCGCGGACCCGGCGCCCGTCATCGCCAAGGCTCGAGGCGCCGGCATGCGCGTGGGGATGACGCTCAACCTGGAGACACCGGTCGACGCCGTCTTCCCGTACCTGGACGATCTGGACGACGTGATGCTCATGAGCATCAGGCCGGGCTGGTCGGGACAGGAGTTGAACCCCGACGTCTACCCGCGGCTGGAGGCCGTGCGGGGCGAGGTCGACCGACGCGGCCTGTCCACCGATGTGGAGCTCGACGGCGGGGTCAAGATCGACAACGCGCAACGCGCGGTCGATGCGGGAGCCACCGTGTTGGTCGCCGCATCGGCGATCTTCCAGGCGCCCGATCCGACGACGGCCGCTCGTGAGCTTGCCGCGATCGCGCGAGGAGAGGTGGCAGCGTAGATGGCCGAGACCATCCTCGTCGTCGACGACGATCCCGATATCGCGCGGTTCGTCGAGGTGAACCTCCGATCGGCCGGCTACGACGTCGCCGTCGCGGCCGACGGCGAAGAGGCGCTCGAGAAGGCCGGGGAGCTCCGTCCGGACCTGGTGCTCCTCGACGTGATGATGCCGCGCATCGACGGTTTCGAGGTCGCGCAGCGACTGCGCAAGAACCCGCAGACCGCGAACACCAGCATCATCATGCTGACCGCCAAGGCGCTCTCCGCGGACAAGGTGACCGGGCTGCAGTCCGGCGCCGACGACTACATCATCAAACCGTTCGACCCGATCGAGCTCCTGGCGCGCGTGAAGGGCACGCTCCGTCGCGCGAAGGAGATGCGCAACCTCTCGCCGCTCACGGGCTTGCCGGGGAACATCCGGATCCAGGAGGAGATCGAACGGCAGGTGCGCGAGGCGCGACCGTTCGCGGTGCTGTACTGCGACCTCGACAACTTCAAGACGTACAACGACCAGAAGGGCTTCGTGCGCGGCGACCGGCTGATCCAGGCGACGGCGCGCATCATCCAGGACGCCGTCGTCGAGTTCGATCCGGGCGAAGGCTTCGTCGGACACGTGGGTGGAGACGACTTCGTGGCCGTGGTGAACCCCGACTTCGCCGAGGCGGTCGCGAAGCGCATCTGCGAACGGTTCGACGGCTCGCGTTCGGGCTTCTACGAGTCCGAGGATCTCGATCGCGGGTTCATCCGCATGGAGGACCGTAAGGGGGTCATGCAGGACGTGCCGCTCGTGGCCATCTCGGTCGGCATCGCCACGACGGCCCGGCGCGCGTTCCTCCACTACGGCGAGGCGGTCGCGGTGGCCACCGAGATGAAGCAGTTCGCCAAGCGTGACGGCGGCTCGTCGTACGCGATCGACCGCCGCGCCCCCTGACGGGCCGCGGCGCACGCCTGGACCGGCCGACGGGCTCGCTCGTATACTCGTTCTCGAGATAACTCGTTTCCGGGGCGGGGTGCGATTCCCCACCGGCGGTGAAAGTCCGCGACCCCTCGCGAGCCACGCGAGGGTTGATCCGGTGAGATTCCGGGACCGACCGTGAAAGTCGGGATGGGAGGAGACGGGGTGGCGGTTCCGCCGTGTGCGCGGAGCCGCGCGCCGCGTTCGCCCGATCCTCGCCCCGATGGAAGGCTCGAGGATGACGACGCCAGGCGCAGCGCAGGACGGGGACCACGAGCGTCACATGCGGCGCGCCCTGGAGCTCGCGGCACTCGGACGAGGCCTCGTCTCCCCGAACCCCATGGTCGGCGCCGTCGTCGTTCGCGACGGCCGTGTGGTGGGCGAGGGCTGGCACGAGGGCCCAGGTACCCCGCACGCCGAGGCACGGGCGCTTGAGGCCGCGGGCGAGCTGGCCCGCGGCGCGACCCTCTATTGCACCCTCGAACCCTGCGATCACGTGGGACGGACGCCGCCGTGCACGACCGCGATCGTCGAGGCGGGCGTCGCACGGGCGATCGTCGCGGCGGGTGACCCGAACCCCCTCGTCGACGGCCGCGGGTTCGAGCGCCTGCGCGTCTCCGGGGTCGACGTCGTGGACGGCGTCCTGCAAGACGCATCCCGCAGGTTGAATGCCGCGTTCGAACGCCACGTCGTGACGGGACTCCCGCTCGTCACCTTGAAGACCGCCGCGTCGCTCGACGGCAAGACGGCCGCGACGGACCGGTCGTCCAGATGGATCACGGGTGAGGCCGCGCGCGAGGACGCGCACCGCCTCCGCGCCGCGTCCGACGCGATCGTGGTCGGCGCGGGCACCGTGGTCGACGACGATCCCGCGCTCACGGTCCGCGAGCCCTCCTACCGAGGCCGTCCTCCGCTGCGCGTCGTCGTCGACGCGTCCGGCCGCGTCCCGGCGAACGCCCGCGTCTTCGACGGATCGGCTCCGACCCTCGTCGCCACGACCGGCCGAGCCTCACGCGGCGAGGTCGATGGGTGGACGGCCGCCGGAGCCGACGTCGAGTCGTTCGATACCGACGAGACGGGGGGCGTCTGTCTCCCCGACCTCTTGGCGCATCTGGGCAAGCGCGACGTGCAGGGCGTCCTGCTGGAGGGCGGAGCGACCCTGGCATGGAGCTTCGTGGAGCAACGCCTGATCGACCGGGTCGTGCTCTACCTGGCGCCCAAGCTGGTCGGCGGCGCGGAGGCGCCCGGGATCCTCATGGGGGAGGGCTTCGCGCCCATCGGTCGGGCGCTAGGGCTCCGCATCGTGAGCGTGGAACGGATCGGGGACGACCTGAAGGTGGAGGCGGATGTTCACGGGGATCGTTGAGGAGCGCGGCGTCGTGCTCGAAGCCGGCACATCCCGGCTCGTGGTCGGCTGTCGGACCGTCGTCACCGATAGCGACATCGGAGCCTCGGTCGCGGTGAACGGGGTGTGCTTGACGGTGGTCGCGAGAGGCGCCGGCGACCTCTCGTTCGACCTGTCGCCGGAGACGCTCGATCGATCGACCCTGGGCAGGCTCACTCCCGGCGACCCGGTGAACCTCGAGCGGCCGGTGACGCTCTCCGCGCGGCTCGGCGGCCACCTCGTGCAGGGGCACGTGGACGGGGTCGGCGAGGTCACCGGCATGGACCGAGACGACGACGGCGGCGCCGTGATCGCCGTTCGCGTTCCGGAAGGACTGCTCCGCTACGTCGTGGAGAAAGGGTCCGTCTCGGTGGACGGTGTGAGCCTCACGGTCGCGGCGATCGCCGGCGAAGCTATCGAGGTGGCGTTGATCCCTCACACGCTCGCCGTGACCACGCTGGGAACGGTCGTTCCGGGGGACGTCGTGAACCTGGAAGTCGATGTGATCGCGAAATACGTCGAGCGGCTCATGGCAGACGAGATCGCCGGAGAATGGGGAGAGATGGCCGAAGGTATGGAAGGACGATGACGATGAGCGAACAGGAGCACACGGGCACGGAGACGTCGCCGTTCTCGTCCATCCCGGAGGCGGTCGAAGACATCCGCGCCGGGCGGGTGGTGATCGTCGTCGACGATGCCGACCGAGAGAACGAAGGCGACCTGATCATGGCGGCGGAGAAGGTGACGCCCGAGGCGATCGCGTTCATCGTGCGGCACTCGAGCGGCGTGATCTGCATGCCCGTGGTCGGCGATCGCCTCGACGAGCTGGAGATCCCGTTGATGGTGGCCGACAACACCGATCAGCGCCACACGGC
Source organism: uncultured Actinomycetes bacterium (assembly GCA_963723855.1). GTDB lineage: Bacteria > Actinomycetota > UBA4738 > UBA4738 > HRBIN12 > JBBQVZ01. Next base: position 141,539 of record CAVRSI010000011.1, on the reverse strand, counting down.
GTTCACCGTCTCGGTGGATGCGCGCCGGGGCGTCACCACGGGGATCTCGGCGGCCGACCGGGCCAGCACGATCCAGGCGATCGTCCATCCCGACACCGTTCCGCAGGACCTCTCCCGTCCGGGGCACATCTTCCCCCTTCGCTACCGGGAGGGCGGCGTCCTCAAGCGTGCGGGTCACACCGAGGCGTCCGTCGACCTGGCGCGTCTCGCGGGGCTGTACCCGGCGGGGGTCCTCTGCGAGACGGTCAACGAGGACGGCTCCATGGCCCGGCTGCCGGATCTGGTGCGCTTCGCCGCCGAACACGGGCTGAAGATCATCTCGATCGCCGACCTCATCGCCTACCGGCGCGCGAACGAGATCCTCGTCTCGAAGGTGGCCGAGGCGACCATCCCGACCCCGTACGGCGAGTTCCGTTCCTACGCGTACGAGAGTGCCGTGGACGGCCGGACGCACGTGGCCCTGGTGCACGGAGACATCGGCGACGGGCGAGACGTCCTGACGCGTGTGCACTCGGAGTGTTTGACGGGGGATGTCTTCGCGTCGCTCCGGTGCGACTGCGGCGAGCAGCTGCACCGGTCGTTGGAGATCATCGGCAAGGAGGGCCGTGGCGTCGTCCTCTACATCCGCGGGCACGAGGGCAGGGCGATCGGGCTGACCCACAAGTTCCGCGCGTACGAGCTGCAGGACCAGGGCCGCGACACCGTCCAGGCCAACACCGACCTCGGGTTCCCGGCCGATCCGCGCGAGTACGGGATCGGCGCGCAGATCCTGGTCGACCTCGGCGTTCGGACGATGCGGCTGCTCACGAATAATCCTGCGAAGCGCGCCGGCCTCGAGGGGCACGGGCTGTCCATCTCCGCGCGTATCCCGATCCAGACCGAGCCCACGCCCGAGAACATCGGATACCTGCGGACCAAGCGAGAGAAGATGGGTCACCTGCTCGACGGCCTGCCCGATGCGCCGGTCCTGGATGGAGCGGGCGAACGGTGAACGTCTACGAGGGTCCCGCGCAGGGTGCCGGCCGGCGGATCGCGATCGTCGCGGCGCGCTTCAACGAGGTCATCACCCGCAAGCTCGTCGACGGGGCGGTCGCCCGACTGACTGCCCTCGGGGTGGCGGACGACGCCATCGACGTGGCCTGGGTGCCGGGCGCGTTCGAGATCCCGCTCGTCGCGCAGCGGTTCGCTCGCTCCGGTCGGTTCGACGGCGTCATCTGCCTGGGCGCGGTGATCCGCGGTGAGACCGCGCATTTCGATCTGGTAGCGAACGAGGCGGCCAGAGGCATCGCCGACGTCGCCCGCGACACGGGCATCCCCGTCATCTTCGAGGTCCTCGCGGTCGAGAACCTGGCCCAGGCCGAGGATCGCGCCGGCGGCGCGCACGGCAACAAGGGTTGGGAGGCGGCAGACGCCGTGCTCTCGATGGTGTCGGTGCTGGAGCAGCTGCCCGACGCCGGGATCGGAGAGGGGAGCGAGCAGACGGTGACGATAGGGGGGACCCCGTGATCGTCGACAAGCCCTGGGGCAAGGTCGCGACCTACGCCCTCAACCAGCCGTCCTCCGTTCGCATGATCACGGTGGAGCCCGCCCATGAGACCAGCGTTCACTACCACCGCATGCGGGACGAGATGTGGGTCGTCCTCGACCCCGGTCTCACGGTCGAGATCGGCAACCGCGTCGTCGAGGCGCAGGCGGGCGAGGAGTTCATGGTCGCCGCCGAGGAGACCCATCGCATCCGCAACGTCGGCACCACACGAGGCAGGGTGCTCGAGATCGCGTACGGATACACCACCGAGGACGACACCCAACGTCTCGAGGATGCGTACGGAAGACCGCTCGAACCCGACTGGTGAGGCGTCGTCGACACGTGAGGCGGGCGGCACCTATACTGGCTGGCCAGCAGGGCAGAACGTGTGTCGTCCGCGCACCGGCTCGACCGGTGCTTGTTTTTCGAAAGAGGTGATGCGGGGTCTCGCAAGATCCGAGGATCAATGACCGGATCAGGTCTCCACAGGTTCGTCTGGTGGGGGCCGACGGTGAGCAGATCGGGGTGGTTTCCACCCAGGACGCTCTGAGACAGGCTCGGGACCTCGACCTGGATCTCGTGGAGGTCGCGCCGCAGGCCGATCCGCCGGTGTGCAGGATCATGGACTACGGCAAGTACAAGTACGAACGCGACATCCGCCAGAAGGAGGCTCGCAAGAAGCAATCGCGGGTCGAGGTCAAGGAGATCAAGTTCCGCCCCAAGATCGACCGGCACGACTACGCCACGAAGAAGGGCCACGTCGAACGGTTCCTGAAGGCGGGAGCCAAGGTCAAGATCACCATCATGTTCCGCGGGCGCGAGATGGCGCACACGGACCTCGGACGCAAGATCCTGGACCAACTGATCTCGGAGCTCGGCGATACCATCGTCGTCGAGTCCATGCCGAAGCAAGAGGGGCGCAACATGATCATGGTGATCGCCCCCACCAAGAAACAGGTCGAGGCCAAGGTGGCCGAGACCGACTCAGGTGCGGCACCCGCATCCGACGAAGGGTGACATCGAGATGCCGAAGATGAAGACCAACCGCTCGGCGGCGAAGCGGTTCCGCATCACGCGGAACGGGAAGCTGCTCCACCGCAAGGCGACGGGCAACCACATGCTCACGAAGAAGAGCTCCAGCCGGCGCCGGCGTGTCGAAGGCATGTCGGAGGTCACCGCGGAGCGCAAGAAGATCAAGCGACTGTTGGGGGCATGACCGTATGGCACGGGTGAAGCGATCGGTCCACGCGAAGAAGAAGCGCCGCGAGATCCTCGAGAAGGCGAAGGGCTACACGGGGAGCCGCAACACGCGTTACCGCGTGGCCAAGGAACAGGTCATGCACTCCGGCAACTACGCCTACCGCGATCGCCGCGATCGCAAGGCGCAGTTCCGCCGGCTCTGGATCGTGCGGATCAACGCCGCCGCCCGGCCGCACGGGTTGTCGTACTCGCGATTGATGAACGGACTCAAGACCGCCGGCGTCGAGGTCGACCGCAAGATCCTCGCCGATCTCGCGGTGAACGATCCGGCGGCGTTCGCATCGCTCGTCGAGACCGCGAAGTCGGCACTCCCCGCCGCATCCTGACGGAAGCCGGAGCCATGCGCTTCGGGTGTCTCGTGGCGGATCCGGTGCCGTGCTGACGTCCATCAAGAACCCGAAGATCGCCGCGGCCGTTCGCCTGAAGAAGCGCGCGTTCCGCGAAGACGATCGCCGCTTCCTGGTCGAAGGAGCCCAGGGGGTCGGTGAGGCCCTGGAGCATCCCGAGGCCCTCCTCGCGCTGTTCGTGAGCGATGGGGCGGACCCACTGGCGGTCCGCGCACGTCAGTCGGGCGTCGACGTCAACGAGGTCAGCTCGGACGTGATGGCCAAGCTGACGTCCACGGTGACGCCGCAGGGGATCGTGGGTGTGTGCCCGTTCCTCGACGTCGGGTCCGACGCGTTGCCGAGCGACGGGTGCGTGGCGGTGCTGCACGAAGTGCGTGACCCCGGCAACGCCGGAACGGTGCTGCGGTCGGCGGACGCCGCCGGGGCCGGGGGAGTCGTGTTCACGGCCAGCTCGGTGGATGTCTACAACCCCAAGACCGTGCGATCCTCGGCGGGGTCGATCTTCCATCTGCCGATCGTCCGCGACGAGGGAACGGCAGCCGTCCTCCAGGGGGCACGCGACAAGGGGATGCGGGTGCTCGCGATGGATGGGCACGGCGAACAGGACCTATACGCTGTGGACCTGAGCGTGCCGGTCGTCTTCGTGTTCGGCAACGAGGCGCACGGGCTGCCCGACGACGTCCTCGCGCTGGCCGACGCCACGGTTCGGGTCCCGCATCAGGGCAAGGCGGAGTCGCTCAACCTCGCGGCCGCCGCCACCGTGTGTCTGTTCGAATGGGCTCGGAGGCGTCGAAGCGGCACCGTCGCGCTCGAGACGATCGTGGCCGCCGCCGCTCACGACATCCGCTCGCCCCTGACGGCGATGAAGGGCTTCGGCTACGCGCTGGAGAAGCGGTGGGAGATCATGACGGAGGAGCAGCGGGCGCTGATGCTCCGAGGCATCGTCTACGACGCCGACCGGATGGACGCGATCCTGCGCCTGCTGGTCGACGCCGGCCGGGTCGCAGCGGGCACGCTCGAGATGTTCCCGGAACGGATCGATCTGACGGAGCTGGGTCGGGGGATCGTCGCGTCGGTGAAACGCGACCCCGAGCATCCCGAGGTGCGCTGGGCCGGGAAGGGCGACGTCGTCGTCGCCGATCCCGCGCGCGTGAAGAGCGCGCTGCTGTCGTTCATCGAGGCGCAGGCCTGGTGGGGACGAGAAGGGCCGATCACGATCGAAGGGGGCCGCGTCGGCGATCGCTTGCAGCTCACCGTGTGGCGGGACGGGACCGAGCTCACCAGCGTCGATGCCGAGGCGCTGTTCGCCGCACGCCGGCCCGGGACGGGCGCGGGCAGCAAGATCGGCCTGTTCGTGGCGCGCGGCGTGGCGAGCGCGCAGGGCGGCCGCGCGTGGGCGGAAGTCGCGGACGGCCGGCTGTCGTTCCATCTGGACATCCCACTCACAACGCCGGGCTGAACAGGGACGTTGTTAGACTCGGCGGCCAGATGGACGCCAACGAAGCCCGCACGATCCTCGAGGAAGAGCGCGCCCGCGGCCTCGCGGCGATCGCCGCTGCGACGTCGCGTGAGGAGCTGGAGGCCGCGAAGTCCTCCGTGCTCGGGCGGAAGGGCCGCTTCGCCGAGGCGCAACGCGCCCTGGGCTCGTTCGACCACGAGGACCGCAAAGCCGTGGGGATGCTCGCGAACGAGGTCCGCGACGCGCTGACGGCGGCGATCGACGAGCGCAGAGCGGCGCTCGATCTGGCGGCCGAGTCGCGCCTGCTCGAAGCCGACGGTGTCGACGTGACACTCCCGGGTCGCCGGCCGCGTCCGGGATCCCTGAACCCGCTCGCCATCGTGGAGCGGCGGATCGTCGAGGTCTTCACCCGGATGGGCTACCAGGTGGTGGAGGGCCCGGAGATCGAGGACGATTGGCACAACTTCGAGGCGCTGAACATCCCGCCGGACCACCCCGCCCGGACCATGAAGGACTCGCTCTACGTCGACATCCCCGGCCGCCTGCTGCGCACCGAGACGTCCGCCGCGCAGATCCGCACCATGGAGACGCAGGATCCGCCGATCCACATCGTGTCTCCCGGTCGGGTGTATCGCCAGGAGACCCCCGACGCGACGCACCTGCCCGTCTTCCATCAGGTCGAATGTCTGGCGGTCGACGAGGGCATCTCGTTCGCCGACCTGAAGGGGACGCTGGAGACGTTCGCACGAGCGATGTTCGGGGGCGATCGCAAGGTGCGCCTGAACCCCGACTACTTCCCGTTCGTCGAGCCGGGGGCCCAGGTCGCCGTATCGTGCTTCATCTGCGACGGCGTCGGGTGCCGCACGTGCGGCAACGGCTGGATCGAGCTGCTCGGCGCCGGCATGGTCCATCCCAAGGTGCTCGAGAATTGCGGGTACGACAGCGAGCGGTACACCGGGTTCGCGTTCGGCCTGGGGATCGAGCGGGTCGCCATGATCCAGTACGGCGTGCCGGACATGCGGCTATTCGTCGAGGGCGACGTGCGCTTCCTCGAGCAGTTCCAAGGCGTCGCATGAAGATCGTCCGCTCCTGGCTGCTCGAGTGCTGCCCGGTCGACCTCTCGGCGGAGGATCTGGCCGAGCTCCTCACGTCGAAAGGCTCGGAGGTCGAACGGATCGAGCGCCCGTGGGACGGGCTCGAGGGCGTCGTCGTCGCGAAGGTCCTCGAGGTCCGCGACCATCCGAACTCGGACAAGCTCTGCCTGGCACGCGTGAGCACCGGCTCGTCGGAGCGTGAGGTTGTCGTCGGCGTTCGCAACATGGTCGCGGGCGATCTCGTACCGCTCGCGGGACCGGGCGCGCGGGTACCGGCGCTGCCGGCCCCGCTCACCGCGCGCGAGATCCGGGGCGTGGTGTCCGAAGGCATGCTCTGCTCGCCGATGGAGTTGGGCATCGCGCCGACCCATGAAGGCATCCTGCTCCTCGGCGACGACCTCACGCCGGGCGACGATCTGAAGGCGGCGCTGGGACTGGACGACGCGGTCCTCGATATCGAGGTGACGCCGAACCGGGCCGACTTCCTGTCCGTGATCGGCGTGGCGCGGGAGGTTGCGGCCGCGACGGGGGTCCCGTTCACGCTCCCGCCGATCGATGTGGTCGAGGACGAGGAGCCCGCCGAAGGCGTCGCCACGGTCGACGTCGTCGACCCGGAGCGGTGCTCCCACTACGTCGCTCGCATCCTTCGCGGCGTTCGGCACACCAGATCGCCGGTCCGCGTGCAGGCGCGCCTGACCGCTGCGGGGATGCGTCCGATCTCGGCCGCCGTCGATGCCACGAACTACGCGATGCTCGAGATCGGACAACCGCTGCATCCGTTCGATCTCGCGCTCCTCAAGGGCCCGGGGATCGTCGTGCGACGGGCGGCCGAGGGCGAGCGGATGGTCACCCTCGACGACGTCGAACGGACGCTCACCGACGACGACCTGCTGATCTGCGACCTCGAGCGTCCGGTCGGCATCGCCGGCGTGATGGGCGGTTCCGTCGCCGAGATCTCCGACGCGACCGATCAGGTCCTGCTCGAGGCGGCGTCCTTCGAACGCGGCGGGATCCAGAGGACGCGACGGCGGATCGACCTCTCCACCGAGGCTTCGATGCGGTTCGAGCGCGGGGTCGATCCCGAGGCTGCGTCGATCGGGGCGGATCGGGCGTGCCGTCTCGATGGCGGAGTGGTGCGGCGCCCGCGTCCTTCGCGGCACGGTCGAGGCCGGAGCCGTGCCGCAGCGGCGGCACGTGACGATGCGTGCCGGCCGGGCCACGACGCTGATCGGCTACGACGTCTCGCCGGGGGACGCGGCCCAGGTCTTCGAACGCCTGATGATGCGGTCGGAGGTCTCGGGCGACGACGTGACGGTCGAGGTGCCCGGCTATCGGGTGGACATCGAGCGCGAGGTCGATCTGATCGAGGAGGTCGTGCGCGTCCAGGGCTACGACCGGGTCGGATCGACCCTCCCGGCGATCCGCCAGCCCGGAGGGATGCCGGACGCCTACGAGTTCCGCCACCGTGTCCGGACCTCGTTGATGCGGGCCGGGCTGCGGGAGGTCCGGTCGTTCCCGTTCGCATCCGACGCGGACCTGGCGCTGACGGGCGACGGCGATGCGATCGCCGTCACGAACCCGCTGCAGGCCGACGATCCCTGGCTCCGAACGCGGCTCACTCCGGGCCTGCTCGCCGCGATCCGCCGCAACGCCTACCGGCAGGTGCGCAGCGTCGCCCTCTTCGAGGTCGGGACGGTCTTCCGGATGGTCGAAGGGGAGCCCCAGGAGCGGCCCATGGCCGCCCTCGCGTTCACGGGAGCGGCCGAGAGCGCCTGGACAGGTCGTCGCGAGTACGACTTCTTCGATGCGAAGGGGGCGGTCGACGCGTTGATGGCCGATCTCGGGATCGTGTGGTCGCTGGGTGAGCCTCCCGGCCCGTTGTTCCATCCGGGTCGCTCGGCGTTCGTCCTGGTCGACGGCGCGCGCGTCGGCGTGCTCGGCGAGATCCACCCGCGGGTGGCGGAGTCGCTCGACGTCCCCGGGCGCATCGCCACGGCGGAGCTCGAGATCGAGACGCTCATGCGCCATGCCGCGACGACGCTGCAGGCCGGCGACGTCCCGAGGTTCCCACCCATCCGCCGGGACCTGTCGTTCGTGCTCGACGAAGCGGTCCCGCACGACGCCGTCGTGTCGGCCATCCGCGAGGCGGGCGGCGACCTCGTGGCCTCCTGCATCCTGTTCGACGTCCACACCGGACCTCCGTTGCCGGCCGGCAAGAAGAGCTTGGCGTTCTCGGTGGAGTTCCGCGACCCCTCCCGCACGCTCGAGCGCGACGAGGCCGACGAGGCGGTCGGTCGCATCAGTGCCCGGGTCGCGCAGGACCTGCGCGGCGAGCTCCGCGACGGAGGCGACGAAGCGCGAGCGCGGCCTCCCGTATAGACTGCGCGCCGATGGCGCGTCACTACCTCTCCGTCGACGACCTGTCCCCGGCCGAGCTCATCGGGCTGCTCGAGCTGTCGGGCAAGGTGAAGGCCGACCCCGACGCGTACGCCGACCGCCTTCGCGGACGCTCGGTGGCGCTGGTCTTCGAGAAGCCGTCCACCCGAACGAGGGTGTCGTTCGAGGTGGGCGTGGCGGAGCTGGGTGCCCATCCGCTGGTGATCTCGTCGACGGACCTCCAATTGGGACGGGGCGAGACCATCGAGGACACCGGGCGGGTGCTCAGCCGCTACGTGGACGCCATCGTGCTGAGGACGTTCGAGCAAGAGCGACTCGAGCTCTTGGCGTCTGCCTCTTCGGTCTCGGTCGTCAACTCCCTCTCCGACTTCGAGCATCCGTGCCAGGCGCTCGCCGACCTGTTCACGATCCGCGAACGCCTGGGGGGGCCGGAGGGACGCACGCTCGCCTACTTCGGGGACGGCAACAACGTCGCGCACTCCCTGCTGCTCGCGGGCGCGAAGGTCGGCATGAAGGTCCGCGTGGCGACGCCGCCGGGGTTCGAGCCGATCCCGCAGGTGGTCAAGCGGGCGACGGAGATCGCGATGGAGACGGGCGGCGCGGTGGACCTGCTCCACGATCCGGTCGACGCGGCCACCGGCGCCGACGTCCTCTACACCGACGTGTGGGCGAGCATGGGGCAAGAGGACGAGGCGGACGAGCGCGAGTTGGTGTTCCGCGGATACCAGCTGGACCAGAAGCTGGTCGACCTCGCCGCTCCGGGAGCGATCGTGATGCACTGCCTCCCCGCCCACCGGGGCATGGAGATCAGCGCCGAGGTGATCGACGGCCCGCGCTCGGCCGTGTGGGACCAGGCGGAGAACCGGCTCCACGCGCAGAAGGCGCTCTTGCTCATGCTGTTCGACCTGGCCTGAGGCAGGTCCGGCATGGCGAGGGCGAACGACGACGTCGAACGGCTCCTCCTCGAGTTCGCGGATCTGCTCTCGATCCTGACCGACGACTCGTACAAGCCGCGCTCGTACGAGAAGGCGGCGCGTTCCGTGGGCGGCTATCACGCCGATGTATCGGAGCTCGACGTGAAGGGGATCCTGCAGATCCCGAACGTCGGGAAGTCGATCGGGGAGAAGATCGTCGAGATCCAGCGGACGGGCACGTTCGCGGACCTCGAAGCGCTGCGGGCGCAGATCCCGCCGGGGGTGCGCGAGCTGATGTCGATCCCCGGCCTCGGCCCGAAGAAGGCGATGGTCCTGTACCGGGAGCTGAACGTCTCATCCGTCCCGGAGCTGGTGGCGGCCATCGAGGACGAACGGGTAGCGGCGCTCAAGGGGTTCGGAGGCAAGACCCAAGAGAACATCCTGCGTGGTCTCCAACAACTCTCCGACTCCGGCGGCCGCGTGCTCGTGAACGTCGCGCTCGACGTCGCCGAGGCGCTCCTGGCCGAGCTCTCCACGCTCAAGCAGGTCCGTCGCGCGGCGTACGCAGGGTCGCTGCGGAGGATGCGGGAGACGATCGGGGACGTCGACCTCTTGGTCGCGAGCGGCCAGGCCGAGCCGATCATGGACACGTTCGTCGGGCTCCCTTCCGTCACCAGCGTGCTCGCGCACGGCGACACGAAGTCCTCGATCGTGACCGATAGGGGCCTCCAGGTGGACCTCCGCGTCGTGCCGAAGGATGTCTGGGGTGCGGCGATGATCTACTTCACCGGCTCGAAGGCGCACAACGTCCGCATCCGGGAGCGGGCGGTGCGCGCCGGGCTGAAGCTGAACGAGTACGGGCTGTTCGACGCCAAGACGGGAGACCTCCTCGCCGCCGAGACGGAGCAGGAGGTCTACGAGCGTCTCGGGCTGCCGTACATCGAGCCGACCCTCCGGGAGGACCGCGGGGAGGTCGAGGCGGCGGTCGCCGGCGAGCTGCCGAAGGTGCTGCAGCTCAAGGACCTCCGCGGCGACCTCCACACCCATACGAACCTGACCGACGGGCTGGCCCCCCTCGGCGAGATGCTGCAGACCGCCGCGACATTGGGCTACGCCTACTACGCCGTCACCGATCACGCGCCGAACCTGGCGATGCAGCGGATGACCGACGACAAGATCCTCGCGCAACGCGAACAGCTGCGGGGGCTTCAGGCCGAGCACGACATGACGCTCCTCCACGGAACCGAGCTGAACATCGACCCCGACGGCAACGTCGACTGGCCCGACGACTTCCTGGCCGGGTTCGACCTGACGGTGGCATCGATCCACTCGCACTTCACCCAGTCCCGCGAGGAACTGACCGCGCGCATGATCCGCGCCATGGAGAACCCCTACGTGAACGTGATCGGTCATCCCACCGCGCGCTTGATCGGCAAGCGACCTCCGATCGACCTCGACCTCGAGGCCGTCTTCGAAGCGGCAGCCCGAACGGGCACGGCGCTCGAGGTGAACTCGTTCCCCGACAGGCTCGACCTGAAGGACGAGCACATCCTGTGGGCGCGGCGGTACGGACCGAAGTTCGCGGTGAACACCGACTCGCATTCGCCGGTCCATCTGTCATTGATGCGCTTCGGGGTGGCGACGGCGCAGCGCGGCTGGCTCACCAAGGACGATGTCATCAACACGTGGCCTCTGACGAAGCTCCGCCGGTTCCTCCGCAAGGGGCGACCCGCCTGAGCAACGGCCAACCCCTCGGGCCGCGACTCCCACGGAGCTTCTACGCGCGCCGGTCCTCGCTGGTCGCCCCCGACCTGCTCGGCAGGATCCTCGTGGCGCGTTCGGGGGACGGGTCACGGCTCGCGGCGCGCATCGTGGAGACCGAGGCGTATGAGCCCGATGACCCGGCGAGCCACGCCTTCCGGGGGCGGACGGCGCGGAACGCCGTGATGTTCGGCGAACCGGGCCACCTGTACGTGTACTTCACCTACGGCATGCATTTCTGCATGAACGCCGTCACGGGCCGAGCGGGAGAGGGGATGGCGGTGCTGCTTCGTGCCGCCGAGCCGATCGAAGGGCTGGACGAGATGCGAGAACGTCGTGCGGCGCTCGAAGGATCGCGATCTCTGCTCCGGGCCCGCCAAGCTCTGTCAGGCGTTCGGCGTCGACCGATCGTTGGACGGCGCGGACCTCGTTCGCGGAGCCGACATCTGGATCTCGGAGGGAACCCCCGCGGCGAGCGCGCTCGTCGTCGCCGGCCCGCGTGTCGGGATCCGCGTGGGTCTCGAACATGCGTGGCGCTTCTGGGTGGACGGAGATCCCTCCGTCTCTCGCGAGCGCCGCGGGCGGGCCACTAGCCGCTCGGGGACGAGAGATCCTTCGACACGGTGATGAGGACGGAGCTCGTCTGGAACGCGGAGACGCCGGCCGACGGGCTCTGGGAGATGACCGTGCCCGGCGGTTGGGTCGAGACGGCCAGGACCACCTTCACGTAGAACCCGGCGTCGCCGAGGATCGTCATCGCGGCCGCCTGCGAGAGTCCGACGACCGACGGGACGGGTATCGACTGCAGCGAGGACGGCTCGGTGCACGTGCGCGTCGGCTCGGTCCCCGCGATGAACTCCAGGGTCTGGATGTTCTGCGGCAACGTGAACTGGTTCGGGAGGCAATAGGGGTCCTGGGTCACGTCGACCGCCACGGCCACGTAGTTCACGTCCGGTGTCGGGAAGCTGCGTACCGGGTACGTGGCCGCGGCCTTCTCCATGAAGAGTCGCCAGATCTGCGCCGGCCACGTCCCTCCGAACACCGTGATCCTCGTGAACCCTCCGTACATGGAGATCTGGCCCTGCGGGAACCCCACCCAGACGGCGGCGACCAGCTGTGGGATGGCTCCGACGAACCACGCGTCCGCGTAGTTCTGGTTCGTACCGGTCTTGCCGATCTGCGGCCGCCCGATGTTCGCGGCGGTCCCCGTCCCGTACAGCACGACCTTCTGCAGGATCTGGTTGGCGGCCGACGCGACGGCCGGGTCGACGACCTGCTTGGGGTTCGGGTTCGCCTGCCAGATCGGGTGCCCGTCCGCATCCAGGATGCTGATCACCGGGATGGGGTTGACGTGTTGCCCGCCGGTCGCGAGCGTCCCGTACGCGGAGCTCATCTCGAGCGTGTTGACCTCGTTCGTCCCGAGGACGGCCGACAGGTAGGGGAGCAGCGGCCGCTTCGGCTCCGAGACGCGCTGGCAGCACCGGATCCCCATTCGCTTGGCGACGTCGATGACGGTCTGCGCGCCGAGCTCGTCGATCAGCTGCGCGTACACGGTGTTCACCGAGGAGATCGTCGCCTGCTCCAAAGTGAGGCTGCCGTAGTTGCTCGGCTCGGCGTTGGTCACGTGCCACACTTCGCCGTTGTCGAGCGGGATGTCGATCGAGGACGGCGCGGAGAACACCGTGCTCGGCGAGATGCCGTTCTCCAGCGCGGCCACCAGGGCGAACGGCTTGAACGACGAGCCCGCCTGCCGGCCGGTGCTGCCTCCCGTCGCGAGGTTCACGCGACCGTCGCCGGAGTTGGCGTTCCAGTAGTCGGCGTCGTCCCCGCCGACCATCGCGCGGACGTAGCCCGTCCGGGGGTCGATCACGGTCATCGCGCCCGATGGGTCGCCAGGATACGGGAGCACGGAGCGGACCGCGCTCTGCGCGTACCGCTGGAACTGGGGATCGATGGTGGTCGTGATGCGGAGCCCGCCGGTGAACAGCAGTTGGTATCGGTCCTCGCGCGTCTTTCCGAACGCCGGGTTCGAGAGGAACCATTGCTTGAAGTAGTCGACGAAGTAGGGGAAGGGGTACCGCTGACGAGACGTGAACGCGTGGAGCTCGATCGGCTCGGCGACGGCCTCGTCCTTCTGGGACGGCGTGATCATCCCCTGGTCGAGCATCTGCCGAAGCACGTTGTTACGCCTGACGCGTGCGTGCACCGGGTGGGCGAACGGGTCGAAGTCGTTCGGCGCGCGGATCAGCCCGGCCAGCAAGGCGGATCTGAGAGAGGGTGAGGTCCTTCGCGTCGATCCCGAAGTACGAGCGTGCGGCCGCCTGGATGCCGTACGCGCCCTGACCGAAGTACACCGTGTTGAGGTATTTCGTGAGGATCTGATCCTTGGTGAGCCGGTCCTCGAGCTGCCAGGCGAGCACCGCCTCGTCGATCTTCCGACGCAGGGTCTCGTCGTCACCGACGTACAGCTGCTTCACGAGCTGCTGCGTGATCGTGGATCCACCCTCGACGATCTGGCCCGCGGAGACGTCCGCGTAGGCCGCACGGATGATCGCGCGCAGGTCGAACCCGTGGTGGTAGTAGAAGCGCTTGTCCTCGATGGCGACGACCGCGTCGCGGATCGTCTGCGGCATCTGGGTTCGAGACAGGATCACCCGGTCCACGCCGGCGTGCAGCTCGGTGATGAGGCTTCCGTCGGACGCATACAGGAACGAGGTCTGGGCGAGCGGGATCGACCGTTGGCGGTAGTCGGACAGCCGTGGGAGACCGCCGCACGCTGACGTGATGGTCGCGAAGACGACGAAGAGAACGAGGGGGAGTCCCGAGCTCTTCCGCACGTGAGCGAGTCTACCCGTGGCTCCCGTTCGCGCTGGTAGCATCCGGTCGCCATGGCTCCCGACGCTCTCGCCCTGCTGAAGGACGGGACCGCCGAGGTCGTTCCCGAAGGCGGACTCGCGGAGAAGCTCGCGCTCGGAAGACCGTTGCGGGTGAAGCTCGGGCTGGATCCCACCGCATCGGATGTGACGCTCGGTTGGGCCGTCGTGCTCCGCAAGCTCCGCCAGTTCCAGGACGCCGGGCACGTCGCGGTGCTGATCGTCGGCGACTTCACCGCCCGGGTGGGCGATCCGTCCGGGAAGTCGGAGACGCGCCCGCGACTCGACAAGGACGTCGTCAAGGCATTCGCGGAGCGGCTCCTGGAGCAGTTCGGCCTGATCCTGTCGACCGAGCGACTCGAGGTCCGGTACAACTCCGAGTGGCTCGAGCGCATGGACATGGAGGCCGTGCTGCGGCTCACGTCTTCGTACACGGTGGCTCGGATGCTCGAACGCGACGACTTCGCGGCACGCTACGCGGACGGCCGTCCGATCTCGATCATGGAGTTCATGTACCCGCTCCTGCAGGGCTATGACTCGGTGGCGGTGGAGGCAGACATCGAGCTGGGCGGAACCGATCAGCTCTTCAACCTGCTGGTCGGGCGGGAGCTCCAACGCTCGTGGGATCAGGCCCCGCAGGTCGCGATGACCGTGCCGCTCCTCGAGGGGCTCGACGGGGTCCAGAAGATGAGCCAATCGCTCGGGAACTACGTGGGCATCACGGAGGCACCCGACGAGATGTTCGGCAAGCTGATGAGGATCCCCGACGGGCTGATCGGCAAATACCTGTGGCTGGCGGCGTGGCGGCCGACGGACGCGGTCACGGGCGTCGAGTCGGGTCTCGAAGATGGGTCGCTGAAGGCCAACGACCAGAAGCGGGCGATGGCCCGGATGGTGGTGGACCTCTATCACGGGGCGGGCGCAGGGGCACGCGCGGAGGAGGCCTTCAACCGGGTCCATCGCGACCGTGAGCTCCCTGAGGTGGTGCCCGAGGTGCAGATCCCGGACGGGGCCGCCGAAGACGGGATGGTGTGGTTGCCGAGGCTGCTCGTGGCCCTGGACCTGGCCTCCTCCAACGGCGACGCCCGCCGGCGGATCGAGCAGGGCGGGGTCAGGCTAGACGACGAACCGGTGACCGATCCCTCGTACGAGGCGCGCCGCGAGGAGCTGGCCGGCAAGGTCCTGCAGGTCGGACGGCGCTGGTTCGGCCGTCTGGCCTAGTCCCGGTTGACGGCCCAGCGAACGCTGCTACGATACCTATCCGGCGCGCCCCACCCTGAGGTGCCTCTTCTGGTGTCATCAGCTGGGATCACGCGTCCCCTCGCACCTTGAGAACTGAACAGTGTGTCAAAAGCCAGTGCTTTCCCGTCAGCTGGGAGGCGCGGTTCGCCGTGTCTCAGAGTGCAGCAGACGGTAGTACTGAAACCGTCCGGACAACGGGCGGGATCAGCTGAAATCGGTCCGGGGGAAGTGCTTTCCCGTCGGGCCGACTCCAAACCGAAAACGAACCCCCCAAAGCTCGAGGCAAGCCCTCGGGCTCGGGGACTCGGATTCTCTACGGAGAGTTTGATCCTGGCTCAGGACGAACGCTGGCGGCGTGCTTAACACATGCAAGTCGAGCGAGAGCCAGCTGAGGGGTAACCCTCGGCTGGGGACAGCGGCGAACGGGTGCGTAACACGTGGGCAACCTGCCCCTGACACTGGGATAACCCCGGGAAACCGGAGCTAATACCGGATACTCTCGGCCGATCACATGGCTGGCCGAGGAAAGGTCCGCCGGTCAGGGATGGGCCCGCGGCCTATCAGCTTGTTGGTGAGGTAACGGCCCACCAAGGCGACGACGGGTAGCTGGTCTGAGAGGACTACCAGCCACACTGGAACTGAGATACGGTCCAGACTCCTACGGGAGGCAGCAGTGGGGAATATTGCACAATGGGCGAAAGCCTGATGCAGCGACGCCGCGTGAGGGATGAAGGCCTTCGGGTCGTAAACCTCTTTCGGCAGGGACGAAGCGATCAGTGACGGTACCTGCAGAAGAAGCCCCGGCTAACTACGTGCCAGCAGCCGCGGTAAGACGTAGGGGGCGAGCGTTGTCCGGATTCATTGGGCGTAAAGCGCGCGTAGGCGGCTGCGCAAGTCGGTTGTGAAATTCCGGGGCTCAACCCCGGAACTGCGTCCGATACTGCGTGGCTAGAGGTAGGTAGGGGAGATCGGAATTCCTGGTGTAGCGGTGAAATGCGCAGATATCAGGAGGAACACCGGTGGCGAAGGCGGATCTCTGGGCCTTACCTGACGCTCAGGCGCGAAAGCTAGGGGAGCGAACAGGATTAGATACCCTGGTAGTCCTAGCCGTAAACGTTGGGTGCTAGGTGTGGGCGGATATCGACCCCGTCCGTGCCGAAGCTAACGCATTAAGCACCCCGCCTGGGGAGTACGGCCGCAAGGCTAAAACTCAAAGGAATTGACGGGGGCCCGCACAAGCGGCGGAGCATGTGGCTTAATTCGAAGCAACGCGAAGAACCTTACCTGGGCTTGACATGCGGGGTGAAACCGTAGAGATACGGCGCTCCTCGGAGCCCGCACAGGTGGTGCATGGCTGTCGTCAGCTCGTGCCGTGAGGTGTTGCCTTAAGTGGCGCAACGAGCGCAACCCCTGTCCTTAGTTGCCAGCGGGTCATGCCGGGAACTCTAGGGAGACTGCCGGTGCCAAACCGGAGGAAGGTGGGGATGACGTCAAGTCATCATGCCCCTTATGTCCAGGGCTGCACACATGCTACAATGCGCGATACAGAGGGTTGCGATCCCGCAAGGGGGAGCGAATCCCAAAAAGTCGCGCTCAGTTCGGATCGGGGTCTGCAACTCGACCCCGTGAAGTCGGAGTCGCTAGTAATCGCAGATCAGCAATGCTGCGGTGAATACGTTCCCGGGCCTTGTACACACCGCCCGTCACACCACGAAAGTGGGCAACACCCGAAGCCGGTGGCCTAACCCTTGTGGAGGGAGCCGTCGAAGGTGGGGCTCGCGATTGGGGTGAAGTCGTAACAAGGTAGCCGTACCGGAAGGTGCGGCTGGATCACCTCCTTTCTAAGGAGCCTTTGGCACTTCGGGGAGTCCAGCTCTATCAACCGAAATGGGCTCATCTTTACCCGACAAGACTCCAGGTCGATGCACTGGTTACTCTTTTGACACCCTCCCGATCCGCAACGTCTAGTAGTCGCTTTGGCGAACGGGTTGCCGGCTCGGGGGACCATCATCAGGACACACTGTTCAGCTTTGAGGGTGCGAGCCTTCGAGCACCTTGAGAACTCGATAGCGAGCGCGAGCATCTATAGTCAAGTGAATAAGGGCTTACGGTGGATGCCTTGGCGTCAGGAGCCGATGAAGGACGCGTCTGGCTGCGAAAAGCTTCGGGGAGCTGTCGAGAGAGCTATGATCCGGAGATGTCCGAATGGGGAAACCCGGCTGGGGTCATGCCCAGTCACCCAGGTCTGAACACATAGGGCCTGAGGAGGGAACCGCCCGAAGTGAAACATCTCAGTAGGGCGAGGAAGAGAAAGCAACCGCGATTCCCCTAGTAGCGGCGAGCGAACGGGGATCAGCCTAAACCGGTGTGGTGGTAAAGCCCGATGGCGTTGCCACACCGGGGTCGTGGGACCCACATGAACCGACATCGGAAGGTTCAAGGAGTGACAAATCCGACACCTAGTCGAAGGCCATGGAATGGGCCGTCACAGAAGGTAACAACCCTGTAGACGAAAGGTGAATGGACTCCTCGTGGTGTTCCCGAGTAGCACGGGACCCCTGAAATCCCGTGTGAATCTGGGGGGACCACCCCCTAAGGCTAAACACTACCTGACGACCGATAGTGAACTAGTACCGTGAGGGAAAGGTGAAAAGCACCCCGGGAGGGGAGTGAAATAGTACCTGAAACCGTGAGCCTACAAGCTGTCGGAGCTCTCGATCTGGGTGACCAGAACGGGGTGACGGCGTGCCTTTTGAAGAATGAGCCGGCGAGTTAGCGGTATGTGGCGAGGTTAACCGTTCTCGGGAAGCCGAAGCGAAAGCGAGTCCTAACCGGGCGAAGAGTCGCATGCCCTAGACCCGAAGCCGAGTGATCTAGCCATGGGCAGGTTGAAGCGAGGGTAAGACCTCGTGGAGGACCGAACCCACCAGGGTTGAAAACCTGGGGGATGACCTGTGGTTAGGGGTGAAAGGCCAATCAAACTCGGTGATAGCTGGTTCTCCCCGAAATGCCTTTAGGGGCAGCCTCGGGCGTTCTTCAGCGGAGGTAGAGCACTGATTGGGATAGGGGGCCTACAAGCTTACCGAACTCAGTCAAACTCCGAATGCCGTTGAACCAGAGCCCGGGAGTGAGGGCGCGGGGGCTAAGCTCCGTGTCCGAGAGGGAAACAACCCAGATCGCCAGCTAAGGCCCCTAATTCCATGCTAAGTGGGCAAGGATGTGAGATCGCATAGACAACCAGGAGGTTGGCTTAGAAGCAGCCACCCTTGAAAGAGTGCGTAATAGCTCACTGGTCAAGTGGTCTTGCGCCGACAATGTAACGGGGCTCAAGCACGACAGCCGAAGCTGCGGGATCTCTCATATGGCTCGGCCCTGGCGGGAGGCCGCCTGGGTCCAGGCCGAGGGATCGGTAGGGGAGCGTTCTCGACGCGAGTGAAGCGGCGGGGTAACCCAGCCGTGGACGCGTGAGAAGTGAGAATGCCGGCATGAGTAGCGAAAGACGGGGGAGGAGCCCGTCCGCCGAATGCCCAAGGGTTCCTGGGGAAGGTTCATCCGCCCAGGGTTAGTCGGGACCTAAGCCGAGGTCGAGAGACGTAGGCGATGGACGACTGGTTGATATTCCAGTACCACCTCATCCGCGCCCAGACCGAATCAGCGGTACTAAGGGAACCCCTTCGGGGGCTACCGACCAACGCTGTACTAGGCTAGCGAAGGGGGGACGCAGAAGGGTAGCTCGACCCAGGCGATGGTTGTCCTGGGGTAAGTGTGTAGGGAGACCTCCTAGGCAAATCCGGAGGGTCATAATCCTGAGGCACGATGCCGAGCCGTTTCAGGCGAAGCGAGTGATCCCATGCTGCCGAGAAAAGCCTCTAGCGAGCTGATGAGGTGCCCGTACCCCAAACCGACACAGGTGGGCACGTAGAGAATACGAAGGCGATCGAGAGAACCCTGGTTAAGGAACTCGGCAAATTACCTCCGTAACTTCGGGAGAAGGAGGACCCCGGTAGGGTGAAGGACTTCGCGTCCCGAGCTCGAAGGGGTGGCAGAAACCAGGCCCAAGCGACTGTTTACTAAAAACACAGGTCCGTGCTAAGTCGTAAGACGACGTATACGGACTGACGCCTGCCCGGTGCTGGAACGTTAAGGGGAGGGGTTAGCTCTTCGGATGCGAAGCTCTGAACCTAAGCGCCAGTAAACGGCGGCCGTAACTATAACGGTCCTAAGGTAGCGAAATTCCTTGTCGGGTAAGTTCCGACCTGCACGAATGGCGTAACGACTTGGGCACTGTCTCAACCAGGGACTCGGCGAAATTGCAATACGAGTAAAGATGCTCGTTACCCGCAGCAGGACGGAAAGACCCCGGGACCTTTACTGTAGCTTGATGTTGATTCTTGGCATGTGTTGCGTAGGATAGGCGGGAGGCTGTGAAGCACCGGTTTCGGCCGGAGTGGAGCCAACCTTGAAATACCACCCTTCACATGTTGGGACTCTAACCCAGGTCCGTGATCCGGATCGGGGACAGCGTCTGGTGGGCAGTTTAACTGGGGCGGTTGCCTCCTAAAATGTAACGGAGGCGCCCAAAGGTTCCCTCAGCCTGGTTGGCAATCAGGCGTCGAGTGCAAGGGCACAAGGGAGCTTGACTGCGAGACCGACGGGTCGAGCAGGAGCGAAAGCTGGGCCTAGTGATCCGACGGCTGCCATGTGGAAGGGTCGTCGCTCAACGGCTAAAAGGTACCCCGGGGATAACAGGCTGATCCTGCCCAAGAGTCCATATCGACGGAAGGGTTTGGCACCTCGATGTCGGCTCGTCTCATCCTGGGGCTGGAGCAGGTCCCAAGGGTCGGGCTGTTCGCCCGTTAAAGAGGCACGCGAGCTGGGTTTAGAACGTCGTGAGACAGTTCGGTCCCTATCCGCTGTGGGCGCAGGAGATTTGAGAGGAGCTACCCCTAGTACGAGAGGACCGGGGTGGACGAACCTCTGGTGTGCCAGTTGTCGCGCCAGCGGCACGGCTGGTTAGCCACGTTCGGAAGGGATAAGCGCTGAAAGCATCTAAGTGCGAAGCCTCGCCTCGAGATGAGATCTCCCACTGGGTCAACCAGGTAAGGCCCCTCGAAGACTACGAGGTTGATAGGCCGGAAGTGGAAGCGCGGCAACGCGTGGAGCTGACCGGTACTAATAGGCCGAGGACTTGACTCTCTGCTCGCGCTCGCTATCGCAGTTCCTCAAGCTCTGCTCGAGGGACGCACCCTCAACGACGTCGGGTCGGCAATCGATCCGAGACACCGTTTCGGTGGCCATAGCGGAGGGGAAACACCCGGTCCCATCCCGAACCCGGAAGTTAAGCCCTCCAGCGCCGATGGTACTGCCCGGGCGACTGGGTGGGAGAGTAGGTCGCTCGCCGGAACATCGTTGAGAACGGGCCGCCTCCGGGCGGCCCGTTCTCGTTCCACTCCTCGTACCCTGGAGACGCCATGCCGAAGCCACTCACGCCCCGATGCCGCGAGCGCGTCCCAAGCGGCCGCGGCCGCCGAAGCGCCGCAGCTGCCCCGCGACGTGGTGGAGGAGGTCCGCCGCACGGCCCGACCGAGCGATCAGCAGGACGCGATCGTCGCGCCTGGCGCGTGCGATCGAGCTCCTCGAGCGGGGAGACACGGGCGCCGCGATCAAGGAGGCCGAGAAGGCCAAGGCGATTCGCGCCCGGTCGGCCGCGGTCCGCGAGGTCCTGGGGCTGGCGCTGTACGGCGAGGGCCGGTGGCAGGAAGCGCTGACGGAGCTCAAGGCGTACCGACGGATCTCCGGCCGGGTCGACCAGAACCACCTGATCGCGGACTGCCTCCGCGGGCTGGGCCGGCCGGCGGAGGCCGTTCCGCTCGCCGACGAGGAGCTCCGCGGGCCAAGGCGCCGAACGAGGCGAAGGCCGAGGCGGTGATCGTGGCGGCGTCGGCGCTCGCCGACCAGGAGCGGTACGCCGAGGCGCTGGCGTTCCTCGGCCGAGCGCGCACGCGCGACGACGTGGCTCGAGGACGTACACGCTGCGCCTGTGGTACGTGAAGGGCGACATCCTGGCGCGCGCGGGCCGAAGGAAGAGGCGGCCGAGCGAGTTCCGCAAGGTGATGCGGCACGACGCGAGCGCGTTCGACGCGGCGGAGCGGCTGGCTCAGCTCGCCTGAGGTCCTTCGGGCCGCGCTCCGCCTCCCGCTCGGCCCGCTTCGTGAGGTAGCGCACGATCCCGGTCGCGTTCATCCGGACGCCGGCGAGCGTCTCCAGCCGGTCGAGGTCCAGTTGGGCCTCGGCCCCGGTGACGGTCTCACGGGCGGCCTCCCGCGAGAGGACGTCGACGATCTCATCGAGATCCGACGTCGACCGCATCGCGCCGCGGACGGCGTCGGTCCACTCGTTCAGCCGGCGCACCGCCAGGTCGCACGTGCGGTCCACGTCGGCGATCGGCCCGAAATGCGCGAACAGCAACGTCGAGTCGGCGGCCGCGCGGATCCGCTCGATGCTCGCGACGGCGAGCTCGAGGTCGAACTCGGGCGGGGGCGTCGCCGGTCGAAGGACGGGGAGGTCCGGGACGTGGATACCCAGCGCATCGCCCGTGAACACCACGCCGGTCGACGAGTCCACCAGTGCCAGGTGGTGCGAGGCGTGACCCGGCGTGTCGAGGGCGAGCAGCGATCGCCCTCCCATGTCGAGGATCTGCAGGTCTTCCAGCACCCGGAGGCGTTCCGCCGGAACGGGTTCCACGGGTCCGAACAGCGACGCCATCCGGTCCTCGCCGTAGACGCGTGTCGCGCTGTCCACGAGTCGTGACGGATCGGCAAGATGACGAGCACCGCGCTCGTGCACCCACACCGTGGCGCGCGGGAACCGGGCGGCCAACGCCCCGACGCCGCCGGCGTGGTCGATATGGATGTGCGTGAGCACGATGTGCGCGAGCTCGCTGGGCGCGATCCCCAGCTCGTCGAGCGCGCGTACGACGGGCTCGACGGATGTGCCCGGGCCGGTCTCCACCAGCGTCGGCTCGTCCGCATGGAGGAGGTATGCGGCGGTGTACCGTTCCCGCCCCCCCATGAAGGTGTCGATCGCCGTGACGCCGGGCGCGACCTCGAACGTGACGGGTTCCACCGGCGCGAGTCTACGGCCGGGGTGTCGGTAGCGGCTGTTAGCGTCGGTGGCCCGCCGGACGGCGAACATCGTCCGTCGGACGAAGCGAGCCTCCCCGGTGAGTCTCCCCCGAAGGAGGACTGCAGTCTCATGGTGACGGTGAACGTCGTGGTGTTGGCGGGGACGGTCGCGGCGGAGCCGGTCGAACGCCGGATGCCGTCCGGTGACGAGGTGACCGAGATCCGGTTGTCCGTCCCCGAGGCGGGGAAGCGGCTGCTCCCCTTGCCCATCGCGGTGTGGCATACGTCCGTCGGGAAGCGGGCGCTGAAGGGCATCGCGAAGGGTGACGACGTCCTCGTGTACGGGACGCTCGCGCGGCGGTTCTATCGCAGCGGCGCCGGCGCGCGCAGCCTGACGGAGGTGGTCGCGACGGGGATCAAGAAGCTCGAACCGGCGGAGGACGCGTCCTCGTAGCGGCGCCGGCGTCCACCCGAACGATGGCATGTGCCATCCTGTTCGTTGGGATCGTGACCTACCCGGCGATCGTTGCTCGCTTCAGCAGGCTGGAAGCGAGGCGGGAAGGACGTGGCTACCCCCTCACGAGCCCTTTGTGGTGGCTGAGTTGCCCTCTTCTCGAACGAGAGCATCAAGGAACCCTCCGAGGAAGGTCTGTCGGCAGCCGGTCGAACGCCAGCAACCTTGCGCACTCCCGCACGATTCTCTACCGTCTCCCGTGAACGTGGCTGCGACGAGAGGATGGCCACGCCGATAGGGGACTCCAACCTTCGAGCTGAACCGAGTCCGCCTGCCCGCCCGACGCCGATGGGAGGGAAGTGCTTCATGGCATCACCAGTCGGAGCGAACCGAGCACCCTCTCGCTCGTCTCGTCGCACGAAGACCTTGCCGCGGCTCGCCATTCCCGCGACCGTGGCAGCGTTCGTTCTCCTGACCGCCTGTGGGCAGGGTGACGATCCTCCTGCATCGGCGACTCCCGTTGCAACCGAAGGCACTCCGGCAACTTGTAGTCCAGCAGGGGACGAGATAGCCCTCGTCGCGGAAGGGAGTGCGTTCGACAAGGACTGCCTGGCAGCGGCGGCGAACCAGCCGTTTACCATCCGGCTGGACAACCGGGATTCGACACGCCACAACATCGAGATCTACCGCATCGCGTCGGATGGCCCGGAGTTGTTGTTCCACGGTCCCATGTTCATTGGGCCAAAGACGAGGACATTCGACGTGGACGCTCTGCCGGCCGGGACGTACTACTTCGATTGCCAAGCGCACACGGGCATGGGCGGCACCTTCATCGTCGAGTAGAACTACTGGCATAACCTTGGCGTGGTCGTGCTCGCCGGGCGATCGCGGCTGAGCCGGTCGAGCGGCGGATGTCTTTGGCGGTGAGGTCACCGAGCTCCGGTTGTCGGTCCCGGAGGCGGGCAAGCGGCTCTTGCTGCCGCCGATCGCGGTCTGGCACACGTCGGTCGGCAAGCGGGCGCTGAAGGGTATCGCCAAAGGGCGACGACGTGCTGGTCTACGGGACGCTCGCGCGCCGCTTCTATCGCAGCTTCGCCGGCGCGCGCAGCCTGACGGAGGTCGTGGCGACGGGGATCAAGAAGCTCGAGCCCGTGCCCGACGCCCCCTAGGCGGACGTGGCCGGGGCTTCCGAGCGGTCATCGAGCGGCATCAGGATGACCCCGGTCCGGGGCTTCGGCCAGAAGTACGTCGACTTCTGAGGGAGCCGCTCGCCGCGTTCGACGACCGTGCGGATCCGGTGGGGGGTCGTCGGGGGCAGCAGGTACGCGGCTACCGCCCGGCCGCTGCGCACGGCCTCCACGGCCTCGTCGGCGTTCGGCGTGAACCGAAGCGCTCCGGCGGGCGCCAACGCGTCCAGCAGGCCCTCGTGCAGCGCGCGGACCGCCGGCGGCTCTCCAGGAAGGTCCCGCACGGTCAGCTCCACCTCCGAGCCGTTCGGTCGGACGATCCCGACGCGCGGTTCGTCGTCGGACAACGCGCCGATGACCGCGTCCAGATCGGCGGCCGGCGTGCCCGGGTGAGGGAGCGATCCGGACACCTGGATGCGGTGGAACGGCTGGACCGAGAGATGCTCGGAGCCGGCGTCCACCACGAAGGTGAGCAGCCGGTCCCACGGCCCCGGCCCGGACGATGCGCGCATCTCGTCTCGGAAGGCGAGCGCCGTCGTGTAGCGATGATGACCATCGGCGATCAGGAGCGGCTCCTCGGCGAGCCAGTCGGCGATCGGCACGTCCGCCGGGATCGTCCAGCGTCGATGGGTCACACCCTGCTCGTCCACGAGCTCGGCTTCGGGGGGACGGGCCGTCACGTCGTCGAGCAGGCCCTCGAGCGAGCGGCACGGGCCTCCCACGGTGCCGTAGACCGCGGAGAGGTGGGTGTGTGTGGCTCGGAGCAGCTGCAAACGGTCCTCGACCGGTCCGGCCATGGTCTGCTCGTGCGGCATGACGCCGCCTCCCCAGTCCTCGAGCTCCATGGCGCAGAAGACACCTCGGACCGTGGCGGCCATGGACGACGACATCTCGTAGGCGAAGAACGCGGGCGGCGTGCGCACGAGCACGCCCTTATCGACCCAACGACGAAGGAGCGTCCCGGCTCGGCGGTAACGGTCTCCGCCGTCATCGGTCCCCAGGTCGACCTGCACGATGCTGAACGGCTCCGAGCCGTACTCCCGCCGCCGCGTCTCGCTGATAACGTCGTACGGCGGCGTCGTCACGCGATCGAGCGCGCCGGCGACGGCCTCGTCGTAGACCAACGCTTCGAACGGGAAGACGCGAGGCATGACCCTTGTATAGCAGCGCGAGCCTCGAGCAGACGGAACGACCGTTGCCGGCCATCACGTGATGGCTGTGCTCGCCGACGCGTACGACGCGTTCCTGTTCGACCTCGACGGTGTCCTGTATCGCGGAACCGAGGTCGTCACCGGCGCCCCGGAGGCCGTCGCCCGCCTGCGCGCGGCCGGCAAGCGGGTGGCGTTCGTGACGAACAACGCGACCAGGACGCCGGAGGCGGTGGCGGCCCGTCTGACTGGGTTCGGCATCCCGGCGTCGGCGGAGGAGGTGGAGAGCTCCGCGCTGGTCACGGCCACGCAACTCGCCTCCCGGGGTGTGTCCGAGGCGTTCGTCGTCGGGGAGGACGGCGTCCTCCAGGCCCTGCGGGACGCGGGCATCGCGATCGCCGACGTCGGCGCCGAGACGACCGAGGTCGTCGTCGTGGGATTGGATCGCCGCGTGGACTACGAGAAACTCCGCCGCGCGTCCCTCCTCGTGCAACGCGGCGCGGTGCTGGTGGCCACGAACACGGACCCCTCGTACCCCTCCACCGACGGGAACTGGCCCGGCGCGGGGGCGTTGCTCGCGGCCATCGAGTCGACGACCGGGGTGCGAGCGGAGGCGTTCGGCAAGCCGGAGGCGCCCATCATGCATGCGGCGCTCGAGCGCGCGGGAGGCGGAACCCCGCTCGTGATCGGCGACCGACTGGAGACGGACATCGCCGCAGCGGTGGCATTGGGGTGGGACTCGCTCCTCGTGCTCACGGGGATCGCGACCGTCGCCGCCGTCGAAGCGTCGCCGTTCGAGCCGACGTTCGTCGCCGGCGATCTCACCGCGCTCTTCGCGCCGCGGCCATCCTGAGGGGTCCTCGGAACCCGCAGTATGCTGGCCGTGCGACCACGCAGCGACCGAAGGAGACCTCTGATGGTGACGACGCTCGACGAGATCCGCAAGACGATCGAAGCCCTGATCGGCAACATGACCCCGGCGAAGGCCCAGGAGCTTGCGAAGGGGTTCTCCGACCCGGGAACGGCCAAGGAGCAGGTCTCGAAGATGGCGGCGGACCTGCTCGAATGGTCACAGCGCAGCCGCGAGCGTCTGAAGGAGACCATCTCGCGGGAGATCGCCTCACAGATGCAGTCGATGGGTGTGGCCACGCAGAGCGACCTCGACGCCGTGAAGAAGCGTGTCCGAGACCTGGAGCGCCGCGCCGGCATGACCGCCTCGGGACGTTCGGCCGCCAAGAAGACGGCCGCGAAGAAGAGCGCTGCGAAGAAGGCGGCCGCCGCGAAGCCGCCGGCACCCGCTTCGTCGTAGGACTCGCTGTATGCCTCGTCGGCGGCTCGATGTGGAGCTCGTCCGGCGAGGATTGGCGAGCAGCAGGGCAGAGGCCCAGGCGGCCGTGGAGGCCGGGTTGGTGACCGTCGCCGGGAGCCCCGCCACGAAGCCCGCGTCGCTCGTCGCGGCCGACGCGCCCGTGCACCTGCTCGGTCCCGCCCGGCGGTTCGTGTCCCGCGGCGGCGAGAAGCTCCGGGCGGCGCTGGATCGCTTCGGCGTCGACCCGCGCGGCCGCGACTGTCTCGACGCCGGCGCGTCGACGGGAGGGTTCACGGATTGCCTGCTGCAGGCGGGGGCGGGGCGCGTCGTGGCCGTCGACGTCGGGTACGGCCAGCTGGCGTGGGAGGTGCGCAACGATCCTCGCGTGACGGTGTTGGAGCGAACGAACGTGCGGACCCTGGATCCGGCCGATCTGCCGTTCGTGCCCGACGTGGTCGTCGCAGACCTGTCGTTCATCTCGTTGGGCGCGGTGCTGCCGGCGCTCGTTCGAGCCGCGTCCTCGGATGCAGAGTTCGTCGTGCTGATCAAGCCGCAGTTCGAGGCGGGGCCGAGCGATGTGGGGAGCGGGGGCGTCGTGCGGGACCCGGCGGTCTGGCGACGGGTCCTCGGCGAAGTGGCGGACGCGTTCGGCTCGGTGGGCGTGGGCGTGCTCGGCGTCGTCGCCTCGCCCCTGCGCGGCCCGGCCGGCAACGTGGAGTTCCTGCTCCACGGCCGGCGCGGGGTGGATGATGCACGGGTGGACCTGGACGCGGCCGTGACCGAGGGAGAAGGACTGGCCCGATGAGCGTCGTCGGCTTCATCGTGCACGAGGGACGACCCGCCGCGGTCGACGCGGCCGCCACGCTCGGTGCGGCCCTGACCGGCGAAGGCGTGACGGTGGTGCGAGCGCGAGAGGCCGACGGCACCCCGGCGTCCGACCTGATCGTGACGATCGGCGGTGACGGTACGTTCCTGCGGGGAGCCCACGTCGCGGCGGAGCTCGACCGTCCCGTCCTGGGGGTGAAGGTGGGGAGGCTCGGATTCCTCACGGAGGTGGAGCCGGCGGAGGCTCTCGACCTCATCCGCGATGCCCTCGCGGGGCGCGCCACCATCGAGGAGCGGTTGGCCGCCACGGCGTGCGCGGAAGGTGGCGCCGAGTTCGATCCCCAATGGGCGCTGAACGAGATCATGGTCGAGAAGCGGGCGCGGCACCGCCTGGTCCGTCTCGCCGTCGAGGTCGACGGGGCGTACGTCACGACGTTCTCGGCGGACGGCGTGGTGGTCGCGACGCCGACCGGGTCGACGGCGTACTCGTTCTCGGCGCGCGGACCGATCGTGAGCCCGGAGGTGCCGTGCCTGGTGTTGACGCCGATCGCCGCCCACATGGTGTTCGATCGATCGTTCGTCCTGGGCGCGCGGCAACACGTCGTGCTCGAGGTCGTGGGAGACGAACCCGGGCTGCTCTCGGCCGACGGCCGCGAGAGCGTCGAGTTGCCGGTCGGGAGTCGCGCGCGGATCGGAGCGGCGGAGCGGCCCGCCCGTCTGGTGCGACGTCCCGGTGCCGCGCCCTTCCTCTCGCGGGTCAGGGGGAAGTTCGAGCTCCCGGGCGACCCCGGTGACGGCGAGGGCGACGGCGACGGCGATGATGTCGGCGGCTCCGGATAGGCTGCGCGCGTGCTGCGGGAGCTGCACATCAGCGGGCTCGGGGTCATCGACGACCTCGATCTCGACCTGCACCCCGGCCTGAACGTCCTCACGGGGGAGACCGGCGCCGGCAAGACGATGGTGACGGTCGGCCTGGCGCTCGCGTTGGGCGTCCGAGCCGACAGCTCGCTCG
This sequence comes from uncultured Actinomycetes bacterium, assembly GCA_963723855.1. Classification (GTDB taxonomy): domain Bacteria; phylum Actinomycetota; class UBA4738; order UBA4738; family HRBIN12; genus JBBQVZ01. The sequence goes on along the minus strand of CAVRSI010000011.1, from coordinate 113,608 downwards.
TTCGCTCCGGGGCGAAGGCCGCCCGTGTCCAGGCGCGGTTCGATGCGAGCCAGAGCGCCGCCGACTGGGCGGAGGACGGCGAGGTCCTGCTGGCACGATCGGTGGGCGTCGACGGGAAGAGCGCCGCGCGTGTCGGCGGACAGCTCGCCACGGCGTCGATGCTCGCCGACCTCGGAGCCTCCCTGGTCGAGGTGCACGGGCAGCACCAGGCCCAGCGGCTGCTGTCGTCGGCGACCCAGACCGGTTTCCTCGATCGGTTCGCCGGCGACACCCATCTGGTTGCGTTCGCCGCGTACCGCGACACGTGGGACCGCTGGCGCGATAGGCGGCAGGCGCTCGAAGCCCTCGCGACGGCGACCCGCGAGCGAGATCGCGAGCTGGACCTCCTCGCGTACCAGGTGCGCGAGATCGAGGCCGTGGAGCCGCAGGAGGGAGAGACCGAGCGGCTGACGGCGGAGGAGGCCCGGCTCGCGCACGTCGAACGGCTCTTGGAGCGGGCGGCCGAGGCAGAGGCGACGCTGTCGGGCGAGCCCTCCATCGGCGACGCGCTGGCCGCCGCGGCGAACGCGCTCGCCGACGCGGCCCGGCTGGATACGGCTGCGGACGGATTGGCCGAGCGCGCGCGGAGCCTCTCCGCGGAGCTGGCGGAGCTTGCGCGCGACGTCCGCGACTACCGCGAAGCGCTGTCGGCGGACCCGGATCGGCTCCAGGCGATCCGCGAACGCCTCTCGGCCCTGAAGGCGCTGCAGCGGAAGTACGGCGCCACGGAGGCCGAGGTGCTCGCGTTCCTGGAGGCGTCCGCCTCTCGCGTGGCAACGCTCGCCACCGCGGACGAGCGGCTCGCGGAACTCACCGAGGAGGTGGATCGCCTGCAGGCCGAGCTGCACGAGCGGGCGTCGGTCGTCACGCGGGGCCGGACCGAGGCCGCCCCGGCGCTCGCCGCGGCGTTGGAGCGCGAGCTGCAGCAGCTGGGCATGCCCGGCGCCTCGATCCGCGTCGAGCTGGAGCCGTCTCCCGAGCTGGGAACCGCGGGGGCGGAACGCGTCGAGCTTCGCCTGTCGCCGTCGCCGGGACAGAAGGCTGCCTCCCTCGCCAAGACGGCGTCGGGGGGAGAGCTCTCCCGCACGATGTTGGCGTGTCGCAGCGTGATGGCGGATCTGGATGATGTGCCGACGCTCGTGTTCGACGAGGTCGACGCGGGCATCGGCGGGGAGGCGGGTTTGGCGGTGGGCCGGCGGCTGGCGAACCTGGCCGGGGACCGCCAGGTGCTGGTGGTGACGCACCTTCCCCAGATCGCCTGCTTCGCCGACCGGCACATCCTGGTCGAGAAGGGGTCCGGTACCGCGAGCGTGCGCGTCCTCTCCGACGACGAGCGCGTGCACGAGCTGTCCCGGATGCTCGCGGGCCTCACGGGCAGCGACGGCGCGATCACGCACGCCGAAGAGCTCCTGGCGACGGCGTCGGCCTCGCGGGGCGGGGCCCTGGACTAGGGGTCGGTCACGCGACCGGTGGGTTGCGCGACCACCGCACACGTGGGCTACCCTCCGTGGTGAGCCGCCGCGGAGGCAGGCTCGAGAACGAATCTCCCGTCGCCGACGCGAGCAACCGTCGCGCGCACCGCGTGTGGCGGCGCCACGACAGGAAGGAGTCCCAGACGTCCACGTCCAAGACCCGAGGCTCCCACCGCTGGGCCGGCAGACGTGGGCGCGAGGCAGGCGTCGCGCGGGTCGACCGGCGCACGAAGGACCTCGTGCCCAGGGCGCAACCCGGGGACATCGCCGTCATCGATCACGAGGATCTCGACCGGGTCGCGGCCGAAGGTCTCGTGGAGGCCGGTGTCGCGGCGGTGGTGAACGCGTCCGCGTCGATCAGCGGTCGGTACCCGAACCTCGGACCGCTGATCCTGGTCGAGGCCGGGATACCGCTGATCGACCGTGTCGGGCCGCTGCTCATGACGAAGGTCCGTGAGGGAGACGTCCTGCGGTTGTCGGGCGACCGGCTGTTCATCGGCGATCGCCTCGCCGCCGTCGGGATCCTCCAGAGCCACGCCTCCGTGCTGCGCGACATGGAGAGCGCGCAGGACGCGCTGGGACAGCGATTCGAGAGCTTCGCACGCAACACCTTGGAGTACCTTGCGACGGAGCGCGACCTGCTCTTCGGGGGATCGGGGCTCCCCGAGCTCCGTCATGACCTCGCCGGCCGGCCCGTCCTCGTCGTGGTCCGGGGGTACAGCTACCGCGAGGACCTGGCCGCGCTGCGCGCCTACATCCGCGATATCCGGCCGGTGCTCGTCGGGGTGGACGGGGGCGCCGACGCGCTCCTGGACGAGGGGTACATCCCCGACCTGATCCTCGGGGATATGGACAGCGTGTCGGACCACGCGCTGCAGCTGGCATTGAAGCGGCCACGTCGCCGAGCGCCGACCGAGCTCGTCCTGCATGCGTACACCGACGGCCGCGCGCCCGGAGGTGCGCGTCTGGAACGGCTCGGCGTCCCGTACGCCACCGTGCGCTCCGCGGGGACGAGCGAGGATGTGGCGTTCCTGCTCGCGCACGAGAAACGCGCGGAGCTGATCGTCGCGGTCGGAACGCACGGGAACCTCCGCGAGTTCCTCGACAAGGGCAGGAGCGGGATGAGCAGCACGTTCCTCGTCCGGCTCCGGGTGGGAGAGATCCTCGTCGACGCGAAGGGCGTGTCCCGGATCTACGGCAACTCCCGGCTGCGGGCCCGCGATACCTTCCTGCTGATCGGCTCGGCGTTGCTCACGATGCTCATCGTCGTGGCCGCCATCTCGCCGTCGGTCCGCCTCTTCTTCGACCTCGCGTTCGAGCATGTGCGCGAGTGGTTCTTCCACCTGAAAGAGCTCGTGTGATCCCCTGGCGGTATCACCTGGTCTCGATCATGGCGATCTTCCTCGCTCTCGGGCTGGGCGTGGTGGTCGGGACGACGGTCATCAACCCCGGCCTCGTCAAGAACCTGAACAGCCAGACCAACGAGCTGACGCAGCACGTGCGGGATCTGCAGAAGAACCTGTCGGACCTGCAGTCGCAGCTGACCACGATGGACACGTTCAGCGAGCAAGCGATGCCGTACCTGGTCGGCGACCAGTTGTTCGGCCGGCCGGTGGTCATCGTGACGGAAGAGGGCGTGGACGCCCGAGGGATCGGGCAGACGCGCCGGGCGCTCGATCTGTCCGGTGCCGAGGTCCTGACCACGCTCACCGTGCGTCCGACGATGTCCGGAGAGTCGCCCGCGGCGCAGCGGGACCTCGCGGCACTGCTGGGGCTGTCCGCCACCACGGCGCCCGCCGAGCTGTCGTCCGAGGCGGCCCGGTCGCTCGCTCGGCGACTCGCCACGGATCCGAGCGGCGACCTGTCCGGACGTCCCGACATCCTCGGCGAGATGCTCTCGCAGGGGTTCCTCACCTCGTCGGCGCCGGACATCTCGGACTCGACGTTGAAGGACATCGGGGGCCGGGGACAGCTGGTGGTCACCGTGGGTGGCGGAGCCGTCGGCGAGCTGAGTCCGACCTCGGCGAGGTTCATGGAGCCGTTCGTGACCGACCTCGTTGCGGCCGGCGTCGTCTCGGGAGCGGGGGAGAGCCTCGCGTCCGACGACCACTTCGTCTCGGAGCTCCGTTCGAGCGTGGACGACTCGTCCGGCGCGCCGCTCGTCACCGTCGACAACGTCGACCTGCCGGTCGGCGCGTCGGCGCTGGTGCTGGGGCTCCACGATGCACTCGCGAACGGAACCGGCGGGGACTACGGCGTGAAGGACGGCGTCACGCGGCTGCTCCCACCGACGTGATGACCGACGATCGCCGCCGGGTCGTCGCCCTGGTGCCGGCGCGGGATGAGGAGGACACGGTGGGGCACACGGTGGCTGCACTCCGCCGGCTACCCCTCGACGACGTCGTCGTCGTTGACGACGGCTCGTCCGACGCCACCTCGTCGGCGGCGCTCACCGCCGGAGCCACGGTGCTGCGGATACCGGGCCACGCGGGTAAGGGCGGGGCCATGGAGGGCGCGTTGGACCGCCTCCCGCCGGCCGACGTCTGGTTGTTCGCCGATGCGGATCTGGGGACGAGCGCTGCGGGCCTCGGGACCGTGCTGGACGTGGTCGTGATGGGCCGGGCGGACATGGCGATCGCGATGTTCCCCCCGCAGGCGGGTTCCGGCATGGGAACGGTGCGACGTGCCTCCGCGACCGCTATCCGGCTGCTGTCGCACTTCCGACCCGATGCGCCGCTGTCGGGTCAGCGCGCGATCACGGCCGATTGCCTCGCCGCCGTCCGGCCCCTCGCGGGCGGGTTCGGGGTGGAGACGGCCATGACGATCGACGCGGTCAGGGCCGGGTTCCGGGTGGTGGAGATCCCGGTGCCCGGACTCACGCATCGTTCGACCGGCCGGTCGATCCGCGGGTTCGCGCATCGGGGACGCCAGGGATTGCATATCGCGCGCGCGGCGACGATCAGGGCGGTTCGCCTGCGGTGAGGGCGGGCCGCCTGACCGTCGAGAACTACCGGGGCGTGCCGGTCCCGCGGACGCTGGGCCTCTGGCTCGTGCTCGCGGCCGTCGGTTCCGCCGCTGTGATCGCCGTGAGCGGTCGGCCGGCGCCCGTCGCACGGGCCGGGTGGGGAGCCCTCGGGGCCACGGTGCTCGTCTTCGCGGCCGGACTGGTCGACGACCTGGCGCCCGCCGGGCCGCGCGGGCTCCGCAACCACGTGCGTGGGCTCGCCGCCGGCCACGTCAGCACGGGCATCGTCAAGGTCGTGGTGATCGTGGCGGCCGCCGTGGTCGCGATCGCCCTGCAACCGGGCCGGTCGGGCTGGGTCCGGTTTGCGGGCGCGGTCCTGGTCGCGGCGAGCGCCAACGTGTGGAACGGCCTCGACGTGCGTCCGGGCCGGGCGATCAAGTTCGGGCTCGTCGCGTTCCTCGGACTGGTAGGGGTGGATCTCGCCCTCTTGCCCACGCTCCCGGGCGTCGTGCTCGCTTCCGCGGCGGGGCTCTGGTTCGACCTGCGTGAACGGGCCATGCTCGGCGACGGGGGCGCGAACCTCCTCGGCTTCACGATCGGGCTGGGCATCTACCTGGTGCTGCCCGACCCCGGCGTCGTGGTTGCCGCCGCCGTGGCGGTCGCGATCAACGCGGTCGCCGAGACGGTCACCCTGTCTCACGTGATCGATGTCGTGCCTCCGCTCCGCTGGTTCGATCGCCTCGGACGGCCGCCGACGTGAGAAAGACGTCATCCGCAGGACATCCGCGAGCCAAACTCCGGCGGCGAGTCGGGAGCCTCTGCTAGGCTCGTATCCCGTGGTGAAAGCGCAATCGAAGTTCATCTTCGTCACGGGTGGAGTCGCCTCCGGCCTCGGCAAGGGCATCACCACCGCCTCGCTCGGCCGCCTCTTCAAGTCCCGCGGACTGAAGGTCGCGATCCAGAAGCTCGACCCCTACATCAACGTCGACCCCGGCACCATGAACCCGTTCGAGCACGGCGAGGTGTTCGTGCTGGACGACGGCTCCGAGACCGACCTGGACCTGGGCCATTACGAGCGATTCGTCGACGAGGACCTGCATCGCGGCTCCAACTTCACGACGGGCGCCGTGTATTCGAGCGTCATCGCGAAGGAGCGCCGCGGCGACTACCTGGGCAAGACCGTGCAGGTCATCCCGCACATCACCGACGAGATCAAGGAGCGGATCCGGGCGCTCGCCGAGACCGAGGCGGCCGACCTGGTCGTCGTCGAGATCGGCGGGACGGTCGGCGACATCGAGTCGCTGCCGTTCCTCGAGGCCGTGCGGCAGCTCCGCAACGAGATCGGACGCGACAACTGCGCGTTCGTCCACGTGTCGTTGATGCCGTTCATCGGCCCCTCCGGCGAGCTGAAGACCAAGCCCACGCAGCACTCCGTGAAGGAGCTGCGCTCGCTCGGTCTCCAGCCCGACGTGATCGTGTGTCGCTCGGATCGTCCGTTCGGGCGGAACCTGAAGGAGAAGATCTCGCTGCTCTGCGACGTGCCGATCAGCGGCGTGATCTCGGCGATCGACGCGCCGTCCATCTACAAGATCCCGCTCGTCCTCCACAAGGAGGGCCTGGACGCCGAGCTCGCGCGCCACCTGCGGATCGACGCCGAGCCCGACCTCACGGAATGGGAGACGCTGGTCGACCGGATCGACCGGGCGACCGAGCCCGTCACGATCGCGGTCGTCGGCAAGTACGTGAACATGCGCGACGCCTACCTGTCCGTCATGGAGGCGCTGAAGCACGGCGGGTTCGCCCACGGAGCCGACGTCCAGATCGAGTGGGTGGCTTCCGACGATCTCGGCGGATCCGCGACCGAGGAGGCGCTCGCCGGCGTCGACGGCATCCTGATCCCCGGCGGGTTCGGCGTCCGGGGCGTGGAGGGGAAGGTGGCCGCCGTCCGCTTCGCGCGTGAGAACCGGGTGCCGTTCCTGGGCATATGCCTCGGCCTGCAGTGCGCGGTGATCGAGTTCGCCCGGCATGTGTGCGGCCTGGAGGGCGCCAACTCGAGCGAGTTCGACCCGGCGACACCGCACCCGGTGATCGACCTGCTCCCCGAGCAGAAGAACGTGACCGACATGGGCGCCACCATGCGTCTGGGAGCCCAGCCCTGCTACATCGTCCCCGGCACGCTCGCGGATCGCTGCTACCAGGTCCCGGTCGTGGAGGAGCGTCACCGGCACCGCTGGGAGGTCAATCCCTCGTATCACGACACGCTCCAGGAGGCGGGACTCGTCCTGTCCGGCAACTCGCACAACGGCCGCCTGACCGAGATCATCGAGCTGCCCGACCATCCGTTCTTCATCGCCGGGCAGTTCCACCCGGAGCTGCGCTCGCGCCCCACCCGGCCGCATCCGCTCTTCCGCGAGTTCGTCCGGGCGGCGCAGACCCATCGGCGCACCCGCGCGGAGCGCACGATCGTCGTCGGCTAGGTCGTCGGCGTGCCCGAGCCCGTCGCAACGCACCGAGGGTTCGCCGGGCGCTTCCTGGCGGTCGACGTCGAGTCGTGGGAGGGGATCGGTGACTACGAGGTCCTGCGCGCCCACGACGCGGCTGCGGTCCTGCCGATCACCCCGGCCGGCGACGTCCTGCTCGTCCGTCAGCTGCGGCCGCCCGTCCGGCAGGTGCTGACGGAGATCCCCGCGGGCCTGCTCGACGTGGACGGTGAGGACGCGCTCTCGTGCGCCTCGAGGGAGCTCTTCGAGGAGACGGGGTACCGGCACGGCGTCATCGAGTTCCTCGGCGGCTACTTCGCGTCGGCCGGGTCGAGCGACGAGTACGTCCACCTGTTCTGGGCTCGCACGAAGGCGGAGCCGGAGGGAGAGCCCGAGGGGGGCATCGAGCTGCAGATGCAACCGTTCGCCGTGATGGTTGCGGCCGCTCGCGCGGGGAGGGTTCGCGACGCCAAGACGGCGCTCGCCTTGCTCCTGGCGGACGGACGGCCGTCGCTGCCATGACCGTTGCGATGGCGGCTACGCTTGGCCGGGAGAGGGGGACTCGGTGATCGTCGGGATCCCGCGAGAGGTCAAGGACAACGAGTTCCGGGTCGCGGCCACGCCGGAGGGGGTCCGCGAGCTCGTCCACGCGGGTCACCGCGTCGTCGTCGAGTCCGGCGCGGGTGACGGCTCGTCGCTTCCCGACACGGACTTCGCGTCCGCAGGGGCCGAGATCCTCCCGGATGCCGATGCGGTGTTCGCCTCCGCCGACATGATCCTCAAGGTGAAGGAACCGCAGCCGCAGGAGTACGAGCGATTCCGCGAGGGGCAGATCGTGTTCACGTACCTCCATCTTGCGGCCGACGAGGGGCTCACACGGTTCCTCGCGGAACGCAAGGTCGCCGCGGTCGCGTACGAGACGGTGCAGCTCCCGGACGGCCGCCTCCCACTCCTGGCGCCGATGTCCGAGATCGCCGGCCGGATGGCCCCGCACTGCGGCGCGGGCAACCTGGAGCGCCCCAAGGGCGGCCGCGGCGTGCTGATGGGTGGTGCCTCCGGCGTCTCGCCCGCCCGCGTCGTGGTTCTGGGCGCGGGCATGGCCGGGACGAACGCCGCGTGGATCGCCGCGGGGATGGAGGCGGAGGTCGCGATCGTCGACAAGAACGTCGAGCGGCTGCGCTTCGTGGACCAGATCTGGCGAGGCCGGATCCAGACGGTGATGTCGAGCCGCCTCGCGATCGAGCGGCTCGTGGCGCAGGCGGACCTGGTGATCGGCGCGGTCCTCGTCCCGGGCGCGAAGGCGCCGCGCCTCGTGACCGAGGACATGGTCGCCGGCATGCTCCCCGGCGCGGTCGTCGTCGACATCTCGATCGATCAAGGGGGTTGTTTCGAGACGTCACACATGACGACGCATTCGGACCCGACCTACGTGGCGCACGACGTCGTCCACTACTGCGTGGGCAACATGCCGGGCGCGGTCCCGCGCACGTCGACGTACGCGCTCACGAACGTCACCATCCCGTACGCCGTCGAGATGGCGACCGAGGGATTGGAGCGCGCGATCCGCCACGATCCGGTGCTGGCGCTCGGCGTCAACGTCTACGCCGGCGAGGTGACGAACCGCGGGGTCGCGGAGGCGCACGGCCTGCCGCTGACGCCGCTCGCCGCGCTCGTCGACGGGCTGGTCTAGCGGCCTGGCCGGCGGGCGATGACCGACACGCTCGCGGAGTGGGCCGAACGCTACCTCGACCACTTGACCGTGGAGCGTGGGTTGTCGGCGAACACGCTCGGCGCGTATCGACGCGATCTCCGGCGCTACGTGGCGTTCTGCGCGAAGCGCGACGCTCTCGTCCCCGGCGATGTCGACGAGCAGACCATCCGGTCGTTCGTGGCGTCGATCTCGGCATCGACCTGGGGCGAGGACGAACGGCCGTACAGCGCTCGGACCGTCGCCCGCGCGCTTTCGTCCGTGCGGTCGTTCCATCGGTTCCTGCTCCGTGAAGGCGGGGCGGAGCGGGATCCCGCGGTCGCGATCGTGCAACCGAAGCTTCCTCGTTCGTTGCCGCATCCGCTCCCGCTCGACGATGTGTCGCGTCTCCTGGAAGCTCCCGATCCCACCACGCTCGTCGGCCTGCGAGACCGTGCCATCCTCGAGGTGCTGTACGGAGCCGGACTGCGGATCTCGGAGCTGGTCGGGCTCGACGTTGACGATGTGGACCTGGAGGAGGGCTCCGTCCGGGTCCTCGGCAAGGGGGGGAAGGAACGGGAGGTCCCCTTGGGCGCGTTCGGTCGAGAGGCGGTCAGGGCCTACCTCGTGCGTGCACGGCCGACGTTCGCCTCCAGGGCCAGCCGCGCGGCGCTCTTCCTGAACCAACGCGGCGGCCGGCTGACGCGACAGAGCTGCACACGGATCCTCGCCGCCTCGGTCGAGGCCGCCGGGATCGAGCGCCGGGTCACGCTCCACACGCTCCGGCATTCCTTCGCGACCCACCTCTTGGAGGGAGGCGCGGACGTCCGCGTCGTGCAAGAGTTGCTCGGACACGCGAGCGTCGCGACCACACAGATCTACACGCTGGTGACCAAGGACCACCTCCGTGAGGTGTACTACACGTCGCATCCACGCGCGCGGCGCGGGACGACCCGAGGGAGTGGAGCCGGATGATCGAGGAGGAGTTCGTCGAGCGGATGCGGACGGCCCTGACCGAACAACGCGCTCAGGTCCGTCGGGAGATCGTGGAGCAAGGCGCCGATCCCGACAGCGACGAGGTGTCGTTCGTCGACGACGCCGGGTTCTCGGACCGCTCGCACAGCACCCAGGAACGCTCCCGGCTCATCGCCGTCGTGGAGGCGCTTCGATCCAACCTGACCGACGTGGAACGAGCCTTGGGCCGGATCGACGCGGGCACGTACGGCACGTGTGAACGTTGCGGGAAGCCGATCGATCCCGCGCGTCTCGAGGCGCGGCCCTGGGCGTTGCTCTGCATGGACTGCAAACAGAAGCGGTGAGTCGAGTGTCCGACGCCTTGGTGCCCCGCGTGCTCCTCGTCGTCTGCGACTCGTGGGGGGTGGGGGACGCGCCGGATGCCGATGCGTACGGCGACCGCGGCGCCGACACGATCGGGAACACGTCACGGGCGGTGGGTGGCTTGGACGCGACGAACATCGAGGCGCTCGGCCTCGGATACCTGACGCGGATCGAAGGGATCGCTGCAGCGAGCCGAGACCGGCTCGGGGCACGGCCGCGCGACCGAGCGCTCCGCCGGGAAGGACACGACCACCGGACACTGGGAGATGATGGGTATCCGACTCGACGAACCGTTCCCGTTGTATCCGGACGGGTTCCCTCCCGAGATCGTCGGACCGTTCGAGGAGGCGATCGGCCGCCGGATCCTCGGCAACGTGCCCGCGTCGGGGACGGAGATCATCGCGGAGCTGGGGGAGGAGCATCTCCGTACGGGGGAACCGATCGTGTACACGAGCGGAGACTCCGTCTTCCAGATCGCGACGCACAAGGACGTCGTCCCGCTTCCGACGCTGTACGAGTGGAGCCGCGTGGCACGACGGCTGCTCACCGGTCAGCACACGGTCGGCAGGGTCATCGCTCGGCCGTTCGAGGGCCCGCCGGGAGCGTTCGTGCGTTCGCCCGAACGACGGGACTTCGCCGTGCCGCCTCCCGGCCCGACCGTGCTCGACCGCCTCCAAGCGGCCGACGTGCCGGTGTACGGGGTCGGCAAGATCCGCGACATCTTCTCCGGCCAGGGGATCACCGAGGGCCGGTACTCGGATTCGAACGATCACGGCATCGAGCTGACGCTGGACTACCTCCAGCGGCCCTCCCCGGCGTTCGTGTTCACGAACCTCGTGGACTTCGACTCGAAGTACGGACATCGCAACGATCCGGCCGGGTACGCGAAGGCGATCGAGGCGTTCGACCGGCGGCTCCCGGACCTCCTCGGCGCGCTGGATGGCGGCGTCATGTTCATCACGGGCGACCATGGTTGCGACCCGACCAGCGTCTCCACCGACCACACCAGGGAGCGAACGCCCCTGCTCGCGGCCGGGCTGCCGGGCGGGCCGCATGAGATCGGCACCCGGAGGTCGTTCGGCGACCTCGGACACACGATCGCCGCTCTCCTTGGGGTCGAGGTCGAGGGTCTCGAGGGCCAGAGCTTCGCGGATCGGATCGGGTTCGACCGGTGATCGGATGCGCCTCGTGATGAGGTCGAACCTCGGGTCGAGGGCTGCGCCCGTGACGACCGAGACGGTGCCTGGACGTGCACATGACGGCGACACCGAGCACGCATTCACACGCGGGGCAGGCTCTCGGTGACCCTCGAGGATCCCGCGCGTCGTCGTGGCCAAGAAGCGCGACGGACAGGTGCTCGCTCCCGTTGACATCCAGGCGTTCGTCGAGGCGTACACAGCGGGAGACATCTCCGATGCGCTCGCCGCCGTCGTTCCTCATGGCGAGCCTGCTGCGAGGGCTCGACGACGACGAGACGCTCGCCATGACCAAGGCGATGATCGACTCGGGCGACGTCGTGTCGTTCGGCGATCTCGGCAAGCCGTCGGTCGACAAGCACTCGACCGGCGGTGTCGCCGACGGCGTGACGCTCGCGTTCGCGCCGATGGCGGCCGCGCTCGGCTTGGCGGTGGCCAAGCTGTCGGGCCGCGGCCTCGGCCACACCGGAGGGACGCTCGACAAGCTCGAGGCGATCCCGGGGCTGCGGACCGATCTGTCGCCCGAGGAGATCGCCCGACAGGTGAGGGACATCGGGTGCGCGGTCGCCGCCCAGTCCGCGAACCTCGTGCCGGCCGACGGCAAGCTCTACGCCTTGCGGGACGCCACGGCGACCGTGCCTTCCGTGCCGCTCATCGCGGCGAGCGTCATGTCGAAGAAGCTCGCGGTGAAGACCGACCGGATCCTCCTCGACGTGAAGGCAGGGTCGGGTGCGTTCATGAAGACGCCCGAGGAAGCCGAGGTGCTCGCTCGGGCGTGCCTGTCCTTGGCGCGCGGATGGGGTCGCCCGGCCGACGTCGCCGTGACGGACATGTCGCAGCCGCTCGGCGACGCCGTCGGCAACGCGCTCGACATCGTGGAAGCGGTCGAGCTGCTCCGGGGGACGTTCCGGGGTCGATTGCGGGACCTGGCGGTGATCTTCGCGGCGCGGGCGCTCGAGGCGACGGAGCACGTCCCCCACGACGAAGCGGTCACGCGAGCCGAGCACGCGCTCGATGGGGGAGAGGCCCTGGAGCGGTTCCGCCTGATGGTCGAGGCGCAAGGGGGCGACCCGCGCGTCGTCGACGATCCCCAGGGCGTGCTTCCGAGGGCGCCGATCGTCCTCCCGATCCCGGCGGGAACAGACGGTACGCTCGCCGCCGTGGATGCTGAGGCGATCGGATGGGCGAGCGTCGCGTTGGGCGCGGGCCGGATCCGCAAGGGCGATCCGATCGATCGCGCGGTCGGGTTGGTGCTCCGGATGCAAGATCGGCGACCAGGTCGGTTCGGGGGAGCCGATCGGTGAGGTGCACGCCCGGTCGGAGGACGACGCCGCGGAGGCAGCGCGACGGGTCCTCGCGGCGCTCACGCTGACCGCGGGCGACGTGCAGCCACCTCCACTGATCCACGGTTGGATCGACGACGGGCTCCGACGGTGAGCAACGTCCGATTCGCCCTCTACCTGGCGGGGTCGCTGCTGGTCGGGCTGAGCGTTCGCGAGTACGCCCGGGCGTTCACGGCCGCGAGGCTGCACGATCCGACGCCGCGGCTGTGGGGGCGGCTGACGTTCAGCCCGAAGGTGTGGTTCGAGCCGTTCGGGAGCGGGTTGCTCCCGGCGCTGATCCTGCTGCTGTGGGGCGTCGGGGCGTCGTTCCTCCCACCACCGGTCGCGTACGGCAAGCCGGCGCCCGTCGATCCCAACTACTTCCGCAACCGCTCACGCGACACGGTCTCCGTATCGCTGGCGGGCCCGATCGCGAACCTGGCGCTCGCGGCCGTCGGCGGGATGGCGCTCCGCGCCGGGATCGTCGGGGAGGTCGGCCTGGTCGCGCTCGCGTTCATGCTGGCGAACCTCTCGCTCCTCGTGTTCCATCTCCTGCCCATCCCCGGCCTCGACGGCGCGCGGATGGTGGCGCTCGTCCTTCCGCCGCGGGCGGCCGAGGTCTACCGCAACGCGGACCAGTACCTGCCGTTGTTCGTGCTCATCGTGCTGTTCCTGTTCGGGGGTCCGCTGATCTCGATCGTGAACTCGCTCACGGACTCGCTCTGCCGGCTCCTCTCCGGATTCTCCTGCCCGCCGCTGTAGCTCCCCGGTCGGGCGAGGGGTCCGCGCTATCATCGGCCATCGACCAGGCCGCTTCCGCCTCCGACCGCAGCGCGCGTGTGCTGACGGGCTTCCGACCGACCGGGCCGCTGCACGTGGGCCATTGGGCGGGCAACGTGGGTAACGCCGTGCGCCTGCAGGACGAGGGGTACGAGTGCTTCTACTTCGTCGCGGACTGGCACATGCTCACGACCCACTACGACCAGACCCACGACGCTCCCCGACGCCGTCGAAGGGCTGGTGCTCGATCTGCTCGCCGCCGGGATCGACCCGGCGCGGTCGGTCGTGTATCGCCAGTCCGACCTCCCCGAGGTCGCGGAGATGGCGCTGCTCCTGGGGATGATCACGCCCCTCGGGTGGCTGGAGCGCGTCCCGACCTACAAGGAACGGCTGCGCGACATGGCCGAGCGCGACATCGCCAACTTCGGGCTGCTGGGGTACCCGGTCCTGCAGACGGTGGACATCACGATCGTGCGAGGAGCGTTGGTCCCCGTCGGGGAGGACCAGGTCTCCCACCTGGAGATCTCCCGCGAGATCGTCCGCCGGTTCAACCGGTTGTACGGAGACGTCCTGCTGGAACCGCAGGCGCTCCTGTCCGAATGGCCGATGATCCCGGGCTCGGACGGCCGGAAGATGTCGAAGTCGTTGGACAACACGATCAACCTCGACGACGACCCCGACACGATCCGCGCGAAGGTCCGATCGTTCATCACCGACCCGCAGAAGGTGCGTCGCGGCGACCCCGGACGCCCCGAGATCTGTCCGATATTCGCCTTGCACCGCAAGTTCTCTCCGGACATCTTGGCGTGGACCGAGGAGCACTGCCGCACGGGCGAGCTGGGGTGCGTGGACTGCAAGACGAACCTGGCCGACCGCATCATCGAGCAGCTCGCGCCGTTCCGCGAACGACGGGCCGAGCTGGCCGCGAAACCCGGCCTCGTGTCCGACGTGCTCGCCGCGGGGGCGGACAGGGTGCGACCGGTCGTGGAAGCGACGATGGCGGCCGTGCGGGCCGCGATGCATTTCGGATGAGCGATCCGGGCGCCGTTCCCGCGGGAAGCTTCGCCGTCGACCTGCCGGTCTTCACGGGGCCGTTCCGACTGCTCGCCGAGCTGATCATGGAGCAGAAGGTGGACGTGTGCGACATCGCCGTCGCGACGGTCACCGACGGGTACCTCGCGTACGCGAAGGAGGCGGACGCGTGGAACCTGGAAGAGGCGACGTGGTTCCTGGCGATCTGCGCCGTGCTCCTGGAGCTGAAGGTCGGCCGGCTGATGCCGCGTCATGCCGAACAGGACGAAGAGGACCTGCTCGGCGCGTCACCGGACCTCGCGTACGCCCGCAGCATCGAGCTGGCCGCGTTCCGCAGGGTGGCGGTCGAGCTGGCGAGGCGCCTGGAGGACGAGGCGGGGTTCTTCGCGCGGGACGTCGGTCCGGGGCCGGAGTTCTCGCACCTGTATCCCGACCCGATGGAGACGATCGTGGCCGAGGACCTGGCTCGCGCGGCGGCCCAGCTCCTGCGGCCGCCCCCCACCCTCGACCTCTCGCACGTCACGCCGATCCGCTACTCGGTCGAGGACGCGATGACGGCTGTCCGCGAACGGATGGAGGGCTTCGGCGGTCCGGCCACGTTCCGTGACCTGGTGGCGGACTGCCCCGACCGGATCCACGTGGTCGTGCGGTTCCTGGCCATCCTCGAGCTGTACCGTGAAGGGAAGGTCGAGCTTCAGCAGGGACCGACGTTCGGAGAGATCGAGGTGGAGTGGAATGCCTGAACCCCACGATGACCCGCAGACGATCGATGCCGGTGCCGGGACACGACACCCGCGCCCTCGAGGCGCTGTTCTTCGTCTCGGACGAGCCGATCGCGGCCTCCGTCCTCGCCCAGGCGCTCGAGGTCGACCGACGGACCGTCGAGGGACTCTGCGAGCGCTTGGCGCGGGAGCTGGAGGATCGCGGTTCGGGCCTGGTCCTGCGCAACATCGCCGGCGGGTGGCGCCTGTTCACCCACCCGGACACCGCACCGATCGTCGAGCAGTTCGTCCTGTCCTCGCGGCAGGCCCGCCTCACCAAGGCATCGCTCGAGACGCTCTCCATCGTCGCGTACAAGCAGCCCGTCACCCGGCACCAGATCTCCGCGATCCGCGGCGTGAACTCCGACGGCGTCCTGCGGGCGCTGACCGACCGCGGGCTGATCGAGGAGGCCGGTCGAGAGGAGACCCCCGGGCGACCGGTCCTGTACGGCACGACCCCCGGGTTCCTGGAGCGGCTCGGCCTGCCGTCCCTCGCGTCGCTGCCATCCCTCGCCCCGCTGCTGGGGATCGATGCCGAGGAACGCCGAGGAGCCGCCCGCCCGTCCGACGACGTCGTCGCGGTCGACCCCGGCCGACCGGCGACGAGGCGGACCCGAGCCCTGCGCTCCGACGACGCCACCGCCTGACCCATGCCCGTGGAGCGCGTCCAGCGCGCGCTGGCTCGGGCCGGCTTCGGTTCGCGTCGAGCGTGCGAGCAGCTGATCGTCGACGGTCGGGTGACCGTCAACGGGACGGTGGCCACGCTCGGCGATCGCGTCGACCCCGACGCGGACAGCGTGACGGTCGACGGGGTGACCGTGAACCTCGACCCCAACGTGAGGTACTACGCGCTGCACAAGCCGCCGGGCGTCGTCACGACGATGCACGACCCGCAGGGGCGACCGGACATCCGCGGCTTCCTGCCGGAGGAGGGTCCGCGGGTCTTCCCCGTGGGGCGCCTCGACCGCGACAGCGAGGGGCTCCTGCTGCTCACGAACGACGGCGAGCTCGGCAACCGGCTGCTGCATCCGCGCTACGCGATCGAGAAGGAGTACCTGGCCGAGGTGGAGGGTGTGCCGACGGACCGGCAGATCGCACGGATCCGCCGCGGTGTGGAGCTGGAGGACGGTCCGGCCAAGCCCACATCCGTCCGCGTCGTCGCCGCGAGCGGTCCGCGAGGCGCCGTCCGGCTCACGATGACGGAGGGCCGCAAACGCGAGGTTCGCCGGTTGCTGGCCGAGGTGGGCCTGCCTGTGGCGCGACTGGTTCGGCTGCGCGTCGGTCCCGTGAAGCTGGGGAACCTGGCGCCGGGAGCGCTGCGCGAGCTGACGCCCGAGGAGATCCGCTCTCTGGCACGAGCCACCGACATGTAGCCTTGTCGCTCCGGGGCGCCGGCCGCCGGGGAGGGAACGCGTGATGAAGGTTCGTGCCGCCCGTGGTGCCATCGTCGTGGTCCGAGACGACGCCGACGTCGTGCTCGACGCGACGGAGCGGCTGCTCGCGGCGGTGCTCGAACGGAACGCGATCGAGCCGGACGACCTGATCAGCGTCCTGTTCACGGTCACCGACGACCTGCGATCCGCGTTCCCGGCCGAGGCCGCGCGGCGGATGGGTCTCGGCCGCGTCCCGCTGATGTGCGCGCGAGAGATCCCGGTCGCCGGGTCGATGCCGTCCGTGATCAGGCTCCTGGCCCATTTCCACAGCGAGCGGACCCTCGACCAGATCGCTCACGTGTACCTCGACGGCGCGGAGTCGCTGCGCGATGACCTCGACCGCGCCTGAACGCGTCGCGATCGTCGGCACCGGCCTGATCGGCACGTCGATCGCCCTGGCGGCCGCGCGGGTGGGGTCGACGGTCTCGGGTTGGGACGCCGATCCGAGCGCCCTCGCGCTCGCGACCGGTCGAACGGGGATCGGGGGCGCGCGGTCGCTCGACGACGCGATCGCCGAGGCCGACATCGTGGTGGTCTGCTCGCCGGTGCCTTCGATCCCGGAACTGGTCGCCCACGCGCTCGCGTCGGCCCCGGCGGCCATCGTCACGGACGCAGGCAGCATCAAGGGACCCGTCGTCCGCGATGTCGCCGCCCTGGCGGGGGCCGACGCGACGCGGTTCATCGGCGGCCACCCGATGGGCGGCTCGGAGCGCTCGGGTCCCGAGCACGCGTCCGCGTCACTCGTCGACGGGATCGTGTGGGTGCTCACGCCGGACGCGCGGGCCGATCCGGGGGCGGTCGCGTCGCTCGAGGCGTGGATCGAACGGATCGGCGGGCGCCCGGTGCGCATGTCGGCGGCCAGGCACGATCGGCTGGTGGCGTTCGTGAGTCACCTCCCGCAGATCGCGTCCACGGCGCTGATGGGTCTGGCGGCGACCGAGGAAGCCGACGAGCCCGACATCTTGTTGCTGGCCGCGGGTGGGTTCCGCGATCTCACACGCCTGGCGTCGTCGAACCCGGCGCTATGGAGCCAGATCCTCTTGTCGAACCGCGACGCGATCGCGGAGGCGATCGATCTGTACTCCGCCCGCTTGGCCGATCTCCGCGCGATGGTCGTGGAGGGTCGCGGGCCCGACGTCGAGGAAACGTTCGACGACGCGAAGCGGGCCCGGTTGCGCCTGGCCGCCAAGCCGCAGGTGCGCGCCGGCGTCGCGGTGCTCCAGGTTCAGGCGCCGGACCGCCCCGGCGCCCTGGCCGAGCTCACGTCGGTGCTCGCCGAGCATTCGGTCAACATCGAGGACCTCCAGATCGTGCACTCGCCCGAGGGCGGGCGGGGCACCGTGCACCTGACCGTGGCGGCGACGTCGGCCGACGACGCGCTCCGCGTGCTGGCCTCCCGGTCGTTCGACCCGATCCGGCTGGCCTGAGGGCGCGTCATGCGAGTTCGAGTGGATCCCGGCGGCGCCCTCCGTGGAGAGCCGCGCGTGCCAGGGGACAAGTCGATCGCGCACCGCTGGTTGATCCTGGCTGCGACGGCGCGCGGTCGCAGCCGTCTAGTAGGGCTTCCGGCTTCCCTCGACGTTCGCTCGACGGCTTCGTGTCTTGCCCTCGTCTCCGAACGGGGTCGACCTGCACTCGAAGCTTGGGCTCGGAACGGTCCGGCGTCCACCGAGGGTCACGGTTCCACGTGGAACGACGGTGATCCGGAGGGAGTCGGAATCGCACTTGAGGTCGAGGGTGAGGGCCGCCTGGCGCTCACCGAACCGAGGGGCCGGCTTGACTGCGGGAACTCCGGCACCACCATGCGCCTGCTCGCAGGAACGCTCGCCGCCGCTCCGTTCCGCTCGGTGCTCGTGGGCGATGCCAGCCTCACCTCCCGGCCGATGGAGCGGGTGGCGGCTCCGCTCAGGGAGATGGGGGCGACCGTCACCACCACCGACGGCCATGCGCCCGTGGAGATCGTCGGAGGATCGCTCTACGGCATCTCGTATCCGCTTCCCATCCCCACCGCCCAGGTGAAGGGCGCGGTACTCCTGGCCGGCATCGCGGCGGAAGGGGAGACGTCGGTCACCGAACCGGCCGCGACCCGCGACCACACCGAGCGGGCGCTCGCCGCCCTGGGCGCGCCCGTGTCGGTCGAGGGAACGACGGTCACGCTGCAGGGCGTGTATCAACACGACGCCTTCGCAGGGGCGGTGCCCGGCGACGTGTCGTCGGCCGCATTCCTCGTGGCCGCGGCCGCGGTGACCGGATCGGAGCTGACCGTCCGCGACGTCGGCCTCAACCCGAGCCGGCTCCACTTCCTGGAGGTCATGCGGCGTATGGGTGTCCAGACGGAGGCCCGCCTGAGCGGGGGAGGAGCTCGGCGAGCCCGTCGGCGACCTGTGGGTCGGGGCGGGAGCGGAGCTGCGGGGGACGGAGGTTTCCGCCTCGGAGCTCCCGCTCGTGATCGACGAGGTGCCGGTCCTGGCACTGCTGGCCACCCACGCCCGGGGAGAGACCTGGTTCATCGAGGCGGCCGAGCTCCGCGCGAAGGAGAGCGACCGGCTATCCGGCGTGGCGGACGGCGTTCGCGCGCTGGGCGGGCACGCCGGCGTGGAGGGGGACGACCTGGTGGTGCCCGGCATGGGGCTCCGAGGCGGGGTCGCCGACAGCCGTGGGGACCATCGGCTGGCGATGGCGTTCGCGGTCGCGGCGCTCGCGGGAGACGCGCCGAGTGAGATCGAAGGGATGGAGGCCGCCGACGTGTCGTTCCCCGGGTTCATCGAGACCCTACGGGCGCTGGGCGCCTCCGTCGAGGACGTCACGTGACGAAGCTGGAGGTGATCGCGATCGACGGGGCGGCCGGCTCCGGCAAGAGCACGCTCGCGAGGGGCCTCGCCGAGACGCTCGGTGTCCCGTACGTGAACACGGGGATCATGTATCGAGCGCTGACGCTCGCGGCGCTCGACGCGGGGGTCGACCCGGATGACGGCGCGTCGCTCGGCGGAACTGATGTCGAGGTTGAGGTTCGGATTGTCGGACGGCGACCCGCCGGAGATCGAGGTCGAGGGTTCGCCCGCCTCACCAGCGCTCGAGTCCGAGCGCGTCGAGGCCGAGGTGTCTCACGTTGCCCGTCACCCGCAGGTCCGGGCACTGATGCGTGAGGGTCAACGTGCGCTCGGCATACCGCGCGCGGTGGTCGAGGGTCGAGACATCGGCACCGTCGTGTTCCCCGACGCACCCGTCAAGCTCTTCTTGACCGCGGAGCCGGGAACGCGCGTCGCGCGGCGCGCGGAGCAACGGGGTGCGGCCGATCCGGTCGACGTGGAGGAGGCGCTGCGCCGGCGCGACGCGCGGGATGCCAGGGTGAATCCGTTCGAGCCGGCTCCGGACGCGATCGTGCTGGATACGAGCGAGCGGACGGTCCGCGACACGCTCGACGTCGCGATCGCGATCGTGCGGAACCGGTTGCCGGAGCTGTTCGCGTGAGCGGGGCACTGCCGAAGGTCGCGGTGATCGGGCGGCAGAACGTCGGCAAGTCCACGCTCGTGAACCGTCTGTTCGGACGCCGCGAGACGATCGCCGACGAGATGCCCGGCGTGACGCGCGACCGAGTCGAGGTACAGACCACGTGGGGCGACCGGACGTTCGCGCTGGTCGACACGGGCGGGTACACGCGGGTCACCCGCGGGATCGAGTCGCTCGTGGCGGGTCAGGCAGATCGAGCGGCGGCGGAGGCCGACCTGATCCTGCTGATCGTGGACGCACAGGCGGGCGTCACCGAGGAGGATGCGATGCTCGCCAAACGCCTCCGGCGGTCGACCGTTCCGGTGCTGGTGGTGGCGAACAAGGTCGACGGTGAACGGGAGGAGGCCGATGTCGCGGCGCTCTACGCGCTCGGCCTCGGCGAGCCGGTGCCCGTGTCGGCGCTGCACGGTCGCGGCGCGGGCGACCTCCTCGACCGCGTGGTCGCGCTGCTGCCGGAGGGATCGCACGACGATGTGTCCGACGGGGAGGAGCCGGTCGAGCCGAGGTTCGCGCTGGTCGGCCGTCCCAACGTCGGCAAGTCGTCGATCTTCAACGCCCTCGTGGGCGAGGAGCGGTCCGTCGTGTATCGAGAGGCCGGCACCACGCGGGACAGCGTCGATGCCGTGCTCGAGTGGCCGGACGGCCCCGTGCGCTTCGTGGACACCGCCGGGATGCGCCGGCAGACGCGGGTGAGCGGCGTCGAGTACTACGGGTTCCTGCGTGCGACGCGGGCGATCGAGCGCGCCGACGTCGCCGTGGTGGTGATCGAGGCTCCCGAAGGCTTCACGTCCGAGGACAAGAAGATCGTCGTCCGCGTGCTCGAGGCAGGTCGAGGGTTGCTGATCGCCGCGAACAAATGGGATCTGGTCGAGGAGAAGGATCGAACGTTCAAGCGGTTGTCCGAGGAGGCGGCGCTCTTCGCGAACGCCACGATCATGCGCACCTCGGCCACGCGGGGCCAGGGGGTGCATCGGCTCCCTCCGCTGCTGATGGATCTCCGCGCGCGCTGGGCTCACCGGGTCTCCACGGCGAAGGTCAACGAGGTCCTCCAACGCGCGCAGGAGGAACGTCCGACCCCGCGCAACGCCGGGAACCTCCACTACGCGACCCAGGTCGGTTCGGGCCCGCCCACGTTCGTGATCTTCGGCGGGTCGCGTGAGCCCGATCCGAGCTATCAGCGATACCTGGAGAACCGTCTACGCCGAACGTTCGACTACGACGGGGTCCCCATCCGCCTCACGTTCCGTCCACGAACGCGCGGGCCCAAGCCCGGCGGTAAGCGACACTAGGTCACCTTGATACGATGCAGGTCGCGGGACGTGGCGCAGCCTGGTAGCGCACTGGTCTGGGGGACCAGGGGTCGCGGGTTCAAATCCCGCCGTCCCGACGACACGTGCTCGGCATCCGCCCGATAGATTGGGCCGATGAAGGGGACCGGCCCGCCCGACCGCGCGTCCTCGGCCGTCCTGACCGTCCCGAACCTCCTGTCGTTCCTCCGTATCCTGCTGATCCCCGTGTTCGTCGTCCTGATCGTCCACGAGCCCACGACGACCGCGGGGCTGATCCTGTTCGGCATCGTGGTGGCGACCGACTGGGTCGACGGGCTCGTCGCCAGGCGCACCGGCCAGGTGTCCGAGCTGGGCAAGGTCCTCGACCCGACCGCGGACCGTCTCGCGATCGCCGCCGGTCTGATCGCCTTCGTCGTGCGCGGCGTGATCCCCCTGTGGGCGGCCCTGCTGATCCTGGTGCGCGACGCGGTCGTCCTGATCGCTGGCGGCGTGGTCCTGTCGAGGAAGCACGTGCGACTCGAGGTCCGGTTCATCGGGAAGGTCGCCACGTTCACGTTGATGATGGCCATCCCGTGGATCGCGTGGGGCAACCTCGATCTGCCGCTCGCCGACGCGGCGCTGGTCGCCGGGTGGGCGACGTACGTGGTCGGGATCGTCGAGTACTACGTGGCGGCGGGCGTGTACGCCGGCGACATCCGCCGCGCGTCGGCCACCTCCGGCTGACCCGCGGGCATGGGCATCCCGCGCGATGGCTCGCGAGCGACTATCGTTGCCGACCGAGCGGATGAGGGAGGAACCCCCGTGGAATATCCGGACGACCTTCGCTACACGAAGGAACACGAATGGGCCCGCGTCGAGGGAAACGTCGTCCGTGTCGGCATCACCGACTTCGCCCAGGACGCGCTCGGCGACGTGGTGTACGTGGATCTGCCGGACGTCGGCACCGAGGTCCACGCCGGCCAGGCGTTCGCCGAGGTCGAGTCGACCAAGTCCGTCTCCGACGTGTTCAGCCCCATCGAGGGATCGATCGTCGAGCGCAACCCGCTCATCGACGAGCACTCAGAGCTGGTGAACGAGCAGCCGTACGGCGACGGCTGGCTGGTGCTCCTGCAGCCCGTGGATCTCACTGCGGTGGAAGGGCTCCTGGACGCCGCCGCGTACCGGGCGTTCGTCGAAGAGGGCGGCGACTAGTCCAACCCACGGTCGAGCTTCAGGACGATCGAGGGTTGAGGCCCAGCTCGACCACTTGTTGACCCTCTGTGACCCCTGCGATAACGTCCACGCACCGTCAAGGGTCGAGGGTCCACCCTCCACCTCGACCCTCGGGGGGAGACGACGGTCAGGGAGGACTTGAAGGTGTTCTGCACCCATTGTGGACATCCCAACCGGGACGACGCGCGCTTCTGCGCGAGCTGTGGGCGTCCGCTGCAAGGTGACCCCACGTTGTCCCTCACCCCCGTCGAGACCGAGGATGAGGCGCAGGATGAGTTCCCGTTCCCTCACGACGAACTCGAACCCGGACAGGCTCTGCTTCTGGTCAAGCGTGGCCCGAACGCCGGGTCGACGTTCCTCCTCACGGAGGACGTCACCTCTGTCGGCCGCAACACGGACAGCGGCGTCTTCCTCGACGACATCACCGTGTCGCGCTCGCACGCGACGATCGAACGGCGCGAGGGCGACGCGTTCTTCGTCAAGGACGGCGGGAGCCTCAACGGGACGTACGTGAACGGCGTGCAGGTCGACGAGACCAAGCTCGCGTCGGGCGACGAGGTGCAGATCGGGATGTTCAAGTTGATCTTCTTCGCGGCAGGGGAGTGAGTTGACGATGGCGGGAACGCGCAACTACCAATCGATCGGCGAAGTGCTGGTGTCGGTGAAGACCGAGTTCCCGGACATCACGATCTCGAAGATCCGGTTCCTGGAGGCCGAGGGACTGATCGAGCCCGAGCGCACGCCGTCTGGCTATCGCAAGTTCTACGTCGACGACGTCGACCGGCTGAAGTCGATCCTGCGGATGCAGCGCGACGAATACCTCCCGCTCAAGGTGATCAAGGAACGCCTCCTGACGCAAGGATCCGAAGAGGAGCTCTTCGACGAGGACGGTGTCGCGATCGAGAGCACCGGCACGGCCGGCCCGCCGCCCACCGGGGCGGAGGAGCTCGCCGAGGCGCCCACCGGACTGCAGATGTCGATCGAGGAGATGTCGGCGGCCACGGGGGTCGAACGCGACCGGATCAAGGAGCTCGAGTCGTTCGGGATCGTCTGTTCGCACGGACCGGACGCCGCCAAGTACTACGACGGCGACGACTACATCGTGCTCTCCATCGTGAAGGACTTCTTCCGCTTCGGGGTCGAGCCGACGCCACCTCACCATGTACAAGCACTTCGAGGAACGCGAGGCAGACTTCTTCGAGACGATCGTGGCGCCGACCCTGCGGCAGAAGAACCCCGACGCGCGACGCGCCGCATCGCAAGCGCTCGCTGACCTGGCCGTCACGTCGCGCAAGTTCAAGCAGGCGCTGCTGCGATCGAACCTCCGGGACAACCTCCAGAGCGCGTGAGGCCCAGGCGCTCGCGCACGGGACGCGTCGCGCTCATCGTCGCACTCGTCATCGCCGCACAGTCGGCGGTGATCGGGCTCGCGTCGGCGCAGCAAGCGCCACCGCCCACGCCGGTTCCGCCCGACGGTTCGCTGTCGCCCTTCCCGCAGTCGCTCGACACCCCTGCGGATGCGTCGTTGCCGCCCGCACTGTCCGCGCCGGTCGCGATCCTGGCCGACATCGACACGGGTCAGGTGCTCTTCTCGAAAGCGGCCGACGTTCGGCGCCCCATCGCGAGCCTGACGAAGATCATGACCGCGTTGCTGGTCCTCGAGGAGAGCCACCCGGCCGATATCGTCACCGTCGCCCCGGATGCGGTGCTCCCCGACGCCGACCGGCAGGGGATCTCGGCCCTTGGCCTTGAGGTGGGGGAGCAGATCAGCGTGGAGGATCTGCTCTACGCGCTCCTCCTGCAATCGGCCAACGATGCCGCCGTCGCGCTCGCCGACCACGTCGCCGGATCCGAGGCGCGTTTCGTGAAGGAGATGAACACGCGTGCTGCCGCGTTGGGCCTGCGTCGGACCCGGTTCCGTTCGCCGAACGGACTGGACGACCGCGGCTACTCCACGGCGAGGGACCTGATGACCCTGACACGCACGGCCATGACCCGCCCGCGGTTCGACGACATCGTCACGACGATGTTCCACTCGATCCCGGCTCCCGGAGGCGGCACGCGCGAGATCCAGAACCGGAACGCCCTCTTGTGGCTGTATGCGGGCGCCACCGGTGTGAAGACGGGCTACACGGCGCGAGCCGGGTACTGCGTGGTCGCCACGGCCGAGCGGGGGGAACGGCGATTGGCGTCCGTGGTCCTCGGCGCGCCCGGCGACGCGTTCTCCGACGCTGCGGCCCTGTTGGATTTCGGTTTCACCGCGTTCACGGATCACCGGTTCGCGACGACGGGCGATCCGGGTGGGATCGTCACGCTCCCCGGCGGAAGCGTCGCGGTCGACGTCGGAGCCGATCTCGCGGCGCTCGTCCCGATCGCGTCCTTGGACGCGGTCCGCGAGCAGATCGTCGTGGACCCGTCGGCGGCCTATCCACCGGCTCCGGGGGAGCGGATCGCGCGACTCAAGATCACGCTCCCCGGGATCACGGTCGGGCGCGTGCCGCTCGTGGTCTCGTCCGTGCCGCCACCTCCGCCGATCGACGACGGGGCGTGGTGGCAGCGCGCCGCCGACGCGCTGACGTCGGCGATCGGAGCGGCCGTGGACGCGGTGCGGGGTTGACGGCCGTCGTTCGTCCGGCGTTCCACGGCCCGCCGCCGTCCGGCTGCTAGGCTCGCGCCCGATGACGGAGGTCGCGAGCGTCCTGTACGGGCGCGAGGACATCCGCCGCCGGGTCGAGGAGCTCGGCCGCGCCATCACCGGGGACTACGCGGGGCGAGAACCCGTCCTCATCTCGGTGCTCAAGGGCGGAACGATGTTCCTCGCGGACCTGATGCGCCAGCTACCCCTCCCGCTCGAGGTTCATTTCATGGCGATCAGCCGTTACGGCGACGCGGAGGAGTCGTTCGGGCGCGTGCAGATCCTGCTCGACCTCGACGTGGATCTGGCCGGGCGCGATGTGTTGCTCGTCGAGGACATCGTGGACACGGGCCTCACCCTCTCGTACCTGTTGTCGGTCCTGCGCGCGCGTGGCCCGGCGTCGATCGAGGTCTGCTCGCTGCTGGACAAGGCGGTCAGGCGGATCGCGCCGCTTTCCGTGCGCTACGCCGGCTTCGACTGCCCGGACCGGTTCGTAGTGGGCTACGGGTTGGACTTCGCCGAGCGATATCGCAACCTCGCCGATATCTTCGCCGTCGACGACCTGAAGGCGCTCCGAGCCGACCCCGACGCGCTCGTGCCGCTGCTCACCGCATCCTGAGGTTGCCCGCCGTGGAGGGCGCCCGTACAGTGCAGGGGAGCCCATGATCGAGATGGAACTGACCGGCGTGCGCGTGGAGCTCCCGACCAACCAGCCGATCGTGCTGCTGCGGGAGCGGGGAGGTGAGCGCTACCTGCCCATCTGGATCGGAGCCGCCGAGGCCGCAGCCATCGCGCTTGTCCCTCCAGGGTGTGCAGACACCACGCCCGATGACGCACGATCTCATGAAGACGATCCTCGAAGACCTCACCGTGCAGGTACAGCGCATCGTCGTGACCGAGCTCCGAGAGAGCACGTACTACGCCACGATCCACCTCGAGCGTTCCGGTGAGAACTTCGAGATCTCCTCGCGCCCCTCCGACGCGATCGCACTCGCCGTGCGGATGTCGGTGCCGATCTTCGCGCAGGAGGACGTGCTCGCGGAAGCATCGATCCTGATCCCGGGCGACGAGGAGGAAGAGGTCGAGAAGTTCCGGGAGTTCCTGGACAACGTTCGACCCGAAGACTTCGACGGGTAACGCCGGATCTTTCGGACGGCCGGGCTAGCCGTAGAAGAAGACCGTGACCCACAGCGTGCCGTCGACGCGAACCGAGCCGACGGCCACGTGGGTGAAGGCACGGTTCAGGATGTTCTCGCGGTGGGGCGGGCTGTCCATGAACGCCTGCTGCACCGACGCGACGTCCTGCGGCGTATAGCCGACGTTCTCGCCCCAGGCGTGCCACGGTATCCCGTGCAGGTAGACGTCGACGTTCGACGTGTGGAAGAGCGTTCCGCTCCTCGACATGGCCAGGCTGTGTCGTCGAGCGATCAGCGACAGCTCGCGGTTCAACCTCAGGCTGGGCACGTCGAACCGTCCACGGCTGTCGTTCGTGGCCTTGAAGAGCTTCCAGGAATCGCCCCCGACCTCCAGCCGCGAGGATCGGTGCGCCGCCGGTGCGCCGACCCGGCTCGCGAAGGCCGTCGTCGGGACCAGGCTCAGCACGATCACGGCCGCGACGGCGGCCACGATGCCGGTCGATCGAAGCGTCGGACGACGGCTCATCTGTGCCTCTCCTGGTCTCTCGTACCCATCCGGGGATGGTTCATGCTGCCTAGTGAGCCATCGGCGGGTTGGGGGGTGGTCTTGAGTCCGTTCCGTGACCGAGAACAGCGCCGCGGGGCCGTTGACAGGACAGGAGCGCCCACCTAAGCTCGGCGAACACCGACGTAATTACGGAGCTGTGATGAGCGAGCAGGGTTACCGCGTCCCCGACGTCACCAGGATCGTCGGCATCACGTATCGTCAGCTGGATTATTGGGCGCGGACGGGCCTGGTTACCCCATCGGTCCGGGATGCACAGGGCTCGGGGACGCAGCGCCTGTATTCGTTCCAGGACCTGGTGTCGTTGAAGGTGATCAAGAACCTCCTCGACACCGGCATCTCGCTCCAGCGCGTGCGCAAGGCGGTCGAGTACCTCCAGGAGATGGATCGTCCTACCCATGGGGTGACGCTCATGTCCGACGGGAAGGGGGTCTACGAGGCCCACTCGCCCGAGGCCGTGATCGACCTCCTCAACAAGGGTCAGGGCGTCTTCGCGATCGCATTGGACAAGGTGTGGGACGACCTCGAGGGGAACCTGGCGACGCGGAAGGCCGGTCGGACGGCAACCGGAGGCGCGTGAGCGCGGAGCCGACCAGCCCCGACGAACTCCGCAAGAGCGACACCGTTGGCTTCGCCCACGCCAGCGAGCGGCAGTTCGCCCAACTCCTCGACTTCTACGGGATCGGATGGGAGTACGAACCCACGTCGTTCGACATCGACTGGGACGCCGAGGGCAACGTGCTCCAGCGGTTCACGCCCGACTTCTACCTGCCGACGTACGACCTGTACATCGAGATCACAACGCTCAATCAGAAGCTCGTCACGAAGAAGAACCGCAAGGTCCGCCGGCTCCGCGAGCGGTACCCGGAGATCCGGTGCAAGGTCTTCTACCAACGGGACTACCTGTCGCTCGTGACCAAGTACGGCCTGGAAGATGCGTCGGGATAGCCACGTCACCCGAGCGTCATAGGCCGTATCCGACCGTAGACTTCC
The DNA here is from genome assembly GCA_963723855.1 of uncultured Actinomycetes bacterium. Classification (GTDB taxonomy): domain Bacteria; phylum Actinomycetota; class UBA4738; order UBA4738; family HRBIN12; genus JBBQVZ01. Next base: position 85,763 of record CAVRSI010000011.1, on the reverse strand, counting down.
GATCGTGAGGTTCGCGCCGCACACCGAGGACGACATCAGCGAGATGCTCGCGACCCTCGGCCTTTCGAGCGTGGACGACCTGTTCGCCGACATCCCGGCCGACGTTCGCCTCGACCGGCCCCTCGACATCCCCGCCGGCGTCTCCGAGATGGAGCTCGTCGCCGACATGCGGGCGCTGGCATCTCGCAACTTGAGCACGGACCAGCTGGTGTGCTTCGCGGGCGGCGGCGCCTACGACCACTTCGTCCCGAGCGTCGTCTGGGCGCTCGCGGGTCGGTCGGAGTTCTACACCTCGTACACGCCGTACCAGCCGGAGCTCTCACAGGGCGTGCTCCAGACGCTGTTCGAGTTCCAGTCGATGATCTGCGAGTTGACCGGGCTCGAGGTCTCGAACGCATCGCTCTACGACGGTGCGACCGCCCTGGTCGAAGCCGTGAACATGGCCCGGGGCCACGGTCGCGACCGTGTCCTCGTCTCCTCGGCCGTCGATCCCCGCCTCGTCGACACGCTCCGCGCCTACGGCAGGGGAGCGGGGTACGAGCCGGAGGTCTTCGCGGCTCCGGACGGGCGGGGCGGCGAGCCCGAGGTGGGTCCCGACGTGGCGGCCGTCATCGTGCAGCACCCCAACGTCTACGGGATCCTCGAGCCGGTGCGCGATCTGTTCGGCATGGCCCACGACGGGGGAGCGCGTGCGATCCAGGTGTTCGACCCGCTCTCGCTCGGCGTGCTCGCGCCGCCGGGGGAGCTCGGCGCCGACATCGCCGTGGCCGAGGCCCAGCCGCTCGGCAACCACCTGAACTACGGCGGCCCCTACCTCGGTCTGATCGCCGCGCGGCTGGACGACGTCCGCAAGATGCCCGGCCGGATCGTCGGCGAGACCGTGGACGTCGACGGGAAGACCGGCTACGTGCTGACCCTGCAAGCCAGGGAACAACACATCCGCCGCGAGAAAGCCAACTCCAACATCTGCACGAACCAGACCCTGATGGCCGTCGCCGCCACGATCTACCTCGGCTGGCTGGGACCTGCGGGGCTCGCCGAGCTCGGCCGGCAGTGCGCGTCGAAGGCCGCCTACGCGGCCGAACGGCTCTCGCAGATCGACGGGGTGGATCTGCTGCACCCTGGTGCGGCCTTCTTCAAGGAATTCGTCGTCACGGTGCCCCAGCCGGCGACCGAGGTCCGCGACGCAGCTCATCGATCGCGGCTTCCTAGCGGGCGTCCCGCTCGCCGACGCCGACGGACACGCGCTCGCGGTCGCGGTCACCGAGAAGCGTTCCCGCGACGAGATCGATCGCTTCGCGCAGGCGTTCGCAGAGGTGCTCGCGTGATCGGCGCGCCGATCCGCCGCCAGGACCCCCCGTCGGGGGAGGGGACGATCGCGGACCGGTCCCGTCCCGGACGATCGGCATCCGGGTTCGCGCCGTTGGACGTGCCGGAAACGGCGATCCCCGAAACCGCGCGCCGGCGTTCCGCCCCGGGGCTGCCGGAGGTCTCGGAGATCGACCTGGTGCGTCACTACACGCGGCTCTCCCAGATGAACTACGGCGTCGACACGGGCTTCTACCCCCTCGGCTCGTGCACCATGAAGTACAACCCGAAGGTCGCCGAGACCGTCGCTGCACTGCCCGGGTTCCAACGGATGCATCCGCTCCAGCCGGACCGGACCGCTCAGGGAGCGCTCGAGATGCTGTGGCGGCTGGAGCGAGCGCTCTGCGAGATCACGGGGATGGCACGCGCCACGTTGCAGCCTCCCGCCGGCGCGTGTGGCGAGATGACGGGGCTGCTGATCATGCGGGCGTACCACCGGGAGCGCGGCGGCGGCAGGACGAAGGTCATCATCCCGGATTCCTCGCACGGCACGAACCCAGCGAGCGTGCACCTTGCGGGGTTCGAGGCCGTGCCGGTCCCGTCGGACGCGCGGGGACTGGTCGATGTGAGCGTGCTCGACAAGCTCGTCGACGACGAGGTGGCGGGGCTGATGCTCACCAACCCCAACACGCTCGGGCTGTTCGAGCAGGAGATCGAGGAGATCGCGAAGATCGTGCACCGGGTGGGCGGCCTCGTGTACTACGACGGTGCGAACCTGAACGCGATCCTAGGGCGGTGCCGCCCCGGCGACATGGGCTTCGACATCGTGCACATCAACACGCACAAGACGTTCGCCACGCCCGCACGGCGGAGGAGGGCCGGGCGCGGGCCCCGTCGGGGTGGTGGAGGAGTTGGTGCCGTTCCTGCCGGCGCCGATCGTCCAGCGCGACGACGTCACGGGGACGTTCCGATGGGACGACGACCGGCCCCGGTCGATCGGCCGCCTCCACGGCTACCACGGCAACGCCGCGGTCCTCGTCCGCGCGTACGCCTATGTCTTCCTGCACGGCGCCGACGGGTTGAAGGCCGTCAGCGAGCTCGCGGCGTTGAACGCGAACTACCTCGCCGCGCTCATCGCCGACGACTTCCCGCTCGCGTTCCCAGATGGGCGTCCGATGCACGAGTTCGTCGCGACCGCGAAGCCGTTGAAGGACGAGACAGGCGTCCGCGCGATGGACGTGGCGAAACGCCTGATCGACCTGGGGTATCACCCGTCGACCGTCTACTTCCCGTTGGTCGTGGACGAGGCCATGATGGTCGAGCCGACCGAGACCGAGACGAAGGAGACGCTCGAGGGGTTCGCCGAGGCCATCCGCCAGGCGGCCGCGGAAGCGCGGAGCGACCCCGACCTGCTCCACGAGGCGCCCATCACCACGCCGGTCCGCCGGCTGGACGAGACGCGCGCGGCGCGTCACCTGAAGCTGCGCTGGGGCTAGCCGCCGCCGACTCGATCGCCCCGCACGAGGACGCGAAGGGGAGCCTCTCCTTCTTTCTCAACGTTACATAATGTCCATTATCGGCGTTCGTCGTCCCGATCGGGGGTGGGAGCGGCGAACCGGGCCTTCACGCCCCAGACGGTCACGAGCCAGAGCGCCTCGACCACGATGGTCCGGGAGATCTTCGAGTGTCCGTGCTCCCGTTCGCGGAACGTGATGGGCACCTCGCCGACGTCGAACCCGGCGTTCCACGCGCGCATCACCAGCTCGATCTGGAACCCGTAGCCCTCGGAATGCAGCGACGTGCGCACGAGCGCTTCGAGTGCGCGGCGCCGATAGACGCGGAAGCCACTCGTCGCGTCCCGGATGGGAAGCCCGAGCATCAGTCGCGCGTAGGTGTTCCCGGCCTTGGACAGCGCCACGCGCGAGCGGCTCCAGTCGGTGACGGATCCGCCCGGCACGTACCGGCTGCCCACGACGAGGTCCCGGCCGGACGCCGCCGCCTCGAGCATCCGCGGCAGCTCCTCGGGGGCGTGCGACAGGTCCGAATCCATCTCGACGAATAGGTCGTAGCCTTCCGCGAGACCCGTGCGGAAGCCCTCGAGGTACGCGCTGCCGAGCCCGCGCTTCCCCGGACGTTCGAGCAGCCTGACCCGGGGTTCGTGAGCCGCGACCGCTCGCACCAGCTCGCCCGTGCCGTCGGGCGAGGAGTCGTCGACGACCAGGATGTCGAGATGCGCCGGCAGCGCGAGGAGGCGCGCGAGCATCCATTCGATCGTGTCGCGCTCCTCGTAGGTGGGGAGGATCACGAGCGTGCGGCATCGGTCGGGCGACAGGGGCTCCGGGACGGGTCGGACGCGCGAGCGCCGGCGGGGAACCAGCAGCATCCCGGCGACCACGAAGAGCGAGAGCCAGGGGAACCAGTCCCCGAATCGAACGTACGCCGTGATCACGTCCGATGACCGGAGCGTGTGGCGCAGGATCGCCGGTCGGAACAGCCCCACCTGCGACACGATGCGTCCCGTGGGATCGACGAACGCGCTGATGCCCGAGACGGCGGCGTCCACGACCCACCGGCCGTCCTCCACCGCGCGCATGCGGCTCATCTGGAGGTGCTGGGCCGATGCCGCCGTCGTCCCGTAGGACGCGTTGTTCACCGGAACCACGAGGAACCCCGCCCCATCCCTGACGAACGCCCGCGTGAGCTCGGGGAAGCTGTTCTCGAAGCAGATCGGCGTCCCGAACGCGGGGAGGCCCGCCGTCGACAGCGTGTGGACGCGCTCCCCCGGCGTCCGGTCGACCGGGATCTGCTGGATCGCGGAGATCCACGAGAGCTCGTCCCGCCACGGGACGTACTCGCCGAACGGCACGAGATGCACCTTGTCGTAGCGGCCGGCGAGCTTCCCCGACCCGTCGAACAGGATGGCGCTGGTGTGCTGGGTGCCGTCGGGGTCGTCCAGGACGGCGCCGACGAGCGTCGGGGCGCCCACCGCCGCGATCGCCCGCTGCACCTCGGCGACGACCCTGGGGTCGTTCGCCGCCCCGGGGTCGAGCGCTCCCTCCCCCCAGACCGCGAGGTCCGGAGGATCCGACGCGAGCTGCGCGTGCTGCGCGATGTGCAGGAGCGCCACACCCTGGTCCTCGCTCACCGCCGAGGCGCTCGCAGCCTCGCGGACGTCGACCTGCAGCGTCGCCACATCCACATCGCTGCCGTTCGGGACGGAGAACGGGATCAGCAGCGGGGCGACGATCAAGACGGCGGCCAGCCCGAGGAGGCCCGTCGCGACGCCCCGCTCCCCCGCCGCCCGCCAGGGCCTCCACCAGGAGCGCGTTCACGGCCACCACGACGAACGTCACCCCCCAGACGCCGGCGAGCGTCGCGAACCGCACCGTCGCCTGGTTGTCGACCTGCGAGACCCCGAGCGATCCCCAGCTGAAGCCTCCGAGCGGCCACAACGCGCGGACCCAGTCCAGCACCGTCCACAGCGAGGCGAGCCCCACCGCCGTGAGGACCGGTCGGCCTCGGCGGATGACGGCCGGCGCGAAGAGCCCGAACACGACCGCCGAGGCCGCGCACAGGAGCGTGAGCGACAACCAGGCCATCTGGCCGAACCGCTCGATCCAGTAGAACGTCGCTCCGTAGCAGGCCAGGCCGAACGCGAACCCGAGCGCGGCACCTCTCCGCCCGCCGGCCGAGCGGAGCAGCCACAGGAGCGGGGCGACCGCGACGAACGCGAGCGGCCACCATGCGAGCGGCGGGGACGTGGCGAACACGAGCAACCCGCTCGCGATCGCGACCAGGAGCGAGACAGGAAGGGAGGGACGCGCCCTCAGGCGCAGTCCCGGCAGAGCATCCTCTTCTTGTCCGCCAGCTGGCTCCGGTGCTTGACCAGGAAGCACCTCTTGCAGACGAACTCGGTCGATTGGATCGGGACGACGCGCGTCTCGACCGGCTCGAGTCGCTCATCCTTCGTGAGGGCCACGACGACGTCCTCGTCCTCGTCGGCCTCCTCCTCTTCGGCGCGCGCCTCCTGTTTGACCAGCAGGTCCTGGATCGATTCGACCTCCGCGACGGCGGGGTCCGCAGGATCGACCGGTTCGGGCGGCTCACCAGGGACGACGGCTTCGTCGAGATCGGCCTCGGTGGGCTCGAGGTCTTCGAGATCGTCCTCCTCGATGGCCTCCTCCTCGATCGGTTCGTCCGTGTCCTTCATCGTGCCCTTCATCTCATCCACCTCCGAAGCGTGACCGCCTCGATTGCGCGCGGATTGTACTGCCGTCGAGTGACGATGCAACCGAGGTCGGCGCAACAACGCTCGCGCGCGCCGATCCATTCCCGTTCGCGAGGAGGTCGACGCGGAACCCGCTGGTCGGCGATCGGAGCGGTATGCCGAGGGGGAATAGGTAAGGACCCAAGAGACCTTTGGGGCCGCGGCGCCGGGGCGTCGCGTTCTCTACTCAGCCTCTTGGGTCCTACCGTGCGCCTCCGCCGGGGCGGTGGCGCGACGCGAAAGGTACGGCACCGGGGTCTCGAGCGTCAAGCCGAGGGGCCGACAAAGAGTGACAAACCGACGTCGCGACGACGATCGACGAGGTCGGCCGCGTCGGAGCACCGTCGTCAGCGCGCGAACACCTCGCGACCGAGCGAGATCGTGAGGATCGGACGGAGCCCTTCGAGCGACTCCGTCGTCAGCGGATCCGACGTCGTACGCCACCATGTCCGCGTGCATCCCGGGACTCAAGACACCCTTCTTGTCTTCCTGATGACCGACGCGCGCCCCACCAACGGTGTGCAACCGGATCGCTTCGGCTCTCGAGAGTCGTTGCGCCACATCGTGATGCGTCTCGCATGCCGCGATCGACAGCAGCGGGTCGAACGGCGTGATCGGCGTGTCCGATCCCGCGCCGACCTCGATGCCGCGGTCGATCATCGTGCGGAACGGATTCATCGCCCGCGCGCGGTCCCACCCGAGCCCCGCGTCGTACAGCCCACCGGGCTGCCCCCAATACCGGTCGAACGCCGGCTGCACCGACACCGCCAAACCGAGCATCGCGGCGCGTTCGATCTGCGATGTGCTCGCCATCTCGAAGTGTTCGATGCGGTGACGTCGCGCGCGGAAATGCCGGCGTTCGCGTGAATCGAGCGCGACATACACCCGCTCCCACGCGGCGAGGACCTGCTCGATCGCCCGGTCGCCGATGGCGTGGACGCCCACCTGCAGACCGGCCATGTGACCGGCGTGGAAGAACGTCTCGAGCTCCTCGTCGGAACGTGTAGCTCGTCCCGCTCCCCTCGGAGTCGGCGTACGGAGCCATCAGCGCCGCGGTCCGGGCGCCGATCGAGCCGTCCATCGGCATGTCGCCGCCGATGGACGGCAGGCCGAGGTCCATGATCTGCGGGATATCCGTGGTCGCGACGATCGGGATCACGTCCATCGGGAGTCGTTCCCGGTGTCCCAGGAACACCTGGAGGTCGCGCAGCCCCAACCAGTGCGGCATGGACATCTCGTGCGCCGCCGTCACGCCGTTCGAGGCGCCGAGGCCGGCGGCGCTGAGTTGGAGCTCCTGGATCGCGTTGTCGTCGATCGACGCGAACGCCCATCGTCCGAGCCGCTCCACGGCGTCGCGTGTGACCCGTCCGGTCGGCGCCCCGGCCGTGTCCCGCTCGACCCCTTCCGGGTCCGACCGGATCCCGGCGGCATCCAGCGCGGCGGAATTCGCGAGCGCCATGTGCCCATCGGCGCGATGGATCACCAGCGGGCGTGAGGTCGCGGCGTCGAGCGCGGCGAGGGCGGGATGCGTCGGGTCGTCCCAGCGGGACTCGTCGAACCCGAGCATCACGACCGGCCCCTCCCCCTCGGACGCGCGATCGCGCGCGAGCGACAGCAACTCCTCTGCCGAGCCGGCCGCCTCGACGTCTCGGTTCGCGATCGCCGAACCGGTCCGAGTCAAGTGAACGTGCGTGTCGATGAACCCGGGCAGGATGGTGGCGCCGGGAAGGTCTACCACGCGGTCGGCATCCGGCGCGCCGCCGCTGCCCACGCGCTGGACGTGGCGGTCGTCGATCAGGACCCACTCGCCGGTCTGCGGATGCGAAAGGGTGTGCACGCGCGACGCGCGATAGAGGGTCCTCACGTGGCGCGATTATCGCAGCGCGGAGGGCGCGGGCGCGCATCGGACGCGGTCTCGGCGTACGTGCCTCCGGCGGCCGGATCGTCGAGCAGAACGGTCTTCCCGTCGTGGAGCTCCAGGCCGAACGACGCCCAGGCCCGTCGGAGCGCCCGGAGCGCGTCGGTTCGCGTGTGCGCGTCGCACGCGAAGATCGCCACGTCGTCGACCCAACGAACGTGGGCCGCGCCCGTGCCACGGATCGCATCGTCGCCCGCCGACAACACCGCGTCGGCGAGCACCGCCGAAACGGCCGGACCGACCGGGAGGCCGTCGACGCCCAACTCAGCGAAGGCGCGGAGCCACGAAGCGATCTCGTCGACGCACGGCTCGGGCGCGCCCAACGCGGTGAGCCGGCTGGTGAGCGCCATGGGCGAGATCGACGCGTAGCAGGCTCGTGCATCCGTCACGGCGATGAAGCGGCGGCCCTCTCCCAGACGGCGGACGTCACGCCGCCATCGCGTCCGAGCCCGGGTCCACGGCTCCATGACGGGTCCGTGGATGGGGTCCCACGCGACGATCCGGTTCGCGTGCGATGCGCGATCCGACACCCGTCGGATGGCCGGCATCGCGCGGGCGACGCTTCGCGCGAACGCGCGCTGGTCGGCCGCCGCCGGCACGACCAGCCGTCGGACATCGCCTCCGGGCTTCGGGACCAGCTCCCAACGGATCGGCCCATGGAACGGCGAGCCGGCAGCCGAGCGTCGTCGAGACATCTTCTCCCCTCGTGCGATCCGAGGAGGAGCGTCGCGTGGCCTCACGCTACACGCGGCGCTCCCGCACGCGCAATCGGCCGCTCCGGACCGCGACCGTCCCCCGACCACGATGCCCGGGCCCGTCCGGCCGCTCCCCCTATGATGACCACATGCTCGACGAGCGGGATCTGGACATCATCGCGGCCCTCCAGGAAGACGCGCGGGCGACGTACGCCGAGGTCGCCGGGCGCGTGGGGATGTCGGCGTCCGCGGTCCACGAACGCGTCCGGAAACTGGAGCAGGCGGGCGTGATCCGGAGCTACCGAGCCGTGGTCGACCCGGAGGCGCTCGGCCTGTTCGTGACCGCGTTGATCGCGGCGACGCCCCTCGACCCGCAGCAACCGGACGACCTCCCCGAACGGGTCGCGGAGTTCCCCGAGGTCGAGGATTGCCTGAGCGTCGCGGGAGAGGCGAGCTACATCCTGAAGGTGCGGACGAAGACGACCGGCGACCTGGAGGACCTCATCCGTCGGCTCCGCGAGAAGGCCGGCGTGGCGACCCGCACGACGATCGCGTTGTCCATCCCGTTCGAGGGCCGGCCGCTCCCCACCTAGAGCCGGGAACTCGGACGCAGGGGGTCACCTTTCGCGAGGGAGCCTGCATAATGGTGCGATGACCGGGCTGGCCCCTGGCCGTCTGACGAGACGCGTGCTCGCCTGCCTCTCCTTCGCCGTGTTCGCGGCGTCGTGTTCGGGATCGGGATACCAGTACGTGAAGGACTCCACGTCGACGGCGTTCTTCAAGCTCCCGACCTCCTGGTCCTTGTTCGACGAGGATCAGATCCTGAGCAGCGATCTCGTCACGCTCTCACCGCAGTCCCAGCAATCGGTCGCGCAGGCGTTGTGGATGGTGGCCTTCGATGCGAACGGGACCCCGTCGCTCACCCACGTGCTCTCCGCCGGCTCGCAGCAACCGGCAGGGTTCGCGCAGGTGCGCCCCCTCGGCAGCCAGGAGCGCGACTCGTTCTCCCTCTCGACGATCCGCAACGCGTTGTTCGACGTCGACGGCACGTCGGGGAGCAGCTCGGGTGTCGAGGTCATCTCGACCTCCGACGTCGTGCTCGACGGCGGGTTCCACGGCCTCCGCGTCGAGTACAACGTCCCGGAGGGAACGGACTACTTGACCGTGAACCAGATCGGCGTCGTCGACCCCCAGACCAGCACGCTGTACCTGTTCGTGATCGGCTGCGAGGCGCATTGCTACCTCGACAATCAGGACGCGATCGACCAGATCGCGAACTCGTGGACCGTGAAGGAGCCCACATGAGCATGCAGACGAACGGCCAGACGAGGAAGCCCGTTCCCGCACACACCAGCCGCCCGAAGGAATCCGAGCGGACGACCCGGCGCCCCATGGTGTTCTGGGACCGCGTGAAGATGCTGCTCCTGCTCCTCGCGACGTTCGGGGTCCTGGTCTGGAGCGACTCCGCCAACGACCCGATCAAGGCCGTTCGCGACTCGTTCCGAGACGTCGCGAGCAGCTTCTGGTGGTTGCTCGCGCTGGCCGGTCTCGAGGTGCTCCGGCAGCTCAACTACCTCATCCAGGAGCACTCCGAGGCGTATTACCGGTTCTGGAACCGGCTGTTCGCGCGGTGGCACGCGCGCCTGGATCGCACGAACGACTTCACCCGGTTCCGCCTGGGACGTGTCGTCAAGCTCCTGGTCTTCCTGTTCGTCCTGGACAAGGTCCTGGCGGCGCTCTTCCACGTGCCGGAGCCCGCGCTGATCTCGCTCCCCGCGCTCATCGTCCGCGGGCTGCCGATGATCTTCCAGGTCGTCGCCATCCTGTTCATCGCCGTCGGGCAGTTCGCGGCGATCTTCTGGTTCCTGTCCAAGGGCGGGATCGACACGTACATGCCGGACGACCTGGAGACGCGGTTCTCCGACGTGAAGGGACAAGATCCCGTCCTGGAGCGCGTGCAGGAGAACATGATCTTCCTCGAGGACCCCGAGTCCATCGAGGAACGCGGCGGCTACGTCCCGGGTGGCCTGCTGCTCTGGGGCCCGCCGGGCACGGGCAAGACGCTCATGGCGCAGGCGGTCGCCGGCGAGACCGCGAAGCCGTTCGTGTTCGTGGACCCGGGGGCGTTCGTCCAGATGTTCATGGGCGTCGGCATCCTCAAGGTGAAGAGCCTGTACCGCAAGCTCCGCAAGCTCGCCGTGCGCTACGGCGGGGTGATCGTGTTCTTCGACGAGGCGGACTCCCTCGGCAACCGCGGATCGCTCGGGCGGCCAGGCCGGCGGCTGGAACTTCGGCTCGGCGGCGGGCTCCGCGCTCGACCCCGGATGCAACGGGCTCGCCTACGTCAACCCCGCCACGCGCGACATGATCATCCGCTCCGAGATGGGAGCGACGAAGGACGCCGATCTTCATGGGCGGCATGGGGATGCGGCGGCGGCATGGGCACGCTCCAGGCGCTGCTGTCGGAGATGTCGGGCCTGAAGAAGCCGCGCGGGTTCATCAACCGGCACGTCCGCCGGCTGCTCGGGATGAAGCCGAAACCACCGCCCAAGTACCGGATCCTCCACATCTTCGCGACGAACATGCCGCAGTCGCTCGACGAGGCCATGCTCCGTCCGGGCCGCATCGACCGGATCTACAAGGTGGGCTACCCCTCGAAGGAAGGCCGCAAGGCCACGTACGACTACTACTTCGCGAAGGTGCAGCACGACCTCACGCCCGCCGACATCGACAAGCTCGCCACCATGACGCCCTACGCGACCGGCGCGAGCATCCAGGACATGGTGAACGAGGCGCTCGTGATCGCGATCCGCGACGGGCGCGAGGTGATCAACTGGGCCGACGTCACCCGCGCGAAGCAGCTGAAGGAGCACGGCCTCCCGGACGACAGCGTGTACGTGAACCGCGAGCGGCACGCGGTGGCGATCCACGAGGCGTGCCACGCCGTCGCCGCCTACCGCACCCGCCGGCACATGGTGATCGACATGGCCACGATCGAGCGCCGCGGCGACATCGGCGGGTTCGTGTCGTCGATCCCGCCCGAGGACCAGTTCGTCCAGTGGCGCTCCGAGCGCGACGCCGACATCATCGTGAGCCTGGCGTCGCTCGCCGGCGAGCGGCTGTTCTTCGACGGCGACAACTCCGCCGGGGTCGGCGGGGACATGCGCGGCGCCACCGCGGTCGCAGCCCTGATGCTCGGCTACTGGTCCATGGGCGACACGATCGCCTCCCACGGCGTCTCGAAGCTCGCGATCACCGGCGGCAGCATGGGATCGGCCGAGGACGGCACGGACCGGAACTTCCTCCAGAGCGACCTGGGCAAACGGGTCGAGGCCAAGCTCCAGGAGATGCTGGAGGTCACCACGGAGCTCCTCCGTGAGAACCGCACCCAGATCCTGGCGGTCGCGCACGCGCTGGAGACCCACCGGACGGTCTCCGGCGACGACATCGAGGCCATCATCGAGGGCGCGCAGGGGCCGCTGGTGGACGGCAAGCCGTACCAGGATGCGGAGTTCGCCGAGGCGATGGAGCGGTACCACGAGGCGGCGCTCGAGGCGCATCGCGAACACGCCCGTGTCGACCTGTCGATGCCCGTCCCCGCATTGGTCGGGGCGGCCTCGTCGAACGGCCACGGCAACGGTCACGTGGTGTTGCCGGAGGGCCTCCCCCGCCGTCCGGACGTCGATCACGGCTGAGCTGCACATCGGGCGGGTTCAGGTCCGCGGGTATCCTGAGCGCGTGCGCCTCTACAACACGCTGACCCGCGAACTCGACGAGGTCCGGCCGGTCGAGCCGGGCCACGTGAAGATGTACGCGTGCGGTCCGACCGTGTACCGGACCGCGCATCTCGGCAACTTCCGGACGTACATGCTCTCGGACCTCATCCGGCGCGCGCTGGAGCTCGAAGGCTTCGCGGTCACGCTCGTGATGAACATCACCGACGTGGGGCACATGACCGACGAATCCTCTCCCGAGGCGGTCGACAAGATGCTCCTGGCGGTCGAGGACGAGGGGCTCGCCCCGCTCGAGATCGCCGAGAAGTACACGCGGGCGGTCTTCGAGGACGCGCACGCGGTCGGCATCCGTGACCCCGACGTGTCGCCGAAGGCGACCGAGCACGTCCCGGAGATGATCGCGCTGACGGAGACGCTCGTCGAGAAGGACCACGCGTACGTGGTGGATTCGGGCAGCGTCTACTTCGACGTCACGACGTTCCCCGAACTACGGGCAGCTGTCGGGGAACACGCTGGACAACCTCCGAGAGGGGCATCGCGACCTCGAGACCGATCCTCGCAAGCGGCACGCCGCCGACTTCGCCCTCTGGAAGTCCGCGGGCCCCGGCCGCCTGATGAAGTGGCCGAGCCCGTGGGGCGAGGGGTTCCCCGGCTGGCACGTCGAATGCTCGGCGATGTCCATGAAGTACCTGGGCGACCGCTTCGACATCCACGCGGGCGGGAACGACCTGCGCTTCCCGCACCACGAGGACGAGATCGCGCAGTCGGAAGGTGCCGTGGGACACCAGGTCGTGTCCATCTGGGTGCACGGCGGCCACCTCCGTCTGTCCGGCCAGAAGATCGCGAAGTCCACGGGCAACGTGGTCCGCGTCTCGGAGCTCGATCGAGCGGGGCCTGGACCCGCTGGCGTTCCGGTGGCTCACGTTCCAGACGCGCTACCGCAGCGAGATGGACTTCTCGTGGGATGCCATGGAGGACGCAGACCGCCGCGTCACACAGCTCCGGCGGCGCATGGCGGCCTGGGCGCCGGCCGCGGCCGAGCTCGGCGACGCCGCGAAGGGCTTCGACGCCCGGTTCCGCGAGGCGCTCTCGACCGACCTGGATCTTCCCTCCGCCGTGGTGATCGTGAACGAGCTGGTCTCCACGACCGACGTGCCTGACGGCGAGAAGTACGCGCTCATGGCCGCGTGGGACCACGTCCTGGGTCTGGATCTGGAGCGCGAGGCAACGAGCGCCTGGGAGCCGACCGACGAGATGCGCGCGCTCATGGCCGAGCGCGACGCCGCCCGCGCGGCGAAGGACTTCGCCGCGGCCGACCAGCTCCGTGACCGGCTCGACGCGATGGGTCTCGAGGTGATGGACACCCCCGAGGGGACGCGGGTCCGGCCCCGCGATCAGCGGTAGTCCGTCACGGTCCGAACGGCAGCCCCGTCCGCTGCTAGTCGACCGTCTGGAGCTCGCGCGAGGACCGGTTCAGCCGCTCGACGCCGTCGGCGGTGACGGCCACGATGTCCTCGATCCGGACGCCGAACCGACCCTCCAGGTACACGCCCGGCTCCACCGAGAACGTCATGCCGGGGGTCAACACCGTCTCGTTGCCCTCGATGATGTAGGGCGGCTCGTGGACCTCGAGCCCGATCCCGTGGCCGGTCCGGTGGAAGAACCGCTCGCCGTAGCCCGCCGTGTCGATGATCCGTCCGCGCGGCCCGGTCGACGTCCTGGGCGGTGACGCCCGGGCGGACGGTCCGCACGGCGGCGTCCTGCGCCTCCTGCACCAACCGGTACACCTCCTCGAACCCCGCCGGCGGCTCCCCCACCACCACGGTGCGCGTGGTGTCGGAGAAGTACCCGCCCACCTCGCCGCCGAAATCCATCACGACGACGTCCTTGGGGAAGATCGTCCTCCCGCTCGGCTCGTGGTGCGGCGACGCGGCGTTCGGGCCCGAGGCCACGATCGTGAAGTCGGCGCGGGAGTGCCCGTGCTCCAGCGAGCAGCGCTCGCCAGGTCCTCCGCGATCTCCTCCTCACGCCTGCCGAGGAACCGCATGCCGCAGATCTGGCGGAACGCCTCGTCGGCGCCCCGGCCGGCGCGCCGCAGCGCGCCCGAGCTCGTCGGGGTCCTTCACGGCGCGGAGACGGCCGATGATCCGCGAGGCGGGCTCGAACGCGAGGCCCGGGCGCCGTTCGCTGCAGCGCCAGCACGTGCGACGCCCACATCCGGTCCCCGATCGCGACCCGTCCCTCCCGCGGCAGGATCGAGGAGACCAGGTCGTAGGGATCGTCCCCGTCCCGCCAGCCGACGACCTGGTTCGTCTCGAGCGTCTGACCGGCGGCGGAATCCAGCGCGAGCTGCCGCTCGAGCTCCGGCACCACCAGCACGGCCGCCCCGTCCGGCCGGATCACGAGGGCGGTCAGGCGCTCCAGGGGCATCGGGCCGTAGCCGGTCAGGTAGACGAGATCGGGCGACGGAGCCACCACCACGGCCGCCAGGCGGTCCTCGGCCAGCTCCGCCGCCAGGCGCTCGCGTCGGGTCTCGTGGTCGGCCGTCATAGCTTCAGCAGGATCGATCGAGGGATCACCTGGAACGTCGCGGGCGTGGTGCCCAGCATCTCGCCGTCCGCGACGATGGGCAGCGGCCGGGCGGCATCGATCGACACGCGGATCTTCGCACGCATCTCCCGGATGTGCGGATGCGGGACGTGGTCGCCGTGGCGGTACATCGCCGGCAGCAAGGTGTACGCATCCGATCGCGGGCCGGTGAAGACCAGCACGTCCGCCACGCCGTCGCCGGGGAACGAGCGCGGCGACAGCCGCATCCCGCCCGACGCGAACTGCGCGTTGCCGACGATCACGTTGAACGCCGGTCCCTCGTACACGCTGCGATCCGCCTCGATCCGAACGTCGCGCACGCGCGTCCGGATGAACGTCGACCAGAACGCCAGGAACGACCGCGCGCGTCCCGGCCGTCCCGCGGTTCGGGCCGCGACGGCGGCGCCGAAGCCGATCTCGGCGAGGTTCACGCTGTATCGGATCGCGGGCCGGCCGTCGGGTCCGTGAACGCCACCTTCACCACGTCGAACGGGTAGGTGTTGTCGCCGAGCAGGTGACCGCACGCGGCATCGACGTCACCGGGCAACCCGAAGCTCTTCACCAGGTCGCACCCGGAGTGTGCGGGCACCAGGCCGAGCACCGGGCTCGTCCACGATGGGACGGCCGTCGCGGAACATGCCGTTCACGACCTCCTGGATCGTCCCGTCGCCTCCCACGGCCACCAGGAACCGCACGCCGGCGTCCATGGCGTCGGTCGCGAGCCGCGTCGCGTCCCCCGGGCCGTCGGTCAGCTGCAGCGAGTACTCCAACCCGCGCTCGGCGAGCCCGCGCTCGAGCGCCGGGAGCTCACGTCCGACCCGGCCATCCCCCGCATGCGGGTTGGCGATCACCGCCAGGGAACCGAACGGGCTCGAGGTCATGGCCGGCATCGTAGCTACACCCCGGTGTACGCGACGACGCCGTGCATCACGGAGCTGCGCGCGTGCCGGAGCTGCTCGGCGGTCTCGCCCTCGGCGACGTCCTCGATCTGATGCAGCAGGTCGACGAGCTGCTTGCAGTTGCGGACGAAGTCGCCCGGGGCCATCTCGGTTTCCTCCAGGACGTCCTCCAACGGCTTGCCTTCGGCCCAATGGAACACGGGCGTCGCGAACCCGGCGTCCAATGACCGGCTGAGCTCCACCTGGTGCTCCTCCTCGACGCGCCGGATCCGGCGGTACGTGCGCTCCAGCAGCTCGTACCGGTCCCTCGTGATACCCGTAGGCAGCTCGCCAGGGCAGTGGGACGCGTTCTCGCGACTCGTACACCACGGTGCTGAGCAGGGACGCGACCTCCGGCGGCGAGAGCCCTTCGAACAGCGCCGTCGACAGGGACTCCCCAACCAGCAGGTCGCCTTCACCGTAGATCCGCGCCAGCGTCCGGCCCTTCGGGGTGATCGCCCACCCCTCGACGTATCCGAGCGCCTCCAGCACCGCGAGCACCCGGTCGAACTGGCGCGCGAGCGTCTCCGTGCGGATCTGGATGCGCCGATCCACGCCCTTCATCTGGGCGGCGAGCGCGTCGGCGCGGGTCGCCCATCGCACGTGCGTACCGAGGTCGGGACAGGACGCGCACGGATGGCTCGCCCCGAGCGCCTCCAGCTCGGCGGCCCTCTGCTCGACCGCCGGATCGACGGGGTGCCGAACCTCCCGTGGACGCTTGACGTGCAGCGACACCAGCGCCGAGGCGACGTCCCGGCGGTAGCGGGCGCTCCGTGAGCTCCCGGACCGCGGGAGGACGATCCGGGTGAGCACGGTCGGCGGGTCGTCGAAGTCCTTCGCCGACAGTCGGAAGTACGACCGGTCCTCGGAGAGCACCGTCGGCTTGCCGTCCCTCGACGACAGGACGACGGCCAGGCCTCGCCGGCGCGCCCGGGGCAGGTGGATGACCTCGCCCGGACGCAGACCCGCCACGACGGTCCGGATCGCATCGACGCGCTCGCGCTCCCGGCCGCGCCGGTCTTCCTCACGGAGCCGCTTCGCCTCGTTCAGCAAGGACCAGTACTCGTCGAAGTCGCCGAGATGGCACTCGAGGTTGGCGCGGTAGCCCTCGAGCGCCTTCCGGTCGTGCTCCCGCTGCCGTTCCAAGCTGACGACGCCGCGGTCGGCCAGGAACTGCGCGAACGACGAGTTCAACAGCTGGTGAGCCTGTTCCCGGTCGTAGTTGCGGACCAGGTTGACCGCCATGTTGTACGAGGGCCGGAAGGAGGAGTTGAGGTCGTACGTCCTGGTGGCGGCGAGCCCGGCCACCCGTTCGAACGGGACCTGCCGCTGATAGACCACGACGGCGTGACCCAGCGCGTCGATGCCCCGTCTGCCGGCGCGTCCGGTCAACTGCGTGTACTCCCCCGGCGTGAGGATCTCGTGGCGCTCCCCCTGGAACTTCCACAGGTCCTCGATCACGACGGTCCGCGCGGGCATGTTGATGCCGAGCGAGAGCGTCTCGGTGGCGAACACCACCTTGACCAGGCCGGCCTCGAACAGCTCCTCGACGGTCTCCTTGAACACCGGGAGCATCCCGGCGTGGTGCGCGGCCACGCCGGCGGTCAGCCCGTCCAGGAACTCGTAGAAGCCGAGCGTGACCAGGTCCTCCTCGTCGATCCACGCGGCCCGACTCTCCGCCCGTTCCCGGATGCGGTCGGCCTCGGGGCGCGTGGTCAGGCGCACACCGGACTCGCGCATCCACTGCACGCTCCGGTCGCAGCCCGCCCGGCTGAAGACGAAGTAGATCGCGGGAAGCATGTCCGCCTGCGCCAGGACCTCCACGACCTCCTCCCGGCGTGGCGCGTAGACGCGGCGGTGCCCTTCCCGCGGCCGGTTCATCCGGTGCGTCTGTATCGCGTTGCTGCCCACCCTGCGGTACTCCTTGACCCGGAGCTCCTGCTGATCGAGCGAGACCACGTACGGGTTCGGCATCAGGACGCCGTCCTGCTCGATGTGCATCGGGTGGAGGCGACGGCCGATCAGGTAGTGGTGTTGCAGCGGCACGGGACGCCGCTCCTCGATCACGACGGTCGTCTCCCCGCGGAGCGTCTGGATCCATTCGCCGAACTCCTCGGCGTTCGAGATGGTCGCCGACAGGCAGACGACCGAGGCCGAGAGCGCGAGGTGGATCAGCACCTCCTCCCACACGGCGCCGCGATACGGGTCCTGGAGGTAGTGGACCTCGTCCATGATCACGGTCATCAGCCCGTCGAGGGTGCCGCTGCGCTCGTAGAGCATGTTGCGGAGCACCTCGGTGGTCATCACGACCACGGGCGCCTCGGAGTTGACGGCGTTGTCTCCGGTCAGCAGACCGACGTCGATCCGCGCCGTGTCGCGCCACCAGGTCGCCGTACTTCTGGTTGGAGAGCGCCTTCAGCGGCGTCGTGTAGAACGCCTTGCCGCCCCGGTCGAGCGCTCGCTCGATCGCGAACTCCGCCACCACGGTCTTGCCGGAACCGGTGGGGGCGGCCACCAGCACCGACCGGCCGGCGTCCACGGCGTCGATCGCCGTGACCTGGAAGTCGTCGAGCGGGAACGGATACTGGGCGGCGAACGCCGCGGGCGTGACCACGGACGCCAGTCTACGGGCGGGTCCGGCAGCCGCGGTCAGCCCGGGAGGCAGCGCTCCAGGTGGTGCGCGAGCAGCTCATCGAACGCGCCCTCGGCCTCCAGGTTCGACAGGTGACCCGCTCCGTCGATCACGGCGAGTTCGGCTCCCGGGATCTGGTCCGCCATCGGCAACGTGGCTGCGGCCGGGATCAGCGTGTCGCCGTCCGACGTGACGACGAGCGTCGGGACGTCGATGGTCGCGAGGTCGGGCGTGGAATCCGGGCGCTCGGCCATCCCCAGGGATGCCGCCGCGATCGATGCCGCCGGCTGTGACGCGATCAGCTCGCGGACCCGGCGCCGGAGCTGGTCGCTCGCCTGCTCCGACAGGAGCGGCGGGGGGCTCTCGGCGAGGAAGCCGTTGCCCTCCGCGAGCAGCCGTTCGGCGAGCGCGCGGCGTCCGGCTGCGCCCTCCTCCGTGTCCGCACCGGAACGGGTGTTCGCCAGGATGCAGGCCGGCGAACCGCTCGCGCGCCGTCCGCCACAGCTCGAACGCGACGTAGCCGCCCATCGAGAGCCCGCAGACGACCGCCCGCTCCAATCCGGCGGCGTCCAGCGCCTCGACGCATCGTTCCGCGGCCGAGGCCATCGTCATCACCTCTCCGGCCGACGCCGTTCCGCCGAACCCGGGCAGATGCGGCGCGACGACGGGCACCCCGTCGCCGAACGCGGCCAGCTGTGGATCCCACATCCGAGCGTCCAGCGGGAACGCGTGGATCAACAACACCCCGTCCGTCATCGCACCGCTCTCGCGTCGGGGCCCACGACGACCGGGATCGCCTTGGGGAGCACCGTGAACACCGCGGGGAGCGAGCCGACACGCTCCCCGTCCGCGAACACCATCATCCGGCGGTTCGCCTCGATCTTGAGGTGCGTGCCCTTCAGCATCGTGACGTTGGGATGGGTGCTGTGCTTCCCCGAGTAGACCTTCGGGAACGCGCGGAGGAACGCACCCTTGCTCATGGCCGAGACGATGCAGATGTCGAGCTGGCCGTCGACGATGGAGGCCTGCGGCAGCACCTTCATCCCGCCGCCGTACGCGAAGCTGTTCCCGATGACCACCAACATCGCGTCCACATCGAGGGATGTGCCGTCGAGCTCGACGTGGAACATCGCAGGGACGAAGCGCGAGAGCGTCTTCACCGTCGCGAGCGCGTAGTGCCCGCGCGGACCCAGCCGCCGCCGCATCCCGGAGGCCACCTCCTCCACGGCCGAGTCGAAGCCCGTGCCCGCCACGTTGATGTAGCGGCGCTCCTCCACCCCCGCGGTGACCGAGATCAGGTCGACGTCGACCGTCTTCGGGTCCGCCAGCAGCCGGGTCGCCCTGTCCAGCTTGCCGACGCCGATCGCCTTCGCGAAGTCGTCTCCGGTCCCCGCGGGCAACACCGCCAGCGAGGCGCCCGTGCCGACCAACCCGTTCACGACCAGGTTGACGCTGCCGTCGCCGCCGAGGACGGCGACGATGCCGCCCTGTTGCCCGGCCGCGCGCGCGAGCGACTCCATCTCCTCGGCCGAGCCGGAGACCCGGATCTCGTGGTCGACGCCGATCTCGTCCAAGATCGCGTTGACGCGGCCGATCAGCCGTCCGGCCTTCCCTTCGCCGGCCGTCGGATTCGCCACCACGACGACCGATCCGGGGGCGGCCATGTCCGCGTCTCTACGAAGCCGCGCCCGACGCGCCGATGGGCCCCGTCAGGCTCTGGAGCGGGGAATCGAAGATCTGGACCGATCCGAGCGCGTTCTGATAGTCGCTCCAGCCTTGCTGCATGATCTCCGAGGCCTTGGCTTGGAGGTCGGACGCGGAGTCGGCGATCGCCGTCCGCTGGTCCTTCGGGGCGTCGATCGCGAGCGTCGCGAGCGCCGCCGCCTGCGAGTAGAGCTCCAACGACTGCACGAAGCGCGTCTGGGAGTTCAGGAACCAGGACACCTGCCCCTCGTGACATCCCCATGTCGCGGATCTGATCGGACAGCTTGTACGCCTTGAGCGGATCGATCGCGGTCTTCGCGTCGGCCTGTGTCTGCTTGAGGGTGGCGGCCGCGCCGTCGGGCACGCTGCCCTTCTGCAAGGCCGTGATCGTCGTCGCCAGATCGGGGAAGACCGCCGGCGGAGCGCCCGGAGAGAGCGTGCCCACCTTGCCCAGCGAGCTCTCCACCTGGCTCTTCCATTGCTCCGCGGCCGCTCGCTGTTGCGACGCCTGCGCCTTCGCCTCCTTGTCGGCGCTCTGCGAGCGCAGGCCGTTGGTGATCCAGATGCCGAGCAGCATCACCAGGATGCCCGCGACGAACGCCAACGCGACCTGGACCCGCCGTCGCAGGAAGAACGGGCGGCTTCACCTCCACCGGCGCACGTCGTGGGGCACGCGCCGGCTGGCCGTCCCTTCGTCTTCCCTTTCCCCTTGATCGCCATCAGGTTCAGCCCTCCACTACTTCTTCATGAGGCGACCGATGATGATAGCGGCCTCGTAGAACAGGCACATCGGGATCATCAACGCGAGCATCGTGTACGGGTCGGACGAGGGTGTGATGATGGCCGCGAAGATCGCGATCCCCAGGATGGAGTACCGCCGCCACTTCCGAAGGGTCCTCGTCGAGAGGACACCCACCATCTCCAAGAACACGAGCAGCACCGGGAACTCGAACGACAGCCCGAACGCCACCGCCACGAGGATCACGAACGTGATGAATCGGTCCCCCGTGAGGATCGGGGCGAATTGGGAGCCTGCGAACCCCAGCAGGAAGTTCAGCCCCTTGGGCAGCATGATGTAGGAGACGAACGCTCCGAGCGCGAACAGCACGACCGACGAACCCACGAACGGGATCGCCATCCGCCGTTCCTTCTTGTTGAGCCCCGGCACGATGAACATCCACAGCTGATACAGGAGGACAGGCAGCACCACCACGAGGCCGATGAAGACCACGATCTTGAGCTTCACGACCATGGCGCCGAGCGGCTCCTGGAAGAAGAGCGAACAGGATCGGTTGACGCGGAGCTTCGGAGGGATCGTCCTCCAGTAGTCGCAGTAGGGGTTCAGGATCAGGTCGAGGACAGGGCCGTACAGGAACCATCCGATCACGGCTCCACAACCGACCGCGATGATGCAGACGATCAAGCGATGCCGGAGCTCCTCCAGGTGCTCGACGAGCGTCATGGTGCCCGTGCGTTCCTCCGGAGGACGACGCCGGAGCTTCGCGAAGACGTTCATACGGCGCGGCGAGCCCGGCTACTCCGCGGCTCGTGGATCGGGATCGATCTCCGTCTCCGTCTCCGCGGATGGGGTCCCGGCGGGCGCCACCGTCGGGGCTGTGTGGTCGGTCGTGGGGACCTCACCGTTCCCGGCAGGCGTGGATGGCCGCTGCGTCTGCGTCGGTCGCAGGTAGGACTCCGGATCGGTGTCGAGATCGAACTTGAGCGTGTCCTTGACGTCGTCTTGGATCTTCCGGAACTCGCGGAGGGCCTTTCCGATCGTTCGGCCCAGCTCGGGCAGGCGCTGCGGGCCCACGACGACGAGGGCGATGATCAAGACGATGAGGAGCTCTTGGGGGCCGATGTTCAGCATGTGTCGTGTGGGGACTACGCCCCACGCGATTCTACCCCCGGGCTTCGCTGGAGGAGCCCCGCCGCCGGCGGTCGCCGATCGCCGCCACGTGCGCGCTCGCCCGGTCGCGCTCCCTCGCCAGGTCTGCGGCGATGGGCTGCACCTCTTCCTGGAGCAGCCTCACCGTGCGTCCGAGGACCAGCATGTGGCGCAGCAGACCGATGAGGCAGGCCAGGACGGCGACGGTCGACACGATCGCGACGACGAACCACACCACCAGCCACGGGCGCCATGCCGGCGATGCTACATGAGCGAGGAAGAGGGAGCGTTGTGCGGGGCGAGGCGGGGCCCGGCGTCAGACGCCGTCGCTGCTGGCGAAGAAGTCCTGGATGTAGCGGTCGTCCTGCAGCAGGAAATGGAACTCGATCACGTCGTCGATCGAGAACGCGGGACCCATCGGGGTCGTCCGTTCGGCGTCGGCGCCGTCGAACAACATGGCCGCCTGCGAAGGATCACGGTCCGGCTGCGCGATGTCCACCCCGGCGGAGACGAGGAGCGCCACGATCTTGCGATCCGCGCGCTTCTCCACGTCGTCGGCGCATCCGGGGCAGGTGAACCGGTAGCTCCCTTCGCGGCCGTCGTCGCGGACGGACAGCAGGATCGCTTCGGGTCCCATGTCCACTTCTCCGCAGCGGGGGCAGGTCGTTCGGATGGTTGTCATCTCACCCCGAGCTATCGGCGGAGAGGACACCCGGCTTGAGCATCTGTCCCCCGAACGGGGCTACCCCAAGGGGACCGGTTACCCCCCGTATCGGTCGAGCGTGGCCCTCGCCAAGCGCCGCGACCTGGGCCGTCAGTTCGGGTGGGTCCAGGACGGTCGCGTCGTTCCCGACCCGTAGCAGCAGCCTCGCCACCCAGCCGAGCGACCTCGCGGGCAGGCTGATGTCGAGCGATCCGTCGGGTCGTTCCTGCCCGTCCGTGGTCGCGTAGTACTCGGCGATCCATCGCGCCGCCGGCGCCAGGCGGAGACGGACGGAGACGTCGTCCTCCGTCGGCGTGTAGAGCGATCGGCCGGCGCCCTCGAGCCCCCTGGGAGCGAACCCCTCTCCGGTCGGCTCCACGCGACGGATCCGATCCACACGGAACAGGCGCTCGGCGTCGACCGTCACGTCCCACGCCGCGACGTACCAGTGCCCGAGCGCGACGAAGACCTCCTCCGGGATCGATGACGCGCGAGCTCCACTCACCCGACGAATGCGCGAAGTAATCGATGCCGACGCGTCGGCGTCCGAGCGCCGCCTCACGGATGGGCTCGAGCGCCTCCACCGGCGCGCCCGGGATCCGCCATCTCGATCCGTTCGGCATCTCCGAGCGTCTCGGGTCCGAGCGACGTCCGCAGCTTGTCGAGCGCCGACGCGAGCGCCGGCGCGTCCGGCATGCCGGCCGTTCCCAGCAGCTCGGTCCCTCGGAGGTAGAGCGCCAGCGCCTCGCTCCGGGACAGACGGAGGGGCCGGGCGAAGTGCGCCGCCATCGAGATCCAGATGCGATCGTCCTCGTCGACGTCCACCTCGATGAGGTCGCCGGGACCGTACGGGGGCAGGCCGGACATGAACAACAGGTCGAGGTCGCGCCGCAGCTGGTCGATCGGCACGTCGAAGAGCGCCGGCCACCTCCGTCAGCTCGCTCCCGGGGTGTTGCACCAGGTACGGCACGATCACGAGCATCCGTCCGAGCCGTTCGGCGGTCTTGGGTGGCCGACGCCCGGGTTCGGTCCGCGTCGGCTCAGTCAAGGAGCGCCTCCAACCGCGCCACGACCTGATCGCGGAGCGTCGGCGGATCCTCGACGACGGCGTCCGGTCCGAGCTGGATCAGGATCGGCGCCAGCTCGCGTTCGTCGGCGAGCGGCACCGTGATCTCCACCCAGCCGTCGTCGCGCGTCCGGACGGGCTCGGCGCCGATGAGCGTGCCGGTCGCCCACCACGCGATGTCCGGCGACAGGGCGATCGTCGCCCGCTCCTCGCCCGCCGCCGTCCACGGTCCGCCCATGACGAGATCCGCCGCCCGGAACCCGTCGGGCGGTTCGCTTCCCTCGCCCGCATCGGTGAGATCCGACGTGAACCGCGAGAGCCGGAACGATCGAGCCTCACCCCGTTCCCGGTCGAAGCCGACCAGGTACCAGTGCCCCGACCGGAAGAGGGCCGTGTACGCGTCGACGTCGCGCTCCGAGACGGATCCTTTCGATGTCCGGTAGCCGAACCGGACGTGGCGATGTCCCTGGGCGGCCGAGGCGACGGCCATGACCAGGGAGCCTCGGGCATCCGACCCCGACGCCAGCGGCCCGCCCGCCAGCCCCGCGAGCAGGCCTCCCTCCGCGCCGACCATCAGCTTGCGCACGGCTTCCTCGGCCGGCGTGTCGTTCCGGACACCCTGCGCGGCAACGAACAACGCGCCGAGCTCCTCGGGCGTGAATGCGATCTCGGGCAGGTAGTAGGCGTCCTTGGGGATCACGTAGCCTTGCTCGGTCCCCCACGCATCGGTGTCGACCAGCTCCAGCGGCACGCCGTAGTCGCGCAGGATGTCCTTGTCCCGCTCGAACATGCGCTTGGCGCTGTCCACGTTCTCCTGGCGATACGGCTCGAGCGTCTCCCGGATCTGTTCGAACGTCAGTGGCACGCGGGTCTCCAGGAGCAGGCCAACCAGGTTCAGCAGCCGTTCGAGCGGCTCCATCCGGTCCTCTCCCGCCATCGTGCGGCATCATAGCGGTGCCTTGTGGACCGACCCGGTACCCGGATGATCCGCGTGCGACGCGGTGTCGTGACCGCGCTCGGTGCCGCGCGTCCGGGTGCGCACGAGCTGGAGGTCGACGTCGACGGCGAACGAGCGACGGCGATCGCCTACCCCGAGCTCTGCGGGCCGGTGACCGTCGGCGACGTGGTGATCCTCAACACGACCGCGGTCGCCCTCGGTCTGGGTACCGGTGGCGTGCACTTCGTGGTCGCGGTCGAAGGAGCGGACGTCGGTGACGATGAGATCCCCGGACGCATCATGAAGGCGCGGTACACGCCGGTGCAGACGGCCGTGACGAGCGTCGAAGAGGACCATCGTGATGCGGTGGAGGGCTCGCTCGGCCTCGAGCACACCCCGGTGGTCTGCGCGCCGCTGCACTCGATGATCGGACCGATCGCCGCCGGAGCCAAACGCGCGGGCGAGGCTCGCGTCGTCTACGTCATGACGGACGGCGCCGCTCTGCCGGGCGCGTTCTCGCGACTGGTCTTCGAGCTCCGTGATTCGGGCTTGATCGACGGATGGATCACCACCGGCCAATCGTTCGGCGGAGAGCTCGAGGCCGTCACGGTGTGGACGGGCATGCTCGCCGCCAAGGAGGTCCTGGGAGCCGACGTCATCGTCGTCGCGGATGGCCCGGGGAACCTCGGCACCGACACCACCTGGGGGGTCAGCGCGCTCGGGAGCGGCAACGCCCTCAACGCCGTGGCCGCGCTCGGCGGCCGTCCGATCCCCAGCCTGCGGATCAGCTTCGCCGACGGGCGCGAGCGGCATCGAGGGGTCTCACATCATTCGCTCACGATCCTGCGAGACGTCTGCCTCGTTCCCACGGACGTGCCGGTGCCGGCGCTCGAGGACGACACCCAGCGCGCGCGGATCTGGGACGCGCTTCGTGCCGCGAAGCTCGAAGAGCGGCATCAGCTCGTGGAGGTCGACGGTCGGCCCGCGCTCGACGAGCTCGCCGCCCGGCGCATCGAGCCCAGCTCCATGGGGCGAGGCGTCGACGATGACCCGGCGTGTTTCCTGGCCGCGGGCGCGGCCGGCGTCCTCGCGGGCAGGGTCGCGGCGGGGAACCGGCGCTGGCGTGCCGGACGCGACGCCTAGTCCTGCTTCCCGTCGTCCCGGTCCGAGAGCCTCCGTCCGATCCGCTCGCCCACGCCCACGAGGTACAGGTAGCCGATGCCCGCCCAGATGAGGACGAGGCCGACGTCGACGATGGCCAGGAGCACCCAGAGCATCCCGCCCATCGGTCGCCACGAGCACCCGCCGGGGCACGACGTGGGCCGGCCGAACCATCCGGCCAGCGTCAAGACCCCCAGCATGGCGTTGACCCCGACCGTCAGCCAGACGACGAGACGGAGGGACCCGTCGTCGTGTTCGACCGGATGGCGTGCGTCGGGTCGTGGTGGGAGCGGCTCGCCGGGCATCACATGTGCGAGATCAGCTGTTCGACGCGCTCGTCCACGCTGCGGAACGGGTCCTTGCACAGCACGGTCCGCTGCGCCTGATCGTTCAGCTTCAGGTGGACCCAGTCGACGGTGTAGTCGCGCCGCTTCGCCTTCGCCTGGCGGATGAAGTCGCCGCGGAGCTTGGCGCGCGTGGTCTGGGGCGGCTCGCGCATGGCCCGGTTGATCTCGCGGTCCGTGCAGACGCGCTCGACGTTCCCCGCCTTCTCCAAGAGGTAGTACAGGCCGCGGTTGCGGTTCACGTCGTGATACGCCAGGTCGAGCAGCGCGACGCGAGGCGACGCCAGCGGGAGGTCGTGCTTGGCTTGATACCGCTCGATCATCAGCCGCTTGGTCACCCAATCCACCTTGCGCCCCAAGCGTTCCGGGTCTCCCTCGCTCAGTGCCTCCAGCGCCAGACGCCACTCCTCGAGCAGCGTCTTCGAGACCTCGTCGACGCCGCGACGTTCGAGGAACCGTGCCGTCTTCTCGTAGTACTCGGTCTGCATCTCGATCGCGGTCAGCTCCCGGCCGTTCGCGAGCTTGACGTTCCGCGTGCACGTCGTGTCGTGACTGATCTCGCGGATCGCTCGGATCGGGTTCTCGAGCGTGAGGTCCCGCATCACCGTGTTCGCCTCGACCATGCGCAGGACCAGGTCGGTGATGCCGACCTTCATGAACGTCGTCCATTCGCTCATGTTCGAATCGCCGACGATCACGTGGAGCCGGCGGAAGCGCTCGGCGTCGGCGTGCGGCTCGTCGCGCGTGTTGATGATCGGCCTCGAGCGCGTGGTCGCCGACGACACGCCCTCCCAGATGTGCTCGGCGCGCTGCGAGATGCAGAACTGCGCGCCGCGGGGGCCGTGCAGCACCTTCCCGGCCCCGCAGTAGATCTGTCGCGTCACGAAGAACGGGATCAGGACGTCCGCCATCCGCGCGAACTCGCCGTGGCGCGCCACCAGGTAGTTCTCATGGCAGCCGTACGAGTTCCCTGCCGAGTCGGTGTTGTTCTTGAACAGGTAGACCTGGCCGCTGATGCCCTCTTCGTGCAGCCGCATCTCGGCCGCGCCCAGCAACGCCTCCAGGATCCGCTCCCCCGCCTTGTCGTGGCCGACCAGCTCGCGGACGTCGTCGCACTCGGGCGTCGCGTACTCCGGGTGCGAGCCCACGTCCAGGTAGAGGCGGGCGCCGTTCTCCAGGAAGACGTTGGAGGAGCGACCCCAGTGGACGACCCGGCGGAACAGGTAACGAGCGACCTCGTCGGGTGACAGGCGGCGCTGCCCGCGGAACGTGCACGTGACGCCGTACTCGTTCTCGAGCCCGAAGATCCGCCGTTCCATCCCTAGAGCCTAAGCGGTTCTCTCCGAGACGCGGGGAGGGTCGGCGTCAGCTCGCCGACAGCATCTGGGTGACCTCGGCGTCCTCGAGACGACGGAACTTCCTGCGATGCGTCCGGGTGCGATCCAGGATCCCGGCCTCGATGTCGTCCGCGGCGATCTCGCGCTGGTCGGGCGCGCCGAGCGCCTTCACGCCCGTGCGGACCGCCGTCGCCAGGTCCCAGCCCTCGTGGTACTGCTGCTTCAGCGCCTCGGTCAGGTCCTCCGCATGCCCGCCGATCGCGATGAACCCGTGCTCGTCGGTGACGCTGCCGTCGAACAGCACGTGATAGAGCGTGGTGCCCGAGACGTCGCCGTCCACCTCACCCACCAGGATCTCGACCTCGTACGGCTTCATCTGCTGGGTGAAGATCGTCGAGAGGGACTGGGAGTACGCGTTGGCGAGATCCCGCGCCTTGACGTCCTCGCGGCCGTAGGAGTACCCGCGCAGGTCCGCGTGCCGGATCCCGGCGATGCGCAGGTCCTCGAACTCGCTGTACTTGCCCACTCCGGCGAACGCGATGCGGTCGTAGATCTCGCTGATCTTGTGCAACGTCGACGACGGGTTCTCCGCCACGAACAGCAACCCGTCCGCGTACTCCATGCCGATGACCGAACGGCCGCGCGCGATGCCCTTGTGGGCGTACTCGGATCGGTCCTTCATCATCTGGTCGGGCGAGACGTACGGCATGAACGACATCTACGAACGCCCTTCCAGCACCGCCGCGACCGCGGCGGCGATCTCGTCCTCGGGCACGTCGACCGCGCCCGACGCGGTCACCGCGAGCGCGTTCGGGAAGATCCTGCGGACCGGATCCGGTCCCCCCGTGGCGACGTCGTCCTCGGCGGCGTCGATCAGCGCCTCCACGGCGACGCGCAACGCCTCGTCCCGGGACAGCCCGGCACGCCACCGCTTCTTCAGCGAGTTCTTGGCCGGTTGTCCACCCGATCCCGTGGTCTGGTAGTCGTCTTCCTCCCACCGCCCACCGGTGGCGTCGTAGTAGAAGATCCGGCCCTCTCCGACCGTGTGGTCGAACCCACCGAACAGTGGAACGACCACCAACCCCTGCATCGCGAGCGGGAAGTTCGAGCGGATCATCTGCGCCAGCCGGTTGGCCTTGCCCTCCAGCGACAGCCGGTCGCCGGTGATCTTCTCGTAGTGCTCGAGCTCCAGCTGGAACAGCTTCACCATCTCGATCGCCTGCCCGGCCGCCCCGGCGATGGCGATCGCCGAGTAGTCGTCGGCGGCGAAGACCTTCCGCATCCGGGCGTCGGCGACGGTGTAGCCGGACGTGGCCCGCCGGTCGCCGGCCATGATCACGCCGTCCGCGTACTTCAACCCCAGGACCGTCGTGCCGTGCGACACGGGAACGTCCGTCGAAGAGATCGGCGCGGTCGGATCGCATGACCTCGGGCCGCGACTCACGCAGCAGGTCCGCGAAGCTGGGGTTCGCGCCGAACGACGTTCCCGAGACGGGCGGGTTCAGCCTGTCCGTCACTCGCCGCCCTTCTGGACGTAGCTCTTGACGAACTCCTCGGCGTTCTCTTCGAGGACGGAGTCGATCTCGTCCAGGATGTCGTCCATCTCGTCCTTCAGCTCGGCGGCCTTGGACGTCGTCGTCGTCTGCCCGGCGTCGTCGCCCGAGCCGTCGTCGCCCGAGCCTCCACCCTTGCGCTGCGGTCGAACCTGCTCCTGTTCCTGCGGCATCTGGGTCTCCTCGTGCGGGGGCGCCACTATCCTACGGGAGGTTCGGGCGGAAACACCTCAGGACTGCAAACGCGCCACCAGGGACGCCGCGTCCTCGCACTCCCGGAGCAGATCCTCGACGTGCTCGCGCGTTCCCCGCAGCGGCTCACGCATCGGTATCCGCTGCAGCGCATCGGCGCCCGTATCCACGATCAGCGAGTCCCACGAGGCGGCGGCGATCGCTTCGGGGTACTTGGAGATGCACCGCCCTCGGAAGTACGCACGGGTGTCGATCGGCGGCTCCATGACCGCGACGTCGACCTCTTCGTCGGTCGTCAGGCGCTCCACCTTGCCGCCGGCATCCAGCTTGTAGTACAGACCGCGCTCGCGCCGCACGTCGTGGTACTGCAGGTCGATCGCCTGGAGCTTGGGATCGGTCCACTCGAGCCCGTCTCGCTCGCGGTAGGCGGCCAGCAGCCGGTACTTCGCAACCCAATCCAGCTCGCGATGCAGCGAGAGCGGCTCGGTCTCCAGCGCCGAGAGCACCGACTCCCATCGCGCCAGCACGCTCCTGGTTCTCCGGGGTGTCGTCCTCGCGCTCCACGTACTTCTTGGCGTGCTCGAAGTACTCCCACTGCAGCTGCACCGCGGACAGATGGCGGCCGTCGGCGAGCGGCACGGTGACGGTGCAGCTGATGTCGCGGGATACCGCATGCAGCGCGGCCACGGGGTTCTGGATCGACAGATCCGGCAGGAACCGGTCCTCGATCATCTTCAACACGATCGCGGTGGTCCCGATCTTCAGGAACGTGGCGACCTCGCACATGTTCGCGTCGCCGATGATCACGTGGAGCCGCCGGTACTTCTCCGGGTCGGCGTGCGGCTCGTCGCGCGTGTTGATGATGGGGCGCTTGAGCGTGGTCTCCAGACCGACCTCGGTCTCGAAGAAGTCCGCGCGCTGCGTCAGCTGGTAGGCCGTGCGCCCCCGTTCCTCCCACGGAGCCTCGGCGCCCACCTTCCCCGCCCCGCAGAACACCTGACGGCTCACGAAGAACGGGGTCAGGTCGCGGACGATGTCGCCGAACGGCGTCGCGCGATCGACCAGATAGTTCTCGTGCGTACCGTAGGAATTGCCCTTGCCGTCGCTGTTGTTCTTGTAGATCGACAGGCGCGGGCCCGTCGGGAGCTCGCGCGCCACCTCCGCCAGCGAACGCTCCAACACGCGCTCCCCCGCCTTGTCGTGCACGACCAGATCGCGTGGCGTGATGCACTCCGGCGTGGAGTACTCGGGGTGCGCGTGATCCACGTAGTAGCGCGAGCCGTTCGGGAGGATGACGTTGGCGAGTCCCAGGTCCTCGTCGCTGCCTTCTCGCGCCGCCACGGGCTCGAACCCCCGAGCGTCGCGCAGCGGGGACTCCTGCTCGTAGTCCCACCGGATCCGTCGCAGCGAACCGGCATACGTGGAGATCAAGATGGATGATGCGAGGACCGGGTTGAAGTCCGGGGCTCCCGCCGCGGTGATGCCGTACTCGGTCTCGATGCCGAAGACCTTGGGGATGGCCACCGGCCAACCTTACAGGTACTGGCCGGCGTTCACTCGCTCGACCTGGCGACCGTCGCCGTCGTCTCCGAGCAGCGTGCGGACGTAGACGATCCGCTCGCCCTTCTTGCCCGAGATGCGCGCCCAGTCGTCCGGGTTCGTGGTGTTCGGCAGGTCCTCGTTCTCCTTGAACTCGTCGCGGATGGCGACCAGGAGGTCTTCGCCCTTGATGCCCTTCTCGCCGGTGGACAGGAAGCGCTTGATGGCCTCCTTCTTCGCACGGCGCACGATGTTCTCGACCATGGCGCCCGAGTTGAAGTCCTTGAAGTACAGGATCTCCTTGTCGCCGGAGGCGTACGTGACCTCGAGGAACCGGTTGCGGTCCGACGGCTCGTACATGTGCTCGACCGTCTTCTCGATCATCCGCGCGGTGGCGAGCGACGCGTCGCCGCCGCTGCGTTCGATCTCGTCGGGATGGATCGGGATCGACGGATGCAGGTACTTCGACATGATGTCCTTGGCCTGCGGGGCGTCCGGGCGCTCGATCTTGATCTTCACGTCCAGCCGCCCGGGCCGAAGGATCGCCGGGTCGATCAGGTCTTCGCGGTTCGAGGCGCCGATCACGATGACGTTCTTCAGCGTCTCGACACCGTCGAGCTCGGACAGCAGCTGCGGCACGATGGTCGACTCCACGTCGGAGGAGATCCCCGTCCCACGGGTGCGGAAGATCGAGTCCATCTCGTCGAAGAACACGATCACCGGCAGGCCCTCTTCGCTCCGTTCCTTCGCACGCTGGAAGATCTCGCGGATCTGTCGCTCGGTCTCGCCGACGTACTTGTTGAGCAGCTCCGGGCCCTTGACGTTCAGGAAGTAGCTGCGGGCGTCGTCGCGACCGCTCCGCTCGGCGACCTTCTCCGCGAGCGACTTGGCCACGGCCTTCGCGATGAGCGTCTTGCCGCATCCGGGAGGTCCGTAGAGGAGCACGCCCTTGGGCGCCTCCAGCTCGTGCTCGTGGAACAGCTCCGAGTACAGGAACGGGAGCTCGACGGCGTCGCGGATCGCCTCGATCTGGCCCTCGAGCCCGCCGATGTCCTCGTAGCTGACGTCCGGGATCTCCTCCAGGACCAGCTGTTCGACCTCTTCCTTCGGCAGGAGCTCCAGCGCGATGCCGGAGCGGGGGTCGAACAGCAGCGGGTCTCCCGCGCGAACGACCTCGTCCATCAAGCTGCCGGCCAGCGTGGCGACGTACTCCTCGTCGCCGCGGCCGACGACCACGACCCGGCCGTCGTCCAACCGGTCCTTCACCTTCACGACCTCGCCCTGGCGGTCCGGGTCCAAGACCTCGACCGCGTTGAGCGAGTCGTTCAAGATCACCTGCGACCCGGGGAGGAATCGCGCCAGGTCCAGGTCGGGCGCCGTGGTGACGCGCATCTTGCGGCCGCCGGTGAACACGTCGATCGATCCGTCGTCGTTGGTGCCGAGGTACACGCCGAACGACGCCGGGGGCTGGCTCAGCTTCTCGACCTCTTCCGCGAGCGCCTCGATCCGTTGGCGCTCGCCGCGGAGCGCGTCGGCGAGCTTCTGGTTCTGGCCCATCGCCCGGGTCAACTGGTCGCGCGTCTCGACGAGCTTCTCCTCGAGGATCGTGACCTGGCGGGGGGCGTTGGTGAGGCGGCGGCGAAGGAGCCCGACCTCCTCTTCCAGGAACTTCACCTGGGTCTGGAGCTCGTGGACCTGCTTCTCGTAGCGTTCCACCTGCTCGTCATGGCCGGGCATCTGCGTCACCCCCCCGGTGCGCTCGATCGCCAGTATATGGGCGGGCCTTCTCGCGGCCCGTAGGCGGGGCATCTACATCTCTACCCCCTTCATACGGCAGTTCGGCGCCACGTGATGATGCCTTTAACGAGGTATTCATGATTCCTGGTCATCGTGGAACGGACGCTAGTCGGCCCGGCCGACACGGCGAGCGATCGTCAGGAATCCCGTGTGGCCGATCATCCGATGGTCCGGACGCACGCTGCGCTCCGTGACATGCCATGAGCGACGGAGCGTCTCGAACGTTTCCACATGCTGGAACCCGTTGCCCTGCAGGGCGAGCACGAGCTCCTGAACCTGGAGGACGGTGGGCAGGTACGCGCACATCACGCCTCCCGGCTCGAGCACCTCGTGCAGCGCGCCGAGCGGGCTCCACGGCTCTGGCAGATCCAACACGCACCGATCGAAGCGATCGCCGGTTCCACCGATCTCCGCGACATCTCCGTCACGCAGGTCAAGCCATCTGGGTAGTTTCCCGAAGAAGGCCTCGACGTTCTCCACCGCTTGATCGCGATGCTCCGCGCGCAGATCGTAGGAGACGACGCGGCCGTCGGGACCCGTCGAACGACACAGCGCGATCGTCAGGGCGCCCGAACCCGTCCCCGCCTCCAACACGCGGGAGCCGGGGAAGATGTCGGCGTACACGATGATGGGACCCAGGTCCTTCGGATACACCACCTGCGCCCCGCGCGGCATCTTCAGCACGAAGTCCGCGAACCGGGGACGGAACGCCGTCATCACCATCCCCTTCGAGGTCTCGACGCGGATGCCTTCCGACTGCCCGAGCAACGCGTCGTGCGGCAGCGTGCCGCTGTGCGTGTGGTACGTCCCTCCGACCTGCAGCGTCATCAGGTAGGTGCGATCGCGCTGATCCACGAGCATCACGCGCTCGCCCGCTTCGAAGACGCTCACGACGCGCCGCCGTACATCTCGGCGGGCATGACCTCGTCCGACAGCTCGCCCGCGAGCTCCCGGTCCTCCATCGCCGTACCGAGACGTTCGCCCAGGATCTGCGCCCGGGCCCGGCAGAACGCGCAGAACCGGCCGGGGGTCGGCTGACCGCACCGCTCGCACGCCGACAGCTCGATGTCGTCCGCCGCACGGAACAGGGGCCGCCCGCGCTCGAGGTAGCCGAGGAAGAACTGGGCCTTGGTGCCCGGCGACGTCGCCTCGATGGCGTTCATGGCCTCCTTGTAGCGGAGCTGGGTGTTACCGGCCACGAGCGGGCACTCCTCGACGATGTAGTCGATGCCCCGGAGGAACGCGTAGGCGGCCGTCTCCAGCTCGGAGAGCCGGAACAGGGGCTTCACCTTCTTCACCATGCCGTCCTTCCCGGGGAGCGCCGGCGATTGCCGGGCGATGTACTCGGTCTGCCAACGCAAGGTGTTCCCCAGGAGGGTCGCCGCCTCGTCGTCCAGGTTGTGACCGGTGGCGATCACGTCGAACCCGCCCTCCAGGGCGGCGCGGTTGAAGACGTACCGCTTGGACAATCCGCAGACGGCACATGTCGAGCGGGACCCCTTCGCCCCCGCCGTCGGGATGTCGTAGCCGTACTCACGCTCCAGGTCGACGACGATCAGCTCGGCGCTCCGATCTGCGGCGAACGCCTTCGTCACCTCACCGGACCGGTTCGAGTAGCCCCCGATCCCCAGCCCCAGATAGAGGCCGGCCGCGTCGTACCCCAGCTCGAGCAGCACGTCCCAGAGGGCGAGCGAGTCCTTGCCCCCGGAGACCGCGACCAGGACGCGGTCGCGGACCGACACCATCTCGTGCTGCCTGATGGCCCGCTTCACCTGCTCGCGGAAGACGTGGATGAAGCAGTCCTTGCAGTACGCGGCGTTGTGCCGCCGGACCTCGACGATCGCGGGCCCCCGGCACCGGTTGCACTTCATGCGGCCCCTCCCGAGATCACGGGTCGGACCTCGATCTCGTCGGCGTCGTCCAGCCGGGTCTCGCGCGTGACCAGCTCTCCCTCCCGGATCACGAGCACGGTGTCGGGGCTCACGCCGAGCTCGTCGAGGACCGCTGCGACCGGCCTGCCCCCCACGACCTCGACCTCGCGGTCGGGGTTACGCAGCCTCACCTTCACGTGGCAAGGCTAGCGCACCGCTCCGGACCGGCGGCGCCGCCCGCCCGGACGCGCGCGCGAGGAACCAGATGAAGACCCCCATCGGGAGGTACCAGAGCGCCACCGGGTCGCCCGGCCAGGCTGACCCCGAGACCGATCCCGACGAGCGTCGCGGCCACCACTCGGCCACCGACCGCCGCGATCCTGGTGGCGCGGACGAAGCTGCCCGTCCGCCGCCAGATCGCGGCCCGCAGGATCCTCCCGCCGTCGAGGGGCAGCCCGGGGATCAGGTTGAAGACCGCCACGCCCAGGTTCACCACCGAGAGCGTGAACAGCACACCCTCCGCCCCGGTCCATCCGAGTTGGTGTGCCCACCGCGAACCCAACGCGAACACGCTGGCGATGGCGACCGACGTGGCCGGTCCCGCGAGCGCGACCGCGAACTCCGAGCCCGGGCGTGGGAAGCTCCCCTTCGATCTCGGCCACGCCTCCGAGCAGGAACAAGGTGATGCCTCGGACGCGAACCGCGTAGCGACGCGCGACCACGGCGTGCGCGACCTCGTGCACGGCCAGGCAGGCGAAGAACGCGAGGCCGGTCACCGACGCCATCGCCAGCCGCTCGACGACGGGAAGCTCGGGGAGCGTCGCACCGAACTCCTCGGTGACGGACCACACGACGAGCCCGAGGACGGCGAACCACGAGACGTGGATCCACAGCGGGATCCCCGCGAGGGACCCGGCCCGGAGGCGGAAGCGGCGCACGCGTCAAGCCTACGGCGCGTGCGTCGAGAACCGGGGAGGACCTACGGGAGTTGCGAGGGACCGGGCCGGGCGGCAAGGGTCACGTCGACCGTCCGGTGGCTTCCGTCGGTGCCCACGACCTCGACCGCGACCTTCTGGCCGGCCTTGAGCCCGTCCAGGATCCGGCCGACGTCGTCGGCGGTGGCGACCGCCTGCCCGTCGATGCCCACGATCACGTCGCCGGCGCCGATGCCCGCTGCCTGCGCCGGACCGTCGTTCGGGGTGTCCACGACGTACGCGCCCTGCTTCACGGTGAGCCCGAGCTGGAACGCGAGGTCGGACGTCACCGGCTCGGTGATCACGCCGAGGTAGGCGGACACGCCGAGCGGGTTCTGCTCCGCGTTGGCGATCGTGTCCTTCACGGAATCGATGGCGATCGCGAACCCGATGTTCTGCGCGTTGTCGTCACCGGCGGAGTTGATGCCGACGACCTGTCCCTGCATGTTCACGAGCGGTCCGCCCGAGTTGCCGTGGTTGATGGCCGCGTCGGTCTGGATGACGTTGCTGTACGTCCGCGTCTGATCGGCTCCGCACGTCGACTGGGCGCAGTTGGGGTCCTGCGCCGTGATCGTGCGGTCGAGCGAGGACACGATGCCGGACGTGACCGTGGGGCCGCCGTCTAGCGCGAGCGCGTACCCAAGCGCAACGACCCGCTGGCCGAGCGCGAGGTCGGCGGAGGTCCCCAGGTCCACGGTCGGCATGTTCGTCGCGTCGATCTTCAGGACCGCGAGGTCGTGCAGGCAGTCGGAGCCGATCACCCGCGCGTTGAACTGCTTCGGGTCGGCGTCGGACGTGAACACCGTGATCTTCGACGCCGCCTCGACCACGTGGCAGTTCGTCACGATGACGCCGTCGGAGCGGACGATGAACCCGGTCCCCACGCCCTGGCCGCCCCCGGAGATGTCGGTGGTCACGTTCACGACCGACGGCAGGACGCGTCGCACGACCCCTTCGACGGGCTCGCCGGCGGCCGGCAGCGGGGTGGAGTTGAACGTGTTGGCCGGCAGGGCCGCGGGCGACGGCGACTCGGAGCCGACGGTGAACGAACAGGCGCTCGCCACGAGGGCGAGCAGCAGCACGCTGGGG
Source organism: uncultured Actinomycetes bacterium (assembly GCA_963723855.1). Lineage (GTDB taxonomy): Bacteria > Actinomycetota > UBA4738 > UBA4738 > HRBIN12 > JBBQVZ01. Next base: position 49,527 of record CAVRSI010000011.1, on the reverse strand, counting down.
ACCAACAGACGACGCATACGAGAACCTCCGATATCAAGGGTAACGGGATGAACCGCTTTCGGTGGTGATTCGCGCCCGTCAGACCCGGGGTTCGTCTCCCGCGAAACCTCTCAGTGTCCTCTCAGGTTCCGAGTCGCGTCACTGCAGGCTGCCCGCCGGAACCTCCTTCTTCGGATCGACGAACGGGATGGCCGCGGTCGTGCCGGTCAGGGGTCCGTTCTCCGACTCGATGTCCAGCGTCGTTCCGGGCTCCGCCAGCTCGATCGGGACCCACACGTAGCCGATGTTCTGCTTCAGCCCCGGCGACCACACGGCGTCCGTCATGTGCCCCACGGCCTTCCCGTCCTTGTGGACGGGCCACTTCTCGGACATCTCGGCGCGCAACTCGTCGCCGTCCAGGACGATCCCGACCAGCTTGCGGTCGACGCCCTCGCGACGGATGCGCTCCAGCGCGTCCTTGCCGATGTAGTCCTGCGATTGCTCCTCGACCAGGCGCTCGAGGCCCATCACGTGGAACGGCGTGTCGGTCAGCGTGATGTCGGAGCCGTAGTTGAAGATGCCCGCCTCGATCCGCCGCGCCTCGCACGGCGCGATGGGCCGGATGTTGAACTCCTCGCCGGCCTTCAGGATGGCGTCCCAGAGCTCATCGCCGCGGCCGAAGTCCAGCAGGTTGACCTCGAACCCCGGGATCGCGGTCCACCCGGTCCGGCTGATCACGACCGGGATGCCCTGGATCTCGTACGCGGCACACCAGTAGTACTTGAGGTCGAGGATCTGGTCCCCGATCAGCTTCTGCAGCGTCTTGACGGCCTTCGGTCCCTGGACCTGGACGGGGTGCACGTCGGGAAGCGTCACCTGCGCGTCCAAGCCTGAGTTCGCCAGGACGCCCAGCGCGTAGAGCCCGGCGTCGGAGTCGGCGAGCTGCATCCACCACTTGTTCCGCTCGACGTGCAACAGGACGGGATCGTTCACGATGCCGCCGTCCGGGGCCGTCACCAGCATGTACTTGCCCTGGCCCACCGCGCATTCGTCAGATCGCGGCAGGTGAGCATGTCGATCAGCCGATCGGCGTCGGGGCCGCTGACCTCGACCGTTCGCTCGACGCCCACATCCCAGAGCGTCACGTCGTTGTTGAGCGCGTAGTACTCCACCTCGGGGTCGTCGTAGTAGCCGGGCAGGTACATGTGGTTGTAGATGTCGTACGCGGTGCACCCCGCCCTGCGGGTCGCTTCGAACATCGGCGACTTGCGGTACCAGGGCCCGAAGTACAGGGTCGCGCTCTTCTCGAGCATCTCCTCGCGCTCGTTCGTCATGCCGGGGTGTCTCCTTCGCTCGTCGGCCCGGGCTCCAACGCCCGGTGGCGATTGAATGATGGTTCAACAACGCCCTCCGTGGCAAGCCGGGTCCGCCACTGGATCCGCCGCGCAACGCAAGAAGCGCCCCGTCAGGGGCGCCTCTTGGTCCGAACGGTTGGGGCTTCCGACCCTATGAGACGGGGATCTCCTTCTTCGGGTCCACGAACGGCATCTCGACCACCACGGCGTTGCGGTCGCCCCATTCGCTCGCCACCCCGAGGGAGGTGCCGTGGTTCGCGTACTGCGTGGGGACCCACGCGTAGCCGATGTTCTTCTGCAGCCGGGGCGAGTAGATCGCCGACGTGACCGTGCCGACCTCCGCGCCGTCGGCCGTGACCGGCCACTTCACGTTGTTCAACCCCTCGAACGGTTCACCGTCGATCTCCACGCCGACGATCTTCCGGCCGACGCCCGCGGCGCGGATCTCCTTCAGCGCCGCCAGCGAGATGCACGCGTCCTCGGTCAGCGCGTCCCAGTCCACCAGACGGTCCAGACCCATCTCGATGGGGTTGTTCTCATACGTCATGTCGGCGCCCCAGTTGAAGATGGCGCCCTCGATCCGGCGGATGTCGCTCGGTCCGGTCGGCTTGATGTTGAACTCCTCGCCGGCCTTCATGAGCGCTTCGTAGACGTCGTTCCCTTTCGAGGTCTCCGTCGTGTAGACCTCGTAGCCGACCTCGGACGTCCAGCCGGTGCGCGTGACGACCACCGGAGCTCCGGCGATCTCCGCGTGCGTCCAGTAGTAGTACTTGAGGTCCAGGATGCCCTCGCCGAGCAGCTTGACCATGAGGTCCTTCGACTTCGGTCCCTGCACCTGGAGCGGCGCGACGTCGGCCTCCTTGATGGTCACGTTCATGTCCGGGTAGGCGTTCTTCAGCCCGCGCGCGAACAGCAACGCGTCGGAGGACGCCAGCGCGAACCAGAACGTGTTCTCGTCCATCCGGGTCAGCACGGGGTCGTTGATGATCCCGCCGTCGCTGTCGCAGATCAGGACGTACTTCGCCTGGCCGACTGCGCACCTCGAGAGATCGCGCGGCGTCAGCAGCTGGGCGAACGCGAACCCGTCCGGTCCGCTGATCTCGAGGCAGCGCTCGACCGCGACGTCCCAGAGCGTCACGTCTTTCAACAGGGTCTCGAACTCGTTCTCGAACGTGTCGAAGCGGATCGGGAAGTACATGTGGTTGTAGACCGTGTAGCCCTTCGGGCCGTACTTCTGCGTCGCCTCGTAGTACGGCGTGCGGCGGTTGCGCGCCCCACGTTGCACGAGACTCATGTCGAACGGCTCAGCCATGGACTCCTCCTTGGACGTCGGTGACGTGCGACCCGCGGTCAACCGACCGGGGTTCCTTCGATCACAGGCTTCGGAAAACACCCGGCGTATCGTGCGTTCAGGCCCGGAGACTGACAAGAACGCCCGTTGACCGCAGGTCAACGCCGAACCACACGGAGTGTCTCAGACGGCCGCGGCGTCCCGCTCGTGGACCTGCGGGGGGCGGCCGGCGCGGCCGTCCAGGTAGCCCTTCGCCACCATCGCCATGAAGATGTGCACCTCGTCCTCGCTCCAGGCGAACGGCCCCTGGCGGAACCCGCTCGACGCCAGGCCGCGCGTCACCGACTCGCACGCGAGCCAGTCCTCACGGTTCGTGATGTCCCAGAACTCGCTGGCGTAGTCGGGCGAGAAGCCGGGAACGTCCTTCGCCTCCGGTGGGAAGAGCCACTGGCATTCGACCTTCGTCTCGGTCGGCGAGACGGGCTCGAACCGATGGGCCATCACGTAGTCGGGATGCAGGCTGATCAGCAGGTTCGGGAACAGCCCGAAGTAATAGACCTCGCGCGCCTGGCGATCGTCGAGACCACGGATCCGCACGCCACCGCTCTCGCCGCTGATCGACATCGTCTCGGCGAAGTCCTTGAGCTCCATCGATCCGCCCACCCACATCCCGTCGTGAGGGAAGTTGGCGCCGGAATCGACCGGGGTCACGACGCAGAGCGCCGGGTGGATGCTCGGACAGTGGTAGCACTCGTGGTAGTTCTCGGTGATCGTCTTCCAGTTCGCGTTGATCACGTAGTCGTGCGACGCGGCGACGAACATCCGGTCGATCTCCCACGGCGCGACGAGCTCGTCCAGGTTGCCGACGTACTCATCGAGCGGCGGGGCGTCACCGGACGCGTTCACGAACACCCAGCCATGCCACTCGGCGACGCGCGCGGCGATCAACGGATAGTCGCCCTTGTCGAACTCCGGGCACGTCGCCGAACCGAGGAGCGCCGTTCAAGGAGCCGTCCAGTCCGTAGACCCACGCGTGGTACGGGCACTTGATCGCGCGCAGGTTGGTGCTCGTTCCCGGCTCCAGCAGCTCGTGACCCCGGTGCCGGCACGTGTTGGCGAACGCGTTCAGCCGGCCTTCGCCCGTCGCGGACCAGGAGCACGCCCTCCTCCCCCACCCGGACCGCGCGTTGATCACCGGGCTGCGCCAGGTCGTCGGCTCGGCCGACGCACGACCAGCCCGCCTCGAAGAAGTGCTCCTGCTCCCAGGCGAGGACCTCCGGCGAGAGGTACGCCACGGCGGGCAAGCGTCCGGCTGCCTCCGAGGGTCGGCGCCAGCACGTGCCGGAGCAACGCGGGATCGATCGGCGCACGGGCGTCGGACATGGCAGCGGAGCCTCCTCTCGGTGATCCGCCCGGAACGGGCGAAGTTTGAACGACCGTTCAAACCGTAGCGGGAGTCTAGCATCCGACCCCCCGCAGGCTCGAGAACGCCCGTCGACCTCCGGTCAGCCGGCGTTCGCGCCACGTCGAAGACGCACTCGCCCTCGACGAACGTCAGCTCGACCCGCGCCTTCCGGCATCTCGATCGGCAGGGATCTCGAACAGGTTCTGGTCGATCACGACGAGGTCCGCGACTTGCCGACCTCGATCGAGCCGGTCATCGCCGTCCAGGTGGTTCACGTAGGCGGAGCCCATGGTGAACGCGCCGATCGCGGTGGCCAGGTCGATCCGCTCCTCCGGGATGAAGACCTCCCTGATCGGCTCCCCGAACGTCTCGAACCCCTCGGCCGGCGCGCGCCGTTCGACGGCGATCGTGCATCTCCAGCAGCGGGTTCGGGCTCGAGACGCTCCAGTCGCTCCCGAACGCGAGGACGGCGCCGGCGCGCACGAGGCTGGCGAACGGGTACTGCCACGACGCCCGCTCGGGCCCGATGAACGGGATCGTCAGGTTGTCCATCTGGCCCTCGTGCGCGGCCCAGAGGGGCTGGCCGTTCGCGACCGCCCCCAGCCGATGGAACCGCGGGATGTCGTCCGGGTGCACGATCTGGATGTGGGCGAGGTGATGGCGGTTGTCGCTCGGGCCGTTCGCGATCAGCGCGGCCTCGATCGCGTCGAGCGATTCCCGGACCGCGCGGTCGCCGAGGGCGTGGAAATGCGCCTGGAAGCCGAGGGCGTCCAGCTGGGTCACCGCCTGCTTCAGGAGCTCCGGATCGACGAACGAGAGCCCCAGGTTCTCGGTCGGCTGGCCATGCGCATCGAGGTACGGCGTGAGCGTGCCCGCGGTGAAGTTCTCGATGATGCCGTCCTGCATGATCTTCACGCTGGTCGGCGCGAACCGGCCCGCCGCGGCACGCGCTCGTGCGTCGACCAACCGTTCGATCTGGTCCAGCCCGCGGTGCCGGTCCCACCAGAGCGCCCCGACGACGCGCGCGGTGAGCTCCCCTCGTCCGGCCGCCCGGGCGTACGTGTCCAAGGTCCGGTAGCTGTCGTCGATGCCGACGATCGCGTCCTGCCAGGCGGTGATCCCCAACGAGTGCAGATATGTCTGCGCCACCCGCAGCCCCGCGGCGTAGTCCTCGTCGGTGTCCTGCGGCGCGAGGGTGTCGACGAGGTGCATCGCTCCTTCGTGGAGCGTGCCGGACGGTTCGCCGTCGGACGTTCGCTCGATGCGCCCGTCGGCCGGATCCGGCGTGTCCCGCGTGATCCCGGCCAGGGCCAGCGCCCGGGAGTTGACCCAGGCTCCGTGTCCGTCGCGATTGGTCAAGATCGCCGGCCGGTCGGGGACGATCGCGTCGAGCACCTCTTTGGTCGGCGTCCCGCCCGGGAACACGTCCATGTACCAGCCGCCGCCCATGATCCACGGGGCGTCCGGGTTGGCCGCGGCATAGTCCGCGATGATCCGTTGGTACTCCTCGAGCGAGTAGATCTCGCTCAGGTTGCAGCGGAGCATCTCCAACCCGCTGCCCGGCGGGTGGATGTGCGCGTCCTGGAAGCCGGGGAGCAGCATGCGTCCGGCCAGGTCGACGACCTCGGTGTGCGCACCCATCCACGCGCGGACGTCGTCGTCGATCCCGACGGCCACGATCGTGCCCGACTTCACGGCCACCGCACCCGCCCAGCTGCGGGACGCGTCGACCGTGTACACGGGCCCGTTGACGAACACCAGATCGGCCGTTCCGTTCGCGTCGCTCACGTGGGTTCGTTCCTCCTCCGGCTGGGAAGCGGCCGAAGCATACTCCGGCTCAGGCGAGCGCCACGAGCTCCAAGAGGTCGTCGCTCCAGTAGTCGAGCGTGCCGTCGGGCATCATCAGGACGCGATGCGGGGCAAGCGCTTCGACGAACTCGATGTCGTGGCTCACCAGGATCATGGAACCGGGCCAGCCCGCCAGCGCCTCCGCGATGGCGGTTCGCGAGGGCGGATCCAGGTTGTTCGTCGGCTCGTCGAGCATGAGCAGGTTCTTCCGTCCTGCGACCAGCTGCGCCAGCGCGAGCTTGGTCTTCTCGCCTCCCGACAGGGTCCCCGCATCCTGGAACGCCATCTCGCCCGAGAGGCGGAACATGCCGAGCAGCGCGCGGAGCGCCTGGTCCTCGGCACGCGACTCGGCCTTCATGTGCGCGATGACCTGCACGCCGTCGTGCACGCCCTCGTGCTCCTGCGCGTAGTAGCCGAGCTCGACCCCATGCCCCAACCGGAACGTCCCGTGATCCGCCTCGGTCACGCCCGCGAGGATGCGGAGCAAGCTCGTCTTCCCCGCGCCGTTCAAGCCCATGATCAGCAGCCGCTCGCCGCGCCCGACGTCGAAGGAGATGTCCTCGAAGACCGGCGGACCGCCGTAGCTCTTCGTCAGCTCGGTCGCGACGAGCATCACCTTGCCGCTGTGCGGCGGTTCGGGGAATCGGAACTTCACCCGCTGCTCGCGCGCCGGACCCTCGACCTTCTTCGCCGTCAGCTTCTCGACGCGCGTGTCCAACGTCTTGGCCTTCCGCGCGCGCTTGGCCGTCTGGCCGCGCATCGAGTCCGCAGGCGTCTTGAGCCGCCGGATCTCCTGCTCCTGGCGGCCGGCGAGCGCGCGCAGGCGGATCTCGTCCTCGGAGCGCGCCTTCCGGTACTGGGAGTACGTGCCGCGATACTCGACCACCTGGTCGCGGTCGACGTGCAGGATCCGCGTGATCGACGCGTCGAGCAGCTTCAGGTCGTGGCTCACCACGATGAGCGCGCCGCGGTACGACGCCAGGAACTTCATCAGCCAATGCTTCGCGTCGGCGTCCAGGTGGTTGGTCGGCTCGTCGAGCATCAAGAGGTCGCTTCCACCGAACAGGATCCGCGCGAGCTCCAGGCGTCGCCGCTCCCCGCCCGAGAGCGCGCGGACCGGCAGCGCCAGGCGGTCGTTCGCCAGACCGAGGCCGGCGGTGAGCGTGCGCGCCTCCGACTCCGCCGCGTAGCCGCCGAGCTCGCGGTACTCCTCCTCCAGGCGAGCGAACCGGGCGATGTTCTTGTCCGCGTGCGACTCCTCGAGCTGGATCCGCGCCTTCTCCAGGCGCCGCGCCAGGTCGACCAGATCGCGCGCGGCCAGGATGTGCTCGAGACCCGTGATGTGGTCGTCCGCCCGGTGCTGGCGAGGATCCTGTCGCAGGTACCCGATCGCGCCCGTCCGGGTGACGGTGCCGCTGAGCGGCAGGTCTTCCCCGCCGAGCACCTTCAAGAGGCTGGTCTTCCCGGCCCCGTTGCGCCCGACGACCCCCATCTTGTCTCCGGCCCGCAGCGTGAAGCTGAGGTCGGCGACGACGGTCTTCCCGCCGACCTCGACCGACAGATCGCGAACGTCGAGCGTGGTCATCGGGCGGTGCTCCTGTGTGGGGTGGAACGGGAACCGGTGCGGTGGGTGGCGTGATGAGCATCGGGGTCGACCTCCTGGGTGGGTACACGAACGAATGCGCCGGCGATGGGCGCGGGACGTGCCGAGGAGATCGCGTCAACTCATCTGCGTCGAGTGTAGCAACGAGCATGGAGACGCCCAAGCAGCCGGGATGGCACACTTCCAGCCGTGAACGAGTTCCTCGAGGGCAATCGCGAGCTGTGGGACGAGTGGACCGGCATCCACGAGTCGTCGGAGTTCTACCGGCTCGAGGAGTTCCGCGCCGGTGGGATCCGCCTGCGCGACTACGAGCTGGAGCAGGTCGGCGACGTGCACGGCAAGTCGCTCCTGCACCTCCAGTGCCATTTCGGCATCGACACGCTGTCGTGGGCGCGCCTCGGCGCCATCGTCACGGGCGCCGACTTCTCACCCGACGGCGATCGACCTGGCCACGCGCCTGGCCGCCGATCTCGGCCTCGATGCGCGGTTCGTCGAGTCCAACGTCTACGACCTCCCGGAGCGGTTGGATGGGATCGTTCGACGTCGTGTACACGTCGCGGGGCGTGCTGTGTTGGCTCCCCGATATCCGCGGCTGGGCGCGCGTGGTCGCGCGCTTCGTGAAGCCCGGAGGCATCTTCTTCATCACCGAGGCGCACCCGATCGCATGGGCCTTGGACGAAGAGCTGCCGCTCACGTTCCGCTACCCCTATTGGGAGCACGCCGAACCGCTGATCTTCGATGTCGAGGGCTCGTACGCCGACCCGAGCGCCGACGTGAAGACCGAGAAAGAGTACGGCTGGAACCACGGCCTCGGCGAGATCGTCACGGCGCTCGTCGACGCCGGCCTGACGATCGAACTGCTCCGCGAGTACCCGTTCTCCGCGTGGGACATGGGCTTCACCGTCCAGGGCCCGGATGACACGTGGGTGACTCCCGAGTCCGTGGAAGGCGAGGTGCCGCTCTTCTACTCGCTCCGAGCGCGGAAGCCGGCCTAGCGACCCGACCCGCGTGCGGCCGCCTGCCGTTCGCGGTCACGCTTGCGCTCCGAGAGGTGGTCGGCCACGCCGATGCCGGTGAACGGAAGGACGGGGCCCATCAACAACGCCACGTCGCTCGCGGTGCGGAGCAGCACGAACGTGTACATCGTCGCCAACAGGACGGCGACCGCCCGAGCCTTCCAGCTGTGATCGACATCGGACCGCAGCGCGACGATCCCCCCGGCTCCCACCGCAGCCACCAGACCCGTCGCGGCGTCCGCAGCGAGCGCGGACACCACGACGCCGATCAGGATCGTCAGCCCCATCGCCTTGACGACCGCGGCCCCGGGGTTCGGATGTTCGGACAGGAACGCGAGCGCGACGAACACGAACGGGATGAGGCAGAGCCCGAACGCGATCAACGGACCGGCGTTCGGCGTCGCCTTCGCATCGTCGGTGCCGATCGACACGAGCGCCGCCACGATCGACCAGTAGGCGGGCACGAACAGCAGCGTCGCGAGCGTGATGGCGCGCCACTTGCGCTGCGGCGACAGCGGTTCGACGCCTGCCGTGACGTTCCGTCTCGCGCGGGTCACCATCGGATCAACCCTTGACCGATCCGGCCGTGAGACCGCGCACGAAGTACTTCTGGAGCGAGAAGAACACGACCAGCGGAAGCGCCATCGAGATGAACGCCGCCGCCGTGAGGAGTTGCCACGTCTCGCCGCGCGACCCGTTCAGTCCGGCCAGCGCGAGCGTGAGGACCTGCACGTTGCTGCGTCCCTCCCAGGAACACGTACGCGACAAGGAGATCGTTCCAGACCCAGAGGAACTGGAAGATCGCGAACGCGGCGAGCGCGGGGACCGAGAGCGGGATGATCAGGCGCCAGAAGATGGTGAAGTGATCGGCCCCGTCCATCCGGGCCGACTCGATGATCGACGACGGCAGGGACCCGATGTAGTTGCGCAGCAGGTAGACGGCCAGGGGAAGCCCGAACCCCGTGTGCGCGAGCCATACGCCCAGGAACGTGCCGTTCAGCTCGAGGTCCGGGAACGTCCTGATGCCGAACAGCGACGCGCCGTTCGCGAACATCTTCAGGATCGGGATGACGGCCATCTGCAAGGGAACGACCAGCAACGCGACGACGGCGACGAACAACACGAAGCGTCCACGGAACTCCATCCAGGAGAACGCATACGCCGCGAACGCCGCGATCGTGATGGGGATCACCGTCGACGGGATCGCCACAGCCAGGCTGTTCATGAACGCGTTCTGCAGGCCGCCGGCGTCCAGGGCTTCCCGGTAGTTCTGGAGCGTCCACGATGCCGCGTGGAACGGATGGGCGAGCGCCGTCCACCACCCCGTCGCGTTGACGAGCTCCGCGGGACGGAACGACGTGATCAGCACACCCACGCTCGGGATCAACCAGATCAGGACCACGACCAGGATCGTGATGCGCACGAACCAGCCCCCCCGTCGGACGTCCCCGACGACGGCCCCCTTGGTGGTGACCGGGGCGGGTTCCACACCCACCGGCGGACGCTCGATGACGTCGCTCATCGGATGGCCTCCTCCTCGCGGAAGCGACGGACGTTCACGACCATCACGGGGATGACCGCGACGAACAGGACGACGGCGATCGCCGCGCCTCGCCCTGAGTTCGCGCCGATGAAGTACCAGTAGATCATGCGCTCGGCGACCACCTCGGTGCCGTTGCCCTGTGCGTTCCCCATGACGAACACGATGTCGAACACCTTCAGCGCGTTGATGACCATGTAGGTGCTCACCACGACGATCGTCGGCAGGATGGTCGGGATGATGACGCGCCGGAACACCTGCAGCTCCGAGGCGCCGTCGATGCGAGCCGCCTCGAGGATCTCGTCCGGAACGGCCTTGATCGCCGCCGACAAGACCACCATGGCGAACCCGGTCTGCATCCAGACCATGATCACCATCAGATACAGGTTGTTCCACGGCTGTTGCTGGAGCCACGCGACGGGCTGCTTCCCGAGTCCCAGCATGATGCCGTTGAGCAGTCCGATGTTCGACCCGAACCCCTGAGGACGGAAGCTGTAGATCAAGCGGAACGTGATCGCCGCTCCGGCGAACGAGATCGCCATGGGGAGGAAGATCATGGACTTGGCGATCGCCTCGCCGCGGCGGAGCCGGTCGGCGAGCGTTGCGAAGGCGAGTCCGATGCTCACGGCGACGAGCGGAACGAGCACCATCCACCCCACCGTGTTACGGATCGAACGGAGCATACTGGGATCGGTGAACACGAACCTGAAGTTGTCTAAGCCGACGAAGTTCTGTCCGCGGGAGTCCTTGAGGCTGATCAGGATCGTGTTGAACACCGGATAGACCAGGAACACGCTGAGGATGACCAGAGCGGGACCCACGAAGACGTACGGTCGCACCCCTTCGCGGAAACCGGCGGGCAGCCAGTCGACCACCTTGTTCATGCCCCAGAACAGGAAGAAGACGCCTCCGACGCCGATGCCGATCGCGACCAGCACGACGAGGAACCGGTTGGCGTCACGGCTGCGGAGGAACGCGAAGAGCACCGAGAACAACCAACCGGCGATGACGACGATGACGAGAGCGGCGATGATCCGCAGGATCAATCCCGCGGCCGAGAGCGGAGCTTCCTCGAAGCCCCCCGCCCCCTGCGCCGGATCCCCGGTCGTTGCGCTCACGCCGCGGTCATCCTATCCCTGTCGAGACGTGGAGGGAGCGGCCGCTTCGCGGCCGCTCCCCCTTCCGTTCCACCAGCGCGGATGCGCGTGGCTATGAAGTCGGCCAGCTCTTCTCGATGTCGTCCAAGATCCCTTGGATCGAATCTGGCCCTTGCTGCATGTACTTCACCATCCCGCTCCAGAAGCTCCCGGAACCGACGGCCGGCGGCATCATGTCGGACGCGTCGAACCCGGCGGTGCCGTCCTTCAGCCCCTTCGTGAGGACGACGGACGCGTCGGCAAGGATCGGATTCGCGTAGCAATTCGGTCCCACGTTGACGTTCGGCGAGATCCTCGACGTTCCGACGTCGGCGCCCATCGCGCACTGGACGTCGGTGGACATGAAGCGCGTCAGGAAGTCCTTGACCTCCGGCGCGTTGCGGAACGTGACCGCGAGCTCACCTGCGAACAGCGTCCCGTCCTGATCGATCGGAGGAAGCGGGAACCAGTCGTAGTCCACACCGGCCTTCGCCGACGCGGGGAAGAACGCGTTGATGAAGCTTGCCTGACGGTGCAGCCAGCAACCCGGCGGCTTGTCGAACATCGGCAACGGTGCGTCGCCGAACGCGATCGACGGGGTCTGGTCCGCTCCACCGAGCACGTACCCCGGGTGGAACATGATGTTCCCGAAGATCTTCGCCGCGTTCAGGACCGATGGGTCGTTGAACGGGATCTGGTGGGTCGCCCACTTCGCGTAGGTGTCCAGCCCCGCCGTCCGGAGCATGATGTCCTCGATCCAGTCGGTCGCGGGCCACCCGGTGGCGCTCCCGCTCTCGAACCCGACGCACCACGGCGTTCCGCCGTCGGCGACGATCTGGTCGGACAGCGCCAGCATCTGGTCCCACGTCGTCGGCACCTTGTAGCCGGCCGCATCGAAGGCGGCCTTCGGGTACCAGACCATGCTCTTGAGGTTGATGTTGGTCGGGATGCCGTAGTGCTCGCCGTTGTACTCGCCGAGCGACATGAAGTACTCACCGAACGTCGCATTCAGATCGTCGATGTTGAAACCCATGTCCTCGAGCGAGACGGCGTTACCCGCCTTGGCCTGCTCGACCACCGCTCCCGGCTGTGGGAGCAGGATCACGTCGAGCGTCCCGGCCTGCGCGCGGATCTGCACGTCCTGCTCGAAGTTGGCGTCGGCCTCGATCTCGGCCTTGTAGTCCGTCTGCGAGTTGATCAGGTCGTCGAAGACCTTCTGCATCGGACCCGCCTCCTTCGGATCGAGCGCGCTCAACACGTTGACCGAGCCGGTGTTCGAGCTCCTGCCCGTGGCGGTCGCCACCCGTCGCCCCGCTGCTGCCGGCATTGTCGTTGTTGTTCGAACATCCAGCCGCGATCACGACGAGGACCGCAAGCAGGATCACTCCTCTGTATCGACGCATCGTGGTGCCCCCTCTCTTGCGTCAGTATTGCCTTCCCGCACATCGTGTAGATACGAGTTCACGCTCAGAGTTCGCTTCACAACCCCCTTCCTTTCACGCTGGTCCGTTCACGGCGCCCGCACACCTCCTACGGTGGAACGTCGGATGATCAGCTCCGTCGGCAGGATCACCCGACGCGGCCCGCCGTCGGGATCGTCCAAGAGCTGCGAGAGCGTGTGGGCCGCCTCCGCACCTTGGGCGCGGATGCCTTGTCGAACGGTGGTCAGCGGCGGGTCGAGTTCCGCGGCGAAGTCGAGATCGTCGAATCCCGCGAGCGCGACATCTTCGGGTGTGCGGAGGCCGCGCGCCCGGATGCTCTCGAGCGCGCCTGCCGCGGTCGAGTCGTTCGCGCAGAAGATGGCATCGACGTCCCGATCCAGCAGCTCCAGAGCCCCGGCGACGCCCGAGGTTCGTCGGAAGTCGCCATCGACGATGAGCCCTTCCGTCGACAGACCTGCCCGAGCCATGGCGTCCATGTATCCAACGATCCGATCCTCACCCGCCACCGTTCCGCGACGGCCGGTGATGTGGCCGATCCGGCGTCTCCCGATGTCGACGAGGTGCGACGTCACGGCGTCGGCGGCTCGGACGTGGTCGACGTCCACGTAGCTCGCCGACCGATCGGCCCGGCGATGGCCCACCAGCACGGTGCGGATGGATGATGCGAGCAACCCGTCGACCAGTGGGTCCTCCAGGTTGAACGCGGTGACGATCACGCCCTCCAGCAGACCCATCCTCAGGATCTGATCGAGCGTCTCCTGCTTCGTTCGGTTCCCCAGCCAGAGCATCATCCCGGTCGCCGTCTCGGACAGGGTGTCGCTCATCCCCTGGAGCAGTTCCGAGAAGTACGGGTCCTGGAACAGTTCGTGCGAGTCCACGTGCATCACGACGCCCACCACACCCGGACCGCCCGGATGCCAACGTGCGAGCCGCCAGGTTGGGCCGGTAGCCCGTGCGCTCCAGCACCTCCATCACCCGTTCGCGCGTGGCCTCGGAGACGGAGCCGCCGTTGATCACCCGCGAAACGGTGGCGCGCGAGACGCCCGTCAGGGCCGCCAGATCGTCGAGCGTGCCGGCCAAGATCCCCTCCTCGACCCTCCGCATGGATGGAAGCGCTCTCACCATAACTCCTGCGCAGGATCTGTCAAGGCAGCATGCAGGGGGTGCAGGGAAGCGTGTACATTCCCCACCATCGATGGAAGCGCTCCCAGGATAGGGGTGTCACAGTGTCCGACCGTCACTTCCCGCCCGGCTTCATCTGGGGGGCGGCCACGTCCTCGTATCAGATCGAGGGGGCCGCGGACGAGGACGGCCGCGGAGAGAGCATCTGGGACCGGTTCTCCCACGCATCTGGGCGGGTGCGCAACGGCGACACCGGCGACGTCGCCTGCGATCACTATCACCGGTATCGCGAGGATGTCTCGCTCATGGCCGATCTCGGTCTGGGCGCCTACCGGTTCTCGGTCTCCTGGCCCCGGGTGGTGCCGGAGGGCACGGGACGTCCCAACGAAGCGGGTCTCGGCTTCTACGACCGCCTCGTCGACGAGCTGCTCGCCTGCGGTATCGACCCCTTCGTGACCCTCTACCACTGGGATCTTCCCTCAAGCCCTGGAGGACGCCGGCGGATGGCCCGTCCGAGCGACGGCCGAAGCGTTCGGCGAGTTCGCCGCGCTGGTGGCGGGTCGGCTGGGTGACCGGGTCGGCCACTTCGCGACGCTGAACGAGCCACACGTCGTGTCCGACCACGGGTACCGCATCGGCTCGCACGCCCCGGGCCGGACGGAACCGGAAGCCGCCCTCGCGGCCGATCATCATCTGTTGGTGGCGCACGCCCTCGGCGTGCAGGCGATCCGCGCTCAGGCCCCGCGGGCCGCTGCCGGCATCGTGTTGAACTTCGAGCCGAAGCACGCCGCGACCCCCCACCCGCTCGACCAGGAGGCGGCCGCCGTCAAACACGACCAGCTCAACCGCTGGTACCTCGACCCGATCACCGGCCACGGGTATCCGGAGGAAGGGGTCCGGGCGTGGGGGTGGCGGCGCGAAGAGGTGCTCGACGGCGACATGGCGGCGATCTCGGCGCCGCTCGACTTCTTCGGGCGTGAACTACTACTCGCGGGAGATCGTGCGATCACCGCTGCTCCCCCCGCTCGAGCCGCCGGCGGACCCGCCCGAGCGGACCGGCATGGGATGGGAGGTGTACCCGTCGGGCCTCACCGAGGTGCTCGAGTTCGTGGCATCGCGAACCGGCGACCTTCCGCTCTATGTGACCGAGAGCGGCGCCGCCTACCCGCTCGACGAGATCGATCCGACGCTGGATCCGGAGCGCGTGAGCTTCCTCAGGCGGCATCTCGAGGCGGCCTCGACGGCCGTCGAGCGCGGCATACCGCTCCGCGGGTATTTCGTGTGGTCCCTACTGGACAACTTCGAGTGGACGCACGGATACGCGCACCGGTTCGGCATCATCCACGTGGACTTCGACACGTTGGAACGCCGGGCCCGGGACAGCGCGACGTTCTGGTCCGAGGTCGCGCGCAGCGGGGTTCTTCCCGCTGAGGATCAGGCCCCGTCCTCGCCGTAGATCGCCAGGCCCGTCTCCGGATCGAAGAAATGGAGCCGCGTCACGTCGACCACCAGATCGATGGGCTGGCCCTTCGTCGCGGCGGTTCTTGGGCTCAGCCGGGCGAGGAACTCGGAATGGTCGGCGTCCCGCTGTTCGACCACGTCGAGCGTGTCGTGACCAACGTCGTGCGCGAGCTCCTTCGTGTCCTCGGTGATTACGGCCGGTGCGTCCACGGTGAAGTGCATGACGACGTCCGCGCCCAGGGACTCCCGGAGGTCGACGACCGTGCTGATCCGACGGTCCTCCGGCGCCTCCGGAACGAGCGAGGCGTCCTCGATATCCTCCGGCCGCAGCCCGACGACCACCGAGCTGCCCTCGAACCTCCGCAGGCCCGCATGGGAGGCCATGACCTCGGGCGGCACCCCCAGTCGCTGTCCGCCGAACTCGACATCCGCCGACCCGTTGGACGTCGAGAGCGTGGCCTCGACCATGTTCATGGCGGGCGACCCGATGAACCCGGCCACGAAGAGGTTCACGGGGTGGTCGTAGAGCCGCTGCGGCGTATCGACCTGCTGCAGCTTCCCTTTCCTGATCACGGCCACGCGGTCGCCCATCGTCATCGCCTCGACCTGGTCGTGGGTGACGTAGATCGTGGTGACGTTCAGCTCGTGCTGGATCCGCGCGATCTCGGTCCGCATCTGCACACGGAGCTTCGCGTCGAGGTTCGACAGCGGTTCGTCCATCAGGAACGCCTTGGGCTCGCGGACGATCGCGCGCCCCATCGCCACCCGCTGCCGCTGACCACCGGAGAGGGCCTTCGGTTTGCGCTGGAGCAGTTCCTCGAGCCCGAGGATGTCCGCCGCCTCTCGAACGCGCCGATCGATCTCTTCCTTCGAGAGCTTCCGGAGCTTGAGGCCGAACGCCATGTTGTCGTACACGGTCATGTGCGGATACAGCGCGTAGTTCTGGAACACCATGGCGATGTCGCGCTCCTTCGGTGGCACGGTGTTCACCACCCGCTCACCGATGGAGATCGTGCCACGGCTGATGCTCTCGAGACCCGCGATCATCCGGAGCGCGGTCGTCTTGCCGCAGCCGGAGGGTCCGACCAAGACGACGAACTCGCCGTCCTGGATGTCGAGGTTGAGGTCGGACACGGCGAGGGTGCCGTCGGGGTACTCCTTCGACACCTCGTCCAGCACGATCTCCGCCATCGGACCCCCTCTCGAGATACGCGAAGCTCCCGGGCCAGAAGGATAGGCGAATCAGTCCGATGGCTGCTGCGCGATGACGAGCGCCTCCCATGCGTGCAGCCGCACCTCGGCGACGATCCGCTCACCCTCGCGGCCCCGGTTCGTGCTCAGGAGCACCTCTCCCTCACCGAGAGGGGCTTCGACGACCGCCTCCGTGAGGTTCAGCGCGACCACGGTGTGGTCTCCGCGCCGCCACGCCCAGACCCCTTCGGGTGCCTGGAGCGTGGCATAGCGTCCGCTCCGAAGGTCGGGCCGTGCGCGCCGGAGCGAGATCAGGTCTCGTGACAGGCGGAGCACCGATCCGGGATCGTCGCGCTGGTCGGCGACGTTGCGCGACGCAGCCTCACCTCCCGGCAACCACGGTTCCACTCCGGAACGCGTGAACCCGCCGCCGGGGTCGCTCGTCCACGGCATGGGCGTCCGCGCGCGGTCGCGGCCGGGGTCGTCCGGCCACCCGCGGACGCCGACCGGGTCCCGGATGCGATCGCGCGGCACCTGCACCTCCGGCATCCCGATCTCATCGCCGTAGTACAGGATCGGTGTGCCGCGGAGGGTCAGCATCATCACGAGCGCCGCTCGGACCTTCCGCTCGTCGTCGCCGCACCATCGAGTGACGAACCGGCCCGCGTCGTGGTTCGACCCGGTCCACGTCGGCCATGCCCCATCGGGGATGCCGGCCTCCTCGCGTTCCACGATCGTCAGCATCTGGGTTCCGAGCTTCGCGAAGACGAACGGGACGTTCAACGCCAGGTGGAGCTCGTCGGTGCCGTCTCCATAGAACCGCATGAGCGCCTCGATGTCCGGTACCCACGTCTCGCCGAGCAGGATCGGATCGTGCTCGTACGTGTCGGCGATCGCGCGCCATCGCCGCAGCACGTCGTGGACCTCCTGTCGGTTCATGTTGAACTCCTGGCGCTGGCCGAGCGTTCGGAAGAGATCGTCGTCGTCGGGTGTCGCAGAGGGGTTGTCCCGTAGCTCGACGTCCTTGACGATCCCGTGCGCGACGTCGATGCGGAACCCCGAGATCCCGCGGTCGAACCAGAACCGGATGATGTCGTCGAATTCGTCCCGCACCTCGTCGTTCCACCAGTTCAGGTCGGGCTGTTCAGGCAAGAAGTTGTGCAGGTAGTACTGCTGCGTCGGCTCGTCCCACGTCCATGCGCTCCCGCCGAACACGGACACCCAGTTGTTGGGAGGCCCACCGACCGGCGGCGCGTCGGCCCACACGTACCAGTCGCGATGACGGGCGGTTCGACTGGATCGTGCGTCGAGGAACCACGGATGCCGGTCGCTCGTGTGGTTGGGAACGAGGTCGAGGATCACCCGGATCTCGCGCTCCCCCGCCGCCGCGACGAGGCGATCGAGCGCGTCCAGGTCTCCGAAATCCGGTTCGACGCCGGTGTAATCCGCGACGTCGTACCCCCAGTCGGCGTTCGGCGAGGGATTGATCGGGTTCAGCCAGATGCCGTCGACACCGAGCCAGACCAGGTGATCCAGGTGCTCGATGATCCCCTGGAGGTCACCCTGACCATCGCCGTTCGAGTCGGCGAACGAGCGGGGATAGAGCTGATATAAGACCGCGGATCGCCACCACGATCCGTGGTCACCTCGCTCGTCGTTCGCCCCGGTCATCAACGCCCAGCCTCCCCTTCCACCAGGCCGCCTATGCTCCCACGATGCTCGAGACGGAAGACGCCGCCGAGATCGCCGCGCGCTTCTCCCTCGGAGACGCTGCGACGCTCACGGGACCGGTGGCGCGCGGTGAGGTTGGTCAGGTGTGGCGGCTGACTACATCGCGCGGGACGTTCGCGGTGAAGGAGCCGTTCGAACCCATCCCGCCAGACGAGATCCGTGAGCACGCGGACTACCAGGAGGCCGCACACGCAGCGGGCATCCCGGCGCCGGCCGTTCTGCGAGCCCGTGACGGAGAGGCGTTCGCCGAGCTGGCCGGCGTGCGGGTGCGCGTCTTCGAGTGGGTCGACCTCCTCGAACGGGACGCGAACGTCGATCCCACGCAGGTCGGGCGGATCGTCGCCTCCATCCACCGCCTGGACTTCCAAGGACGTCTCCCGACCGATCCCTGGTACACCGACGCCCTCGGGAGCGAGCGATGGGACGCGCTCCTCGACGCCCTCCACGCGAACGGCGCGCCTTTCGCGAACCGGTTGTCCGGGCTGCGAGACGAGCTCGTCGCGCTGGAGGGGCTGATGGAGGAGCCGCGCGAACTCCAGACCTGCCATCGCGATCTCTGGGCCGACAACTTCCTGCGCACGGCGGCGGGCGGGTTGTGCGTCATCGACTGGGAGAACTGCGGCCTCGCCGACCCGAGCCAGGAGCTGGCGCTCGTGCTGTTCGAGTTCGGTCTGGGTGACCCCCAGCGCGCCCGCGCTCTGTACCGGGCGTATCTCGAAGCAGGCGGGCCCGGCCGGATCGACCGGCGAGGCAACTTCTCGATGCTCATCGCGCAGCTGGGACACATCGGAGAGGACGCCTGCATCCGGTGGTTGGACCCGGGCGGATCCGAAGCCGAACGGAAGCGTCAGGAGGCCCGGGTGGAAGAGTTCGTCGCTCTCCCACTCACCACGAATGCGATAGACGGGTTGCTCGCCGCTACAACCTCGTGAGCCCCTCCGTCACACGGGAAAGAGGCTCCGTTCCTGTCCGATGCAGCTGGGGTGAGCAACGACCGCCGGGAGCACTCCGGTCAGACCGGCGCGGGTGATCACCCCCCTTCGACTCGTGACGACGTAACACGGATCGATCTGACCCCGGTGTGTTGACAGGTGACTATTTAGTCACCTATCCTCGGCGATGTGAACGACGACGACCGTGTGTTCAAGGCGCTCGCCGACCCGACCCGACGCTTCCTGCTCGACCGGCTCTTCACGCGTGACGGCCGCACGCTGACCGAGCTGGAATCCGAGCTGGAGATGACGCGGTTCGGGGTCATGAAGCACCTGCGCGTCCTCGAAGACGCGGGTCTCGTGGTCACGCGCCGGTCCGGCCGGGAGAAGCTCCACTTCCTGAACCCGGTGCCGATCCGGCTGATCCACGACCGGTGGATCGACAAGTACACGGAGCGACAGGTCTCGGCGCTCGCCGACCTCAAGCACGAGCTGGAGAAGGAGGACATGGCATGACGACAACGACGACGAACGTCGGCACCCAGGTGTACCGCGTGTACATCAGGGCCACGCCCCAGGCGATCTGGGACGCCATAACGAGCCCCGAGTGGACCGCGAGATACGGATACGGCGGCCGTGCGGAATGGGATCCGGAGCTGAAGCCGGGTGCGACCTATCGCGGCCTCGCGAGCGACGCGATGCGGTCGATGGGCGCGCCGGAGGTGGCGGTCGACGGCGAGGTCATCGAGGCGACCCCACCACACCGGCTCGTACAGACGTGGCGGATGCTCATGGACGACTCCATGGTCGCCGAGGGGTTCACCCGCCTCACGTACGAGATCGCCGAGGGCAAGGGCGGGGTCAGCAAGCTCACAGTGATCCACGAGCTCGAAGGCAAGCCGCAACTGGCGCTGCTGCTCTCCGGCGGTCTGGAGGACATGGGCGCAGGCGGTGGCTGGACCTGGGTGCTCAGCGACCTCAAGACGCTGCTCGAGACCGGTGCGTCGATGGACCCGCACGACGAGCTTAACCAGGGATGACCCAACACGGTGGAGGCCTCGGCGACGGGGCCTCCACCGTCGGAGGGAGGACAACGCTGATGACGTTCCAGGCGTACATCGACAACATCGAGGCGAAGACGGGCAAGACGCCCGATGACTCGTTCAGCTGGGCCGAGCAGGCGCTCCGAAGGCACGGCATGCCGAGGGACGAGATCCGTGCGGTCCTTACGGCACGCGATCCGAGGATCGTCCGCCGATACCTCGAGTTGCATCGGGAGCGATTGCAGGAGCAACTCGACGCCAAGCTGCGGACGCTCGGTGCCCTCGAGACCGTCCTCGTGCTGTCAGGCGATGACCCACATCTCCTTGAACGGGGCGGTTACATGCCACGTCGTCGGCAGACCCTTGGGCAAGGTGGCCATGTCACCCACGCCGAGCTCCAAGACGGCTCCGCCCTCGATCTCGATCCTCACGGACCCCTCGAGGACCAGGAACACCTCTCGCGCTGACGACGTCCACGGAACCGGGGCGTCCGCCTTCAGGAACCGAGTTAGACCCGCCTGTACGCCATCGGCGTCGACGAGCACATGGACGTCGCTGCCGGGAACCTCCGGATCCGCTTCCCATTCGTCGGTGTCGGCGTTCGATATGAACACGCCCTGATCCATCTGTATCGCCCCTTCCGTACGACCCGCTCACCAACCGCGTGGCACGCGTTTGCCCCGGTGGACTCCAGCAAATGTACGCAATGCTCACCTGCGATAGTCGATGCATGGAAACCGCAACGCAAACGCTGCACCGGCTCACGTCCTACACCTGGACGTGGTACGAACCGTCCCGCGACGAGCCGGACCTGGTGTGGACCGTACCCGTCGACGACCCACGGGTGCTGCGCGACCTGGAGGTCAACGACCTGGATCGCTTGCCGTGGTTCTACAAGCGGTACGGGGAGGACCTGCCCCGGGTGCCGCTCCCCCGCGACCTTCCGCCCACGGCGACTCCGGCCGTGGGCGTCCTCGCCGGCACCGCCGAGGTCCCCGCCGGCGCGGTCGACCTCCCGCACCTGTCGCGTCTGCTGCATCTGTCCGCGGGCGTCGTGCGCACCATGGTGCTTGACCGTAACTCGCAAGGAAAGGCCTTCCGGGAGCGCACGACGTGGCTGTTCCGCGCCGCGGGGTCCGCGGGCGGGCGGTTCCCGCTCGAGCTGTACGTCGCGGTGCCCGTCGGCACTTCCGACCTGCCCCCCGGTGTGCACTGGTACCACCCGGAGGATCACGCCCTCGTGCGGATCGGGCCCCCGCCCGGGGGCGACGCCCCCGCCATCGTCGTCACCGGGGTCCCGTGGCGAACCGGCTGGCGGTACCGGGAGCGCGGGTTCCGTCACGTCTATTGGGATGCAGGCACGATGCTCGCGCAGCTCCTCACGGTCGCGGACTCCGCCGGTCACGCCGCTCACCTCCACACACGGTTCCCCGACGCGGCCGTGGCGACGCTCGTCGGTGCCGACCGCGTGCACGAATGGCCTGTCGCCGTCGTGGCGCTCGGGGACGGCTCCCCTGCTCTCGAACCGACGGGCGATGCCATAGCCGGCGAGGTCGACGTGGCACCTCTCGAGTTCCCGCTCGTCACCGGCGCGCAACGAGCCGGTGAGCTCGATGTGCTCGGCCGCGCGTGGGACAGGGGCGCGCCCGTCGACGTTCCGGTGGACGGAACAGCTCCGATCGAGACGGTCGTGTTGGCTCGCGGCTCCCAGCGACGGATGGACCCGAACGGGGGCCTGCCGAGGCAGACGCTGCTGACATCGATGCTCGCCGCGATGCGCGGGATCCAGGTGCCGCACTTCGTCGTCGTCCACGACGTCGAAGGGCTCACGCCCGGCGTCTACCGCTGGCCGGATCTGTCGGAGCCGGTTCGCGCGGGCATGTTGCGCGAAGAGCTCTACCGGCTGGCCATGGAGCAGGGGCTCGCGCGCGACGCGGCGTTCGTCGCGATCGGGGCGACGAACGTGGCCGCGCTCGACGGCCGGGAGTACCGGGAAGCACAGCTGGCGGCCGGGATCGTCGAGGGCCGGTTGCACCTGCTCGCCTATGCGCTCGGCGCGAGCGCGAGCGGGATGACGTTCATCGACAGTGAGGTCCCGGCAACGATCGGAGAACCGCTCGACGGCTTGCTCTTGACCTGTGTGGGCGTGCCGGAGTACCGATCGGCTTCGGGGGGGCCGCCCGGCGCGCCGACCGAGGTGCGAGGGGTGACACCGCGGATCCTGGACCAGGATCCCACATAGGGATCCGATGGCGTCTGACCTGTTCCGTCGCTGGGTAGACGATCGGGTAGAACAGAGAGGGGATCGCGATGAACATGTACCTCCTGCTGTACAGCGGTGGCGGCATGCCGGAGACCGAGGAAGAGACCAACGCGATGACGGACGCGTGGGGCGCGTGGCTGGCCGGTATCGGGGACGCGCTCGTGGACGGCAACCCCTTCACCCCGAACGCGAAGAGCGTTTCGCCCGATGGAGCAGTCTCAGACGGCCCCGTCGGCCCGATGGTGTCGGGATACTCGCTGATCAAGGCGAGGAACATGGATGAGGCCGTCGAGATGGCCAAGGACTGTCCCGCGAAGCAGAGCGGCGCGAGCATCTCGATCTTCGAGGTGATGTAGCGGTGTCGGGACGAGTCTCCCGTCGAGGAGGCCGCTCGAAGCTGAGAGTTCGCTGAGCAACCGCATGACGCGCAAGCCCTCCTCGTACGCCACAGGTACTACCCGATAAACCACCGGGCAGACGAGGAGGTGCCACATGGCAACGGAACGGTCCGGATATGGACGGAAGTGGAAGCGGTGGCTCGCGATCTACCTCGCGATCGGAGCGGTCGCCTACTTCGTTCTGTATCTCGCGCTCTTCCATCACGGCGGCGCTGGAGGAGGCTTCCACTATTGATCCGCGCGGTCGCGCCTCAGACATGGGGCGGGTGCGAACCCCGTCCCATGTTCGAGGTGCTCGACGGATCGGAGGATCGCCACGAGACACCACCCGGTGACCGCTCGCGTAGCATGGGCGATCATGGAGCGAGTCACCGGGATCGGCAGTGTGTTCCAGCGCGCGGGACAGGCCGCGAACCTTCGGAACTGGTACGCCGAACATCTCGGCATCGACATCTCCGACTGGGGTGGAACGTCGTTCGAGTGGACGCCGGGCGGTTCCACGACCTGGGCCATCTTCGACCATGACACCGAGTACTTCGGACGGCCGGAGCAGGCGTACATGGTGAACTTCCGCGTCGCCGATCTGGACGCGATGCTGGCCCAGTTGCGCTCGGCCGGAGTCGATGTGGTCGATGCGCTGGAGGAGTCGGAGCTCGGACGCTTCGGATGGGCGGTCGATCCTGAAGGCACCCGGTTCGAGCTCTGGGAACCTCCGCCGGGCGGCTGATAGACGCGATCGCCGCGCCGCAGACCCTTACTACTGCCTAACGATGTCGACCGAGATCTCCACCGCCGGCGTCGTTCCCCTGTTCTCGAGCCAGTGCATGGTGTCTTTGTCCTCGGGCCAGCCCGCTCCCGGCCCGTACTCCTTGGCCGCTCCATCTCGGTGATCCGTGATCGTCCCTTGCAGGACGTACACCATGCCCGGCCGACCCTTGTGGTCGTGAAGCGGTCCGAAGACACCACCGGGTTCGATGGTCACCATCCGCATCCTGAGTTGGAGTCCCGCCATGCCCTCGACTTCCGGGCCGAGGTCGATCGCCGACAGCAGATCCACCGTCACCCCCTTCGTCTCGTGGGCAGCATCTTCAACATCCATCCCGGCTCCTTCCTTTGGGTCAGGCCGACTTGGCTGTGCGGATCAAGGAACGAAGGAACGGCGTGGGGCATCGACGACCGGCTCGGGGGCGTGCCACACGGCCTCGACGTTGTTCTGATGCAAGTCGTTGACGAAAGCGGCGTAATACCGCTCGGAGTATTGGATCCAGACCCCGGGCTCGCCTCGAGCCGTGGCGCCGTTCGCGAGCGCGGCCGCGAAGAATGCGTCCACCGCTTCCCGACCCTCAGCCGAGAACGCAACATGCGCCGCCGTTGTCACGGGCTGCCCGCGAGCGATCGTGAAGTCGTCCAGTCCCTCCACCCCATAGCCGAGGCCGTCGTCCTGAACATAGAGTTCCTCATAGCCGAGTGGAGCGAGGGCGGCTGTGTAGAGCGCCCGGCTCGCGTCAAGGTCCGCCACGACGAAGAGCACGTGATCGACGACGATGCGACGAACGGTCATCGATCCACACTATCAACCCTCGACCTACGGCCGTCCCGATCCGGCGAACGCGGCCGGTTGGGCACAACCGCAAGCCACCTGGTGTCGGAGGGCCGTCCTCGTCGGAGTGCCACTGGCGATTGAGCTCATGGCAGGCAGGCGGTTAGGCTGGGTTCACAGTCGCGGGTACCACCGGAGGGCTAGGGAGTGTTGGCCGTGAGGGACTCGATCTCGAGGGCCGCCCCTGGGAGACGATGTTCGAGAGCGGAGTACTCGGAAGCGAAGCGATATGGACGAGCGGTTTCATTCGGGGCCGTCGACGTTGAAGACCGGCTCTCCTTCGCCCGCACGGACGACCACAACCGTCGCCGGCTCCGACGTCGGGTTCCCCTCGCGATGGACCACCTGCTTCGGCACGTAGACGAAGTCACCCGGACCGGCGTCGAAGCGTTCGTCGTCGCCCGAGCCGAACTCCATCCGGAGCGCACCCGAGATCACGTAGATCGCGCTCTCGTAAGTGCCGTGGTGATGCCAGCCCGAGAGCATGCCCGCTTCGGTGGTGACGTAGCCGGCCCACATGCCTTCGGTCTGGATCGCCCGCTCCCGTGCCATGCCCGGGGTGGGCTGTCCTTCGACACGTTCCGAAGGGGTGATCCGATGCAGGGTATTCAATTCGTGCACCTCCCCAGTAGTCGCTCGGATGATGCCACGCCTGCGGAAACCTCGCTCGCAGACACCGCCCTGCCATTGCGTGGCTCAAGACTCTGGTAGTCCAGCCGGTTCCGGATGTGCTCGGAAGCCGACTCGACCTCCCCGCTACTCTCTTCGCCTCGCCCGACGACATGATCGCGAAGAGCAGTCGCCACGGACGACCGTAGATGACGCCCTGATCACCTATCGAAAGAACCCGCCCGCGTGCTCCAGTAAGTGTCCCGGGGCTTCGGTGCTTCTGCAGCTGGTGTCGGAGGGGGGATTTGAACCCCCACGTCCCGCAAAGGACACTAGGCCCTCAACCCGGTCCAGGCAGTCCGCCCCATCCCCGCCGGTCCCTATCTCTGCTGGTCAGTCCGCCGATTGGTCTTCCGGTGTGTCGGCACGTCCGGCTTCATATCATCTAGTTCGTTAGACGAGGCGTTAGACGGTCCGACACGGCCCTTTCCAGACAACCCTGCGTAGGTCGACGGGTTGTTCACGATGAACTCCTCTTCCTCAAGCTCATGATTGATCCAGAGCGTGACCCGCTGGAGGGACGGCGCACCCGACGCTTGACGAAGTTGGGCGACCGTCTCCGCAAATGCCGATCTCGCGGCCTCTTCTGTCGCGAACCAGCTCCCTGAGGCAGGTGCGCTCGGGCCATCGATCGAGTAGCCGAACTGGCCGGTGTTTGCGTCGGCTGGCATCGTCACCATCGCAGCTGCGAACATCGTCGGGCCGGTCGGGCGGCACGGCGATCCCAGTACGAACTGACCATCGGGCTTCACGCCGAGCCAATCCCAGCGACCCTCCTCGAGCTTCCGCCAGAGCGCCTCGGCGTTGCGCACGAACGAGAGCTCTTCGTAGACCGGCTCCATCCGGCGAGCCTACAGTGGCGCGGCTTGGTGCCGCCCTTTTGGTGGTCCTCGAAGACCTCGAACGCACGCTCCGCGATCGTCTCGATGCGATCGGTCCCGCCGACAGCGACGCGGTCAGAGGCACCAAGATCCCGTTGGCTACAGTTTGCCTCCCGACCGAGCCGATTGGACAGCATGAAGTCGGGCGCAAACGGCGAGGTACTGGCCAAGTGTCGGAGGTGCGGCCAGCCTGTGCGTGAGAATCACTCCCACGTGATGGTCGTGCCCGTGCGACGTGCCCGGATGTTCTTCCACGGAGGTTGTGAGCCGATCCACCCACCCCCTCGGAACGCGAAGGAGTCCTCAGGGTGAGCATCATCAGGGGCCGGGAGCCTGAGCTCCGGCCACAGGGGAGCGGGAGATAGCACCTAAGACTTAGGACCTAAGGCCAGGTTGTGCGGGCTACGTCGTTCGGCCTACAGTCGTGAACGTAGGCGATGTCCTTCCTCTATGACTTCCCCTCGTATCGCCTCCGCAACCGAAGCAGGTTGTGGCTAGAGCGACGACGCTACCCCTGGTGGTACCCGCTCGAAGGCGAGTCGAAGTGACGGTCGCTGCACATGACGCCGGCGGAAACGAAGCGTCTTCATACAACGTCGCCCATCTGACGCGCCGGGAACTTGAGGTTCTCGCCTGCCTCTCGTCGGGGAAGACGAACCGCGAGATCGCCCAAGCCCTCTTCATCGCGACGGGTACGGTGAAGAATCATCTGCGTTCCATCTATTCGAAGCTCGGCGTGTCGAACCGGACCGAAGCCGCGATGGTCACCTTGGAGGTCTTTCCGATATTGCAGAACTTGCCCGCCTAGGCGCGGTTCAGGCGCTTCGGGATGCTGAAGGAGAGAGAAACTCCGGAGGGCTGCGCGTTCGTCGAAGGGGCAGGAACAGCCGAACGACTGTCTAGCGCGTGGTCCGAGGTAGGGCTAGCCTCATCCTTGGTCGAGTTCCCGTGTATGCCCGCGGGGTCTTCGCCTATCAGTGGCGACGCCAGACGAGCCGGCCGAGCACCAAGCCGATCACGAACGCCATCACGGACCACGTGATCTCGGTCATCACGGCTCGCATGGTGCCTCCGATCCGCGTCCCAACGGTTCAGGGTGACCCCGGGCGTGACCATCCCGCATTTGGAAGCGATGCCACAGCGGGAGGGGCTGACAACGCTGAGCGTCGAAGGCGTCTACTTCGATGACCTACTGATCTCGTGGGCAGACGTGGAACATGCGAACCTGCCCGCAGAGAAGGACTCCGTTGTGTTCGCTACTTCGATCGCGCTCATGCCGTTGGTCGATCTTGGCATCGAGGTGCCGAGGCTTGGCCTGGCAGTTGATGAGTGAACAACCTTCATCATGGGCCGGGGTGTCGAAGTGAAGGGCCGTGAGGGACGCTCGTCATCATGATCGCCGCCAAGGGCACCCTGACGGGAGAGACCGTGCAAGGAGACAGGTTCACCCACGACGTCCACGCGTGATTGGGGGACGGTTCAGGGCGGCCCAAGCCTCGTGTCCCCGAACCGCCCAACAGCCGTCGACCGCCCACATGGGAGACGGCTCGCCTCGGCGGTCAACGGCCTCCCAGCGCTCGCGGGGGAATGGTTTGGGGAAATGAACACGGGCTCGCGGATTCGCTGCGGACTCTCTAGGCTCGGAGCATGGCGGGCATCCGGCTGTTCCGTCCGCGTGGCCTGAGGCGATCTGTCGGTCTGCTTCGCCTCGAGAACGGGGTGGTTCTCTTCGAGGAGTTCAAGCGGGTGGACGAGCAAGAAGAGATCACCCGCATCCTGCGTGAAACACCCGAGCTGCGACTCCCGCAGCTCACGACTCGAACGGGCGACGATGGGTGGGGCGACAACCGCAACCCCGAGACGTTCGACCGCAACACGTTGGCGTGGCTTCGGGAGGCCGTGGTCCAGTTCGTCGCTCCCAAGGGATACACGTTCAAGGTCGTGAAATGAATGTCCGACCTCGAAGACCTCGAGCGCACGCTACGCGATCGTCTCGATGCGATCGGTCCCGCACCACGCGCCGTGCTGCTGCACGTTCTGATGCTGCCTGACCACGAGAAGAGCTCGCAGGATCGGCAAAGTTCTACGACGATCCAATGACGCAGACGTTCGCGCAACTCCTGATCGACCTCGAGGAGTCACCTCACTCGCGGGCGGTCGTGCTTGGCGAGCTTCGGGAGCGGGAGCTACGCGGAACTTGGCCTAGGGTGTCGACGAAGCACGGGAAGGGAACCGGATGGAGCGGTACGAGTGGATCGTAAGCACGAAGGGACCCGACGGCCACGCGTTGAAGCATCTGGACGGCGGCACCGAAGCCGATGAGGCTCGCGCCATCGAGCTTGCAAGAAGCGCAGCGGAGGAACTTCGCGCCGAGGGGCGCCGCGACTGGTACGTCGGGGTACTCGATAGAGATAGACGGATGTTGTCCCACAACCCAACGCTGCTGAGCTCGGACCTTCTCTTCTTCGAGGAGGGTTAGCCGCCCGCCCCGAGCTACGCCTTGACCGTCGCCATGACGTGGTCGACCTCGCCCTCGTCGTCCAGCACCGATCCGATGAGCGCGAGAGCGGCCCGGCACCACGACACAGCGGGAGCGACACAGAGTGGCGGATCATCAGGCGACGGTCTTGGTCAGTCGAGTAGCCGGAAGTATCTGGCAATCGGCAGGAGCGTGAACCCCGCTGCCACGTATGCCGCCCGAGCAGGTTGATGTCCCGGGTCACCGCCGGTCTCCACCACGGCGATGTCCATGCCACGGCTGCGCATGTGCTCAGTCGCGAAGTCGGTCAACCGTGAGCCGATGCCACGCCGTTGGTAGTCGAGATCGACGCCGATGATGTCGATCACGCCCATCCCCTCATGGGCTTTAGCGGGTTGAGCGTGAGCTGCGCGGCGAGTCCTGAAGGTCGGCGATGCACAGATCGCAGAGGCCGAGCTCGTCCTCTTCCGGAACTGTCTCCGAGAGGCAGCGCCAGCACTTGGACTCTGCGTATGGCCCGACCACGTGGTGAACCTGAACGCCCCGGTCGTACATTCCTCTTCCTCCGATTCCTCCGAAGATAGGTATCGGCCGATCGCAGTTCAGGGCTGAACAAGGCTCAGCGGGATCCGGGCTGGGCGGTTCGGCGTCATGGCTTCTTAGGCCCGAGCACCCTGCCAGCACAACGGGAGCCGATACACCAGCGCCAACGGCACGTCGCCTCGTCGATCGTGTCGTGGTGAGGGCTGAGCGGATCACAGGGCCAGGTGAGGGAGAAGATCCGGAACCGAGCGCGGCACAGTTTGCACTCGAAGTTCCACATTCGTGGTCGCTGTGTCCAATCGCAACCGCTCCGAGGATGCCCCGCGCCACCGACAAGAACACCGGCCGCGCTTTGTCAGAAACACAGCGACCCCCCGTCCAAAGGAGCGGCCGACGTGTCAACCATCTATCCGGGAGTCGGGAGGGCTCCCGACGACAGTGTTCAAGTGACTATCGACGAGAACGGACACATCCACCTGACAGCTCCGCCCCCTGGCCCACTCGCGGGATAGCGTCGCGACCCGCCCCCATCGCGCGTCTAGTCGTGTCCTTGATCGCCTGGACTCTGGCATTTCGTGCTTGACATGGTCTCCGCCTCGAACTCGGGACGACTAATAAGCGGTCGGAGCCGACCTTACGGAGGACGACACATGCCTTCACGTAATTCGAACGCGGCCTCTCCATCCCTCAGCTCACCACCCCGTATAGGCGCCAGCGGTCGGTGACGCCCTTCAAGCTCAGCCCAATTGCGTGAAGGCTATTCGGTAACGGTGAACGGCCGCATCATGTCGTTGTCCTCGTGCTCGACGATGTGGCAGTGGTAGACGTAGTCCTGCGGCGCGGTCACGCCGGTCGGCAGGTCGAACTTCGCCCGGATGGTCGTGAAGTAGCCGGGGTTCACCTTGACCGTGTCCTTGAAGCCGCGCTCCTCGGGGGCGGGCGGGAGCATCGGACCGGTGGCGAACGGGGTCGGGTCGATCCCACCGGGGACGCCGTTCGGGCCCTCGTAGGCCTCCTCGTAGGCCTCGACGTCGAATGGGGTCCGGCCGACCACCTGGAAGGTGACGAGGTGCGTGTGCATCGGGTGGGTGTCCCCGGTCAGGTTGATGTAGACCCAGTCCTCCACCGTGCCGACCTTCGGGGTCTCCGTCGTCGGTCCCTCGTCGAAGTGCACACCGTTCAGGTTCAAGAACCAGGTCGGCTCGTCCGTGTCGATCTCGTTGAGGGTGATGTAGCGGGTCGCTGACCGGGTCGCTCAGGTCGGCCTTGCGCCCGGGCAGGCTCGAGGGGATCGATGTCGGGCCCGGGCTGAGAGACCGTCGTGCCGACCCGGATCTGCATGACCTGCTCGAGCGAGGGCGCCGGGGTCGACACCGGCTTCGGCGGCCTGTGGTTCTTCATCACCAGCGTGCTGCCGGCGAACTTCGTGAAGTCGACGAGCACGTCGGCCCGCTCGGCCGGGGCGAGCACCAGCTGCTTCACCGGCACGGGGACGTCGAACATGCCGCCCTCGGCACCGATCTGCCACAGGCTCGGCCCGCCGATGTCGAGGCTCAGGATCCGCGCGTTGCAGCCGTTCAGGATGCGGAACCGGTACATCCGGGGCTCGACGTCCAGGAACGGCCAGACCTTGCCGTTGACGAGCATCGTGTCGCCGAAGTACTCGCCGATCCAGGTCGCGCCGGGGATGTCGCTGGTCGGGTACAGGAACGTCCCGTCGGGGTTGAACTGACGGTCCTGGACGACCAGCGGGATCTCGTAGGCCCCGCCGGGGATCCCGATCGGGTTGGGCTCTTCCCCGGTGTCGAACTCGTCGCGGAGGATGTAGGCGGCGGCGAGCCCGGCGAAGACGTTGAGGCGGGTCGCGCCCAGGCCGTGGTCGTGGAACCACAAGAGCGAGGCCGGCATCTGCGGCGGCTGGTTGGTGTAGAAGACGGTCTGCGTCTCGCCGGGGCCGAACCCGTTCGGGCGTCACCGCGGGGTTGCCGTCGCTGTCCGCCGCGACGAAGCCGCCGTGGAGGTGGGTCATCAGCCGCACCTCGTTGCCCAGCGGCGTCAGCCGCGTGTCGACCGGGAGCCAGTCCGGGATAGGTCTCGGGCAGGGCATGCGTGTAGCTCGACCGTGAGCGGTGTGCCGCTCTGCGCCACGACCGCCATCCCGAACGAGCCGGCCTGACCTCCGAGCCCCGAGCCATCGTCGTAGGCCCACAGCGGCGTCGGCGGCAGGTCGGGATGCAGCTGCCGCGTGATCTCGTCTGGCGGAACGAGTACGCGTTGGGTCCGCTCGGGGTGGCCACGACGATCCCCGCGCCCGGCAGCGGCACCGGCTCCATGTACTTCGTGAGCTTGCCGCCCTTCGCGGCGCTCGCTCCGGGAAGTCGCACCGTCCACGGCACGGCGAGCGCGGCTCCCGCTCCGAGCCCGTACTGCAGGAAGCGCCGGCGCGTGATCGGCTTCATGCCTTTCCCCTCCCGCTCCGGCCGCCGAGTCGGAGTCCGCCGACCCACGACTGGCTCATCGCTCGGTTGAATCCTAGGTCAAGAGAGGTGGGCCGGTGAACTGGCCGTAAGGACTAGTGGGCTGGGACCTCCGATCGAGGACTCGAGCGAGATTCCAGGCACCACCCAGCGAAGGCCGGCGCGCAAGCCGAGGCATACATCCCGCTGAAACGTGTAAGGCGATGGCCGAGGAATGGAAGGTGGCAAGCTCGGCTAGCTGGTCCGGTCGTGAAGATGCAGGTGGCGGCGACCGCGCCGGGCGTGCCGCCGCTCGGAAACGATAGATGAGATTCTCGACCTTGGGAGATGGTGATGAGGCCAGAGGTGACGACTGAATGACCAACCGCTCGACGCATAGGTCCGGAGAATACTTCGTGGCGGCCGAGTTGCTTTGGCCTGCCGCTCGCGAGGTCCGTGTCCAGATGCCTGCTCATGTTGTTGCGAGCGACGTCGAGGACACGCGCAAAGTTCTCATCAAGGTCAAGACGAAGCGAACGGGGACGTGGCAGACGAGCACGGAGCTCGGTCTCGCGCCGGGAGACCTGGTCCCTGACGCGAACAGGTTCTGATCTTCGTGACATCGGGACCCCCGACGTTATGCCCGACTTCTACGTCGTACCAGAGGCATGGACCCGGCAGGACATCTACAAGGTGCACAACGCGTACATAGCCAAGTACGGGGGGAGGCGGAAGATCACCCCGACATCAACGCACCACTCGGTAGACGAACGCAGACTGGAGCAGTGGAAGGAGCTGGGAGTTGCTCGGCATCTTGTAGCAGCGTATTCCTCCTCTGTTCGACCGAGCAATAGAACGCTGCCGTACAGTCTGATTCTGCGGCGCCTGCTGTCTGGATTACGGCGAAGGCCAGCAGGAGCGTGCGAATGGGCCGGGATGCAAGGCCCCTACGTGCGTCGACTTCGATGGAGGCGCAGGAGTCATACGCGACTCTCGCACCCTCCAACGAGGGTGGGTACCGAAGGGGTGGGACGCACTTCCGGGCGGAGCCGGTATTGCGTGTCCCCACCCCGTTGGCTTTTCGGGCTAGATCACTCCTCGATTCGGGTGGACACCCTTCGCCATGAGGGCACCACCGATCAAGACGAGCCACAGCAGGACCGGGTAGGCGATCCACCGTTCTACCCCGCCGATCCCGATCTCGACTTGCGGTCCCCAGTTCGCGAACGAATCGAGGCCAAACACCGTCGCAAGGAGCGCGATCGACCCCAGCGAGATCGCGAAGTAGCGAAGCGGTGCGTCGAGGACCTTGCGGGAAAGGATCGCTGCCGATCGAACCTCCGATGAAGGCCACAAGAGAGAAGAGTGGGTGGATGGTCGCAACGCTCCCAGGGAACACGGCGATGCCGACCATTCCGACCCCCAAGAGGCCGAGGGCCACGAGGAACCGACGCCGGTCGACGATGCGCCACAGCAGGTAGGTGGCGGTCAGCACCAACGCGCCCGACACGGCCATCGTGAAGATGAAGATCAACCGGTTCGGCTGGACCATGTAGCTGTTCGGTGGCTCCGTCCCGCTCAGGTCGCTGATCGTATTGGTGAACGTGCTGTAGTGCCGAGCTATCGGATACAGCGCCTCGTTCGTGATGATCGAGAGGATCAGTCCGATGCCTGTGATACTCAGGAGCGCGCCCGCGATGACCTCAGGGAGGTTGCGGGCCTTTCCATGGGTTCCTTCTGGCACGCTGATCGCTTGCGCGGACGAGTCGTTGTGACGAACTCTCGTGTCCATCGCGCCCTCCCTCTGATCCGAGACGTCCGAACAACGCCAGAGTAGGCGCCTGGCTTGTCGCCCCGGCAGGTCAGGCGCCCTGGTATAGAGGGGACTCATGCTCGCGGGCCGCCGGTCTTGAAACCTTAGGAACCGGCAGCGAAGCCGCGGCGTCTGCTCTCTGAGCGAGGAACAGCCCCGATGATTCACCTTCAACCGAAGATGTGTTCGTCATGCCGTTGGCTTCCTCGAACGTCGCGAAGACGAATGGCCCGGGAACAAGATCCCCAACGCTTACGAACGGCGTCTGCGCACGACGGCGTGATCACGACGGCTCTGGGTTCGCCCGTACCGTCCCGACCCCACGCTCGAGCGCGGAGACGCTCGACATCGACGCGGCAGGAACAAGATCCGTGCGCGCCCTATGCCCTCGGTCGCGACCGTCCGCAGTTTGGCCTCCGTGACGAGTTGCTGCACCCGCTGCCAGGAGACGACGGCTCCGAGTCGCAGCGCTTCGCCACCGAAGCGACACGATTGTTGGGCGAACTCTTTAAGTTCCCCGGAATTGGGTCAAGCCTCTTCTCGCGCGCGTGTTGGCGGTCCCACGGTTCAGGATGCAGGCTTACCGCTTCGTCCGCACCTACCTTCCCCCTCTCCCGCGCGTCGCCTCGGCATAGACTCGCTCCGCGAGTCCGACCTTAAGAAGGTGTGATGGCTGAGATCACAACCCGAGTCTTCGTGGTGGGATGCTGGCCTACCTGGCGAAACCGCCGGGCGAGAGACGGTCGCCGGGTGTCGTCATTCACGATGCGCTCGGGATGAGCCAATACTGCGCCAGGTCGGATGCTCGGGCCTCCCGATCAGTTGGCGCTGAATTTCGTCGCGGTACTCCTGCGGGGCGTTCAACACGGCCTCTAGCTCGCGAAGCGCCGGAAGTCCCAGCGCGGCTAAGTGCTCGCGTATCTCGCGGTCTTCGTCGAGCAGGTCGCGCGCCACTGAAAGCTCTTGGCCTGGGCTCAATCAGCCAGCACCCTGATCGTTGCCTGCCTTCCGGACGTACACCCTCACCTAGGCCTCAGGTTTCCGAAGTGGTCGGGCTGGTAGTCGACGACCATCCGCGGAGGCCAGGCCATCGTCCGTTGATCACGAATGCATCGCCGTCCACAGGGAGGTAGATAGCCCAGTCAGCCGACCAAAGCGGGCCGCATACCTGCAGGATCCGCCCACTTGGTTGCTGATCCATGACTCCAACATGTTGAGGGAGTCAAGACCTACCAGGTTCTATTGTCACATTGAGAATCAGCGCGTCCTCAACAGTGCCAAGGAGCTTCTGAAGACCGTCATCGATCTTGTCCGCTACGGCCCGGGCGAGTTTCTTCCCCACGAAGGGTTTGAGCACAGACGTGAGACCGTCCTCGAACGCCTTTGACACCAAACCTGCCAGTGATCGATCGTCGCCTTGAGGGTCTTCAGTGCGCCACCGGATCCTTCTCAGCTGCCTTGGCGTACTTGAGGACGGCCTTCGCGGACCCCTCGATGAAGAGGCCTCCGAGGAGATTTGTCACAGCGTCGAGGCCGGAATAGCAGCCTTCGAAGACCGCCGAGGAATTGACTGTGGCGCCGCCAGGCCCGCCGCCACTCACCGTTGGGGCCAAAGCAGGGTCGTAGGTGAGGGTCACGTTCGTGATGAACGCCGCCAATGCATACACGAGTTTGGGGTCCGCAATGTCATCCCCGAACTCTGTTGCGCCTCTGACCTTGACGTCGGTGGAGTTTCTACACCAATCAACATCCACTCCGTATGTGAATAGATGCGGATCGGGGAGAAGAGCAAGGGCTAGCCGGGCTTCTGCGTTGGCGGTCGTAAACAACCTGTGGCTGCCTGGATCCGCGCAGGCATCACCGGTTCCGCCCCCACCGTCATCGCCACCGCCACCGCCTATTCCCGAGGGTCGAAGAGCCACTGGTACGTGGTTGCGTCGCTCTTGAAGCCGTCCGGTGCGACAGCCCCGCACCCAGAACGTGTACTGGCCGACCGAGGGAAGGTTTTCGGTAGTCGGCGACGAGCACGCCTCGTCCATGAGAGTGAGCCCTTGGTCCTCGTTGGCGAGCCCACACTCAAACGTCGCGGAATTCAGTTCGTAGTGGAAGGAAAAAGAGGGGAGACGCGTCGGTGCTGCTGAGGTCTGGTGTTGAGTCGATGACAGGAGGGGGAAATGACTTCAGCTCCGGGGTGAAGGAAGTATCGAGGAAGGTTCTTGGCTCCGTACAGCAGGATGATGTAGATGCCGAGAAGAGCGGGAAGTCTCCCGTATCTGGGAGATTCGTCCATTTCACCGTGACCACA
The DNA here is from genome assembly GCA_963723855.1 of uncultured Actinomycetes bacterium. Taxonomy (GTDB): domain Bacteria; phylum Actinomycetota; class UBA4738; order UBA4738; family HRBIN12; genus JBBQVZ01. The sequence continues at coordinate 14,025 of CAVRSI010000011.1, read as the reverse complement.
AACTCTCGCCAGACGTTTGTCTCCCGGCTGGAACCCGTAGTTCATTGGGTTTCTCGCAACTCCACGACCAGTCGCTTAGGGCGAACGAGAAGAGCGCGGTCTGAATATATTGCGGCGTACAGTCGTCAGCGGAGCCCGACCCAGGCGTACCTAGCTGATCAACATCAAGGATGTCTGCGCACCCATCCGGACTTGGGACGAATCACCGTCGAAGTTATCTACGGTGCAACCGGACCCAGGCTCTTGTGCCTGGAAGTCCATCGAAATCGAATCGCTCTGGCGGAAACCATCCTCTGAAGAAAAACATCCATCGGGAGCGACGACCGTCCAGACGCACACCTCGTAGTCGACGGCCTGTCCAACAAATGAGGGGCTTTGGTCCAGATACGGTCATGGCGCCTGGCGCAACGACGTCAATCTCAGGAGAGTCCCGTGAGCAGATGGACCCGTACTCGTGGCTGGTGACAGGACGCCCACGTTGGGACTGCAGGCCCAACAGCAAGCCCAACAGCAAGGAGGGTCGTCGAAACCAGCGCCACAAACAAGGCCCTGGTTCGAATCGCGTGCCCCTCTCCCATTGACGCTGCACACCAACTGCCGAATCATGCCTGCGCGCAACCCGCCTGTCAAGGCAACACCAGGACCTTTCACGCTCGCTTGCCACCCATCCGATAACTATCGGTCTGGTCCCCACGGGATGCGCCGCAGCGCGTGCCCCTCTTCTTTGAGCGCGGCATAGCGCTCCGGGTCGTTTGATTTGACGATCTGCGTCGACATTCTCTTGCGAGTATTCTGCGCCGGCGGGTCCGGGCTTCATGGCGGAGGATGCGCGTGCTGCGGCGGCGAGCTGTTCCTCGAAGCTCAGCGCCGGTGCTGCGGGCTGCCCTTCTTCCCCGGGGAAAGGATGGTGGCGGCCGGGAAGTCGGGCTCTTCGATCAAGCGCCCGCACGGGGTGACGTCGCCCCAATGAGCCCAGATGCCAGAGGAGCGTCGGGCAGCCGGGCCTCATTCCGGCGACGTCACCCGTGCGGGCGCTGATCGAAGAGCCCGACTTCCTGGCCGCCACCATCCTTTCCCCGGGGAGAGGAGAGCCCGCAGCACCGGCGCTGACTTCGAGGAACAGCTCGCCGCCGCAGCACGCGCATCCTCCGCCATGAAGCCGGACCCGCCGGCGCAGAATACTCGCAAGAGACGTCGACGCAGATCGCGACGAACGACCCGGAGCGCTATGCCGCGCTCAAAGAAGAGGCACGCGCTGCGGCGCATCCCGTGGGGACCAGACCGATAGTCATCGGATGGGTGGCAAGCGAGCGTGAAAGGTCTGGTGTTGCCTTGACAGGCGGGTTGCGCGCAGGCACGATTCGGCAGTTCGTGCGCAGCGTCAATGGCAGAAGGGCACGCGATTCGAACCAGGGCCTTGTTTGTGGCGCTGGTTTCGACGACCCTCCTTGTGTTGGGCTCGCTGTTGGGCCTGCAGTCCCAACGTGGGCGTCCGTCACCAGCCACGAGTACGGGTCCATCTGCTCACGGGACTCTCCTGAATTGACGTCGTTGCGCCAGGCGCCATGACCGTATCGGAACGGAGCCGCTCATTTGTTGGACAGGCCGTCGACTACGAGGTGTGCGTCTGGACGGTCGTCGCTCCCGATGGAGATCTTTCTTCAGAGGATGGTTTCCGCCAGAGCGATTCGATTTCGATGGACTTCCAGGCACAAGAGCCGGGTCGGTTCACCGTAGATAACTTCGACGGGATCCGTCCCAAGTCCGGATGGGTGCGCAGACATCCTTGATGTTGATCCAGCTAGGTACGCCGGGGTCGGGCTCCGCTGACGACTGTACGCCGCAATATATTCAGACCGCGCTCTTCTCGTTCGCCCTAAGCGACTGGTCGTGGAGTTGCGAGAAACCGAATGAACGACGGGTTCGAGCCGGAGACAACGTCTGGCGAGAGTTTGTGGTCACGGTGAAATGGACGAATCTCCCAGATACGGGAGACTTCCCGCTCTTCTCGGCATCTACACATCCTGCTGTACGGAGCCAAGAACCTTCCTCGATACTTCCTTCACCCCGGAGCTGAAGTCATTTCCCCTCCTGTCATCGACTCAACACCAGACCTCAGCAGCACCGACGCGTCTCCCTCTTTTTCCTTCCACGACGAACTGAATTCCGCGACGTTTGAGTGTGGGCTCGCCAACGAGGACCAGGCTCAACCTACTTACGAGGCGTGCTCGTCGCCGACTACCGAAAACCTTCCCTCGGTCGGCCAGTACACGTTCTGGGTGCGGGGCTGTCGCACCGGACGGCTTCAAGAGCGACGCAACCACGTACCAGTGGCTCTTCGACCCTCGGGAATAGGCGGTGGCGGTGGCGATGACGGTGGGGGCGGAACCGGTGATGCCTGCGCGATCCAGGCAGCCACAGGTTGTTTACGACCGCCAACGCAGAAGCCCGCTAGTCCTTGCTCTTCTCCCCGATTCCGCATCTATATCACATACGGAGTGGATGTTCATTGGTGTAGAAACTCCACCGACGTCAAGGTCAGAGGCGCAACAGAGTTCGGGGATGACATTGCGGACCCCAAACTCGTGTATGCATTGGCGGTGTTCATCACGAACGTGACCCTCACCTACGACCCGGCTTGTGGCCCCTACGGTGAGTGGCGGGCCTGGCGGCGCCACAGTCAATTCCTCGGCGGTCTTCGAAGGCTGCTATTCCGGCTCCACGCTGCGACAAATCTCCTCGGAGGCCTCTTCATCGAGGGGTCCGCGAAGGCCGTCCTCAAGCACGTCAAGGCAGCCGAGAAGGATCCGGTTGGCGCACTGAAGACCCTCAAGGCGATCGATTCGATTACTTGGCAGGTTTGGTGTCAAAGGCGTTCGAGGACGGTCTCACGTCTGTGCTCAAACCCTTCGTGGGGAAGAAACTCGCCCGGGCCGTAGCGGAGAAGATCGATGACGGTCTTGAGAAGCTCCTTGGCACTGTTGAGGACGCGCTGATTCTCAATGTGACGAATAAGAACCTGGTAGGTCTTGACTCGAACGTGTTGGAGTCACTGCAATCAGCAACCGAGTGGCCGGATCCTGCAGGTATGCGGCCCGCTTTGGTCGGCTGACTGGGCTATCTACCTCCCTGTGGACGGCGATGCATTCGTTATTATGGACCATGGCCTGGCCTCCGGATGGTCGTCGACTGCTCAGACGAGACGACTTCGGAAACCTGAGGCCTAGGTGAGGCTGTCGTCCGGAAGGCAGGCAACGATCAGGGTCCTGGCTGATCGCCAGGTCAGCTTCGAGTGGGCGCGACCTGCTCGACGAAGACCGCGAGATACGCGAGCACTTAGCCGCGCTGGGACTTCCGGCGCTTCGCGAGCTAGAGGCCGTGTTCGACGCCCCGCAGGACTACCGCCACGAATCAGGCGCCAATGATCGGGAGGCCCGACCATCCGACCTGGCACAGAACTTGGCTCATCCCGAGCGCATCGTGAATGACGACACCGCGACCGTCTCTCGCCCGGCGGTATCGCCAGGTAGGCCAGCATCCCACCACGAAGACTCGTCGTGATTGAGGCCATCACACCTTCTTAAGGTCCGACTCGCGGAGCCATCTATGCCGAGGCGACGCGCGGGAGAAGGGAAGGTAGGTCGGCGAAGCGGTAGCCTATCCTGAACCGTGGGGCCGCCGAACATGCGCGCGAGAAGAGGCTTGACCCAATTCCGGGGAACTCGGAGTTTGGCCCAACATCGTGTCCGGCTTCGGTGGCGAACCGCCGCCATGGGAGCCGTCGTCTCCTGGCAGCGGGTGCAGCAATCGTCACGGAGGCGAAACTGCGGACGGTCGCGACCGAGGGCATAGGGGGCGCACGAGATCTTGTTCCTGCGCGCCGATGTCGAGCGTCTCCGCGTCGAGCGTGGTCGGACGGTACGGGCGAACCGAGAGCCGTCGTGATTGTCGCCGTCGTGCGCAGACTGCGTTCGTAAGCGTCGGCGGATCTTGTTCCCGGGCCATTGGTCTTCGCGACGTTCGAGGGAGCCAACGGCATGACGAACACTTTCGGTTGAAGGTGAATGATCGGGGCTGTTCCTCGCTCAGAGAGCAGACGCCGTGGCTTCGCTCCGGTTCCTATGTTTCGAGACCGGCGGCCCGCGAGACGATCCCTCTATACCAGGGCGCCTGCGCTGCGGGGCGCGAGCCAGGCGCCTACTCTGGCGTTGTTTGGACGTCTCGGATTAGAGGGAGGGCGCGATGGACACGGAGTTCGTCACACGACTGTCCGCGCAGCGATGAGCGTGCCGGAAGGAACCCATGGAAATGCCCGCAACCTCCCTGAGGTCATCGTGGCCGCGCTCCAGTATCACAGGCATCGGACTGATCCTCTTGATTCATCACGAACGAGGCGCTGTATCCGATAGCCCGGGACTGACAGCACGTTCACCAGATCATCAGCGACCTGAGCGGGACGGAGCCGCCGAACAGCTACATGGTCCAGCCGAACCGGTTGATTTCTTCATCTTCACGATGGCCGTGTCGGACGCGTTGGTGCTGACCGCCACCTCCCTGCTGTGGCGCATCGTCGACCGGCGTCGGTTCCTCGTGGCCCTCGGCCTCTTGGGGGTCGGAATGGTCGGCGTCGGCCGTGTTCCCTGGGGACGGAGTGTTGCGACCGTCCACCCACTCTTCTCTCTTGTGGCCTTCATCGGAGGTTCGATTGGCGGCAACCCTTTTCCCGCAAGGTCCTCGACGCACCGCTTCGCTACTTCGCGATCTCGCTGGGGTCGATCGCGCTCCTTGCGACGGTGTTTGGCGTGGATTCGTTCGCGAACTGGGGAGCGCAAGTCGAGATCGGGATCGGCGGGGTCCCACGGTGGATCGCCTACCCGGTCCTGCTGTGGCTCGTCTTGATCGGTGGTGCCCTCATGGCGAAGGGTGTCCACCCGAATCGAGGAGTGACCTAGCCCGAAAAGCCAACGGGGTGGGGACACGCGATACCAGGCTCCGCCCGGAAGTGCGTCCCACCCCTCAGGGTACCCACCCTCGTTGGAGGGTGCGAGAGTCGCGTATGACTCCTTGCGCCTCCATCGAAGTCGAGCGCGCGCGTAAGAGCCTTGCCGTCCCGGCCCATTGGCGGCAGCTCCCGCTGGCCTTCCGCCGTAATCCAGACAGCAGGCGGGGCGGGAATTAGACTGTACGGCAGCGTTCTATTGCTCGGTCGAACAGAGGAGGAATACGCTGCTACCGATGCCGAGCAAGTCCTTTTTTGTTCCACTGCTCCACTCTGCGTTGGTCCCTACCGAGTGGTGCGTTGATGTCGGGGTGATCTTCCACCTCCCCCGTACTTGGCTACGTACGCGTTGCTGGCCCTCGTAGATGTCCTGCCGAATTCCCAGTGCCTCTGGTAGAGACGTAGAAGTCGGGCAAGAAAGTAGAGAATACAGACGTCCACGAAGATCCAGAACCTGTTCGAGACAGGGACCGGTCTCCCGGCGCGAGACCGAGCTCAGTGCTCGTCTCCCCACGTCCCCGTTCGCTTCGTCTTGACCTTGATGAGAACTTTGCGCGTGTCCTTGACGTCGCTCGCAAAGGCAGGAGCCAGCTGTTGGACGCGGACCTCGCGAGCGCCACGCCGAAGCAACTCGGCCGCCACGAAGTATTCTCCGGACCTATGCGTCGAGCGGTTGGGTCATTCAGTCGTCACCTCTGGCCTCATCACCATCTCCCAAGGTCGAGAATCTCATCCTGTGCGACTCCGAGCGGCGGCGCGCCCCGGCGTGGTCGGCCGCCGCTTGCATCTTCACGACCCGACCAGCTAGCCGAGCTTGCCACTTTCCACGCTTCCGCACTCGGCCATGGCCTCGCCCATTCCAGCGGGATGCATGGCTGGGCTTGCACGCCAGCGCTCTCGCGGGTGCTCTCGATCGGTCCTCAATCTCGAAGTCCCAGCCGACTAGGTCCTAGGGCCGATACATCGGCCTACTTCTCTTGACCTAGGATTCAGTCGAGGGATGAGCCAGCCGTGGGTTGGCTTTGGACTCCGACTCGGTGGCCGGTGGGAGGGGACGAGATGAGACCTATCACGCGTCGGCGTGTTCTGCAGTACGGGCTGGGAGCAGGAGCCGCGCTCGCGGCCCCGTGGACGGTGCGGGTCCCGCAGCCACCGCCGCGAAGGGCGGCAAGCTCACGAAGTACCTGGAGCCGCGTGCCGCTCCCGGGTCAGGGATCGTGGTCGCAACCCCGAGCGGACCCAACGCAGTACTCGTTCCGCCAGATCGAGATCACGCGGCGGCTGCATCCCGAACCTGCCGCCGACGCCGCTGTGGGCCTACGACGACGGCTCGGGGCTCGGAGGTCAGGCCGGCTCGATCGGGATGGCGGTCGTGGCGCAGAGCGGGACGCCGCTCACCGTGCGCTACACCCATGCCCTGCCAGAACCTACCCCGACTGGATCCCGGTCGATACACGGCTGACGCCGCTCGGGAACGAGGTACGGCTGATGACCCACCTCCACGGCGGGTTCGTCGCGGCCGACAGCGACGGCAACCCCGCGGTCACCCCGAACGGTTTCGGCCCCGGCGAGACGCAAGAAGTCTTCTACACGAACCAGCCACCCCAGATGCCGGCCTCGCTCCTCTGGTTCCACGACCATGGCCTGGGAGCCACCCGCCTGAACGTCTTCGCCGGGCTCGCCGCCGCCTACATCCTCCGCGACGAGTTCGACACCGGGGAGGAGCCCAACCCGATCGGGATCCCCGGCGGGGCCTACGAGATCCCGCTCGTCGTCCAGGACCGGCAGTTCAACCCGGACGGGACGTTCCGGTACCCGACCAGCGACATCGAAGGCGCCACGTGGATCGGGGAGTACTTCGGCGACACGATGCTCGTCAACGGGAAGGTCTGGCCGTTCCTGGACGTCGAGCCCCGCATGTACCGACTCCGGATCCTGAACGGATGCAACGCGAGGATCCTGAGTCTCGACATCGGCGGTCCGACCTTCTGGCAGATCGGCGCCGAGGGTGGCTTGTTCGACGTCCCCGTGCCGGTGAACCGGATGGTCCTCGCTCCGGCCGAGCGGGCCGACGTGCTCGTCGACTTCACCAGGTTCGCCGGCCAGACCCTGGTGATGAAGAACCACAATCCCTCGAAGCCGGTGGTGACCCCCGCGCCCTCGCTCGAGCAGGTCATGCAGATCCGGGTGGGAACGACCGTCTCTCAGCCCGGGCCCGACCTCGATCCCGTCGAGCCTGCCAGGCCGCAGAGGCGGACCTGAGCGACCCGGTCAGCGACCCGTTACATCACCTTGAACGAGATCGACATCGACGAGGCGACCTGGTTCTTGAACCTGGACGGTGTGCACTTCGACGAGGGACCGACGACCGAGACACCGAAGGTCGGCACGGTGGAGGACTGGGTCTACGTGAACCTCACGGGGGACACTCACCCGATGCACATGCACCTTGTCACGTTCCAGGTGGTCGGCCGGACCCCGTTCGACGCTGAGGCCTATGAGGAAGGACACGAGGGCCTGCACGGCGTCCCCGGCGGGATCGACCCGACCCCCTTCGCCACCGGTCCGATGCTGCCCCCGGCCCCCGAGGAGCGAGGGTTCAAGGACACGGTCAAGGTGAACCCCGGGTACTTCACGACCATCCGGGCGAAGTTCGACCTGCCGACGGGGGTGACCGCCCCGCAGGAATACGTCTACCACTGCCACATCGTCGAGCACGAGGACAACGACATGATGCGGCCGTTCACCGTTACCTGAATAACCTTCACGCAACTGGGCTGGGGTTGAAGGGCGTCTCCGACCGCTGACGGCTCTCCCGGGTGGTGGCCTGACCGGCATAGAGGGCCCCATTTCGCCTCATAGGGTCTAATTGGTCACGCGCCCCGGCACGCGCTGCCGGCCTCGACCCAACCGCCGTTCCGCGGTCCTCAGTTCGCACTTCCCACGACCCTGGTCGATGATGTGTCGAAAAGCGCCAGCAGCTTCCCCATGGAGCGGGGATGTACGAGTCAGCTAAGCGCGAAGGGCGCGACGAACGGGTCTCCGAAGGCAGATGGGAACAGTCATGATGGGTGCGCCGGTGGCTGAGCGGCTCCTGAGAGCGATGAACGCCCATGACATCGAAGGCTTCGTTGAGGTGTTCTCGCCGGGTTACAAGAGCGAGCAGCCAGCCCATCCGGATCGAGCGTTCAGTGGGCGCAATCAGGTGCACACGAACTGGTCATCGATCTTCCGTGATGTCCCGGACCTCCGCGGAGAACTACTCCGTACGTCCACCTCGGACGACGAGGAATGGAGCGAGTGGAGGATCCACGGGACGCGAAGCGACGGGTCGGCGATGGAACTGCGAGGCGTCATCATCAACGGGATCCGTGAGGGGAGGATCGCTTGGGCTCGCCTGTATCTGGAGCTGGTTGAGGACGGCGGGGCGGGGATCACTACGGCCGTCGAGGACATCACGCGCGGGCGCGCATAGCGATCGCGCTTGAACCCTCACACTAGGGTCCGCGTACCTCTCATAACGGCCACGCGCCCCGGCGCATACGGCCGCGCGAAACGGCCGGGCTCATTCCATGTCTGAGGCACAGTCAACAAGGCACGACGACGATATCTGTGAGGCGGGCGGCGGAGTCGACCCGAGCCGGGCTGCGCTTCGGCCGCCGCTCAGATCTGGCCGATCACCTCTCGAATCTCGACGCTCTCGACGGTCACGCCAGGGGCTGGACTATCGCCGGGCTGCGCGTTGGGCACAGGCATCGCTGCTACTTCTTTGCTCTCGCAGACGATGACGTTCAGGCCTCTTCCGTCGACTGGCTCGAACCAATATCCCGCCACCACACCTCGGGATCTGTCGAACCCGGGGAGGGACTTCTGTTTCGAGGACTTTGCGGGCGGCCTCGTACTGGTCCGGTCTACTACCGTACGGGCGATTCTCGCGTGCATGGTACCCCCTCATCGAGAGAAGACTTGCCGGCATCCTTCTGCGTTCCCTAGCACGATGTCAAACGCGCGGACGAACATAGGCAGGGTCGCGTGGCCGACGCGTACGGCCATCATTGGCTGATCGGGACGGCTAGCGACCGGTCTCGTCCCCAGGTCGACAATGTCGACGCGCCCCGGCGCGCCTGTCAGAGGGGGAAATTTGCCACGGGCACCGGCGCGGGCTGCCGGCCGACCTACCGGCCCTCTGCCGTCGTCCTACATCTTCCCCAGGATGCCTCTGACCTCGTCGGAGTCGAACGCTCGCATCGTCTCTGAACGGATGTTCCCCGCCGAAGAGAGCTTCGCCAGGAAGGCCACCCCAGTCTCGTCGTCGGCGAACTCCGAGATCGAACCATGTCGTACTGGCCCATCGTCCAGGTACTCCAAAGGAGCCGCCCATCTCCGCGGCGACCTTCTGTGCTGCTTCGGCGCGATCGACCGTGTCGGCGGCCGTCTTGGCCCCTTGGTCGGTCCAGTTCAGCAGGCTGACGAACCGTGCCATATCCTCCCCCATTCCGTAGGTCCACCGACTCTACGCCGACCGGGGCAGCTGCGGGACAGCCCCGTTTGGCATTAAGGCGACGGGCCCCCGGCGCGAGCAGCCATCGCGTGGTCAAAGTGAGTCGCCCAGCGACGCAAGGGGACGCTGTCCGAGTCGGCTCCGACGAGCGGGGAATCATCGACTGGAGTACGGTGGCTGATCGTAGTTTCGGCACCATCTTGCTCGGAAAGGAGCAACCCATGACCTCAATCGCGGACACCGCCCAAGGATTCTTCGACGCGTGCGACTCCGGTAAGGGTTGGGATGGATGCAAGCAGTTCTGCCACCCCGGCGCGACGTTCTCCGCCCAGATCGGCGCGCTTGCCGGCATCGACACCCTCGAGGCCTACACCGACTGGATGAAGGGCCTGCTCACGCCGCTGCCCGACGGCCGCTACGAGGTGCGGTCGTTCGCCGTCGACGAGACGCGCCACAACGTCGCGGTGTTCGGCGTCTTCCGCGGGACGCACACCGGCGAGGGCGGCCCAGTGCCGCCGACCGGGAAGAGCGCGGAGGCCGACTACGTCTACGTCATGGACTTCGACGGCGACAAGATCCGCCACATGACGAAGATCTGGAACGACGGCATCACCATGCAGCAGCTCGGCTGGGCGTAGCCAGGCACCGTCGGATCGAGCCCGTGTGCTAAAGGCCACGTGCCCCGGCATGCGATATCGCTTGCTTCCAGACGCGACAATCGACGGCCTACTCCCGTGGCATGTTCGCCGAGTCCCCACGCATGTCGAAGCGATTGCCCAAGGCGCTCGGAAGGGCTTCAAGGAGTGGGGAGGCCAAGACGGCTTCGATGCACTCCCGGGAACCGCCTACGTACGTCGAGAACCCGTCGATCTCCGTGGCGACGATCCACGCTCGATCATCTGGCCACCAGTAGTTCGGTGCCTCGCTCCGCCACTGGAACCACCCAGGCAGAGCATCTAGAGGGCCGCGGAACATGAGGTAGTGACGGAGCGCCCAAGTTCCTGCCGTCAACTCCCCCACTGGCGGTCCGGAACGCACGAGATGGATGACGCCTCGCGGGATACCCTCAATACCGGGTCCGAGATCGCCGTAACCGTCCCACAGCATGAACCAGGCGTCTGCCGGACTCTCCGAGTACGGCTGAAGCACCTGGGCGAGCGCGAGCGCCTCGGTGTCTTCGAGCCACTCGTTGGGCGGGGACCACTCTCCGCCCCCGGTGCTGATCGCCGTCCAACGCTCGTAGTCGTGGGCATCGAGGTCATCGATGAGCGCCTCGACCTGCATCTCGGGGTGAATCGTCTTGCCGCGTGCGGACGCGATCTCGGACCAGCGGAGCACGTCGCTCTGCTTGATCGAGTTCCCGAAGAACCGTCGTCCTGGATGGAAGATGCGTGCGTAAGCCTCGAACCCGCTCGGGACGATCTCGCCGACGAGCACCGCGTCCTCCTCCCGTCCTTGCGGTTGGAGGGCGTCGTTGATCCACATCGTGGGCCCGGCGTCGGTCCACACCCGGAACGGTCGAGGTGGCGGGAACACAGCCATGACGACGACAGTATCGGTCGCGTCCAGCCAGGGGCGCTCCTCCGCCTGATGATCGAACCCCGTACTCACGCCCCGTGGGTGTGAGTACGACCTCGGTCGCCCACGAGAAGGGTCTATTACAGACTTAACTGAGGTCACCAGAAGTGGACCTCGACCATCCTCGCTTGGGCGTGAAGGGTTCAAGAACGTAGATCCGCCGCCCACACGGTCGACCTAGGATGCGCTCCCCGACGACAAGGAGCGCCAATGCTCTTCTCGCTCATCTACGTCCTCGTTCGCCGCATCCTCGGAACCCGGCGAGGCCAAGATGAGGGAAGAGACATCGAGCTGCTGGTGCTTCGACACCAAGTGAAGGTGTTGCAGCGTCAGGTGAAGCGTCCCCGCCTGCGCCGTCTCGACCGGATCCTGCTGGCGGCAGCAAGCAAGGCGATGCCCAGAAACAGGTGGCCTTCGTTCATCGTCAAGCCCGAGACACTGCTCCGCTGGCACCGAGAGCTCATCCGGAGGAAGTGGACATACAGGAGGAGAGGGCACCCCGGCCGGCCGCCGATCGAGCCCGAGGTCCGGGACCTGATCGTCCGCCTCGGTAGGGAGAACCCTAGGTGGGGCTACCAGCGGATCCGTGGAGAGCTGCTGAAGCTCGGCATCCGAGTTTCGGCTACGACCGCGCGGACGATCCTTATCCGCCATCACCTGGGTCCGGCTCCGCGCCGGGACGTGCCCCACGTGGACCGAGTTCCTTCGCTCGCAGGCCTCTGGCATCCTGGCCTGCGACTTCTTCACCGTTGAGACGCTTCGGTTGAAGACGCTCTACGTCTTGTTCTTCATCGAGCTCGGGACGAGGCGAGTGCACGTCGCGGGCGCGACGGCACATCCCGACTCTGCGTGGGTCACGCAGCAGGCGAGGAACCTCGCTATCGACGAACGGCTCTCGGGTGTTCGGTTCCTCGTCCGCGACCGCGACGCGAAGTTCTCGGGCTTGTTCGACGAGGTACTCCGGACGGAAGGGATCCGGTCATCCGCACCCCGATCCGAGCGCCGAAGGCCAACGCTTTCGCCGAGCGGTTCGTGAGGACCGTGCGCCAAGAGTGCCTGGACCACGTCCTCGTCTACGGGCGACGGCATCTCGATCGGGTGCTCCGTTCCTACGTGAGCCACTACATGGAACAGCGGCCGCATCGTGGACTGGACCTGGCTACGCCTCGCGGCGGCACCGCGGCACCGGCTCGACACACGGAACGAAGGCGGATCGATCGAAGGGACGTCCTCGGCGGTCTCATCCACGAGTACGGGTGGGCCGCGTGACTCGACCGTAGTTCTTGAACCCTTCAGGAAGCCGCCGAGCGGGGGAAGAAGCGTCGCAAGGGGCGCCGGCAGGGTACGTGGTCGCGTCTCCTCGACGGCGACGGGGCGGACGCCGGCCCCGACCCACCGCCGGGTTGAATCCGCCCTCCTCCAACCAACTCACAGCGTGATCAAGGACGTCATCGGCATGCTCCGATGACGTCCTTCTTGCGTTCAGGTGCCGGCCGCTCGGCCTGATCGACGTCGGCAGTGCCTCCAACCGCCCCTCGATCGCGAACGCCGGCGACCGCGGCCTTCTTCAGCGGAGTTCTGAGATGTCAGGGGCCGCAGTTATAAGAACACCCCGTGGTGGGAGGAGGAGGATTCGAACCTCCGTAGGCTACGCCGGCGATTTTACAGACCGCTCCCTTTGGCCACTCGGGCATCCTCCCGGGATGAGACATGGTAGCGAACGGCGCAGGCCACGGACGAGAGCGCGGAACGGTATCCTCACGCGCATGGCGAAAGACCAGTTCTCCTTCGACATCGTCTCCGAGGTGGACCTCCAGGAGGTTCGCAACGCCGTCGACCAGGCTCAGCGCGAGATCTCGCAGCGGTTCGACTTCAAGGACACCGAAACGAGCATCTCGCGCTGAGCCTGGTCGACGGCGTTGCGAACCTCCTGGAGGTCCACCTCGGAGACGATGTCGAAGGAGAACTGATCTTTCGCCATGCGCGTGAGGATACCGTTCCGCGCTCTCTTCCGCGGCCTGCGCCGTTCGCTACCATGTCTCGTCCCGGGAGGATGCCCGAGTGGCCAAAGGGAGCGGTCTGTAAAATCGCCGGCGTAGCCTACGGAGGTTCGAATCCTCCTCCTCCCACCACGGGGTGTTCTCATTAGTACGCCCCCTGACATCTCAGAACTCCGCCCAAGAAGGCCGCGGTCGCCGGCGTTTTTTATCAAGGATAGGGTGGAGGCACTGCCGAACATGGATCAGGCCGAGCCAGCAGGCCGCTGAACGCAAGAAGGACGTCATCGGAGCATGCCGATGACGTCCTTGATCACGCTGTGAGTTGGTTGGAGGAGGCGCGGGTCCGAACCCGGCGGTAGGTCGGGGCCGGTGTCCGCCCGGTCACCCAGGAGGAGACGCGACCACGTACCCTGCCGGCGCCCCTTGCGACGCTTCTTCCCCCGCTGGGCCGCTTCCTGAAGGACTTTTCATGAACTACAGTGGAGAGTCACGCGGCCCAGCCCATACACGTGGATGAATAGAAGACCGCCCGAAAGAAGACGTCCCCCTTCGATCGATACCGGCCTTCCTTCCGTGTGTCGAGCCGGTGCCGCGGTGCCGCCGCGAGGCGTAGCCAGGTGCCCCTCCACGATGCGGCCGCTTGTTCCATGTAGTGGCTCGCGTAGGGGCGGAGCACCCGATCGAGATGCCGTGGCCCGTAGACGAGGACGTGGTCCAGGCACTCTTGACCGGCACGGTCCTCACGAACCGCTCGGCGAAAGCGTTGGCCTTCGGCGCTCGGATCAGGATGCGGATGACCCGGATCCCTTCCGTCCGGAGTACCTCGTGGACGAGACCAAAGAACTTCGCGTCGCGGTCGCGGACGAGGAACCGAACACCCGAGAGCCGTTCGTCGATAGCGAGGGTCCTCGCCTGCTGCGTGACCCACGCAGAGTCGTCGCGCCCGC
>CAVRSI010000010.1:0-50840 GCA_963723855.1 uncultured Actinomycetes bacterium | reverse complement strand
CCCGGCGGCTGCGCCTTGACGAAGTCCGCGAATTGAGCGATGAGCGAGCCGGGGACCGGAATGTTCCGGGCACTGGACTCCGTCTTGGGCTCACCGAGCCCGCGCTCAGAGCCGACGGTCGTGCTGTTCTGCACGACATCAATGCGGCTCCGCGTGAAGTCGATGTCCTCCAGTCGGAGTGCGCCGGTCTCGCCTCCGCGGAGCCCAGCGTATGCCCCTATGCGGACCCACAGCGCCTCCTGGTCGTTCAGCGTCTTGGCAACGAGCTGGTCGACTTCTGCGAGCGTCAGTGGCTTGATCTTCTTCTGCTTCGCCTTCGGTCGCTTGAGGTTGGCCTGCTCGGCTGGGTCGTTAGTGATGGTGCCCTCGCGTCAGCAGCCCGGAATCTTCCTCAGGAACAGATCGTGTTACTGCGGTCGGTCTTCAGCGCGTTGTCGAACTGACGGATGTCGACTGGACCGACCTCGTGGAGCTGCATCCTCCCAAGAGGCGAGTCCTCATCTTGCGGAGTGCCTTCATGTAGACGTAGCGCGACGAAGGCCGCAGCGAAGGGCTGTCGATCAACAGCTGCCCGTACTCGCCAACTGTCGGCGTGGTCCTACCTGTAGCCCTGGCGAGCTTCGGCATCGGGATGAGCTGAAGCCCTCGACCGGTGAACGCTGGGCGCCCGCAAACATCAGCGCCTCCGCTTCTGTCTCGAAAAAGCGAAGGCGTACTTCCTTCCGTCGTCGCGATCGAGCACCCGGTACCGGTTCCCGTGCTTCTCTACCCACATGATCGCCCGCTTTCATTGGGGACATCGTGCCCCCACGCCCCATCGGCATCGGCACAGGCAGACGCAACTTAAGCGGCATCAAGCGCATGCCGGTTCGCGTCGTTGCCACGTAGACCCGGCGTAGACTCCACGCCTCATGAAGTCGTTCCGTTCTGCGCGGAGGAAGTCCAGGACGCCGCCGTCGTCTGCAGGCACTGCGGTCGCGACCTCGTCCCCCCGCCGCCACCGATGCCCGTGCCTCCACCGGTCCAGGTGGTTCACGTCCCATCGCCGCCCCGGACCAACGGGTTGGCCGTCGCCTCGATGATCGTGGGTATCGTCTGGATCTGGGGGATCGGTCGATCGTCGCCCTGGTCCTCGGCTACTCGGCGAAGGCACAGATCGACCGGTCGGGCGGCATGGAGACAGGACGAGGGATGGCCATCGCCGGGATCGTCCTCGGGTCGACCGGGATTGCCGGACTCCTCGTGGTCATCCTCTCGACGGCGATCGCTCGCAGCAACTTCACCTACTAAGATCCGGTCCATCCGACGTCACCCGTTCCGGTGCCGCTGGTACTGCGGCCGGACGTACATCAGGAAGAAGTCCCGCTCGTCCGGGACGAGGTAGCGCGTGGGCGCCCGATACTGATCGGCGAGCAGGGGATGCGGCGCGAACCCGTTCGGGTTGCTCGCGTCCGTCGAGTAGAAGTATCCGTTGGTCCAGACGGTGTCGATGTCGAGCTCCATGGCGCGCACCGCCCCGGCATGCACCAAGATGTTCGCGAGCGACTGAATCACAACCCTGGGCCGGCCGCGTAGACGAGCGCACCGTCCGCCGTGATGCCGACCCCGGAGCGCCACACCCCCGCCCCGCCGAACGTGGCCCCCCACGTCACGTTCGGGTCGCTCGTGACCTGTGGAACCGGTTTCCCGTCGCGGACCATGAGGAAGAGGTTCTGCCGGACGGCGGCGACCTGTGGGGTCATCCACACGTCCTGGCCCCACGTCCCGATGTCCGCCGTCCGTCCTTGTAGATCACGAACGAGGCCTGTCCGTTCACGAGCGGCGCTGCCATGCGTCCCTGCGCGTAGTACCCCCCGTTCGCGTCCCGCATCGCGAACCCGGAGTTGAAGCTCGCCGCGATCGCCGGGTACAGGGACGACGGGATGTGGGCGTCGTAGGGCCACGGAGCGCCGCCCGGGTTCTGCGTGCCGGCGATCAAGACCGGCCGCAGGAGCTTCGTGTCCATCCACATCACGCCCGCGAGCAGGCTCGTATGGACGGGGTCGGGGCGAACGTAGGCCACCCGCACCGTGGGCAGACCGTCGACCGCCCGACCCACGGTTTGCCACTGGCCCTCGCGAGGCAAGGTGCCGGCCGCGATGGGCGAGATGTCGGAGGGGCGGCGAGATTATTGGGCAGGTGCTTCACGGGAGCCTGGTTCGCCGGCGAGGACGCCGCGACCGGGATACCGCCCTTCGGCGTCCCTCCCACCGCCGGTTGATGCCAGGAGTACCAGACCTTCTCCACCCAGACCACGAGTGGACCCCCACCGTGCTCTTTGACCCATTCGATCCTCCGCGCGCTGACGGGGGCACTGCCGGGCGCGGTGAGCGCCTTCGCATAGGACCAACCCGCAGGTATCAGCGCCAACAGGACGACGAGCGCGGCGATGCGCGAACGCGGCGACGTCGCAGGCGCCGATGCGATCGCCCCTTCCGCGGCTCTTCGGGAGGCGGCGTCGCATGCGTTCGCTGCAGCTCTTCATCAAATACCATCCGCCGGAACACCGGGCGGGGGAGGTGCCGAAGTCCGCTCATCACCCATCGGAGCTTGGCCGGCACCCAGATGATCGACGCCGAGCCCGACAGAGCGTCGTCGATGGCCCTCGCCACGTCATCGGGGGTTGTCGCGAGCGGTGCCGGATCCAGACCGCGCGTCATCGACGAGCGGACGAACCCGGGTCGGACGACGAGGAGCCGCACGCCGCTCCTATGCAGATCATCCGCGAGCCCTTGGCAGAACGTGTCAAGGCCCGCCTTCGACGAGCCGTACACGAAGTTCGAGCGGCGTCCTCGTTCGGCCGCGGCCGAGGACAGCACCACGATCGTGCCGTGCCCTTGGGCGACCATGTGCGCGGCGATCGGCAGCAAGACGGACACGGCGCCGACGTAGTTCGTGCGCGCCGCCTCGATCGCGATGCCCGGATCCTTCTCCGCCGCCGCCTCGTCAGGCAGCACCCCGAACGTGAGGAGGACCAGGTCGATGTCGCGATCGCGCTCGAACAGGTCGGCGAGGAACGACGCGTGCGACAGCAGGTCGAGCGCATCGAAGTCCACCAGCTCGACATCCTCGGCCCCGCGGGCCCGGAGCTCGTCGGCGGAGGAGATGAGTGCGTCGGGCCGGCGCGCGGCCAGGATCACGTTCTTCGTGCCACCGCCGACCAGCCGCTCCGCCGTCGCGAGGCCGATGTCCGAGCCGCCGCCGAGGACGAGGACCGTCCGATACCGCCCGAGGCCGTCGCTCACCCGACGACCTCCTTCCGCGCGGCCGCACCGATCCCCAGCCGGCGCGCGAGGTCGGACCGGAACACGTTCGACGGATCGAGCGCAGAGCGGATCTCGTCCGCACGCCTCAGCTCCGGATACATCGCAGCCAGCACACCCGGATCGAGACGGGCGTCCTTCGCGAGGTAGACGCGTCCGCCCGCGTTCGCGACCCGGCGGTCGAGGTCGTCGAGGAGCGCTCCGAGCTGGTCGCGCCGGGCCGGGATATCCAGCGCCAGGGTCCAACCCTCGATGGGGAACGAGAGCATCCCCCGCCCGGGGCCGAACCGCTTCAGCACGGCGAGGAAGGAGGCCGATCCGGAGGCGGCCAGTCGTTCGATGGCGTCGCGAACGGTCGACTCCTCCCCGAAGGGAACGACGAACTGATATTGCACGAACCCCCGCCTCCCGTAGAGCCGATTCCAGTCGCCGACGGCGTCGAGCGGGTAGAAGAACGGCACGAGCGGAACGATCCTGCCGCCGTCTGCCCGGGGCGCCTTCCGGAACCAGATCTCGTTGAACACGCGCGCGGTCATCGGCGTGACGACGTTGGGCATGAACGCGGGAACCGACGGCAGGGTCCGCGGATCGAACGCCAAGGCATCGCCACTCCAGTGGCTTCCCAACTCTTCGACCGTCGCGTGATCGCCGCGGGTCAGGACCGAGCGTCCGAGGGCACGACCCCGCGCCAGCCCGTCGACCCACGCGACCGAGTAGCGGTATCGATCGTCCCCCGACGTCATGCGAGCCATGAGGTCGTCCAGGTCTGCGGCTCGCTCGGTGTCGACCCGCATGCGCGAGGTCTCGATCGGCAGCAGCCGGAGCGTGGCGCGCGTGATCACGCCCGTGAGGCCCATCCCCCCAACGGTCCCGGCGAACGTGTCCGGATCGCCCGCGACCGTCACCGATCGCTCGGCACCGTCTGCGGTCACGAGATCGAATGCGGAAACGTGATCGCCGATCCCGCCATCGACGTGATGGTTCTTGCCATGGACGTCGTTCGCGATCGCGCCTCCGAGGGTGACGAAGCGGGTACCGGGCGTGACGGGCAGGAACCATCCGCGCGGCACGATCAGGCGCAGGATGGCGTCGAGCGACGTTCCCGCGAGCGCGGTGATCGTCCCCGACCGATCGTCGAACCGCTCGACGCGGGCGAGGGCCGTCATGTCGAGCACCACGCCCCCGCCGTTCTGGGCCGCGTCGCCGTAGCTCCTCCCGAGCCCTCGAGGGAGCACGCCCCGGCGTGACGGCGCCAGCAACTCGGCCGCGATCCCGGCCACGTCCACCGGTCGGATCACGGTCGCTCGCGACGGAGCGGTCCGCCCCCAGCCGGTGAGCACCCGCTCCTCACATCCGGAGTCGGTCACGTGAGGTACACCCCCGCTCCGTACGTCAGGAACCACGCCACCACCGCCGCTTGGAGCGCGTGATCGTGAAGGAACACCTCTTCAGGCGCGCCGCCGTCGCCCAGCTCGATCGCATACGCGTAGCGGAGGAGCGCGACCGCGAACGGGAGGATCGACACCTGGCTCCATGCGATCCCGTCCACGAGATGGGGCTGGGCGAACGCCCACAGGCAGTAGGCCGTGATCGCGACACCCGCCGCCAGCACCCACACCCCGCGCAGGTAGGCGACGGGGTACATCGATGCGACGCCGCCGTCCTCGGTCGAGCGAAGGTCGGCCTGTCGTTTGCCCACGACCACGAGCAACGCTCCGGAGGACGTGAGGATCAGGAACCACATCGAGGGGACGACGTGGGTCGCGGCGCCGCCGGCGATCGCACGAAGCACGAAGCACGAAGCGACCGCGACCAGATCGAATACCGCGATCCGCTTCACCCCGAAGCTGTAGGCCGTCGTCACCGCCGCGTAGACGAGCACCACCGCCAGGAACTGCACGCCCAGACGTGAGAGACAGTGCGATACCGATCGCGAACAGCCCCGCCGCACCTGCGATCGCGGTCGGCACGGACACTCGACCTGCGGCCAGAGGTCTCCGGCGACGAACCGGATGCGCCCGGTCGGCCTCGGCGTCCACGACGTCGTTCACCAGGTACCCGGCGCTCGCGACCAGGCACATCACGACGAAGGCCGAGCCCGCCCGGGCCAGGACGGCGGTCACACCGAGCAGGCCGGCCGCTCCCGGTGCCGCGAACACCAGCGTGTTCTTGACCCACTGCTTCGGTCGAAGGGCCACGGCGAACGAATGGATGCGACCACGGTCGCGAACCGCGGCTTCGGCGGGAGGTATGAGGCGTGCCGACGCCACGATGGTTGGGACTTCGATCCGTTCGCGCATCTCGACGGCTCCCGTACGGGCCAACCCGGACGCCCGCAGCCTTGCCACGGTACGGGGGTCGGATGCGTTAGGGATGGCCGCGAAGGCGCAAGCATCGAACTTCTAATGAACATCTAACGTGGCAGATCAGTCGTCTTGACCGTCCACGGCGCGGTACATCGACCGCAGCAGCCGCGCCAGCGCGTCTCGTTCCTCGTCGTCGAGGTGTGCCGTGACGGTGACCTCCTCCGCGTTGAACCGAGGGAACAGCTGCTCGATCTTCCGCTTCCCCGCCGGTGTCAGGGAGACCAGGACCATGCGACCGTCGCGCGGGTCCTTCTTCCTTCGAACGAAGCCGCGACCCTCGAGCGTGGTCACGACACCCGTCGCGGTCGGGCGGCTGACGCCCACCGCCTGGGCGAACTCGCGGGATTCCATCTCCCCCCATACCCAGAGCACCCACAGGCCGGTGAAAGCGGTCCACGACAACCGGTCCGCCGCGAGGATGTTCGCCTCCATGTGCCGGCGGATCGCGGCGGACGCGCGGAAGAGGTTCGAGACGGCCCACATGGCGCGGAAGTCGAGCGAGCGATCGCCGAGCGCCTCGAGCACCTTGCGTTCCGCCGGGAGCAGCTCGTCGGTCACGCCGCGCCCTCCGCTGCGATCCGGTCACCCAGCTCGCGGGCGACGTCCAGGATCGCGGCCACGTCGTCCTCCGTCGTGCGGAAGTTGACGAAGCACGGTCGCAGCCACACCCGGCCGTCGATGAGCGCAGAGGCCAGGTACACCCGTCCGTCCGCCTGGATCGCCTTGGCGAGCGTCTCGTTGTGCGCGTCGAGGTCGGGGACGCCCGGCGGAACATGCCGGATCGGCACGATCGAGAGCTGCGGCGGCTCGGCCATCGTCTCGAAGTCCTCGGCGTCCGCCGCCGTTCGGTACAGAAGGTCGGCCTCGTGGAGGTTCTGTGCGATCGCTTCACGGAACTGTGGCGCGCCATGCGCCCGGAACGCGAGCCAGAGCTTCAGCGCCCGGAACGGCCGCGAGTATTCGAGCGTGATGTCCACGGCATGCAGCTCATGCTGTTGATGGGGCAGGTACCCCTCCTCGTGCGCGAAGGCGCGGGTCAGCGCTCCGTGCTCCCGCACCAGGACGACCCCGCACGCCTTGGGCAGGTAGAGCCACTTGTGCGCGTCGACCGATACCGAGTCCGCTCGCTCCAAGCCCCGGAAGAGGTTCGCGTGGGTCGGGACCGACGCCGCCGGCACCCCGTAGGCGCCGTCCACATGGAGCCAGACACCTCGTTCGGCGCAGACATCCGCGATCGGATCGATCGGATCGATCGCGCCGGTGAGGGTCGTCCCGGCAGTGGCCACCACGGCCACCGGGGTGACGCCGGCCTCGACGTCGCGGTCGATCGCCTGGGCCAGCGCGTCCGGCCGCAGCCGGCGCGATCCATCGATCGGCAAGTCGCGGAGGTTGTTCGAACCGATCCCCAGGAGCTCGACCGCGCGGGTGACGGAGTAGTGCACTTCCGCGGAGCAGTAGATCGCCTGTCGCCGGCCGGACAGCCCTTCCGTGCGGGCACCCGGGAGCGCCTGCTCCCGGGCCGCGGCCAGGGCGGTCACGTTGCTGATCGTTCCCCCGCTCGTGAACGCCCCGATCGTGGCCGGGAACCCGACGAACTCGCTCACCCAGCGGACCGCCTGGTGCTCGATCTGGGTCGCGGCCCGCGCGTCGACCGCCAGGTTGATGTCGTACGTGTGCGCCAGCAGGTCCGCTATGGCACCGATCTCGAGCCCTGACGAACCGATGAACGCGAAGTAGCGCGGGCGCGGCTGCGCGATCGACTCGTCCAGGATGCGCGCGGCGTCGTCGAGCGCCGCGTGCACCGCGACGGGTGCGCCCGGCAGTCCGGCCTCGAGGAGCCCCCGCACCCGCTCGTCGAGCGGGGGCTCCTCGGGCCGGTACCTGTCGAAGCTCCGCCACGCCTCCTCGACCAGCCTGGCCGCATGCGCAAGAACCTCCTCGCGGGGCGCGTCCAGCCGGAGTGGCCGATCGTGGTCGGTCATCGCTCGATGGTATCTCTGGGTCAGATCACCTTCCCGTCGATCTCCGAGTGCAGATCCCCGAGCGCCTGGCTCGCCGGCTCCCGCCCTTTCGACACTGCCATCACGACGAGGCCGAGCACGAACCAGATCACGGCGTACCACGGGGCGAGGAGCGTCGGACTGGGGACCTTGTAGAAGGACCCGAAGATCGCTGCCCCGGTGACGACGATCCCGAGGACCACCGCGATCCAGAGCTTCACCTTCTCCGGATCAGTCATCAGACCGCGGATCGCCCCGATCGACATCAGGAAGTACACGACGATCAGCGCGAAGCCGCCGAACGTCGCGCACCACGCGAAGAGGGAGAAGTAATGCGGCAGCCCCGGCAGCGCGAACAGGTCGGTCCACCATTGGCTTGCCGCTATCAGTACGACCTGGACGACCATCAGCAGACCGATCGCGCCGGTCGGCGTGCCGTACTTGGCCGAGACGCCGGCCAACCCGGCAGGCAGGCGGCGGTCGCGAGCCATCGCGAACACTCCGCGGGTTGAGGCCACGCCGGCGCCGACGTAGACGGCGAGCATGTCGAGGAACACGACGATGAGGAGCAGCTTCAACATGAAGTCCGAGCCGAACTGGCCCCCTGGTGCACCGAGCGCGAAGAGTGGCGCCCCGGCGACATCGGGACTCGTGATGATCGACATGTCGAACCCGAAGCCTGCGACCTCGACGTATGCGGCGATGATGTAGAAGATCGAAACCACGACGACCGACAGCAACACGGCACGAGGGATGGACTTCTTGGGCTCGGCGGTCTCCTCGGCCAGGTTCGCGGCCGTCTCGAAACCGACGAAGATCAGGACCCCGTACAGCACCCCGAACATGATCCCTGTGAACCCGTCGGGCGATGGGTTCGGGTTGAACGTCTTCGCGAAGTCATTGTCGCCGCCGAGGCGGATGATGACCGAAAGGAAGTAGACCAAGACGACGGCTACCGAGATCAACGCCAACGTGAGCTGTACCCGCGTCGAGATCTGCACGCCGAGGTACAGGACCGCGAACAGCCCCAGAGCGAATATGGCCTGCCACAGCCAGATCGGCAGGAGGCCACCGTCGACGCTGAACACGCCCGGCATGAGGTTGTCGTGGACGTACCCGCCGATCAGCAAGCCGAGACCGGTGGTGAGGATGATCGTTCCGGCGTAGTACAGCCACCCGGCAGCTGCCCCCACGGTGGACCCAAGGCCGTTCGTCACGTAGTCGTACAACGAACCCGCCGCGTGGATCCGCTTCGCATACTGGGCGACGATCCACCCCAACGCGAACACACCGACGCCCGCCAGCAGGACGGCGAGTGGAGCCGATGTCCCGGCGCCGCGCGCGGCGGCGTTCACGCCGATGATCAGTGGGATGATGAACGCGGCGCTGAAGACCGGACCCATGAAGCCCACGGACTGCGCGATGCAGTCCACCAACGTAAGTTTCTTCCCTCCCAGTCGCTCGTAACCCAGTTCGCTCTGCTGCTGGTCTGCCACCTTGGAGCCCCCTCCCTCCGGCGCGCGAGCGCCCTTACCCGGTCCAGCCGTCGGCCGGACGCTCGAACCACACGTGGACCTGTCCCGTACCCACCGATGCCTCGTACTCGCTGAAGAGCTCTCCCGACGCCTGACAACGCGCGCCGCCGATCGCGCCGGCCATGATGAGGTAGTGCCCGAAGTGCCCCTCGGGAGCCGCGCGCTTGTACTCGGGCATCCAGTCGATCACGCCCATGTGGTCGCCGGCCTGCAACATCCGCAGCACGTGCTGGTCGGCTTCGTACGACTCGAGGTGCAGGATGTTGTCGGGCACCTTCGAGCTCTCGTGCATGCGCAGCTCGCGCAAGGGGAAGAACCGGTGCGTCATGCCGCCCGACGCCAGCACCACCACCCGCCGGTCCGTCTCCGCGACCGCCTTGCCGAGCAGCTCCCCGAGGAGCAGGAAATCCTCGGTCTGACCGCACTGGTTGATCGAGACGCTCGCCCAGCGCTCGCCCTTGCCCAGGTGGCTCCAGATGTTGATCGTGCCGTAGAAGACCGGCAGGCACGGATCGTCGCTCGCCAGGACCCATGTGTCGTCCCGACCGTCGGCCTGCCGTTGCAGCTCGAACGCCAGCTCCGGATCCCCCGGCATGTCGTAGGGGATCTGGCGCATGCCGCGTGGGAGCTCGTGGCTCGTGAACTTCCCTTCGCGGCGCTCGGCCGCGGTGATGATGTGTTCGAACGTGGATTCCCAGTGCGTGTCCAAGATCACGATGGTGTCTGGCTGCAGACGATCGAGGACCTCGCTGCGGAGACGCGCGAGACCGGGGACGAGCGTGATCTCCTTCCCGTCGTTGATCTCCAGACGTACCGATTCGGGCAGCATGATGGTCGGGACGTGCGCCACGATGCCGGCACCGACGATCTCACCCATGGACGGTCAACTCCCTTCGTTCCACGGTGCGGTGCAGACGTTCTTGACGTCCGCATGGAAATCGAAACTCCAGATGCCGCCCTCACGACCGATCCCGGAGCTCCGCGAGCCCCCGAACGGGGCGTTGAGGTCGCGCACGAAGAAACAGTTCACCCAGACGGTTCCTGCCACGAGCCGCGCGCTCACGCGCTTCGCGCGTGCGGGATCGCCCGTGTACAGGATCGCCGCAAGGCCGTAGTCCGTGGCGTTGGCGAGCGACACCGCCTCGTCCTCGTCCGCGAACGGCTGAACGGTGAGCACGGGACCGAACACCTCCTCACGGAGGATCTCGGAACCGGCGGGCGCGTCGACGAACGCCGTGGGACGGAAGTAGAGACCGCCGAGATCGTCGTTGGGCCCTCCGCCGAGCACCGGCTTCGCCCCGTCGGCGATCGCGCGCCGGACGAACCCGTCCACGCGGTCGAAGTGCTCGCGCGTGATCTGCGGTCCGATGTCGGTCGCGTCGTCCCGCGGATCCCCCTGACGGATCGCCGCAGCGGCCTCGACGAACCGGTCGAGGAACTCGTCGTAGATCTCCCGCTGGATCAGGAGCCTCGTCCCGGCCAGGCACACCTGTCCGGCATTGTCGAACTGCCCGACAGCCTGCTTCACGAGCGCGTCCATGTCCGCGTCGGCGAACGCGACGAACGGCGACTTGCCGCCGAGCTCGAGCGACACCGGCGTGAGGTTGGCGCCGGCCGACGCTGCGACGAGCTTGCCGGTGGGGACGGAGCCGGTGAACGCGATGCGATCGACGTCGGGGTTCGCCACGAGCGCAGCACCGGCCTCCTCGCCGATCCCCTGGACCACGTTGAACGCGCCGTCGGGCACTCCAGCGTCGTGGGCGATGTCGGCGAGCATCGAGGCGGTGAGCGGCGCCCACTCCGGCGGCTTGACCACCACGGTGTTCCCGGCGGCGAGGGCGGGCGCGATCCGCCACGTGGCGAGCATCAACGGGGCGTTCCACGGCGTGATCACCACCGCGACGCCCGACGGGTCCCACGAGAGGTGCTCGGCGAACCCGTTGAAATCGACGTCCGGCTCGCCCAGCTCCAGCAGCCGGTCCGCGAAGAACCGGAAGTTCCGCGCGACGCGGGGCATGACGGAGTTCCGCATCGATCGCAACAGGGACCCGTTGTCCCGCGTCTCGACGGCGGCGAGGTCGGGAACGCGCGCCTCGACCCCGTCGGCGATCGCGTGCAGCACGGCGGCGCGATCCATCGCAGACGTGCCGCTCCAGACCGGGAACGCCTCCCGTGCGGCCGCGACGGCCGCGGCCGCCTCGTCGGCACCCCCGCTCGCGACCTCGGCGATCGGCGCCTCGTCGATCGGGGAGACGTCGGTGAAGGTGCGGCCCGATGCCACACGCCGCCCACCGATCCAGTGCTCCGTCGAGACCTCGACGCCCTCGATCGTGGCCGTTCCGCCCGTCCTCATCCCTCCCCCCGAGAGATCGCATGCGCCGACAGGTCGTTCGGGAGCGAACGGTATGGGGCCGCGCCTCAGCGTGTCAAGGCGGGGACCGGCTGGGGGGATGCGCTACGACGAACCCGAGAACGACTGCGCCAGGTCCTTCTCCGCCCGTTCGCGGAGGGCCACGTAGATCCGCTGGCGTTCGAGGATCTGATCGAGCATCAGCTGCGCCTGCGGGATCGAGTGGGTCTGGAAGAAGGCTTCGACATCGGCCTGCTGGTCGGGCATCGAGAGGAACCGCGTCCCCGACGCCAGGGAGATGATGTTGGATGAGGCGAACCTCGCGAGCGCCCGGTCCCAGTTGTCGGCGATGAACCGCCAGGCACGTTCGCCCAGGTCGCGGTTGGTCGTGGCCGTCGCGAGCAGGAACGGCGCGTCCTGCGGGCGCACGTCGTCCGTCAGCGTGGAAGCGAGCAGGCTCTCGAACAGCTCGGGGTCGCGGAACCGGGCCAGCGCGTACAGGTATCGGAGCTGCTCCTGCGGCGTGACGCCGTCGTGCACCATCTGCCAATAGCGCGCGAAATCGCCCGAGTCGCCGTTCGTGGCCACGACCTGCACGGCCGCCGAGGCGAGGTGGGCATCGACATCTCCGCCGCCACGGGCCTCCCCTTCGAGCTCGCGCATCTGCGCTTTCGCCTCCGGGTCGTCGCCGAGCACGGCGAGCGCCTGCGCCAGCGTCCCCCGGAGCGCGCGGACGAGGTCCGCCTCGTCGGAGGAGGCCTCCCATCCAAGCCGGTCGATCGCCGGGCGCAGGAGGCGACGGACGTAGTCGCGGAACCGGTCGCGGGGCTCGTCCTCCAGGAACCGATCGCACCAGCTCAGCCCCGTGAGGATCAGCTGCCACACGGGAAGCTCCGTCTCCTCCACGAACCCCTCGACGAACCGACAGAACGACGAAGCGGTCGTCGAACCGTCGACGACCGCCGCCCACGCGTCGTCCACGAGCGAGTACCGCTCCAGCGGGCTGAGCGCACGAACCGCGGAGCCGGCCAGTCGCGCGGCGAGCACCTCGTCGTACCACACCCGCACGAAGCTGATGCCTCCGGCGTTGGCCACCACGACCGCGTCGGGCGCGAGCATCGGGAGCGACGCCCCATCCGCCTCCACCAGGATCGCGTCGGTCCGCTCGCTGCCGTCGGGAGCCACCTGGCGCACCGACAGCGGGACGGCCCACTTCGTCTCGTCGTCCGGCCGCGACGGCGAGTAGCGGCGCTGGGAGAACCGGAGTGTCCCGTCGTCGGCGATCGTGACCGAGATCAGCGGGTAGCCACCCTGCCAGATCCAGGTGTCCATGATCCGGCGCACCGGCTCGCCGGTCTCCTCCTCCAGCGCGTCCCACAGGTCATGGGTCTCGGTGTTTCCGTACGCGTGCTTGCGCAGGTAACGGCGGATCCCGTCGCGGAACCGGTCGGCGCCCAGGTACTGCTCCAACATCCGCAGGATCGCCCCGCCCTTCAGGTACGTGAGCGTGTCGAACATGCCGTTCGCGTCGTCGGGCGAGTGCACCGGGTACTCGATGGAGCGGGTCGAGACGAGCGCGTCCACTTCCAGCGCCGCGCTGCGCGAGCGTGCGAACTGGTTCCAGACCTCCCAATCCGGACGGTAGGCATCGACGGCGAGCAGCGCCATGAACGTCGCGAACGCCTCGTTCAGCCACAGTCCGTTCCACCAGCGCATGGTGACCAGGTCCCCGAACCACATGTGCGCGAGCTCATGGGCCACGGTCTCGGCGACGTCGAGCTGCTCACCGTGCGTGGACGTGGCGGGATCCACCAGCAATGCCGCCTCGCGGTACGTGATGCAGCCCAGGTTCTCCATGGCACCTTGCGCGAAGTCGGGCAGCGCGACGTGGTCGACCTTCTTGTCCGCGTACGGGATGCCGTAGTAGTCGGCGAACCATTTGAGCGAGTGCGCGCCGACCTCCAACGCGAACGCCGCGAGCGCATGCTTGCCCGGCACGTGGGCGACCCTGGTGGGCACCCCGCCGGCATCGACGGTCTCGGTCAGCTCCAGGTGACCCACGACCATCGCCACGAGGTAGGTGGACATGGGCATCGTGTCCGCGAACACGACCCGCACCCGGCCGTCGTCGAGAGTTGTTCGTCCGATCTCCGGACCGTTCGACAGCGCCGTCAGATCGGCGGCCACGATCAGCGTCACGCCGAAGACCGCCTTCAGGTCGGGCTCATCCCACGACGGGAACGCCCGTCGAGCGTCGGTGGCCTCGAAGTGGGTGGTGGCGATGACCTCGGTGCCGTGGCCGGGGTTCTCGTACGTCGACCGGTAGAACCCGACCAGCTGGTCGTTCAACCCGCCGCGGAAGTCGAGGTGCAACGTCCACTCCCCCGGCGCCGCATCACCCGTGAGCGTCAGGTGTGCCCGTTCGGTGTCAGGGTCGAGCCGGATCGCATCGACGTCGATCGTGTGGCCGTCTGCCGCCTCCAGGGAGCCACGAACGATCTCGAGGTCGACGGCGTTGAGGACGATCTCGTCGACCGGCTCGCTGACCGTGACCGAGATGTCCTCGCTTCCCTCGAACGAGCCCGCGGCCAGGTCCGGGGCCAGCACCAGCTCGTAGCGACTGGGCGTCACGGTCCGCGGCAGCCGGTATCGAGCTTCGGTGTCCTGGGTCGTCATCTGCGGTCTCCCTCGCCCTTCACCGGGGCACGGCGAGGAATCCTACTCCAGGGGCCGACAAGCGACCTGACGCCCGTTACTCGGTCGGTGATACGAGCCGGGACCGCGATGGATGGAGGCCGGTTCTCACTCGTTCACGTGGGTGAGCCAGTGGGCGTACTGCTCCGTCTCGCCCTTGGTGGCGGCGAAGAACGCGCCCTGGAGCTCCTTGGTGATCGGCCCGCGATGGCCCTCGCCTACCGTGCGGTCGTCGACCTCACGGATCGGCGTGATCTCGGCGGCCGTGCCCGAGAAGAAGCACTCGTCCGCGTTGTAGAGGTCGCTCCGGACCAGGTTCTCCTCACGGACCTCGTAGCCCAGGTCGCGCGCGATCTGGATCACGCTGCCGCGGGTGATGCCGTCGAGACAGCCGGCCTGCGTCGGTGGCGTGGTGAGGATGCCGGCCCGAACGATGAACACGTTCTCGCCCGAGCCGTCGGTGATGAAGCCCTGCTCGTTCAGCATGATGGCCTCGTCGTACCCGGCCTTCAGCGACTCCACCTTCGCCAGCACGCTGTTGATGTACTGACCCGTCGCCTTCGCGGCGGCCGGGAGCGAGTTCTGGCCGTTCCGACGCCAGCTGCTGATCTTGATCCGCACGCCCTGCTCGAGCGCATCCTCGCCGAGATAGGCGCCCCACGGCCACACGGCGATGATGACGTTCACCGGCGCGTTGAGCGGGTTGACGCCCATCTCGCCGTAGCCGCGGATCACGAGCGGCCGGACGTAGCACGACCGCAAGCCGTTCGCGCGGATCACGTCCTTCATCCCCTCGCCGACCGCTTCGACCGAGAACGGGATGTCGAGGTGATACAGCTTCGCGGAGCGGTAGAGACGGCGGAGGTGCTCGTCCATGTGCCACACGGCCGGACCGCGTGAGGTCTCGTACGCCCGGATGCCCTCGAATACCCCCGTGCCGTAGTGCAACGCGTGGGAGAGCACGTGGATCTTGGCGTCGGCCCAGTCCACGAGCTCACCGTCCATCCAGATCTTCTCGACCTGCGTGATCGGCACCGTGGACCCTCCTCTGGTCGACCGGGTGCGGGATGGCGCCCGGAGATGTGCAGGACAGGATATCGACAAGTGGACGCGCGCGGCAGGAGCTCAGACCTCGAGGTCGTACGCGCGCCAGACCATCGGGTACCGGGGTTCGAGGATCACATCCAGGCGCCCGAAGCGCTCCTCGGCCCACGCGCGTGTCGAGTAGATGGCGGCGGTCAGCCGATCCGCCGGAACCTTCCACGTCCAGGAGAACGTGCGCGCCTCCGCCTCCTGGAAGTACAGCTCGGGCGTGTAGTCCCGGCTCCGTTCCCAGACGGGCGGTAGCTCCCGGAATCGCGCACCGGATCGTGCCAGCGTCTCGTCGAGCAACGCGTGATCCTTCACCGTCAGGCCCACCCGATGGGAATCCGGCCCGGCCGCGGCCTCGAGCCGATCCTGCAGGTCCTGCCACGCCCCTCCCTCCGTCCCGATGTTCAGCAGCAGCACGCCGCCGGGTCGCACCACCCGGACGAGCTCGGCGACGGCGGCCTGCCACCGCGGGATCAGATGCAACACGTGACGCGCCACCGCGCCCCCGAAGACCCCGTCGGCGAACGGCAACCGTGTCGCGTCGCCGCGCAGGACCGGGAACGGGGGCCGGCCACCCGATTTCTCCGCCAGCTTCTGCAGCATCGCCGTGGACAGGTCCAGGCCTACCAACCGGAGGCCGGCGTCGTGGAGGGGAAGTGCGATCAGCCCCGTGCCCACGCCGATCTCGAGACAGGGCGGGCGTGCGCGAAGCTCGGCCCCCAGGAGTTCCACGGTCGCCCGGCTCGCTTCGGGGGTCAAGCCGCGCGTCTCGTCGTAGTACTCGGCGGCGCGGTCGAACGAGATCGAACCGCTCATCGCTCGGCAGGGAGGTCGTACGCCCGCCAGATGGTTTCGTACTCGTCGCGCGGGAGCAGCTCGAGCGGCCCAAAGCGGGCCTCGGCCCATCGTCGCACGTCGACCACTGTTCGCGCGAGCAGGTCGGGGTCGATCTCCCAGGTCCACGAGTACGCGTTGTTCACGATGCTGTCGATGAACGTATCCAGGCCCTCACGCCCGATCTCCGGGGATCGGAGGGAGGGCGCGAGGTGCCAGGCCGAGCGCGATCGCGGCCGTGTCTAACTCGTCGTAGCCGTCATAGGCGAGCCCCGGCGGCTCGATCGAGAGGCCCATGACCTCTGCGAAGCGTCCACGGACCTCCGATCGAGGACCTCCGTCGCTCGCGAGCGACGCCAGGACCACACCACCCGGCCGGACGACACGGACGATCTCAGCGAGCGCGTCCTCCCACGCCGGGATCAATTGGAGGACCCACCGGAGATACGCGGCGCCGAAGGCCCCGTCGCAAAACGGCATCCGGGTCGCGTCACACTGCGCGAGTGGGAACGGCGTTCGGCCGCCCGCCTTCTCCATGAGTACGTCCATCATCGGCCGAGCGAGATCGAGACCGGTCACCTGGATCCCCGCTTCGTGCATCGGCAACCCGAGCTGACCGGTGCCGATGCCTACCTCCAACACGGCTCCGCGGCCACGCACCTCCCCGGTGAGCAGGCCGATCGTCTTCCGCAATCCTTCAGAGCTGTTCCCGCGCGTACGGTCGTAGTACTC
This sequence comes from uncultured Actinomycetes bacterium, assembly GCA_963723855.1. Classification (GTDB taxonomy): domain Bacteria; phylum Actinomycetota; class UBA4738; order UBA4738; family HRBIN12; genus JBBQVZ01. Next base: position 33,935 of record CAVRSI010000010.1, on the reverse strand, counting down.
CGCCGCGCGATCGAACGCGACCGACCTTTCCATGGGTCGGGATTCTACGGCGAGGGTTCGAGCTGCTCCGGCAGATCGAACGCCCACCATTCGGCGGCGAACTCAGGCTCGACCGGACGTCGGAGGTTGCCGAAGCGCCCGACGAGCCACGCACGAAGCGTTCGTGCCGCCATGCGCCGCCGCGCGTCGCTCGCCGCCCACGTCCAGCTGTACTGCCCGTCCTCGATACCCGTGAGGAAGCGCTCCACCGTCATCGTCCGGAACCCGCGAACGACGGGGAGCGCGCGGGTCTTGGCCCCCAACCGAGTCATCGCTCGCCGCAACGAGGCCGGGTCGTCGGGCCGCAGACCCACGGCGAGCGGAAGGTCGCCGGCCTCGGCCAAGAACCGTTCCTGGATCTCCTGATAGAGGCCGGTGTAGTCCGTGATGCTCACGACGAGCGTCCCGCCCGGCCGGATGACGCGAACGGCCTCGGACAGGACCTGACGCCAGTCGGGCACCAGGTGCAACACGTGCCGGATGAACGCGCCCCCGAACGCCCGATCGACGAACGGGAGCCGCGTCGCGTCCGCCACGGCGAAACCGACCCTCGTGCACGCCGACGCTTTCGCGATCGCGCGTTCCAGCATCGGGGTCGAGAGGTCGACGCCGTCCACGCGGAGGCCGCGCTCTGCTAACGGAAGCGCGAGCAAACCGGTGCCAACCCCGACCTCGAGCACACGCCGCGCATCGACGAACTCGCCGGCGAGGATGTCGATCGTGGCGGCAAGTGCGTCAGGCGACAACGCCTTCGTCTCGTCGTAGTAGCCCGCGGCGTCGTCGAACGCGATCGACGCCCGCAGCCCATCGTCGAGGTCAGCCCCCCGCTCCCTCATCGCGCAACTGTAGCGGCCCGCGGCGGCCGCAACCCGCTACCCCTTGGGGGTGTCCTTGTTCGGATCCACGAACGGCAGCGCGGTGACGGTCGCGGTCCGCGCACCCCTCGGATCGGCCAGCTCGAACACGGTGCCGTCCGTCATGTGCGACGCCGGCACCCAGGCGAAGCCGACGTTGCGCTCCAGACGCGGCGACCACGCGCCGGCGGTGATCCGCCCGATCGGCTCTCCACCAGGCGCGCGCACCGGCCAGAAGTCGCTCAGCGCCCCCTCGTCGGTCATCGGGTCGCCCCCGATGTCGATGCCGACGAGCTTCCGGTCGACGCCGGTCTCCGTCAGCCGGGCGAGCGCCGCCTTCCCCATGAAGTCCTGTTCCTGCCCCAGCTCGACGAACTTCTCCAAACCGCTGACGTGGAACGGCGTGTCCTCGACGCGCATGTCGCTGCCGTAGTTGAAGATGCCCGCCTCGATGCGCCGGGCTTCCGACGGCGCGATCGCGCGGATCCCGAACGGCTCCCCCGCCTGCCGGACACGCTCCCACAGATCGTCGCCGCGCTTCGGGTCGCGGAGGTAGATCTCGTAGCCGACCTCGCCGGTCCAGCCGGTGCGGGACACGACGACGGGGATCGTGTCGACCTCGGCCTCGGTGCACCAGTAGTAGCGCAGGTCCCGTACGGCGTCGCCGAACAGCGCGCCGATCACGTCCTTGGAGCGTGGTCCCTGCACCTGCATCGGGGCCACGTCCGCCTCGCGGATCGTCACGTCCATGCCGCGACCCGCGGCGACGCCGGCCGCGTACAGGAGCGCGTCGCTGTCCGCCAGCGCCAGCCAGAAGTGGTTCTCTCCCAGTCGCAGCAACACGGGGTCGTTCACGATGCCGCCGTCGGTCGCGGTCAGCAGGACGTACTTGCACTGCCACACGTCGCACGTCGTCAGGTCGCGACACGTGATCAGGTTCGTGAGCTCGAACGCGTCTGGACCGGTGATCTCGACGCATCGCTCAACGCTCACGTCCCACATCGTCACGTCGTTCAAGAGCGCCCAGTACTCGGTGATGGGGTCGTCGTAGAGCGTCGGGAGCAACATGTGGTTGTAGAGACCCCAGCTCTTACAGCCCGCCCGCTTCGTGGCCTCGAAGTAGGGCGACTTCCGGTACCAGGGTTGGATGTAGAACGTGTACGTCTCCGAGGCCAAATCCGTCCTCCTATGACTGGTATCCGCGGACGCTACCGCCCGCGGCGCCGGGCGTCAGTTCTGGGTCGGATCGAGCGGCATGAGCCGGAGCAGGTCGAACGACGAGCCCTTCCGCTTCAAGACCTCTTCCCACAACCGGGACGGGTCCGCGGAGAAGACGTCGCTCGGGCGTGCGGGTTCGACGACCCACGATTCCTCGTCCATCTCCGCGTCCAACTGCCCTGGTCCCCACCCGGCGAAGCCCGCGAACACCCGCGCGCGCCGGACCGTGCCCTCGACGCCGGGAGAGGTCTCGGCCGGAAGGAAGCCGATCGTGTCGAACGCCAGGAAATCGGCGATCGACGGATCGACGAAGTCGGCCACGACGACCGCCGCGTCAGGTTGCACCGGGCCGCCCAGGAACACGGGCTCGTCGGCCGGAACGAGGACGCCGAGCGGCGGCACCGCCTCGGCAACGGTGGTCTCGGACGCGCGGTTCAAGATGACGCCGACGGCTCCCTCGTCGTCGTGATGACCGATCAAGAGCACGGTCCTGCGGAAGTTCGGATCCCACAGCGTGGGCCCTGCGATCAGGAGTTTGCCCTGGAGACTCTCCACGCGATCAACCCTTCGGCACGTCCTTCGTCGGATCGAGGAACGGCAGCGGGACCACCGTAGCCGACATCGGGTCCACCGCGGATCGGATCTGCATGGCGGTGCCATCCTGCGCCGAGCTCGATCGGGACCCAGGCGTATCCCATGTTGAAGTCCAGGCGCGGCGAGTACGACGCCGACGTCAGCCTGCCGACCTCACGGCCCCCGGCCGTGACCGGCCAGAAGTCCTCGAGCCACATCGGGAGCGGCGGACCGTCGATCTTCACGCCGACGAGCTTCTTCGACACGCCTTCGGCCGCGATCCGCTGGAGCGCGTCGCGAGAGACGAACGTGTTGTCGTTCTCGAGCTCGACCAGGCGCTCGAGACCGGTCACCTCGAACGGGTTGTTCGTGATGTCCATGTCGTTGCCGTAGTTGAAGATGCCCGCCTCCATGCGGCGCTGATCGCTCGGCGCGATCGCCCGGATGTCGAATTCCTGTCCTGCCTCCATCACCTTGTCCCAAAGCTCCGTACCACGGCTCGCGTCGCGCAGGTAGATCTCGTAGCCGACCTCGCCCGTCCAGCCGGTCCTCGACACGACGACCGGGATGCCGTCGATGTCGGCCTCGGTGCACCAGTAGTACTTGAGGTTCATCACGTCGTCGCCGAAGAGCTTCCGGATCACGTCCTTCGAGCGAGGGCCCTGGACCTGCAGCGGCGAGACGTCGGGCTCACGGATCGTCACGTCCATGTCGGCGAACGCCTGCACGCCCAACGCGTAAAGCAGCGCGTCGGAATCGGCGAGCGACAGCCAGAACCGGTCCTCGGCCAGCTTCAGCAGGATGGGGTCGTTCACGATGCCGCCGTCGGGCGCGCAGATCAGCACGTACTTGCACTGGCCTACCTGGGTCTTCGACAGGTCGCGCGGCGTGAGCAGCTGCGTGAAGCGCGCCGCGTCCGGCCCGCTGATCTCCACCTGGCGTTCGACGGCCACGTCCCAGAGCGTCACGTGGTTCAGCAGGTGCCAGTACTCCTTCAGGTCGTCGTCGTAGAGCGTGGGGATCAGCATGTGGTTGTACAGGTCCCAGCTGGTGCAGCCCGCCTCGACCGTTCGCTGGTAGTACGGCGACTTCCGGTACCAGGTGGCCATGTAGAACGGGAACGTCGTGTGCGCTTGCTCGGTCATCGCTTCGAACCTTTCGATCGGGAACGTGCGATTCGCTTGCGGTCTCGCTTGATCTCCCGGACGCAGTTGTACGCCGGGATGCCGGTGACTCCCCCGCCCGCGTGCGTGGCGCTGGAGCATTGATACAGGCCGCGGATCGGCGTGCGGTAGTCCGCGTAGCCCGGCGCCGGCCGCATGTGGAAGAGCTGCTCCGCCGACAGCTCGCCGTGGAAGATGTTGCCCCCGATCAGCCCCCACTCGTGCTCCATGTCGTACGGGCCGATCACCTGGCGATGCAGGACACTGTCGGCGAACCCCGGCGCCAGCTCGTCGTAGCCGGCGATCACACGGTCCGCGTAGCTCTCGAGCTCATCGTGGTGCGGCTCCTCGCTCCACCCGTGCGGCACCCACTGCGTGAAGAGCGAGATCACGTGCTTGCCCTCCGGCGCGAGGCTCGGATCGAGCGACGTTGGCACGACGCCGTCCGAGAACGGCATCGTCGAAGCACGACCGGCGCGTGCCTCCTCGAACGCCGTCTCCAGGTAGGCCACCGAGTGCGCCAGCTCCACGCCGCCGGATTGATCCGTGAGCTCGGGGTTCGACGTGAACACCGGCAGGCGGTCGAGCGCGCAATTGATCTTCACGACACCGCTCCGCGAGCTGCCATGACTCGATGTCGCGCACGAAGTCCGCCGGCAGCTCGCTCGGATCGAGCTGCTGCAGGAACGTGATCTTCGGATGGATCGCGGTGACGACGAGCGGCGCGAGCAGCTCTTCGCCCTCGTCGAGGGTGACGCCGCGGACCGAGCCGTCGATGGTCAGGATCCGCGCGACGCGCGCGTTCGTCCTGATCTCGGCGCCGAACGTCCGCGCGCTGGCCTCGATCGCAGCCGCCACCGCACCCATCCCGCCCTCCGGCACCGCCCACGCGCCCAGGTTGCCGTCCCCGACGTCGCCGATCGAGTGGTGCGCCATCACGTACCCGGTCCCCGGCTCGTACGGCCCTGCCCACGTGCCGATCAGGCCGTTCAACGACATCACGGTCTTGACCTGGTCCGACTCGAAGAACCGATCCAGGATGTCGACGATCGACATGGTCATCAGCCGCGTCACGTCGCCGACCGTCTTCACGTCGAGACCGCGGAACCGCCAGACGAGCCGGAGCTGATCGATGAGGTCGGCGGGCCGCTTCGATCCGACGGTCGGCGGAGTGGTCATGAGGAGCGGGCCGAGCACGTCGGCCAGTCCCCCGATCCACGCGTCCCACGCCTCGATCGCGTCGGCGTCGTGCTTCGAGAACTTGGCGAACTCGTCGTGGTTCTTCGCGGAGTCGTCGTACTGCACGATGCAGCGCCCGTCGGGGAACGGCAGGAAGTACGGGCCGGTCGGGTGCACGCGATAGCCGTGCCGTTCCAGCTGCAGGTCGCGAAGGATCGTGTCGGGCATCAGGCTCATCACGTAGCTGAGCGTGGTGACCTTGAACTCGGGCGCCTCCGGCCACGGCGCCATGGTGTCCGCGGCGCCGCCGGTCTTGTGCCTGGCCTCGAGCACCAGCGTCCGCGCGCCCGCCTTCGCGAGGTATGCCGCAGCGACCAGCCCGTTGTGGCCGCCGCCGATCACGATCGCGTCGTACTGGTCCGTCGAGGAGATGCGCCACGCTACCCCTGAACCGTCGTTCAGCGCAAGGATGCGAGGAACCGCGCAGAGAGGCCGAACGAACCGGCCGGGGAGCCGTGGCTCCCTGACCGGCCGTTCAGGCGATGTCGGGCGGCGCGACGATGCCGTCGATGCTCCGCTCGGCCGGAGCGGGACGACGCAGACGCAACACGGGCAGCAGCAGCACCGCGGCGATCGCCGCCGAGACACCGCCCACGCCGTAGACCCCCTTGGGGCCAAGGAGCTCGAGCACCGGTCCGGCGAAGACGTACGCGACCGCGATCCCGAGGGACAGCAGCGCATCGAAGCCCGCCATCACCCGGCTGCGGACCGCGTCGGGCGACCGGCGCATCATGATGCCTTGCTCCGCCACGATCGAGATGCCGTCGCTCATCCCCATGATCAGCAGAGCGAACAACACGATCTCGAACGTCGGCGAGAACGCGATACCCAGGCCGGCGATGGCGATCCCCACCGCACCGAGGACCAGCCACAGCGGCTCGCTCCTCTGCGTGAGCTTGCGGCCGAGCAGGCTGCCGACGACGGACCCCAGTCCCCAGCAGGCGATCAGCAGGCCGAACCCGGCAGAGCCCTCGCCGAAGTGCGCGGCCAGCGGTGCGTCGGCCACCATACCCATCCCGGCCCCCAGCAGGAAGACGGTCCACGCGATCACCATGGCGCGGAGCGGCCGGTCGTGCCAGATGAATCGCAGCCCGGCCGTGATCCCTTGGTGCTCCTCCTCTTCGGCGGCCGTGTGCTCTCGCGAGTAGTCGCCCTTCACCGAGAGCGTCAGCAGCACCGAGATCACGAACGTGACGGCGTTGATCGCGAAGACCCATGGGGCGCCGAGCGCGGTCAGCAGCACGCCGCCGATCACCGGCCCGATCATGATGCCGGCGTTCCGCCCCAGCCCGAGCAGGCTGTTCGCCCACGCGATGTCCTCCTCGCGCTCGACCAGGTTGGGGATCGCGGCCGACGACGCCGACCAGAACGGGGACTCTGCCATCGCGGAAACGAACGCCAGCCCGATCAGCGTCTTCGGAGCGTCGACGAACGCCATCGCGAAGAACACTGCCGCGGCGATCGACTCCGAGATCGATCATCACCTTGCGGCGGTCGTAGCGATCTCCGAGGTGCCCTGTGAGCGGGGCCAAGATGCCCACGACGCCGAACGTCAGGAGGAGCGCGATCGACTGCCACGCGGCCGAATGCAGGTCGTTCCACACCGTGAACATCAACGCGGTGTATGCGGCGGCTCCTCCGGTCACGGAGATCAGCCGGCCGATGGCCAGTCTGCGAACGTTGGACCTTGGCGAGCGACTCATGAAGCGACTCCTGTGGATCGGGTGCGGGCGTGAGGGACGGAGCTACCGGGGACGGGACGCGGTGGTGCGCGTCAGACCGTGCCGGTGATGGGACTCGTCCTGATCAGCCGCTTCATGATGGGCGAGTTTAGCATGACGGTTCGGGCGCCGGCCTACGTCGGCAGCGTGATCGCGCGCAACCGGCTGGCGTCGATCTCCGACGCGATGTGGGTGAGCACGTGTGCGGGGACCGGCGCGTCCACGGTCAGGCACATGAGCGCCTCGCCATGCTCGTCCTTGCGACCGACATCCATCGTGGCGATGTTCACGCCGTGGCCGCCGAGGATCGTCCCGACCTTCCCGATGATGCCCGGCCGATCCGCGTACGTGAAGAAGATCATGTGTTCGGCGGGCGCCATCTCGATGTCGAAGTCGTCGACCTTCATCACCCGCTGCGCGTCGCGCTTGCCGACGAGCGTTCCCGCCACCGACACCGGACCTTCGTCGGTGTCGGCGCGGAGCGACATCAGGCTCACGTAGTCCTCCGACACCGTCGAACGCATCTCGCTCACCGTGATGCCGCGCTCGCGCGCGAGCATGGGCGCGTTCACGAACGACACCGGCTCGTTCACGACCTTGCCAAGGATGCCCTTCAAGATGGCGAGCGTCAGCACCCGCGTGTCCGCCTCGGCGATACGCCCCATGTAGGAGCAGACGATCGAACGCACGCCGCCTTCGGCGAGACCGGCGAGGAGCGCGCCCAGCCGCTCGGCGAGCGGCACGAACGGGCGGACGATCTCGGAGACGTCCGCGCCCGCCGAGACGTTCACCGCGTACGGGACGAACTCGCCGCGGAGCGCCAGCCTGACCATCTCCGCGACCGTGGTGCCGGCCTTGTCCTGCGCCTCTCGTGTCGACGCGCCGAGGTGTGGGGTCACGACCACGTTGTCGAACGCGAAGATCGGGCTGTCGGTGGTCGGCTCGGCGGCGTACACGTCGAGAGCCGCCCCGCCGAGCTGGCCGCTCTCGAGCGCCTTCGCGAGCGCGTCCTCGTCGACGATGCCGCCGCGGGCCGTGTTCACCAGTCGCGCGCCCGGCTTCATGAGCGACAGCTCGTGCTCGCCGATCAGTCCTTCGGTCTCCGCGGTGCGCGGCAGATGGATGGTCACGAAGTCCGCCTGTACCAGCAGCGCCTCGAGCGTCGGCATCACGTCCACGCCCATCTCCTTGGCGCGATCCGACGAGACGTACGGGTCGTAGGCGATCACCCGCATCCCGAACGCCGTGGCGCGATGCGCCACCAGAGCGCCGACCCGGCCGAGCCCGATCACGCCGATCGTCTTGCCGGCGAGCTCGATACCCTCCCAATCCGCGCGTTCCCATCGCCCCGCGACCAGCGCGGTATGCGCCTGCGGGATGTTCCGCGCCTGGGACAGCAGGAGCGCGAGCGTGTGCTCCGCGGCGGAGATGACGTTGGACTGCGGAGCGTTCACGACCATCACCCCGCGACGCGTGGCGGCCTCGACGTCCACGTTGTCCAGGCCGATCCCGGCGCGGGCGACCACACGGAGCCGTTCCGCGGCCTGCAGCACTTCCGCGTCCACGCGCGTCTGCGATCGGACGATCAACGCCTCGTACGGGCCGATCTCCGCGGCCAGGTTGCCGGTCGCGAGCTCGGGACGGACGTCCACCTCGAAGTCGCGCCGCAGCAGCTCGAGGCCCTGCTCGGAGAGCTTCTCGGTGACGAGGACGCGCACGGCTGGCTAGCCTTCGGCGCCCGAGAAGACGCCCTCGGCCGCCGCGACGGCCGCCCCGCGCTTCACCGGGTACCCGAGGCGTTCGAGCGTCATCTCGAGCGCGGCCAGGCCGCGCAGGATGTCGAGCTCGCTGAAGTAGCCGAAGTGCCCGATCCGGAAGACCTTGCCCTTGAGCGGCCCCTGGCCGGGCGCGAGCACGACGCCGAAGTCCGAGCGGATCCGGCTCGCGATCGTGTCGGCGTCCAGACCCTCGGGTGCACGGATCGCGGTGACGGTCCAGTTGTCCGCCAGGCCCTCGCCGAACAGGTCGAGCCCCAGCGCTTGCGCGCCCTCCTTCACGGCGCGCGAGAGCGACCGGTGCCGCGCCATGGCGGCGTCGACCCCGTCCTGGAAGTAGAGCTCGAGCGCGGCGTGCAGTCCCTGCATGACGCTGATCGCCGGCGTCCACGGGTTCTCCGGGTCGGGCAGCGACGCGAACTGCCGGTAGATCGCCCAATCGAAGTAGAACCGCGGGTTGGTGGCGGTGCCAGCCGCCTCCCACGCCCGATCGCTGATCGCCACGAACGCGATGCCCGGCGACGCGGAGAGCGCCTTCTGCGAGCCGCCGACGGCGACGTCGATCCCCCAGCCGTCGAAGTCGAACGGCACCGCTCCGAGCGACGACACCACGTCTGACGACGACCATCGCGCCGGCGTCCCTCGCCACGCGGGCGAGCGCCTCGACCGGCTGGATCACGCCGGTCGACGTCTCGCTCTGCGTCAGGAGCACCGCCTTGACCGGGTGATCCGCGAGGGCCGCGGCCACGTCGTCGGGCCGGATCTTCGTCCCCCACTCGTAGTCGATGGTGTGGACCGTGAGCCCGTAGGCCTCGGCCAGCCGCTTCCATCGATCGGCGAAGAACCCGGCGTTCGGAACGAACACGGCGTCGCCCGGCGAGAAGCAGTTCTGGATCGCGGATTCCAGGCCGCCGGTGCCGGAGGAGGTCATCAAGAGCACGTCGGCGTCCGCGGTCCGGTACAGCTGCCGCAACCGGTCGGTGACCTCCCGCATCAGCTTCCCGAACCCGGGACCGCGGTGGTAGACGAGGGGACTCCCCTGCGCCAGCAGCACCTCGGGCGGGATCGGGGTGGGACCGGGGGCAAGGATGATCTCGGGCCTGTCCACTGCGCTCACTCCTCGACGGTCTCGGCCGGCTCCGCGCCGGCGGTTTCGCGGCTCGAACGGCCAGCCTAGCAGGCGTGTTCGCGCAGCTTGGAGCGAACACCACCGCTCGCCGCGCAGGGCAAGGTTCCGCAAGTGGCCGACCCCGGATGGGAGCGCGGTCCGTATCATCGGTCGGGCCGCCGGGGGGTACGCGCACCGTTCACAACGCCGGGGGCCCACCACACCATGGCGACGCTCCGGTTCCTCCTCAAGCGGTTCGCGGCTCAGCGGTTGCTGGGCCTCGCGGTCGTGGTGACGCTCGCGTTCAGCATCGGGGTCCTCGTCGCCGGCCCGATCTACGCCGACGCGGCGCGGTCCGCGATCCTCTCCTCGGCCATACAGAGCGCTGCCGTCACCGTCGCGAACGTCAGGATCCAGGCGTTCGGGAACGGGGACTTCCCCTACGCGGAAGCGGACGCGTCGATCACGTCGGAGACCCGGGCCCTCCCCGTCGGGAAGGAGGTGCGCCAGGGCCTGACCACGGTCCGGCTGAACGGAGTCGACGGCCCCTCCGTTCCTCTGCTCTTCCGTGACGGCGCCGAGGAACACCTGACGTTCAAGGGCGAGCCACCCGGGCCGGGAGAGATCGCGCTCGCACAGAACACGCCCGAGACGCGAGGGCTGCGGATCGGTGACCGGGTCTCGCTGATCGGTCCCGCCGGGGATGCGACCGAGCTCACGGTGAGCGGCACGTTCCTTCCCCCCGACCCGAAGGACCCGTTCTGGTTCGGATCGCGGAGCCCGTTCCCCGCCCCCGACTCCACCCAGGTGCAACCGGAGCTGGTCTCACGCGCCACGGCTCTCTCACTCGGCAGCACGCTCGGGTTGACGACGGAGTTCTCGTGGGACCTCTACCTCGACCTCGCGAACGTCCCCTTCGCCCGGGTGCGCGCGATCCCCGCTCAGCTCCAGCGGATCGAAGACTCGCTGCACGACGAGCCCGGCCTCGCCGGCGCCCGCGTGCTGACCGGTCTCGACACGCTGATGCGGCTGGTGGATCAGCGTGTCGAGAACCTGCGCATCCCGATCCTGCTCGTCGTCTTCCAGATCGGCGCGGTGACGCTCGCCGTGCTGGCGGGCGTCGGCGCGCTCACCCTCACCCGACAGGCGTTCGAGCTCTCGGTGCTGCACAGCCGTGGCTTCTCACGGCGGACGCTCCTGCTGGCGCAAGCGGTCCAGGCGGTGCTCGCCGCCCTGGTGGCGTTCCCGCTCGGACTCCTGATCGGCCTGGGTCTGGCGAGCCTCGCGGGCCGGACGAACGGACCGACGCTCCCCGGGGTGCTTGTTCCCCGTGCAGTTGAACCCCGCGGCGGAGGCGCTCGGCGCCGTCGCCGCGGCGATCGGAGCGCTCATCCTGCTGCTGCTGTCGCTCCCCTACATCTCGCGGACCATCCTCGAGGAGCGCCGCGCCGTGTCTCGCGAGGATCGTCCCTTGCTGTCCCGCGTTCCCGTCGAGCTGGTCGTGCTGCCCGTCGGGGTCTTCGCGTTCATCCAGCTCCGGGGAGGAACGAAGCCGCAGGCCGGCTCGGGCACGATCGATCCGCTGGTGCTGCTGGCGCCGACGCTGCTGCTGTTCGCCGCATCGTTCCTGGTGCTGCGGCTGCTGCTGTTCGTGTTCCATCGGATGGACGGGCGGATCGGGAGGTCGAGACGCGTGCCCGTCTACCTGGCCGGGCGCAAGCTCAGTCGTGCGCCGGGCGCGGGATTCGCCGCCGCGCTGCTGTTGCTGCTCGCCATGGGTCTGCTCGTGGTCTCGACCTCGTACCGTGCGATCGTGCTCCAGAACCACGAGGACGCGGCGCACACGATCGTCGGCGCCGACTGGAACGTCCCCGTCTCACCGCCCGAGGACGTGCTGTCGGCGATCGACGACATGCCGCCGAACACGACCCCGGTGATCCGGACCGAGCCGGACCTCGGCCAAGGCACGTACGCCCTGCCGCCGTCCGCGATCGCGATCGACCCCGCCACCTACGCGGACGGTGGATGGTGGCGATCGGACTTCTCCGAGACGCCGATCGACCAGATCCTGGAGGCGTTGAAGACCTCGCCCTCAGGCTTCGAGCTCCCGGCCGGCGCGCAGACGCTCACCCTGTCGCTCGACGTCCCGAAGGCGGCCGAGGGGATCGGCGTGTCGGCGACCGTGATCGACGACGACGGCGTGACGAACACACCCGACGTGCAGCCGGTCTCGGCCGGGCCGGGAACCTACCGGATCCCGCTCGCTCCCGGGACGCGGCTGCTGTCCATCACGTTCCAGGCGGACACGCTGCTGAACCTCCCGTTCCATTTCCCCATCGCGATCACCCGCGCCGACATCGACGGCGCGCCGCTGCCGCTGGACGGCTGGGTCCCCTTGACGTGGCGGGGCAGCGGAGGCCAACTCTCACCCGCCGCCGACGGGTTCCGCTTCGACGTCCAGATCGGTGCCGGGAGGGTGTTCGCCGGCCTCATCCCGGAGCCGGCGGCGTTGCCCGCGCTCGTGTCGACGACGGTTGCCGCTCAGGTGGACGACACGTTCACCGTGACGCTGGGCGGGCAGCAGATCGAGCTCCACCAGGTGGCCGAAGCCAGCCAGTTCCCGAGCGCCATCCCCAACTCGCCGTTCATCGTGGTGCCGACCCGCGCCCTGCTCGAGCGGGAGCTGGCCGTGCCCGAACCCGGCATCACGCTCGACGAGGTCTGGGCGATGGGATCGACGGACCCGCTGCCCGCGCTCCGCGCGAACGGCTTCATCCCCGGCCGCGAGGTCCAGCAGGCGGTGCCGATCGAGGCGACGCTGGCGCAGCTTCCGCAGAGCCTCGCCGTCGGGATGAACTTCACGGCCGCGGCCGGAGGCGTGGGCCTGGTGATCATCGGCGTGTCGGCGAGCCTGTACTTCGCCCAGCGTCGACGCGACTACGAGTTCGCGGCGCTCCGCGCCATGGGCGCGGAGCGTTCGCAGATCAGGCGGACGCTGGTGCTCGAGCAGGGTCTCCTGCTCGGGTTCGCGATCGTGGCGGGACTGGGTCTCGGGTACCTGCTCCTGCGTCTCGTGATGCCGTACGTGGGCACGAGCCTCGGCGTGTCGTACCCGCCGCCGCTGCTCGTGATGGACTGGACGAGCCTCGGCGTCGCGCTCGTCACCGTCGCCGTGACCACATCCATCGGACTGGGACTCGCCATGCGAACGTTGATGCGGTCGTCGGTGACCGGGGTCCTGCGAGGTGAGGCCGAATGACGATGGTCAGCCCCGAGCGGTTCGCCCCCGAGGGGCGCGACGTGCTCGCGCGCCTGCGGCACGTGTTCAAGGTCTACCGGATCGGCGATACGGGCGTCGTCGCGCTCGGCGGCGTGGATCTCGACGTCCCCCGCGGTGAGTTCCTCGCCGTCGTCGGGCCCAGCGGCGCCGGCAAGTCGACGATCCTGAACCTGCTCGGCGGCCTCGACCGGGCATCCGCGGGGGTCGTGGATGTGGACGGACAGGACCTCGGGCTGTTGAGCGACGACGACCTCACCAGGTATCGCGCCGAGCGCGTGGGGTTCGTATGGCAGGGAACCGCACGGAACCTCGTCCCGTACCTGAACGTGCGCGAGAACATCCGCCTGCCCGGCGTGCTGCACGCCGGACTCGCGTCGGATCTCCGCCGGAGCGCCGACGAGCTGCTGAAGCTGGTGGACCTGGCCGACCGCGCGAACCACAAGGTCGGACAGCTCTCCGGGGGCGAACAGCAGCGCGCCGCCATCGCCGTCGCGCTGTCGAACACCCCGATGTTGCTGCTGGCCGACGAGCCGACGGCCGAGCTGGATTCCGTCTCCGCCGACCGTGTGCTGGAGTCCTTCCGAGCGGTCAACCGCGAGTTCGGCGTGACGGTCGTCATGGTGACGCACGACCTGCTCGCCGCTCGTCGCGCCGATCGGCGCATCCGGGTCCGCGACGGGCGGCTCCTCCAAGAGGGCTTGGTCGTGCAGCCCGTCGGGAGCGACGGCCGCGTGCACCTGCCGGACGAGGCGATCGCCGCGCTCGGCGACGCCGAGCTCGAGGCCGAGGTCGGCGTCGACGAGGTCCGACTGCGACGGCGGAGCGAGACCGGACATGCCTGAGCCGATCCTGGCCGCCGAGGGCATCGTGCGCACGTACGCCGGCGCCAACGGCGTGCTCGCCGTCCGCGGCGCATCGCTCGCCCTGAACCCCAAGGACTTCGTCGCGCTGATGGGCCCGTCGGGTTCGGGCAAGACCACGTTCATCGGCGTGCTGTCCGGTCTCGACCGTCCGGATGCGGGCGAGGTCCGGTGGAAGGGCGCGCCGATGAGCGCGCTGTCGGCCGAGGAACGGCGCGCGCTCCGGCGGACGGAGATGGGCGTCGTCTTCCAGAGCTTCGGGCTCTTGCCGACGTTGTCGGCCGTGGAGAACGTCGAGCTCCCGCTCCGATTCGACGGCACGTCGCTCGACGAGGCGCGAACCCGTGCCGCGGATTGGCTCACGCGACTCGGCTTGGGCGACCGGCTCGAGAACCGGACGTTCGAGCTCTCGGCCGGCCAGCAGCAGCGCGTCGCGGTGGCTCGCGCGCTGATCGCCGAACCCGAGGTCGTGCTGGCCGACGAGCCGATCGCGGAGGTGGACACGGAGAACGCCGACCTGATCCTCGAGGCGTTGTGGGACGTGATCCGCCGCGGCGGGGCGGTCCTGGCCGCCACCCACAACCCGGAGGCGCTCCGCTACGCCAACCGCGTGGTGCTGTTCCACGACGGGCAGATCGAAGCCGAAGGCACGCCCGACGAGCTCGCGGCGCGGCTCACCACCGACTAGTCCGTTCCGGACGAGCGCCGGCGGTGCCCCGGCTCAGAAGCGGAGCGACTTCCAGACGTCGTCGCCCTTGTCGCGGAGCGCCTCGCCATCCATGACCGGCGGCGGCGCGGGATGGCGGCGGAGGAGCCGGTCGAGCAGCGACCTCTTCGCCTGTGCACGGCCCGCCGATCGGGCCACCACGTCGCGTCGTGTCTGCCGGATCCGACGCTGCAGGTCCAGGTCGCACGTCGGATGACCGATCACGGGGTCGGGTCTGCTCACGCTCCCATCATCCCTCATCCGGGACCAGTCGACGCAGGTCCACGTCCGGATCCGCCAACGCGGCCGGGTCCGGACGCACCTGCTGCCTGATCAGCTCGAACGACCGGCGGACGTCTCGAGGCCACGCGATCGAGACGCTCGACCGCAGGACACCCTCGGCGTCGAGGAGGAACGCGCAGAACGATCGATCCTCGAGCGAGCCCCTGATCGACCATCCGGTCCCACGTCGGAGCGAACCCGGCCATCTGGATCTGCACGTCGTACTGGTCCGACCAGAACCAGTGCGGGTCGTCGAAGACCCGTCCCTCGCCCAGCATGTTGCGGGCGACCGTCTCCCCCATCTTCAGCGCGTTGTCGAAGTGCTCCACCCGGATCGGACCGAACACCGGGTGCTCGTGTCGCGCGACGTCGCCGGCGGCGAACACCCCGGGGATCGACGTCTCCAGCGTCGGCCCGACCGGCACCCCGCCCGGCTGGTCGAGGCCCGTTCCCGCCATCAGGTGCACGGCCGGCTCCGTCCCGATCCCGACGACCGCGACGTCCGCCTCGACGACCCGGCCTCCCCTCGTCACGACCCGCTCGAGCCTGCCGTCGCCCTCGAACCGCGCGACGAGGTCGTTGAAGTGCATCGTCACGCCGTGGTCGCGATGGATCGCCTCGAGCGCGCGCCCGATGTCGCCGCCGAGGACCCGGAACAGCGCGGTCTCGAAGATCTCGATGACGGTGACGTCGCACCCCATCGTTCGGAGCGAAGCGGCGACCTCCGCCCCGATGAACCCCATGCCCACGCACACGACGCGCGCCCCACCCGCGACCGCTGCGCGCAGGCGGTCCGCGTCTCCCACGTACCGGAGGTCGAGCACGCCCGGGAGCTCGGACCCCGGCGCCTCGATCCTCCGGTTGTGCCCGCCGGTGGCCATCAGGAACGCGTCGAACGCCACGCGCTCCCCGCCCGCGAGCACCACCTCGCGCGCGTGCGCGTCGAGCTGCGTGACGTGCGTGCTCCATCTCGTCTCGACGTCCTGTTCGCGATACCACTCGGGCGTCCGCACCAGGATCTGCTCGAGGGGATCCTCGCCACGGAGGTATTCCTTCGAAAGAGGTGGGCGCTCGTAGGGCGGCAACTCCTCCGCCCCGATCAGCACGATCCGGCCGTCGAACCCCTCGGACCGGAGCGTGGCCGCCGCGGTGGCGCCGCACAGCCCCGCGCCGACGACGACGAACGTGCGCGGGTCCGCCACGCGGTCAGGCCTCGATCAGGAGTTCGCCGTTCTCCTCGTGCACCGGGAACGTGGCGACCGGCTCGGTCGCCGGTCCCTCCAAGACCGCACCCGTGGTCATGTCGAACGTGCTCCCGTGGCATTCGCACGTGATGGACGTCCCGTCGATCTCGCCGCCGAGGGAGAGGTTGCACCCACGATGGGTGCAGATGTCGCTGAACGCATACAGCGTGCCCGAGACGCGCGACACCGCGATCTCCGCACCGTTCACGGGGAACGCCTTCGCCTCGCCTTCCTGGATCTCGTCGGCGCGACCGACCTTGACCGGCTCTGCCATGCGGACCTCCTTCCCGGTTGGGCGGCCCCGTCGCGGGCCGCCGCTCAGCTTACGGGGTCGCCGCGGAACGCCGCCTAGGCGATCCCGGCCTCGGGAGACGGGTTGCCGGGACCCCTCCGACGTCTCGTGTGCCAGAAGTACGCCGCCCCAGTCAGGATGTAGAACGCCCCCAGGATCAGGATGCCCAGCCGGAAGTCGATCGGCAGCAGCGCCGGGATGAAGGCGCCGACCACCCACGCCAGCTGGAACACCACCTCGTATCGGACGAACACCCGTCCCTGCGCGCCCTCGGGCGCGTTGCGTTGCATCAGGCTCTGGAACGCCAGCCGGCTGAGCTCCGAGGCGGCCCCGGCGACGAACGCGTAGACCATGAGCAGCGGGAGCCCGAACACCTCGAAGGCGAGCAGCGCTCCGATCGCCCCGGCCGAGACGCACGCGACGACCACCGCCTCCTCACGCGTGTTCGTCGGGAGCCGTGGCGCGAACAGGTCGGCCACGAACCCCCCCAGCACGCCGGCCGCAGCGAGCACCCCGAACCACCACACCGGCTCGCCGGCGTTGCGGAGCGAGATCGCCAGCAGGAACAAGCAGGAACCCGCTCGCCGCCCGCATCCCCGCCGCGCCGATCGCGGGGCCGGTAAGCTCCGGGATCCGGCCGCGTGGACCGACGTCCCGCCGCTGTTTCGTCTGGTGCATCTGCGGATGCGGCAGTCGCAGGTTGAGCGCTGCCGAGATGGCGTACGCGACAGCGGCCAGGTAGATGGGTCCGCTCGCTCCCCAGATCTTCAAGAAGAGGTAGCCGAACGGAGCCACGGCGACGGCTCCCGCGACCGCGATCCTGCCGAGACGGGCGTTCGCGCGCATCAGGCCCTCTTCGGGAGGTGCGTACGCGGTCGTCAACCCGTTCTTCGTGATGGCGTGGACCTTCGAGAGCACCAGCAGCACGAGCGCGGCCGGGAACAGGACCAGGGTTCCGACACGGGGTGCGGCGTACACGGCCGCGATCGCCCTCCCCGCGGCCGCCCCGAACGAGATCGCACGGCGAGGGCCCGCGCGATCGAGGAGCGGGATCAGCAGCGGGCCGGCGAGCGCGAGCGGCACCATGGTGAGCAACAGGTAGAGCGCGACCCTCGTCTTCGCCTGGCCGACGGGGAGGGAGAAGAACACGGAATCGGCGAGCGAGATCGCGAGGAGCGCGTCGCCGGCGACGCTCGTGAAGTGACACAGGCCGTACCGGTCGAGGGGTTGCTCCGACCGCCACATGCGCCGGAGGGGCCAGACCAGGGATTCGGCGGCACCCGCGATGCCCAGCAGGACGAGCTGCCACCAGGGGTAGCGAGGCGGCTTGTTCGAGACGCGCACCGCGTCCCCGCGGCTATCCGGTCAGACGTTCGCGCAAGAGCTCCTGCGCGAGCTTCGGGTTCGCCGCGTTCGCCGTCTTCTTCATGACCTGTCCCACCAGGAACCCGATCACGCCCTCCTTGCCGCCCCGGAACTGCTCGACCACGTCGGGATGTTCCGACGAGCACCTCGTCCACGACGGGGCCGAGCGCGCCGGCATCGGAGACCTGCGTCAGTCCCAGGCGGTCGACGATGGCCGGGATGTCGTCGCCCGTCTCCACCGTTGCCTCCAGGGCCTGCTTCGCCCCCGCGCCCGAGACGGTGTCGTCGGAGACGAGCCGGATCAGCTCCGCCAGATGCGCCGGCGTGACGCGCGAGTCCGACGGAGCGACCCCGTGCTTGTTGAGCAAGCCGGCGAGGTCCTGGGTGATCCAGTTCGCGGCCGCCTTCGCGTCGACGCCGAGCGCGATCGTCCGCTCGAACAGGTCGGTCCAGGCGCGATCGGCCACGAGCACGCCCGCGACATCGGGCTTCAGGCTCGAGATCCGACGCGTAGCGTTCACGACGGGCGCGGGGAAGCTCGGGCACGGTCGCCCGGATCTGGTCGATCCAGGTCGAAGGAGGCTCGAGCGGGGGGATGTCGGGCTCCGGGAAGTACCGGTAGTCGAACGCCTCCTCCTTCGAGCGCATCGACTTCGTGGCGCCGGCGTCCTCGTCCCAGTGGCGCGTCTCCTGCACGATCGGCTCGCCGTTCTCGATGGCCTTGGTCTGACGAGCGATCTCGAAGTTCAGCGCGCGCTCCATCGATCGCACGGAGTTCATGTTCTTGATCTCGACCTTGGTGCCGAACCCGGCCTGACCCACGGGACGGAGCGAGATGTTCGCGTCGCAGCGGAGCGACCCCTCCTCCATGCGCACGTCGCTGACATCGAGCGACTCGAGCGTCGGCGCGCAGCTCACGGAGGTACGCGGCCGCCTCCTCGGGCGAGCGCATGTCGGGCTCGCTCACGCACTCCACCAGCGGCACGCCGGCGCGGTTGTAGTCGATCAGCGCGAAGTCGGCCTCGTGGATCCGGCCCGACGCGCTGCCGTGCGTGGTCTTGCCGGTGTCCTCCTCCATGTGGACGCGCGTGATCCCGATGCGGCGGGTGACGCCGTCGACATCGACGTCCAGATGACCGCCGACGCAGATCGGCAGGTCGTACTGGCTGATCTGGAAGTTCTTCGGCATGTCGGGATAGAAGTAGTTCTTGCGGTGGAACAGCGAGTGCGGCGCGATCGCGCAGTCGAGCGCCTGCCCGATCTTCATGATCGACGCGATGGCCTCGCGGTTCGGGACGGGCAGCGTGCCCGGATGGCCGAGACACACCGGGCACACGTTCGTGTTGGGCTCGTCGCCGAAGCCGTTGCGGCAGCCGCAGAACATCTTCGTGCGAGTGGAGAGCTCGACGTGACACTCCAGCCCGATGACGGTCTCCAGCTCGGCCATGACGAGGGGCAGCTTATCGAAGTCGGCCGACCTGGCTTCCACGGGCGGCACCTATCATCGGGGGCATGCCCGAGCCCTCGCGTACGCCCGCCGCCGCCGGGGAACACGCGCCCCCGACGACGCTGATCTGGGCGGCGCTCGGCGCGGTCTACGTCATCTGGAGCACCACGTACCTGGCGATGCGCGTGGTCAACCAGACGTTGCCGACCCTCCTCGCGACCTCGATCCGCTTCCTGGTGGCCGGGGGCGTGCTGTACGGGATCGCGATCCGCCGCGGGGACCGCACGGGCGACCGACCGACCGCCCCGCAGTGGCGGGGCGCGGCGATCGTGGCCGCCCTCCTGCTCGTCTGCGGCAACGGCGGCGTCGCGTGGGGAGAACGGACCGTTCCGAGCGGCCTCGCGGCGCTCGTGATCGCGACGGTGCCGCTCTGGATCGCGGTGATCGACCGCGTGGTCTATCACCACCGGCAGCCGCCGCTCGTCCTCGGCGGGCTGGCGCTCGGCTTCGTGGGCGCCACGGTCCTCGTGGGTGGATCGATCGCCGGGCACGTCGACACGGCCGGTCTGTTGACCGTGGTCGGCGCGTCGATCTGCTGGGCGACCGGATCCCTGTACCAACGCCGGGCCGCGCTCCCCCGCCGTCCGTTCGTCGGCGCGGGGATGCAGATGTTGATCGCCGGCGTCATCCTCCTCGCCCTCAGCGGCCTCACCGGCGAGTTCGGGCGCATCGACGCGTCCACGTTCTCGCGGGCGTCGGTGCTGGCGGTCGCGTACCTGATCGTGTTCGGATCGTGGATCGGGTTCACGTCCTACCTCTGGCTGTTGCGTAACGCGCGGACGTCGCTCGTGGCGACGTACGCCTACGTCACCCCGGTGGGAGCCGTGCTGCTCGGTGCGGTCGTCCTGGGCGAGGCGATCACCGCCAGGACCGTCGTCGCGGGTTTGCTGATCGTCGTGGCCGTCGCGATCATCATCAGTGCGGGCGGCGCGGCACGCGCGGCGGAAACGCGCCCGGATGCCCGGTCAGACGCCCGCGAGGAGCGGGGGGCGGAGCTCCAGGCCCAGGTCCCGCTCGAGCGCGCGCGCGGCGCGGAAGAGCACGGGTTCGCCGAGGGCGGGCGCGGTGAACTGCAGGCCGACGGGGAGCCCGCCTGAGTCCAGGCCGCACGGAACGCTGATCGCGGGCACCCCTGCGAGGTTGGCCGGGATCGTGAAGACGTCGGACAGGTACATGGCCAGCGGGTCGTCGGCGCGCTCGCCGATCCGGAACGCGGTGGTGGGCGACGTCGGCGACACCAGCACGTCGAAGTCCGCGAACGCCCGCTCGTAGTCGCGGATGATGAGCGTCCGGACCTTCTGCGCCTGCCCGTAATACGCGTCGTAGTAGCCGGCCGAAAGCGCGTACGTGCCGAGCATGATCCGTCGCTTGACCTCGGGACCGAACCCCTGGCCGCGCGTGGCCGACATCATGGCGATCGAGTCGGTGTGAGGCCCCTCCGCCCGGAAGCCGTACCGCACGCCGTCGTAGCGAGCCAGGTTCGACGACGCCTCCGACGGCGCGATCAGGTAGTACGCGCTGAGCGCGTGGTCGGCGGTCGGCAGCACGACGTCGTCGACCGTGGCACCGAGCGCCGCCAAGCGGTCGACCGAGGCGCGGACGGCACCTTGCACGCCCGGGTGCACGCCGTCGCCGAACGTCCCTTCGATCACCCCGACGCGGAGCCCCGAGATGCCGTCATCGATGTCGTGCAGGTAGTCGGGCACCGGAGCGTCCAGGCTGGTGGCATCCCGAGGGTCCTTGCCCGCGAGGGTTCCCAACAGGACCGCCGCGTCGCGCACGCTCCGCGTGAACGTCCCGACGGTGTCGAGGGAGGACGCGAACGCGATCAGGCCGTACCGGCTGATGACCCCGTACGTCGGCTTGAGGCCGACCACGCCGCAGAGCGACGCGGGCTGCCGCACCGAACCGCCGGTGTCGGTCCCGAGCGCCCAGACCACCTCGCCGGCCGCGACGGCGGCCGCCGACCCGCCGCTGCTGCCTCCGGGGACCGTGTCCAGGTCCCACGGGTTGTGGACGGGTCCGAACGCCGAGTTCTCGTTCGACGACCCCATCGCGAACTCGTCGCAGTTCGTCTTGCCGATCAACACCGCGCCGGCGCCGGACAGGCGGGTCCATGCGGTGCAGTCGTACGGCGGGATGTAGTTCTCGAGGATCTTGGAGCCGCACGTCGTGCGGATGCCGTTCGTCGCGAGCACGTCCTTCAGCGCGATCGGGATGCCGGCGACCGGCGACTGGGTCGCACCGGTCGTGGCGTGGTCGTCGACCGCCTCGGCACGCTCGCGCGCCACCTCGGGGGTCGGGGTGAGGATCGCCTTCACGTCGCCGTCGACGGCGTCGACGCGCCGCAGCGACGACTCCGTCAGCTCGGCGGCGGACAGCTCGCCGGCTCGCAGCTTCTCCGCGAGCCCGGACCCCGTGAGGTCGCAGACGTCGCTCACGAGCCCGTCTCGGCGATCCGCGGCACCTTGAAGCGGCCACTCTCGGCCTCGGGCGCGTTCGCGAGCGCGGCGGCCTGGCTCAAGCCCGGCTCGGGGACGTCCTCGCGATAGACGTTGGACCGCGGGATGGCCCACGCGGTCGGCGGCACGTCGTCCGCCGCGACCTCGCCGACCCTGGCCGCGTGCTCCAGGATCGCGCCCAGCTGCACGCGCAGGCGGTCCTTCTCGTCGTCGGTCAGGTCCAGACGAGCGAGGAGGGCGACGTGGTCGATGTCGATCTCCACCGGCATGGGCGGCAGTCTAGCGGCCGAGACAACACCGCCTCCCGGGCTACGAGCCGAGCCGCCTCCGGAACTCGGCCTCGTCGATGACCTCAACGCCGAAGGCTTCGGCCTTGGTGAGCTTGGACCCGGCGTTCTCGCCCGCCACCACGAAGTCGGTCTTCTTCGACACGCTCGATGCGACGCGCGCACCGGCTGCCTGCGCCAGCTCCGTCCCTTCCTCGCGCGTCATGGTGGGCATCGTCCCGGTGAGGACGATCGTCTTCCCGACGAGGGGACCCTCCGTCGGCGCCGCGACGACCCGCTCGTCCGCCATCCGGACGCCCGCCGACCTCAACCGATCGACGAGCGCCAGGTTCTCCGGGTCCTCGAACCATTCGCGGACCGACGCGGCGATCTCCGGCCCGATGCCCGGCACGTCGTCGATCTGGTCGACGGTCGCGGCGGCGAGCGCGTCGATCGAGCCGAACGTCGTCGCCAGCAGCTGCGCGACGTGCGTGCCGACATGCCGGATGTTCAGCCCCACGAGCAGCCGCCAGAGCGGCCGGTCCTTGGAGCCCTCGATCTGCGTCAGCAGGTTCGTGATCGACTTCTCCGCGAACCCGTCGAGCTGTTCCAGCTGCTCGGCGGAGAGCGTGTAGATGTCGGCGGGGTCCTGTACCAACCCCTTCTCCACGAGCGCCCAGAGCGTCTTGTACCCCAAGCCCTCGATGTCCAGGGCGCCCCGGCCCGCGAAGTGGAACAGCCATTCCTGTCCCTGGCTCGGGCAGCCGGCCTTGTTCGGACAGCGGTGGTCCACCTCGCCCTCGCGACGGACGAGTGGCGTGCCGCACGAAGGGCAGTCCTTCGGCATCTTCCACCTGCGCGCGTTCTTCGGCCGCTTCGACAGCACCGGCCCGACGATCTCGGGGATCACGTCGCCCGCGCGCCGGACGATGACCGTGTCCTTCTCGCGGACGTCCTTGCGCCGCACCTCGTCCTCGTTGTGCAGCGTCGCGGTGGTGATCGTCACGCCGCCGACGGCGACCGGCTCCAGCACCGCGAACGGCGTGACCTTGCCCGTTCGACCGGTGTGGACGTCGATCTTCTTCAGCAGGGCGGTCCGTTCCTCGGGAGGGAACTTGAATGCGATCGCCCAACGCGGCGCGTGCGACGTGGCGCCGAGCTCGCGCTGCAGCTCCGTCTGATCGACCTTGATCACCGCGCCGTCGATCTCCCAGTCGACCGAGTGCCGGTGCTCCTCCCAGTTCGTCAGGAACGCCTCGACCTCGGCGATGGAGTCCACGCCGGTGGTGGTCGGCGGCACCGGGAGCCCGGCCGAGGCCGCCCACTCTAGGAAGCCCAGATGGGAGTCGAACGACACACCGTCGGCCGCCCCGAACGAGTGCACCCACAGCCGGAGCGGACGCGAGGAGGTCACCTTCGGGTCCTTCTGCCGCAAGGACCCCGCCGCCGCGTTGCGCGGGTTGGCGAACGGCCGCTGCCCGGCGGCGGTCAGCTCCTCGTTCAGACCCTCGAACGCCTTCACGGGGAAGTACATCTCCCCGCGCACCTCGATCAGCGCGGGGGGATCCTTCAGGAGCAGCTTGGGCGGCACGCCGCGGACCGTGCGGACGTTGGCCGTGATGTCCTCCCCCGTGACGCCGTCACCGCGCGTGGCTCCCCGGACCAGCGAGCCGCGCTCGTACGTGAGAGCACACGCCACGCCGTCGATCTTCAGCTCGCACGCGAACCGCGCGGCGTCACCGATCCTTCGCTCCACCCGCGCGTTCCACGCCTCGAGCTCCTCGAACGAGAACGCGTTGTCGAGCGAGAGCATCGGCGCCCGGTGGGCGACGGGTGCGAACAGGTCGGCCGGCACGCTCCCGACGCGCTGCGTCGGCGAGTCGGGCGTGACGAGCTCCGGGAACCGATCCTCGAGCGTTTGGAGCTCGCGCACGAGCTCGTCGTACTCGACGTCGGCGACCTCCGGGTCGTCGAGCACGTGGTACCGGTAGCTGTGGTGGTTGATGAGCTCACGCAGCTCTTCGACCCGGAGCTTCGCCTCCGCGAGCTCCCGCTCCTCCGACCCGCTCACGACTGCGCGATCTCCACGCCGCCGGCCACGCCGATCTGCGCGCCGACGACGACCACGCCGCCGCGTACGCCGGGGACCTGCTGGAGGTATCGGAGCGCGAGCTTGAAGCCGTCCTCCTTGGGCAGCAGCGCCTGCACGCCCGCGGCGGCCGCGTCCGCCAACATGCACGAGGTTGCCAGGACCGCCAGACCGTCCGGGCCGCCTCCGTCGCGCCCACGGCCGAGCGTCGTCGAGACGCCGACGCCGCCCCTCACGGGCTCGACCGCGACGGCGATCGGAGCGCCGCCGTGGCGGCGCACCGCCAGACGCATCCGCTTCCGGGTCTGGATGAAGTAGTCGCCGTCGCACGAGACGGTCACCTCGGAGAGCGAACGGGCGAGGAACCGCCCGACCTGATCCGTCACGGCCCCGCGGAACGTGAACATCGGCCCCACGCCCGCTTCCCGGGACGCGGCCACCATCTCGCGAACGATGGCCGGCGCGTCCTCCGGCACGCGCCGGAGCGGCCGCTTGGAGCGGCGGAACTCGGGGTTGCGCAACGCGTACGACTGGATCTGTTCCCAGAACGAGAGCGCCTGGGCGCGTGATTCCTCGGCGAAGTCATCGGAGGCCGTGATGTGCAGCGTGAGGTCCTCGACCTGGATGTCGAAGCTCTTCGTCTTGCGACGCAACAGCTTCAAGGGAGCTTCGACCTCCTCGCAGGAACCCGGCGGCTCCGATGATAGTCGGAGCGTCCGACCGGCCCGGGACGTCAGCGGAGCGCTTCGATGATGCGGCCACCGCCCAACACCTCGTCGCCGAGGTAGATCACCGCGCTCTGACCCGGCGCCACGGCTCGTTGCGGCGTGCGGAACTCCAACCCGGATCCGCTCGCCCGCGAGCGGCTCGATCACCGCCGCGACGTCGTCGCCCCGGTAGCGGATGCGCACCGATGCCTCGAACGGACCGTCGTCGGGAGGCCTCCCCGCCACCCACGAGACGCGATCCGCTACCAGCCCCGAGCGCGACAGCAGCGCCTGCGGCCCGACGACCACACGGTTCGCAGCTGCGTCGACCTCGACGACGTAATTGCGCGCTCCCGAGGCGACGCCCAGGCCGCGGCGCTGTCCGACCGTGAAGCCGAACGTCCCGTCGTGCGTCGCGACCGCGCTGCCGTCGGCATCGACGACATCACCCGCGCGGACGAGCTGTGGCGCCGTCGACCGGACGAACGCACCTGCGTCACCCGATGGCGCGAAGCAGAGCTCCTGCGAGTCGGGCTTCGACGCCACCGGCAAAGCGAACCGCTCCGCATGTTCGCGCGTCTCCGACTTCGGCATCGCACCGACGGGGAAGAGCGATCGCGACAGCTGTTCCTGACCGAGCATGTGGAGCATGTACGTCTGATCCTTGCGGGCGTCCGCGCCGCGTCGCAGATGCCACGCCCCGCCGCCGTCCCGCTCGGTGCGCACGTAGTGCCCGGTCGCCACCATGTCGACCCCCAGCTCGTCGGCGCGACGCAGGAACGCTCCGAACTTGATCTCGCCGTTGCAGCGCGCGCACGGGTTCGGCGTCCGGCCCGCCTCGTGCTCGGCCACGAAGTCCTCGATCACGGTCGCGGCGAACTCTTCGGAAAGGTCAACGATCTCGAACGGGATACCGGCGATCCGCGCGACCTCCGCCGCGTCGGCCCGCGCGGCCGGCCCGCAACAGCCGTGCTCCACGCCGTCCAGGTGCACGAGGTTCATGTGCGAGCCCACGACGTCGTATCCCTGCTCATCGAGCAGACACGCGGCGACCGACGAATCGACCCCGCCCGACATCGCGACCAGCACGGAAGGCATGCACTGGAGGCTACCGCGCGGGCCGCCGATATCCCCGGCCGGTATCCTCGGACCCGCATGAACATCGTGGTGCTCGTGAAGTCCATCCCCGATCCGAACGGCGACGCCGAGCTCGGCGACGACTTCCTGGTGAAACGGGACGGCGAGGGCACCCTGGACCCGGGCGACGAGTACGCCGTCGAGGCGGCCCTGCAGCTCGCCGAGGCCTCCGAGGGCGAGGTGACGGTCGTGTCGATGGGCCCCGAGGGAGCGGTGTCCGCGATCCGTCGCGCGCTCTCCATGGGAGCCCATCGGGCGGTCGTGATCACCGACGATGCCTTGCGGGGTGCCGACGTCATGGCCACCGCACGCGTCCTCGCCGCCGCCGCCGGTCGCGCTCGGTTCGACCTGGTACTCACCGGCGTCGAGTCCACGGACGGCTACACGGGCACGTTGCCCATGACGGTCGCGGAGCTGATCGGCGTACCTGCGGTGACGTTCGCCCGCAAGGTCGACGTGGCCGAGGGTGGGATCCGGGTCGAGCGGCAGACGGAGGCCGGCTACGACGTGGTGGAGTCCGCCCTCCCGGCACTCGCGACCGTGACCGCCGCCGCGACCGAACCGCGCTACCCGACCCTCAAGGGCATCATGGGCGCGAAACAGAAGCCGCTGGACACGCTATCGCTCGCCGACCTCGGGCTCTCCGCTGCCGACGTGGGGGCGACCCAGCGGGTGGTCGCCGTGGAGCAGGCGCCGCAGAAGGGTCCCGGTGAGATCGTCCACGGCGACGCGGCCGCAGGCCGCGTCGCCGACCTCCTCGCAGAAGCCAAGGTCATCTGACGTGGCGAAGATCTGGGTCTTCGCGGAGGTGGGGCCCGAGGGGCCCGCCCCCGCGGCGCTCGAGCTCCTGACGAAGGCCCGCGAGCTGGGCGACGCCGAGGCCGTGGCGCTCGGCCCCGGCGCCACCGCGGCGGTCGAAGCGCTCGGCGAGCACGGCGCGAGAACGGTCTTCGCGAGCGACGATCCGGTCTACGACGAGTTCCTGGCCCAACCCGCGGCGCACGCGATGCACGAGCTCGTGCAGCAACACGCACCCGACCTCATCCTGTTCGCAACGACGTACACGTCGCGCGACATCGCCGGTCGCCTGCAGGCCAAGACGGGCACCGCGCTCATGAGCAACGCGATCGACGTCGCGAGCGCCGACCGGGCTCGCACCCAGATCGCGGGCGGAACGCTCTTCGTCGACGTCGAACTCGACGGGCCGGCGCCGCATCTCGTCCTCGTGCGGCCGAAGTCGTTCGTCGCGGAGCCCGTCGGTGGCGCTGCGGACGTCGTGCCGGTCGAGATCGAGATCCCCCGGGGCTCCGCACTGCCCGCTTGGTCGAGCGCCACGAGGAGTCGGCGTCGGGACCGAAGCTCGAGGAGGCCAGGGTCGTCATCTCCGGCGGCCGCGGTTTGCAGACCGCCGCGAACTTCGGCCTGCTGGATCAGCTCGCCGCCATGCTCGGCAACGCCGCCGTCGGGGCCAGTCGCGCCGTCGTCGACGCCGGATGGGTCCCGTACAGCTACCAGGTCGGACAGACGGGCAAGACGGTGAAGCCGGACGTCTACATCGCGGTCGGGATCAGCGGGGCGCTGCAGCACGTGGTCGGCATGAAAGGCGCCAAGCGGATCGTCGCCATCAACAAGGACGCGGACGCGCCGATCTTCCGCCTGGCCGACCTGGGTGTCGTCGCGGACGCGCTGGAGTTCCTGCCCGCGCTGATCGACGAGGTCAGGTCCCGCAAGGGCGCCTGACCGAGCGCTGCGTGATCGAGGCGCGGTTCGACGACCTGACCGGTGAGGCGCCGTCGTTCCGACTGACCGATCCCGCCGGCGTCCTGGAGGCGACGCGGCCGGAGGACGTCGCGCCCACGCTGTCGGCGGCCGAGGGAGCCGCGGCACGGGGCCTGTGGGTCGCGGGGTTCGTCGCGTACGAGGCTGCACCGGGGATGGACCCGTCGCTCGTCGTTCGGGCCCGGGCCACGGACGATCCGTTCGCCCGCCTGCCGCTGGCCTGGTTCGCGATGTTCCAGCAGCGCCAGGAGACCGTCTTGCCCTCACCGCGGGACGATGCGGTGCCGCCCTCCGATGCCTGGATCCCGACCGTCGGCCGGGATCGGTACGACCTGGCGATCGAGCGCATCCGCGGACACATCGCGGCCGGCGACACGTATCAGGTGAACCACACGCTCAGGTTGCGCTCGACCGTGCAAGGGGATGAGCGCGGGCTCTACCGCGACCTCTGCTACGCACAACGAGGTGCGCACGCCGCCTACCTGAACGCCGGGCGGTACCGGATCCTGTCCGCGTCCCCCGAGCTGTTCTTCCGGTTGGACGGCGAGCGTGCTCACGACGCGGCCGATGAAGGGCACGGCGCCGCGCGGCCGCTGGCTCGAGGAGGATGAGGCGATCCGCGCGCGGCTCACGGCGTCGGTGAAGGATCGCGCCGAGAACGCGATGATCGTCGACCTGCTCCGCAACGACCTCGGGCGGATCGCCGCGCCGGGCACGGTCCGATGGTCCAAGGTATTCGAGCCCGAACGGTTCGAGACCGTCTGGCAGCTCACGTCGACCGTGACCGCGCGGATCCGGCCGGAGACCGGTCTGGCCGACGTGTACCGCGCGCTGTTCCCCAGCGGTTCGATCACGGGCGCGCCGAAGGTACGGACCATGGGGATCATCGCGGACCTCGAGGATTCGCCGCGAGGCGTCTACTGCGGAGCCGTCGGTTTCCTGGCGCCGGCGTCCGCCGGTCCGCCGTCGGCATCGTTCAACGTGGCGATCAGGACCGTGACGATCGACGCGGAGACGGGGACCGCCGAGTATGGCGTAGGAGGTGGCATCACGTGGGATTCCTCCGCCGCCGGCGAGTTCGACGAGACCGTCGCGAAGGCGAAGGTCCTCACCGCCAGGCGTCCGCCGTTCGAGTTGCTCGAGTCGATGCGCCGCGACCCCGGCGAGCCGATCTTCCGGCTCGAGCGACACGTCGAGCGCCTGCGGCGCTCGGCCGTCTACTTCGGGTTCGCGTTCGATGAGGGTGAGGTGCGCGCCGCCCTGGACCAGGCCGGTGCCGGCAACGACCGGCCGGTCAAGATCCGTCTCCGACTGAACCGAGCCGGCGCGATCGAGGTGTCGGCGGCGGCCCTGGATCGCGGCGGCCCCGAGCCGGTACGCCTGGCGCTCGACGACGTCCCGGTCGATCCGACCGACGTCTTCCTGTTCCACAAGACGACCATGCGCCGCCGCTACGAGGACGCGCGAGCGCGGCATCCCGACGCGGACGACACGCTCCTGATCAACACCCGTGGAGAGATCACCGAGACGGCGGCGGCCAACGTCGCGGTCAAGCTGGCCGGCCGCTGGTGGACGCCGCCCCTCGACTCGGGGCTGCTCGCGGGGATCGAGCGTGCCGCGCTCCTGGATGACGGCGCGATCGAAGAGCGGGTCGTGGCGGTCGAGGAGGCACGCAACGCCCAGGCGCTGGCGGTGCTGAACTCGGTTCGCGGGTGGCGCCGCGCGGTGTTGGTCGAGCCCGGATCGCTCGGAGGCCGGAGCTAGGCGTCAGGCGTGGGATCCTGCACCGGGAACGTGAACGGCTGCATGCGATCCTCGTCCATCGGGCAGGCGCAGAGCGGGCAGCTGGGAGGCTCCTCGAAGACGAGCACCGTCCGCTCGCAGAACGGGCAGGCGCCCTCTCGCATGGGGAGCGGTCGATCCATCTCTTCGGGCATATGATCTCGCACGCTCGGGGGGAGCGGTCCCCACCTTCATCGGACGCGGCGAGTGTCTCCTTGAACCGGTCCCCACTCCGGACCCCGCGCGATCGCGCCCGGAACGCAACGAGACCCTCCTCTTCGGAGGGTCTCGACGGGGTCGGTCGTCGGGTGTCGTTCGGGTCTTGGGGGGATGGACTAGGCAGCTGCCCGGCGCTTGCGCTTGCCGCGTGGCACGTACGAGTGGACCGGTTCGTGCTGCCAGCAGTAGTCCCACTTGTTGTAGACCGAGAGCTTGGTTTCACAACCGGGGTCGGCGCAGACGCGGCCCTCCCCGTAGCTCTTGTTGGGCCGCGGGAGCGTTCGGACGGAAGCGCCCCGGAACCTCTCCTCTGACACGTCGCTCACTTCCTTTCAAGGCGATAGATCAGACGTGGGTGCCTCCACCCCTCATCTCCCTCTTCGAACGAACGATGAGTACGGTTCATTCCTGAGCGGGATCCACAGGAGTTGTTACGGTTTCGCAACACCCGGGGTGGGTACGGCCCCGAGGAAGCTCAGGACCCGTCGTGGCCGAACCGCGGCTTGCGCTTCTCGAGGAACGCCCGCATGCCTTCCCGCTGGTCAGGGGTGCCGAACAGGGCCCGGAACAACTCTCCCTCCCGGCTAAGGCCCTCGGGCCCGGGGGTGATCGTGGCCGCGCGAACCGCCTCTTTCGCGGCCGCCAGGGCCAGCCGTGGACCGTGCGCGAACGTCCGTGCGTCGGCCGTTGCCGCCGCCAGCACGTCCTCGGGGGGCGACACGCGCTCCACCAGGCCCAGCGAGAGGGCTTCGTCCGCCACTACCTGCCGGCCCGTGTAGACCAGATCGCGTGCCCGTCCCGGCCCGACAAGATGCGTGAGGCGCTGCGTGCCCCCCGCGCCGGGGATCACGCCGAGCTGGATCTCCGGCTGGCCCACCTTGCCATCGTTCGCGAGGTAACGGAGATCGGCGGCCAGCGCCAGCTCGAATCCCCCACCCAGCGCATATCCGTTGATCGCCGCGATCGAGACCTTCGGCATCGCCTCCAGCTGATCGAGGGCGTCGCCGAGCGCGGCGACGACCGGATGGACCTGCTCCGGATCGAACTCCGCGATGGCCTTGATATCCGCACCGGCCGCGAAGATCTTCGGACCGCCCCAGAGGCGGGGAAACCACACGTGGATCGGCAGATCGATCCCACACGACGACGTCGGCCTGCTCGAACACGAGGTGGCCGATCTTCCTGCGGTAGCCACCGTCGATCACCCAGCCCTCGGCGGCGAGCACCGGCTCGAGGATGCGGAGCAGCTCGTCGTCCGGGATTCTCTGTCCAGTTGGGGCCGTGCACGAGCGCATCGAGCTCGACGCAGGGGACGCCGAGCCGCTCCGCAAGGGCACGGCCGACGGTCGACTTGCCGCTGCCGCTCGCCGAGGCGGTGACGGCGATCTTCCTCATCGCAGGAAGCGGGTCTCGACAGGCTCGAAGCCGGAGGTCGAGGCGCGGTAGCCGAGGGCGCCGGGACGCTCGGCGACGACCTCGACGAGCTCGGTCCCTCGATAGACCGCGGCCGCTCCGTCGTCACACGCGATTCCGGGCGGGAATCCCTCGCCCAGCAGGCGCGCGTAGACCGGCCGGCGGCGCTCCTCGCCGTCGAAGTGTGGGCAGTAGCTGCCGCCGAGGATCCCGAGCCCGTCGGCGAGCCCGTCGAGCTCGATCGAGAACGAGTCGGTCACGCACGCCTCGAACCAGCAGTTCGCACCGGCGGAGACACCGCCGAGCACCGCTCCGCTCTCCCAGCGGTCGCGGAGGGCCCTGTCGACGCCGTGGAGCCGCCAGATCGCGAGCATGTTCGCGGTGTTGCCGCCGGCGACGACGACCACGTCCGCGGCAGCAACCTGCTCCGCGGGCTGCTCGGGAACACCGAACGTGAAGGCGATGTCGGTGGTGCACGCCCGCGGGCTCCAGGCGCTCTCGAAAGCCTCCACGGCGCGGTCCGCATCCCCGGTCGCCGTCGGCAGGAACACGACGTGCGGCCTTTTCCACACCGGCGAGGTCCAGCATGAGATCGTCGAGGGGAGACGCTGGATCGCCCGCGAGAAAGCCGCCGCCGCCCATCGCCACGATGTGCCCGCGCATTGCGCCATCCTCGCATGACCGCCCATGGTCGGGTCGCGCAGGCCTCGCGCCGCCTCATCCACTCAGCGGCTCGGCGTCTTGTGCATAGGATCACGCCGATGCGCTACGTCTATGACTTCGACGAGCAGGCTCCCGGCGGCCGCGAGCTGCTCGGCGGCAAGGGGGTCGGGCTCACGGAGATGACCGAGCTCGGCGTTCCGGTACCTGCCGGCTTCACGATCACCACCGATGCCTGCCGCGCCTACATGGCCGCCGACAAGCAGGTGCCCGAGGGTCTCGACGACGAGGTGGGCACGCACATCGCGGCGCTCGAAGAGCGCTCGGGGAAGCGTTTCGGCGACCCGGCCGACCCGCTGCTCGTCTCCGTTCGCTCGGGGGCTGCAATCTCGATGCCGGGGATGATGGACACGATCCTCAACCTCGGCCTCACCGACGTGGCGGTGGAGGGCCAGGCAGCATCGACCGGCAACCCCCGCTTCGCCTACGACTCGTACCGGCGGCTGATCCAGATGTACGGGGAGGTGGTCGACGGGGTCGACGGGCAGCGCTTCGAGGGTGCGATCGCCGATCTCAAGTCCCGGCGCGGCGTGGCGAACGATCTCGAGCTGAGCGCCGACGATCTGCGCGAGCTGATCGCAACGTTCCAGCACATCTATGAGGAGGAGGTGGGCTCGGGCTTCCCGCAGGATCCCCGCGAGCAGCTGCGCCGCGCCTATCGCGCCGTGTTCGACTCGTGGGACGCGCCCCGGGCGGAGGTCTACCGGCGCACGTACGAGATCCCCGACGACATCGGCACGGCCGTCAACGTCGTCCAGATGGTGTTCGGCAACAAGGGTGAGAGCTCGGGCACGGGCGTTTGCTTCACGCGCGACCCCTCGACCGGCGAGTCCGTGCTGTACGGCGAGTTCCTCGTCAATGCCCAGGGTGAGGACGTCGTCTCGGGGATGCGAACGCCCGAGCCCATCTCGGAGATGCAGCGGCTGCTGCCGGAGGCCTACGCCCAGCTGATCGCCACCCTCGATCGCCTCGAGGCCCACTACCGCGACATGCAGGACATCGAGTTCACCGTCGAGGAAGGTCGGCTGTATCTGCTCCAGACCCGCACGGGCAAGCGCACCGCGACAGCGGCGCTCCGCGTTGCGGTCGAGATGGCGGGTGAGGGGCTCATCGCCCGTGAGGAGGCGGTGGCCAGGATCGACCCCGGCCAGCTCGACCAGCTGCTCCATCCGATGATCGATCCAAGCGCGGTCGTCGACGTCGCCGCGCAGGGCCTGAATGCGTCGCCCGGCGCCGCGTCCGGCGAGATCGTGCTCGACGCCGATACGGCCGCCGAGCGTGGCAAGGCCGGCGACGACGTGATCCTCGTCCGCTGGGAGACGACGCCGGACGACATCCACGGGCTGATCCAGGCCCGTGGCGTCCTGACGGCACACGGTGGCATGACGTCGCACGCGGCTGTCGTCGCGCGGGGTATGGGAAAGCCGTGCGTGGCGGGGTGCGAAGGGCTCTCGATCGACGCGGCAGCGGGAACGGTGACGATCGGCGAGCATGTGGTCAACGTCGGCGATGTGATCACGATCGACGGCGGCACCGGCAGGGTCATCATCGGCCCCGTCCGCCTCGTTCCGCCGGCCATCGACGAGAACTTCGGCACCATCCTCGACTGGGCGGACGAGCTCCGCCGGCTCCGGGTGCGTGCGAACGCCGACACGCCCGAGGATGCGGCCAAGGCGCGCGAGTTCGGGGCGGAGGGCATCGGCCTCTGCCGCACCGAGCACATGTTCATGGCCCAGGCCCGGCTGCCAATCGTGCAGGAGATGATCCTGGCGCGAGACGAGGCGGCCCGCCGCGTCGCGCTCGACAAGCTGCTGCCGATGCAGCAGTCGGACTTCGAGGGGATCTTCGAGGCGATGGCGGGGTTCCCGGTCACGATCCGACTGCTCGATCCGCCGTTGCACGAGTTTCTGCCGTCGCTCGAGGAGGCGACCTCGGACGACATGCGCCGTCGCATCGCCGAGCTGCACGAGTCAATCCGATGCTCGGCACC
The DNA here is from genome assembly GCA_963723855.1 of uncultured Actinomycetes bacterium. Classification (GTDB taxonomy): domain Bacteria; phylum Actinomycetota; class UBA4738; order UBA4738; family HRBIN12; genus JBBQVZ01. The sequence goes on along the minus strand of CAVRSI010000010.1, from coordinate 145 downwards.
CGCGGCTGCCGGCTCGGGCTGCAGTGGCCCGAGATCTACGAGATGCAGGTGCGCGGATCGTTCGTGCCGCCGCCGCGGTGGGCGAGCGCACCGGCGCTCCGCCGCTCGTCGAGATCATGCATCCGCTCGTCGGCTTCCGCGAGGA
>CAVRSI010000009.1:0-17276 GCA_963723855.1 uncultured Actinomycetes bacterium | reverse complement strand
CGCTCAGCGGAGGTCGTCGAGGCGGCGGAACCCCAAGGCACCACTTGGGCAGCGCCGCACCGTCGCTTCGACGACGTCCATATCCGCGGCCTCGGGCCTGACCCACGGACGAGCCTAATGATCGAAGACGTCCGGGGCGTTGCGGAAAGATCGCCGCCGTGGGTGCAGTGTCGGGGAGCCCACGTGACCTCGATAGATGGGTCCGGTAAGACCGGCACCCCTTCTTGCATCGGGCGGACACCGCCTCGTCCATGGATGCCACGTTAGCACCGGGCCTTCGAGCAGATTCTGCGGCACGACGTCGAGCGAGCCTCAGCAGTCCACAGCCGCCTCGATCGCCCGACAGACGTCGAGGACGCGGTCGGGCGCGAGCGATCCCGCCCGGGAGATGAGGAGCGCCTTGAGGAAGACCTGCATGTTGCTCCATGGACGCGACGCACGGCTCGGGCAGCCCTTCATCGGGTCCGAGCGGCACCTCCGTGGGGATACCTCTGACCCGTCGGGTCACCGGCGCGACGAGCAGCTTCTGGAGGACCGGATCGCCGCGTCGCGGGTGAGGACGACATAGGGGCGGCGCTTCTGGTCGGGCGTCTCGGCCCACCAGTTCTCGCCGTGTCGAGGCGAGCTCACCACGGTTCCTCCTCGATCGAGCGGATCGAGGCGAGACGAGCTTCCTCGAGCTCGTCGGGGGTCTCCGGCATCCGCCGGTAGCCCTCGACGATGGCCTCTCCCACCCGACGTCGTCGCTCCACGTCGATCAGCGCCTCGATCGCCGAGCGGATCGCGTCCGCCTTCGACCCGAAGGTGCCGTCGGCCACGAGCGCTTGGAGCTCGCTCGCGAGGGCGTCGGGCAGCCGTACGGCGATCTGTTGTGACATGCAGATAGCATACCGCTCCGGGATGCTCACATCCGCGCTCGTTCGGGGCGATCGGGAGCGTTGCCGGCAAGCAGCAGGTTCACACCTGACGATCGCCCCGGCGGAGCTCCGCCGAGACGTCCTCGATCTGGAGCGAGCCGCGGAGCGCCATCGTCCGAGCCGCAGCGTCCTTCGTGAGGTACGCGGTGATCGCCTTCTCGACGGCTTCCCGCTTCGATACGCCGGGATGTCGGGCGAGGAGCGCCGCCAGCAGATGGTCGTCGATATCGATCCACATCCGACCGCCATCCTGCCCGTCGATCCCAGGTCCGTCTGTGACCGAGCGCACGGATCAGCGGAGGTCGTCGAGGCTGAACGTCTCGAACGTGCCCGTGCAAGCGTGGCCGGACGCGATCGTCAGCGAGCGCCGGGCGGGTTCGGCGACCATGGCGAACAGGATCGTCGAGCCCTCGTCGCCCTCGGCGGGGTCCGGGTGGACGCAGATGCTCTGCGGCTGGGCCTCGTGGTCCGCCAGGATCGCGACGACGCCCTCCACCGTCGGCTCCGCCGTCTCGACGAGGGACGCCGCGCGTTCGTAGCGCCCCAGGCTGCCGGGCGCGGCCGGGGCGTCCCGAGCTCGACCTGCCCTAGATCTCCTCGAACGCGCGACGAAGACGAGCGCGTCGTGGATCCCTCGACCGAGCCCGCGACCGATCGCACGCCCACGCTCGAACCATCGAATCATGAACCGACGATGGACTCTCGGCGTCTACACCGGTGGCGTCCGTGGCGTCAGATGCTCTTCCTGGCGACGACGCGCTCGATGATCCCGGCTCGCGATCGATCGGTCTCTTCGATGAGGAGACCCGCGGCCCGCACATGCATGATCGGCCGGCGTGTCAGCTCGCGCTCGCCTCGGGACGGCGCGAGTTCCATCAGTCGCTGGAGCCAGTAGATCGGAACGACGCTGCTGCGCACATGGTCGACCAGGATCAACCGCCCGCCGGGCTTGAGCACGCGCTTCATCTCCAGGACCGCCCGTCGCTCGTCGGGCACGCTGCACATCGAGTACGTGCAGAGCGCGGTATCGAACGTGTCGTCGTCGAACGGGAGCGCCTGCGCGTCGCCCTCGCAGAACGTGACCGGCATCCCCAGGTCGGCGGCACGCGTGCGCGCGAGCGCCAGCATCTCGGGGGTCAGGTCGATCCCGGTCAGGCGCACGCCGGGCGGGTAGTTCGGTAGGTTCAAGCCGGTACCGATCGCGACCTCGAGTGTGTTTCCGTTCGCTTGTGAGCATGCCCACACCCGGTGCTCCGCACCGAAGAGCCAGCGCTCGGTCGAGACCGACTCCTTGTCGTACTTCGGCGCTTCCTTGGCGTACTGCGTGCGCTGGCGCGCGTTCCGCCTCGCTCGTTCGGCCGCCGAGAGTTCCTCGCTCATGCCCCAGCCGTTCCTCGCCCAGACATCCGTTCCTTCTCCCAGGGTGTCACGCCCGCTTCGGGAGCGCGACCAGACGGAGGCCCATCCTCCGGATGCCACGGATGATCTTCGGGAGCGCGTGGATCGTCGGGCTCTGATCGCCCCCGCCCTCGTGCATCAGCACAGTCCGCAACCGATCGCACGCCCACGCTCGAACGGCGTGCCCGCCGCCGGCACCACGGTGAACCCCACGACCGCTCTGATCGTGTCGTTCGGATACAGGCGAGAGTAGTCGCCGCCGTGGATCGAGCTTGCGTCGAGTGACAGCTGAACCCCAGCCGGGTCGACCGCGTTTCTAGGTCATGTGTCATGTCGGAAGGTGATTCCAAGACGAGTGCTCCAGTGTGAACAGAGCTGGAACGATCGTTGCGGTGGTACTCGCACAGAAGACCGAATCGCCCCCTCGACATATGGAAGGAGAAGCCTGAGACGGCCATTGTTTTGGGGTCGGCAGCGATGTTATGGTGCGGCGTTGCCACAGCTGTGTGGCCCGACCGAAAGAGAGGAGGCGACCGATGATTGCCGTGACGGTGGTTGTCGTCGTGTCGTGCTCCGGCTCCGGTCTGCTCGCCTCTTCCTGATCGAGGCGCTCCTTTTCTCCTGGCTCCTGGGCACGACCTCGTTCAACCGTGCCTTCAGGAGGAATACCCAATGACACGCGATCAACGCCGCGGTGCGCGGCGCGACGGTCCGAGCACGTTCCGATGCGGCAACTGCCGCCTCGACGTCTCGTATCGCGCCCCGGGCACCGCGCACCGCAACCACTGCCCAAACTGCTTATGGAGCCGTCATCTGGACGACGATCGTCCAGGCGACCGGGCCGCCGAGTGCGGCTCGCTCATGGAACCGATCGCCGTCACTGTTCGCGGCAACGGCGAATGGGTGCTCGTGCACCGGTGCGCGGGCTGTGACGAGCTGCATCTCAATCGGACCGCCGCCGACGACAACCCGCTGATCCTGCTGCGGGTCGCCGTCCGACCGCTCGCCCAGCCGCCGTTCCCGATGGAGCACATCGGCACGCTGTGAAAGGCCGATCCAGGCTCAGAGGTCCGTCGCGACCTCCTCTCGATGCGCTCGGACGCCTCGCGTCGGCGAGCGTGGCGGGTCCAAGCGCCCGAGCGCTACTCCCCGGCATGATGCGGCGGAGCGACTCCAACTCCCGCCGGGTGAACTCGCAACGATCGGTGATGGGCTCGATCGCATAGAGGCGAGCGCCGTTCAGTCCGAGGATTCTTGTGCTTGAACCTCTTCGTGAGCGCGGGATAGCCGTAACGTTCCTGGTAACTCCTCGGAGATGTGGAAGGAGCGCATCGGCCTGGATCTTCGTCCCCGCGGTGACCCGTAGAACAGGCAGCGTCAGTCCTTGGAAGGTTCAGGCTACGTCAAGTTGCAGAATTCGCCTCGCGCTGTTCCTTGAGTCCACGTCGCAACTGACCGTACGGCTCACTCGCCTTCCTCGCCGTGGACTCAAGGAACAGCGCGAGGCGGATCCGCAGGATCAGCCTGAACCTTCCAAGGACTGACGCTGCCTGTTCTACGGGTCACCGCAGGATCGAGATCCGGCCATGCGCTCCTTCCACATCTCCGAGGAGTTCCAGGAACGTTACGGCTATCCCGCGCTCACGAGAGGTTCAAGCACAAGATCCTCGGACTGAACGGCGCTCGCCTCTATGCGGTCGAGCCCATCGCCGATCGTTGCGAGTTCACCAGGCGGGAGTTGGAGTGGCTCCGCCGCGTCATGCCGGGGAGTAGCGCTCGGGCGCTTGGACCCGCCACGCTCGCCGACGCGAGGCGTCCGAGCGCACCGAGAGGAGGTCGCGACGGACCTCTGAGCCTGGATCGGCCTTTCACAGCGTGCCGATGTGCTCCATCGGGAACGGCGGCTGGGCGAGCGGTCTGACGGCGACCCGCAGCAGGATCAGCGGGTTGTCGTCGGCGGCGGTCCGATTGAGATGCAGCTCGTCACAGCCCGCGCACCGGTGCACGAGCACCCATTCGCCGTCGCCGCGAACAGTGACGGCGATCGGTTCCATGAGCGAGCCGCACTCGGCGGCCCGGTCGCCTGGACGATCGTCGTCCAGATGACGGCTCCATAAGCAGTTTGGGCAGTGGTTGCGGTGCGCGGTGCCCGGGGCGCGATACGAGACGTCGAGGCGGCAGTTGCCGCATCGGAACGTGCTCGGACCGTCGCGCCGCGCACCGCGGCGTTGATCGCGTGTCATTGGGTATTCCTCCTGAAGGCACGGTTGAACGAGGTCGTGCCCAGGAGCCAGGAGAAAAGAGCGCCTCGATCAGGAAGAGGCGAGCAGACCGGAGCCGGAGCACGACACGACGACAACCACCGTCACGGCAATCATCGGTCGCCTCCTCTCTTTCGGTCGGGCCACACAGCTGTGGCAACGCCGCACCATAACATCGCTGCCGACCCCAAAACAATGGCCGTCTCAGGCTTCTCCTTCCATATGTCGAGGGGGCGATTCGGTCTTCTGTGCGAGTACCACCGCAACGATCGTTCCAGCTCTGTTCACACTGGAGCACTCGTCTTGGAATCACCTTCCGACATGACACATGACCTAGAAACGCGGTCGACCCGGCTGGGGTTCAGCTGTCACTCGACGCAAGCTCGATCCACGGCGGCGACTACTCTCGCCTGTATCCGAACGACACGATCAGAGCGGTCGTGGGGTTCACCGTGGTGCCGGCGGCGGGCACGCCGTTCGAGCGTGGGCGTGCGATCGGTTGCGGACTGTGCTGATGCACGACGGCGGGGGCGATCAGAGCCCGACGATCCACGCGCTCCCGAAGATCATCCGTGGCATCCGGAGGATGGGCCTCCGTCTGGTCGCGCTCCCGAAGCGGGCGTGACACCCTGGGAGAAGGAACGGATGTCTGGGCGAGGAACGGCTGGGGCATGAGCGAGGAACTCTCGGCGGCCGAACGAGCGAGGCGGAACGCGCGCCAGCGCACGCAGTACGCCAAGGAAGCGCCGAAGTACGACAAGGAGTCGGTCTCGACCGAGCGCTGGCTCTTCGGTGCGGAGCACCGGGTGTGGGCATGCTCACGAGCGAACGGAAACACACTCGAGGTCGCGATCGGTACCGGCTTGAACCTACCGAACTACCCGCCCGGCGTGCGCCTGACCGGGATCGACCTGACCCCCGAGATGCTGGCGCTCGCGCGCACGCGTGCCGCCGACCTGGGGATGCCGGTCACGTTCTGCGAGGGCGACGCGCAGGCGCTCCCGTTCGACGACGACACGTTCGATACCGCGCTCAGCACGTACTCGTTGTGCAGCGTGCCCGACGAGCGACGGGCGGTCCTGGAGATGAAGCGCGTGCTCAAGCCCGGCGGGCGGTTGATCCTGGTCGACCATGTGCGCAGCAGCGTCGTTCCGATCTACTGGCTCCAGCGACTGATGGAACTCGCGCCGTCCCGAGGCGAGCGCGAGCTGACACGCCGGCCGATCATGCATGTGCGGGCCGCCGGTCTCCTCATCGAAGAGACCGATCGATCGCGAGCCGGGATCATCGAGCGCGTCGTCGCCAGGAAGAGCATCTGACGCCACGGACGCCACCGGTGTAGACGCCGAGAGTCCATCGTCGGTTCGTGATTCGATGGTTCGAGCGTGGGCGTGCGATCGGTCGCGGGCTCGGTCGAGGGATCCACGACGCGCTCGGCTTCGTCGCGCGTTCGAGGAGATCTAAGGGCAGGTCGAGCTCGGGACGCCCCTCAGCCGCGCCCGGCAGCCTGGGGCGCTACGACCGCGCAGCATCTCTGGTCCAGACGGCGGAGCCGACGATGGCGGGCGTCGTCGCGATCCTCGCGGACCACGAGGCCCAGCCGCAAAGCATCTGCGTCCATCCGGATCCCGCCGAGGGCGACGAGGGTTCGACGATCCTGTTCGCCATGGTCACCGAACCCGCCCGTCGCTCGCTGACGATCGCGTCCGGCCACGCTTGCACGGGCACGTTCGAGACGTTCAGCCTCGACGATCTCCCCTGATCCGTGAGCTCGGTCACAGACGGACCTGGGATGGACGGGCAGGATGGCGGTCGGATGTGGATCGATATCGACGACCATCTGCTGGCGGCGCTCCTCGCCCGACATCCCGGCGTATCGAAGCGGGAAGCCGTCGAGCAGGCGATCACCGCGTACCTCACGAAGGACGCTGCGGCTCGGACGATGGCGCTCCGCGGCTCGCTCCAGATCGAGGACGTCTCGGCGGAGCTCCGCCGGGGCGATCGTCAGGTGTGAACCTGCTGCTTGCCGGCAACGCTCCCGATCGCCCCGAACGAGCGCGGATGTGAGCATCCCGGAGCGGTATGCTATCTGCATGTCACAACAGATCGCCGTACGGCTGCCCGACGCCCTCGCGAGCGAGCTCCAAGCGCTCGTGGCCGACGGCACCTTCGGGTCGAAGGCGGACGCGATCCGCTCGGCGATCGAGGCGCTGATCGATGTGGAGCGACGACGTCGGGTGGGAGAGGCCATCGTCGAGGGCTACCGGCGGATGCCGGAGACCCCCGACGAGCTCGAGGAAGCTCGTCTCGCCTCGATCCGCTCGATCGAGGAGGAACCGTGGTGAGCTCGCCTCGACACGGCGAGATCTGGTGGGCCGAGACGCCCGACCAGAAGCGCCGCCCCTATGTCGTCCTCACCCGCGACGCGGCGATCCCGGTCCTCCAGAAGCTGCTCGTCGCGCCGGTGACCCGACGGCTCAGAGGTATCCCCACGGAGGTGCCGCTCGGACCCGATGAAGGGCTGCCCGAGCCGTGCGTCGCGTCCATGGACAACATGCAGGTCTTCCTCAAGGCGCTCCTCATCTCCCGGGCGGGATCGCTCGCGCCCGACCGCGTCCTCGACGTCTGTCGGGCGATCGAGGCGGCTGTCGACTGCTGAGGCTCGCTCGACGTCGTGCCGCAGAGATCTGCTCGAAGGCCCGGTGCTAACGTGGCATCCATGGACGAGGCGGTGTCCGCCCGCATGCAAGAAGGGGTGGCCCGGATCTACCGGACCGATCTGATCGAGGTCACGTGGGCTCCCCGACGCTGCACCCACGGCGGCGACTGCTTCCGCAACGCCCCGGACGTCTTCGATCCTGATGCTCGTCCGTGGGTCAGGCCCGAGGCCGCGGATCCGGACGTCGTCGAAGCGACGGTGCGGCGCTGCCCAAGTGGTGCCTTGGGGTTCCGCCGCCTCGACGACCTCCGCTGAGCGTGTCGGCATCGCGGCGTATGGTCCTCTCGGAGGTCGACCAGTTGTGCTACCTTGTGCTACATGGAAACGAGGCGGGTAGGGGTGCGCGAGCTGCGGCAGAACCTGAGCAAGTACCTGGACCGGATCAAGCGCGGCGAGCGGCTCGAGGTCACGGAGCACGGCCGTCCGGTCGCGGTGCTGATCCCGCTCGGTGCACCCGAGGGCCGGCTCGATCGTCTGGTCGCCGCGGGCAGGGTGACGCGGCCGGCGGCGGACCTGTTGTCGGTGCTGCCGCCGAAGGGGCCGCCATCCACCACGCTCAGCGACGCGCTCGACCAGCAGCGGGCGGACCGGCTGTAGCGCGGCGTGCTCTACCTCGACGCATCCGCCATCGTGAAGCTCGTGCGCAGCGAGCCCGAGACGCCGGCGCTCGTGGAAGCGATCCGCGAAGATCCCGAGGTGGTCTCCAGCGCGCTCTCGTGGACCGAGGTCGTGCGCGCGGCCCGTCGGGCGAGGGTGCGAACGACGCGGGCCACCACGGTCCTCGACGGGATCGCCGCTGTGCCGATCGACGACGGCATCCTCCGCGATGCGGCCGAGCTCGCTCCGGCCTCGCTCCGGACGCTGGATGCGATCCACCTCGCCAGTGCGCGCTCGCTCGGCGAGGACATCGACGCCGTCGTCACGTACGACGAGCGGATGATCGAGGCGGCCACGTCGTTGGCCCTCACGGTTCGCGTCCCCCGCGTCGAACCGAGTTGACCGTTCGGGACTGACGTGCGACCGGTCGAGATACATAGCGTATCCGCTATACTCGCTACCATGCGAGGAGGCGATGTGGTGAGGGAGGCGCGCCGGCGAGCCGGCCTCACGCAGCACGAACTGGCGGAACGACTCGGCACGACCCAATCTGCGATCGCCCGCCTGGAGCGCGGCGGGACGGAGCCCTCGTACGAGCGCGTCGCGGAAGCCGTGCGGGCGTGCGGGCTAGAGCTGGTGCCGCAGCTCCTGCCCGCCGACGACGCCGACTGGTCGGTCGCCTCCACGAACCTGATGGTCGGGCCCGATGCCCGGGTGCGCCGTCATCAGCAGGCGCTCCGATTCGCGACGGCCGGGCGCCGAGCGCTGACCGATGCCCGAGGGTGAGTTCCGCCCCGAGAAGCTCCTGGACGTCCTCGCTCGTCACGGGGTCCGCCACGTGCTGATCGGTGGGTTCGCCGGCGTGATCCATGGGTCGCCGTACGTCACGATCGACATCGACGTAGTGCCGGAGCCTTCCGGCGCGAACCTCGAACGGCTCTCCGCGGCGCTCGAAGAGCTGCACGCCCGTGTGTGGACCGATGCGAAGCCGGGCGGCGTGCCGTTCGACCACGACGCATCGTCCCTCGCCGCGTCGCACACGTGGAACCTGGTCACGGACTTCGGACGGCTCGACCTGGTGTTCGAGCCGAGCGGCACCGGAGGCTACGCCGACGTCGCGCGTGACGCGGTGCACCTGACGATCCTCGGCGCCGAGGTGGATGTCGCGTCGCTCGCGGATGTGATCCGTTCCAAGGAGGCGGCGGGACGAGAGAAGGATCGCCTGGTCCTCCCAGTGCTCCGGCGCCTGCTCGAGGAGACGGAACGCACCTAGGTGTGGCGGAGACCGCTTCGCCCTTTCCATCGGGGTGGTCGCTCGGACTATTGCGATATATCGTAACGGGTCGAGAGGGCTCGCGATGGCGCGGACCCACGACCTCCCGAAGGAGGCATCGCAGATGGAGCACGACACGATCCACGGGGAGGGCGCTCCCCACGACCACGACAGCCCGTGGGACAACCACGGCGCCGGCAGGCGCTGGATGGCGATGGCCGCGGCCCGACACCACCACGGTGGACGGGGCCGGCGGGGCGGATGGGGACCCGGGTTCGGCGACCGCTTCGGCCCGGAGGGGTTCTTCGGCCGTGGACCCAAGGTCGGGCGCGGCGACGTGCGCGACGCGATCCTGGTCCTGCTGTCCGAGCAGCCGATGCATGGGTACCAGGTGATCCAGGAGCTCACGGAGCGCAGTGGCGGCATGTGGCGCCCGAGTCCCGGCTCGGTCTACCCGACACTGCAGCAGCTCGAGGACGAGGATCTGGTCCACGCCGACGAGACCGAGAGCAAGCGCGTCTTCCGGCTCACGCCCGCCGGCGAGCAAGCAGTCGCGGCGCGAGGCGATCGGCCGGCGCCATGGGAGCGGGAGGACGCGGAGGGTCCGCTGATGGAACTGTTCAACACCGCGCTCACGATGCGCTCCGCCGTGCTCCAGATCGCGCAGACCGGATCCGACCGCCAGGTGACCGCCGCCAAGGACATCCTCACGCGGACGCGCAAGGACCTGTACAAGCTCCTGGCCGAGGACGAGCCGGCGGCGACCTGACCCTCCATCTTGCCAGTCTCGGCGTCGTGCTCGGGAGGAGAGGCGACCACGGGCGAACGGAGACGCATTGCTAGGCTAGACCATGGCAGTCACCATCCGGCCCCATCGGCCCCATGATCTCGCGGGATCGATCGAGCTCCTCGAGGGTTCGGCGATGCTTGGGACCGCCCGACAGGACCTTCAGGAGGCCATCGACCTGATCGGTTCGGACGAGGCGGTCGTCCTGGTCGCGGAAGGGGACGGTCTCCTGGTGGGTGTCGCGGTGGGTCTCATCTCGGGAACGACGGGCTGGATCGCTCGGCTGAGAGCCCCGAGCGACCAGGACCGGACCACCGTATCCGACCGGCTGCTCGATCGGATGGAAGCGGAGCTCTCCGAGCGAGGGGCCCACAAGATCGCCGCCGTGGTCACGTCTGGGCACGCCGTTCGCGATCACCTGGAGGAACGTGGATACCACGTCGTCGAGAACGCGCTGTACCTGGAGCGGGAGATCCCACTGACCGTCCTCGGGCCGACCGCTCTCGCCGATCTAGGTGGGATCAGCATCGACCGCCATCTGTGGGACGTGTTGAAGGGGATGGACCAGGCGAAGGAGATCATCGAACGGCGGGTCATCCTTCCGCTTTCGGAGCCGGAGCTGGCGGAGCGACATGCCGTCCAGCCGCCCAAGGCCGTCGTGCTGTTCGGCCCGCCCGGAACCGGCAAGACGACGTTCGCCAAGGGGATCAGCTCCCGGTTGGAATGGCCCTTCATCGAGATCCAGCCGAGCGAGCTGTCGGCCGACAAGCCCGAACAGGAGGCCAGGGCCCTGGCGCAGGTCCTCGGTCGGATCCTGGAGCTTCCGGCAGCCGTGGTGTTCGTGGACGAGGTCGAGGACCTGGCTTCGATGCGCCACGACCAGCGGAAGGTGAGTCCGCGCGTCACGAACGAGTTCCTCAAACAGATCCCGCGGTTCCGGCAGGCGTCGCACCATCTTCTGGTGTGTGCGACGAACTCGATCGGCTCGCTCGATCCGGCGTTCTTGAGGCCCGGACGGTTCGACTACATCCTCCCGGTCGGCCCTCCCGACGCCGAGGCCCGCAAGGCGATCTGGGCACGCTACGTGGGGGAGATCACGGACCAGCAGGTCGGCATCGACGAGCTCGTCGCGGCCAGCGAGTTCTTCACCCCGGCAGACATCGAGTTCGCGGCGCACAAGGCGGCTCAGCGAGCCTTCGAGCAAGAGCATTTCGAGGGAAGCCGAGAGCGCGCCACCACCGAGGACTTCTTAGCCTCGATCAGGAAGACAAAGCCCACGCTTTCAGAGGAGGTCATCGCCTTGTTCGAGAAGGACGTCGAGAGATTCTCTCGGTATTAGCTCAAGTCCCGGCCCGCGTGTGGAAGTGCGACCTAGTGACACCGACCGCCTGACCTCTGGCGAGTTCCGCGCAGGAACGGTTCGCCGTCTCCCTCGGCATCGCCCGATCAGCTTCGTCCATGAGCGATAGGGTGGCGAGGCTCGTAGAGCAAGACGTCCACGCCACCGGGCAAGACCATGGTCGTTGCGACTCCCCATCGCTGTTCCTCAGGCTCACCGCGGAACGTGATCCCCTTGGACTGGAGTTCGGCCACGGTGGTCGCGATGTCGTCGCAGACGAGCGAGAACTCGTGGCGTGGCTGGTCGCTTGGGTGTCCGGTGATGGCCACGTCTCGCCTCCTGAACGGATCGTGAGATCCGCGACCTCCAGCAGCCGAGTCTACCGAGTTGTCCCGCTTGATCCGTAGGGCTGTCATCAACATGTTGGAGCAGATGCGAGCAGAAGGGGTGCTGGGCATGATCCTCCCGAAGATCCGCGACCCTCGTTTCGTGACGATCCGCCGCGGTGGAACCCTCACCGCGGCGGATCACCGTCTCCTCGCCCTGTGGGCGGCATCGTGCGCGGAACATGTCTTAGACCTTTTCGAGTCGGCTCAGCCTGAGGACCCGCGACCGCGTCGCGCGATCGAACTTGGGCGGAATTGGGCACGCGGCGAGATCGCCATGACCGAGGCACGCTCGGCAGGAGGCCACGCGATGGCCGCGGCCAGAGATCTGCGTGGGGCGCCACGCCATGCCGCGTACGCGGCCGGCCAGGCGGCGGTCGTCGCACACGTCGCGGCGCACGAGCTCGGTGCGGCCGCCTACGCGATCAAGGCCGCACGTGCTGCGGCGCCGGAAGGAGAGGGCGAGAGCGCAGGGCGACTTGAGTGCCGGTGGCAGCGCGGCTTCCTTCCGGAGGCGATCCGCCAGCTCGTACTCGATGACCAGCGATTGCGGAACGACATCTGCTGGTCGGTGTTCGACTGTTGAGAGCACGTCGGGACGACAGCACGCGCCGGGACTTCGGGCCGGGGCGGCGTGTCTTCGGCCCGTGGACCCTCATTTCCAACCCGCCGCGCCCGGCAGCCTGGGGCGTTACGAACTCGCGGCGTCCCTGGTCGGGACGGCGGAGCCGACGGTGGCGGGCGTCGTCGAGATCCTGGCGGACCACGAGGCGGAGCCGCGAAGCATCTGCGTGCATCCGGATCCCGCCGGCGGCGACGAGGGATCGACGATCCTGTTCGCCATGGTCGCCGAACCCGCTCGGCGCTCGTTGACGATCGCGTCCGGGCACGCCTGCATGGGAGCGTTCGAGACGTTCTGCCTCGACGACCTCCGCTGACCCCCGCGCACATCCAGCTGATCAAGTGGACAGGCGCTGACCACGGCGTCAGTCGGCCCTTCGCTGAAGGTTCCACGCTGCTTCGAGGGCATCCTCGATGGCACCGGCGTCGCCTCTGGCAAGGTCGGCGACGACCATCATGTGCTTGATGTAGCGGGTCGGCACGCTGAAGGTTTCGGGGAACTGGTGCAGGAGCCAGTCTCGGTAGTCGAAGTCGGCGCGGATCACGATGTGGGCGTCGTCCAGCTGGCGCGCCACCAGCCTGCCGTGGTATCTCCACTCGGTCAGGCCCTGCTTCACGGTGCGGCGCACACCCGCCAGAGCACCGGCCAAGCCGGCCACATCGGCCATCTCCACTGAGCGGGCGCCTCCTTTTCTTGCTCGTTTCTCCAGAAACCTCCGGGAGACCATCCGTGGGACTAGATCGCGTGTTCCTCCGTCCCCAAGGAGGCGACGAGCGTCTCGATCACGAGCTCGGTCTCACCCGTGTTCCTGACTTCTATCGACGCGACCCCTGCTTCCTTCGCCGGATAGTCGTTGCCGCCGGGAAAGAGCGCGTCCCCGACGAAGATCATGTCCGGTATGTCGATGCCGAGCACCTCTCGGAGCTTCCGTATCCCGTACGCCTTGTCGATGCCCGGCTTCGTGACATCGACCGACGTCGTGCCGCCGAGGCGGACGGAGAACTCGGGGATGAGATCGTCGAGGAGGGTGCTCATCTTCTTCCGCTTCGCGAAGTCGGGGTCCCATCCCTTCTTCTCCTCGAGCGGGGCCTCCTGCCCGAGCGCCGAGTAGGTGATCTGGGTTCCACGGTCTTCGATGGTTTCGCCCCACACCTTGTCGGGTGTGAACCCCAACGACTCGGTCGCGTGCTGCAACGCCCCGGTGATCTTCCTCTTCTCGGCGTCGGTGAGGTTCTCGGCATACAGCGGTTCCCAGTCCGATCGGTGGACGTAGAACTTCGTTCCGCTCGTGGGAAGCAGGGACAGGTTCGCCAGTCCCTCGGCGTCGAAACCGCCCGACAGCACCTGCTTCTGGAACTGAGGCCAGTCGCCACCCGATATCACCGCCACCTTGGTGACCGCGAGGAGCGAGTTGAGGAGCTGGACCATGCCGGGGTCGATCGGCGACTTGCTCTCGGCAAGTGTTCCGTCCAGATCGAAGACGACGAGCTGCTTCATCGCCCGGACTGTATCGAAGGTCCGGTCTCGACTACCCAACATCGGGCATCTTCGTTCCGCGGCATCATCAACCGGTTGGTGCATGCCGAAACCCACCCTCAAGAGAGGTGGTGGACGATGCGGCAGCTCCAGCTCAAGAGGACGGCGAAGCGCGAGCGGACGCGTGACGATCCGCTGCCCATCGATCCCCGCGACACGGACGTGGTGCGCGCGAAGCGACGCCTCTACGAGCGCGAGGCGCGCACTGAGTCACGAGCCCGATAGCTCACCCGATCCATCTCACGGCGCGATCCGACTGCATATGCTATCTCATATGGTATGGTCCAGCGGATGGCGCGGAAGCAGGTCTTGGTGCAGCTCGACGACGCGCTGGTCGGTCGTCTCGATCGGGTCGCGTCTGCGCTCGACGTGAGCCGCAGCGAGCTCATCCGGCGCGGCGTCGACGCGTATCTGGATGCCTGCGAAGAAGCAGGTGACGACGCGCGAACCGTGGCCGCCTACCTGCGCGTCCCTGAGGACCCTGCGGAGCTGGCCGCGTTCGAGGCACTCGCGCTGCAAGCCTGGCCGGACCGGTAGATGCAGCGAGGCGAGCTGTACTGGGCTCGGTTCCCCGCGCCCGTCGGTCGCCGTCCCGTGCTGATCGTGAGCCGCGACGCGACGCTGTCCGTGCGCTCGCGCGTCACCGTGGCGCCGGTCACGCGGACGACCCGCGGCATCCGGAGCGAGGTCGCCCTCGGCCGCGCCCATGGGCTCCGCGCCGCCTGCGTCGCGAACTGCGACAACCTCCAGACGATCCCCAAGTCGGCCCTCGGGCCCCGCCGGATCGGGCAGCTACCGGCGCCGGAGCTCGCGAGCCTCGACCGTGCGCTCCGATTCGCGCTGGGGATCCGCGGATAGATCCAGCTCATCCGCCCGAGATCCGCTTCGACAGCGGCGACGGGAACCTCGCCACGACCCGCGTGCCCCCGAGCCACTCGGTCAGGCGAGTCGCCTCGTCCCGGAGGGCTCGTCGCCCGGCCTTGCCGGTCTCCTCGAGCAGCTGCACGTCGACCTCGCCGTCATCGGTCTGGCGCCAGCCGCCCACGATCCGGCCGTCCCACCAGGCGGTGGGTCCGGCATTGCCGTTCGTGTCGAACAGCTGCGCCCTGTGCGGTCCCAGGTACCAGTCGCGCTCGAACCACCCCATCGTGGTCGGATCCAGCGGCGGCAGGAGCGCCGCCCACGGCCGGACCGGCGCGGTCGCCTCCAGGTCGTCGGGCAGCACGTAACCGGTCTGACCTTCGAGATCGACCTCGACCGCGTCGAGGTGGGTCAGCGCCTTCCGAACGGCCACGACCGTCGAGCCGAGCCACCACTTGATGTCCGCGATCGTCCCCGGGCCGAACGCGCGCAGCCATCGTTCGACCAGTCCCGCGACACCCTCGGCCTGCGTGCAGGGCGCGATCTCCTCACCGAGCCAGGAGGCCGTCGAGGCCCAGCGGGGCCGCGAGATCGTCCACCCGCCGTCGTTCGATGCCCGCACGATGCGCCCGGCGGCGGACAACGTCGTCAGCACCCGCGGCCCGACGGGCACGCTCCCGCCCCACGACTTCCCTTCGCCGTAGCTGATCGAGCCCTCGAGCGAGGGGATCTCGTCGCGGAGCTCCGACGACGTGGCCTCCCGTCCATCGGCGAGCGCCGACAGCACCTGTTCGCTGGCCCTCTTCAGCCACCGGTCACCGTTCTTCTGCAGCCCCGCCTCCTCGACCGCGCGGATCAGCCGGCGCCGCTCGCCGTCGGCCACACGCTCGCTGGCTCCGGCTTGCGCGACATTCAACGTCGCGCGTGGGAAGACGAAGAGCGTGCGGCGCATCGCCAGGTGTTTGACGAGCGACCGGTCGGCGTAGAGCGCGCGCTCCATGTCGGTCACCGTCATGCCGTCGACGCGCGCCCACGCGGACAGGTAGACGCTCGCGGGATCCGTCGCGTGCAGGCCCACCATGCTGTCGGCCGCCTCCACGACGTCGCCCGCCCGATGGCCTGTCGCCAAACGGTGACGACGGGCGAGCCGGGCCCGGCGCTCGGCGACGTCGATCGTGCGCATGCGAGCATCCTGCCACGGGGCGCTGACGTGAGCTCCGGTCAGGACGGATCCCGGGATGGTCGGCAGGACCTCCGATCCACGTACAACGGATATGCGGATCCGGTGTGCGCTGGGCGTCCTGCTCCTGCTCGTCGCCTGCGGTACCGGGGATCGAACGCCGCTCCGGTCCGCGGGGTCACCGTCCGTCGAGGCGGACCTGGTGCGCGTCACCGGGACGTTCGTCAAACGCACGAACTTCCCGTGCCACTTGAGCGATCCGTTCGTGGGCGGCATGCAGGTGACGTTCCGCGGGACGGTGTCGGGGCGAACGACCCGGATCGTGACGGGGAGCGCGAACTGGGTGGGCGAGCGGGCCGACCCGCCCCTCGCGCCCATCGGCCAGTGCCGGCAGGTCGCGCCGTTCGAGGTGGAGCTTCCGCTCGAAACCGCGTACGTCGTCGAGATCAACCACTACCGCTTCGCTCCCGTCACGCTCGCCGAGCTCCGCGCCGAGGGCATGCGGCACACGTTCCGCCTGCCGTCCTGAGCGGCGCGACGAGGTCGAGGGGCCGAGCTCTTCGATGAACGCTCGTGCGGTTCCGGCGGCCGGACGGTTCCCCTACTCTCGGCGTCCGCGAACAGCTCGACGGCCTCGCGCGCGGCAGATCAGCTCCACCGCGCTCTCCGTCCCGAGATCGACCGGTTCCATCCCCACTACCATCACAGGTGACGCTGGGAGCGGAAACGTTTACCGGGGTCGCTGCGGAGCTAGCCCTCGAGCAGCTTCTTCAGGTTCCCGAGCACCATCGCCCAGCTCTCGTCCGACACGGCCTTGGCCTGTTCGGACGGAAGGTTGCGCTCAGAGACCGTGAGCAAGGTCGTCCCGTCACGGTCGTCGAGGGCCCATGTGACCTCCTGGTAGTTCTCCGGCGCGTCGGGCGTGCCGGAGATGTCGCTCCAGTGGGTGTGGACCAACAGCGTCGGTGGGTCGAACCTGACGATCTCGCCTTTGTCCTCATACGGCTTGCCCTGATACTCGCCTCGGTGGATCAAGGGACTCCCGACCTTCCAGTCGGTCTCCGTGTCGACGCCGAAGAACCACTCTTTGATCACGGCCGGCGTCGTCAGCGCGCGCCAGACCTCCTCGATCGGCGCGTCGATCGCGGTCGAACTCTCCGCGGTGATGTCTGTCATCGATAGCCTCCTCCTTCGAACGTCTCTCATGCCGACCTCGGCTCGAACCGATGAAGGAAGAGGGCCGGGAGTGTTTCATGAACCAACCTAGGCCGCCCGGAGCTCTCCTCCGGGACCATACCCCCGGCCCTCATCTCCCACCGTTCGTTCCCGGGTCCGACCGGTACGTACGTACCCAAGAAGTCCGTGCTGAACCATGCGGTTCCCGGATGAAGGGCCCGGCC
>CAVRSI010000008.1:0-9133 GCA_963723855.1 uncultured Actinomycetes bacterium | reverse complement strand
CGGACACGGTGGCCTCGAGCTTCGTGTTGCGACGGTACATGGCGGACGGCATCGTCGAGTCGGTCCCGGACCCGGCCGTCGTCGTGGAGCGGTTCCCCGGGAGCCAGGTCGAGCTGCTCGTCCGGCCGGGACAGCGCCTATCGGACAATGACGACGACTCCGCCAGCCATCGCCTGGCGGTGGTGGCGATGTCCGGCCCGGACCGCGCCACCCTCCTCCGCGACTGGCAGGAGGCGCAACGCCTCCTGTCGTTCGAGCTCCGGGCGCTCGAAGGGGCGGACCGTGCCTCCACGGCTCGCTGATCCGGCATACGCTTACGGCGGAGCGATCGAAAGGGGTCCACGTGACAGCCGAGACGGAAACGAGAGAGCTGTTCGCCGGGGCGCTCGAGCACTTCGGAGCGTTGGTGCATCAGGTGCCGGCCGACGCGTGGACCGCACCGACGCCGTGCTCGGAGTGGGACGTGCGCGCGCTGGTGCATCACCTCATGAGCGAGATCAGCTGGACCGTACCGCTCCTGGGTGGGCTCTCAGTGGCCGACGTCGGCGACAGCTTGAGCGGTGATCTCCTCGGGGACGATCCCGTCGCGTCCTGGGACGCGGCCGCGGCGCACGCGCTCGCGGCCGTCAACGCGGACGGGGCGATGGAGCTGGTGATCCACCTTTCGCGACGGGACGTCAGCGGGGCGGACTACACGTTCGAGGTGTTCAACGACCTCGCGATCCACGGATGGGACCTCGCGCGGGCCATCGGCGCGGACGAGACGATCGATCCGAGGTTCGTCGCGATCATCGACGAACGGACGGCGCCGTTCATCGCGGACCTGCGAGCGAGCGGGCAGTACGGCGACGAGGTCGTGCCGCCGGACGGAGCGGACGCGCAAACCCGGCTGCTGGCGATGTTCGGTCGCGTGGCCTAGCGACCCCGTTCACGCGAGGCGCGCCGCCGCCTCTTGGTAGACCCCACCCATCACCCGGGCCGACGTCGGGAACGCGTGGATCGTGTCGGCGAGGACCTCGATGGGCGCGTCCATCTTCATCGCCATGACCGGTCCGTGGATCATCTCGCCGGCTCCCGGGCATGCCGCGAACGCACCGACCAGTCGCTTGCGCCCCCGGTCCACGACCGTCGTCAGGTGCCCGTGCGCGCCCTCGACGGTCTGCCCCTTGCCGGTGCTCGCGAAGTCCCGCGAGATCTCGAAGCCGTCGATGCCATGGGCCTGTGCTTCCTCCACGGTGAGCCCTACCGCCGCCGCCTCCGGGTCGGTGAACGTCACCTTCGGCACGACACGGAGGTCGGCCCTGTCCGGACGGCCCGCTGCCGCCCGGGCGGCGATCCCGCCTTCGTAGTCGGCGACGTGCGTGAACTGCAGGCCGCCCGCCACATCTCCCGCCACGAAGAGCCCGTCGGCGATCCGCATCTGGTCGTCGGGGGTGGGCGCTCCCCGGTCGTCGAGCGTCGCGCCGGCGTTCTCGGCGCCCAAGTCGCGGAGGTCCGCGGGTCGCCGGCCGACCGCCACCAGTAGCTCAGCGCCCTCGACGGTCGAACCGTCCGAGAGTTGCACGATCCGCCCGGCGCCGCCGGCCCGGACCTCCTGGGCCGTGACACCCAGGCGGAGCTCGAGACCTTCCTCCACGAGCTGGTCGGCGACGTGCTTCGACGTGAGCGGATGGTCCCGCGAGAGGATCCGCTCGCCGCCCTCGACGAGCGTGACACGGACGCCGAACCGGACGAAGACCTGCGCCATCTCCACCCCGACGACGCCCCCACCCAGGATCACCAGGCTCGACGGAAGCTCGCGCGTCGAGGTCGCATCCCCGCTGGTCCAGTAGGGCACCTCGTCGATGCCGGAGATGGGCGGCACGAACGGTGCGGAACCGGCCGCGACGATGACGCTCGCTGCTCGGATCATCTGCGCGTGGCTCTTGGGCCTGAGCACCTCGACGGCACCGGGGCCGACGATGCGCGCCTCCCCTCGGATCACCCGGGTCCCGGCCGCCTCCATGCGCCGGACGTGACCGCCGTCGTCGGGATAGTCGATCCCCTCTCGCGAGATCATCCAGTCGCGTCGCGCGGAGGCATGCGCCCAGTCGTAGTCGGCGCCGCACCCGCGTTGGGCCGCGGAGTTCAACAGCGTCTTCGACGGCATGCACGCCCAGAACGGGCACGCACCGCCGACCAGATCGCGCTCCACGAGCACGGCGGGCGCGCCGATGGCGGCTGCGGCGAAGCCGGCGGCCTCTCCCGCGGCACCTCCACCGACCACGATGATGTCCTGATCCACGGTTCCTCCTTCGACGGTCGACTCGTGAGACCTCGTGATGCGATCCCGGCAGGCCGGGGCAGACGTCGATGCTACCTTCGGCGCGTGGCCACTCCGCCCGCCGGGCCGTTGTGTATCGGCTCCCGCGAGAGCCGCTGGGTGCTGCTGGCGACCATCCTCGCCTCGTCGATGAGCTTCCCGGATCCGACGGTCGTGAACGTCGCCCTGCCGACGCTCCAGCGGGACTTCCGGGCCGAGCTCTCGTCCGTCGCCTGGGTCGTCGACGCGTACGTGTTGACGCTCACCGCGTTCATCCTGCTCGGCGGCTCGTTCGGCGACATCTTCGGCCGCCGCCGCGCGCCTCCGCCTCGCGTTGGTCGTCTTCGCGACGGGCTCGCTGCTCTGCGGGATCGCGCCGACGCTGCTGCTCCTCGACCTCGCGCGAGCGGTTACGCCGAGCGAAGCACGGCCGCATCAGCCGCCGAAGATCGCGGGGAGCACCGCGCCGCTCCCAAGGAGGAAGAGCGTGCCGATCACGAGGCTGAACACGGCCGTGATGACGGCGATCGACACGTAGATCCTCCAGTTCTCTGATGCCTTGATGAACCCGACGGCCGATCCGAACGTGATCACCGAGTTCGACGTCAGGAGCCCGATGATGAACGCGGCGAGGACGGCTTCGCCGACCGCTTTCCCGCCCGCGCCGGCAGCCGCAAGGAAGATGACGATCTGAGTCGGCGTCTCCGCGCCGACGCCGTGGATCATGCCGACGACGAACGCCGTCTTCGTTCCGTAGTTCATGAAGGCGTCGTCGGGCTCCGGATGCTTGTGGTGATGGTGTCCCGGGCGACCGTGATGGCCGTGATGCCAGTCGGAGATGGGGATGTCGTCGGCAACCGCGACCGCGACCGATCCCGGATCGATCTCAGCACGACCCTCGCCGCCGTGCACGTGCACCGGCTCGAGGTCGTGCGCGTCCTCGCGTGACCCGCTTATGCGGCGATACACGTGCCTGACCCCGGAGAAGATCAGCATCCAGCGGCTCCGCAGCCGGAACTCGCGGCCGTGCTTGGCGAGCGACACGAAGACGAAGACTCCGAGGAGGATCAGGGTGACGCCGACGATCCGCTCCATCACGTTGTCGATGGATGGGGGGAGCCGCTCGCCGAGCAGGATCGCTGCCGTTCCGATCATGAAGACGACGAGGCCGTGCCCCAGCGCGTACAGCGTTCCGAAGAGCATCGCGCTCCGGCGATCGTCCTGCGAGCCCGCGATGTCGGTGATCGCGGCGATGTGATCCCAGTCGATCCCGTGCCTGAACCCGAAGAGGAAGGCGGACACGATCACGCCGATCCCGAACGTCTGGCCGGCAGCGGTTGCGATCACCGTGGAGTACCCATCCGAGCGAGCATCCAATCACCTTCTGCCATGAATGGCAATTGCGATGAATGGCAACTAGAGGGTTCGAACCAGCCTCGCCCGCCTCAGAACCGAGGCGTCTCGCGGTAGTCGCCGAAGACGCCCGTGAGCGCCGAGACGATCTCCCCTTCCGTGCAGAGGCTCCGGGCGCAGTCCACCAGATACGGGATCAGGTTCTCGTCGGTCTCGGCCGCGGCGACCAGGGCCGCGAGCGCAGCGCTCGCCGGAGGCTCGTCCCGATCGGCGCGCAGCCGGGTCAGCGTCGCGATCTGCTCGCGCTCGCCCTCCGGACCGATCACCAGCGTCTCGACCGGCTCGTCGTGGTGGTCGACGAACGCGTTCACGCCGACCTTCGTCAGGTCGCCCGACTCGTAGCGACGCTGCTCCCGGAAGGCCGACTCGGCGATCGCTTGCTGGAACCAGCCCGTCTCGATCCCCGTCAGCACTCCCTCGAGCATGGACCCGTCGCCCATCCGGTCGATCTCCGAGAAGATCGCCTCGGCCTGCGCTTCGATGCGGTCGGTCATGGTCTCGACGAAGTACGAGCCCGCGAGCGGATCGGTCACATCGGGCACGCCGCTCTCGTACGCGATGACCTGCTGCGTGCGGAGCGCGAGCTTGGCGTTGTCCTCCGTGGGGAGCGCGAGCACCTCATCGAGCGCGTTCGTGTGCAGCGATTGGGTCCCACCCAGCACCCCGGCCAACGCCTCGATCGTGGTTCGGACGACGTTGTTCATCGGTTGCTGCGCCGTGAGCGACACGCCGGCCGTCTGGGTGTGGAACCGAAGCTTCATCGCGTTGGGGTCGGAGGCGCCGTACCGGTCGCGCAGCCAGCGTGCCCAGATCCTCCGCGCCGCACGCAGTTTCGCGATCTCTTCGAAGAAGTCGATGTGCGCGTTGAAGAAGAACGACAGGCCCGGCGCGAACGTGTCGACATCGAGTCCGCGGGTCTGCCCCAGCTCGACGTAGGAGAATCCGTCGGCCAAGGTGTACGCGAGCTCCTGCGCCGCCGTCGCGCCGGCCTCGCGGATGTGATAGCCGGACACGCTCACGGGATGCCAGCGCGGCACGTGCTCGGCGCAGAACGCCATCAGGTCGCCGATCAACCGCAGGTGCGGACGAGGAGGGAAGATCCACTCCTTCTGCGCGATGTACTCCTTCATGATGTCGGTCTGCAGCGTGCCGTCCAGTTCGTTCCACGCGACGCCTTGCCGCTCGGCGGTCGCCAGGAAGAACGCGAACGCCACGACCGCCGGGCCGCTGATCGTCATCGACGTGGAGATGTCCCCGAGCGGGATCCGGTCGAACAACGTCACGAAGTCCTCGAGCGTGTCGGTGGCGACGCCGCAGCGCCCCACCTCGCCTTCCGCGCGCGGATCGTCCGAGTCGATGCCCATCAGCGTCGGCATGTCGAACGCGACCGACAACCCACCTTGCCCGCGCTCGAGCAGGAACCGGTAGCGCTCGTTCGTCTCGGCGGCCGTGCCGAATCCGGCGAACTGGCGCATCGTCCACAGGCGCCCCCGGTACATCGACGGGTACACGCCGCGGGTGAACGGATACGCGCCCGGTGCTCCCAGCTTCGCGTCCGGATCGAAGCCGTCGAGGTCGCCCGGCCGGTAGGCGGGTTCGACGGGTTCGCCGGAAAGCGTCGCGAACCCGCGCTCCCCTTGGGGGACGCCTCCCTCGTTCCCGGCCTTCGCCACGTCCTCGGCTGGTTCCGCCACCCGTCGCCCGTCGGTCCGTGCCGCCGCTATCCCGCGGCGGCGGTCTCGCCCGCCAGGATAGCCGCGGCCCGATACGGGTCCACGCGCCGGGACACCAGCTCGTCGGCGAGCGCACCGTCCGCCGACAGGGCCGTCGCCGCCTTCACGCGGAAACGGGCCGCCGCCAGGCTCTCGACCTCGCGGAGGAGCCTGGCCCGCCGCTTCGTCTGCAAGGAGCCCGAGTCGCTCAGGAACGTCCGATGCTCGAGGATCGCCGAACGGAGCTCCGCGATCCCCTCGTGGCCGAGCGCGGACGTCTGGAGGATCGGCGGCTCCCACGTGCGGGCCGCGCCCAGGTGCAGCATCTGACGGAGCTCCCGGACCACCTCGCCGGCCCCATCCCGGTCGGCCTTGTTCACGACGAAGACGTCCGCGATCTCCAGGATCCCCGCCTTGGCCATCTGGACCGCATCGCCCATCCCCGGGGCGAGCACGACCACGGCCGTGTCGGTCGCCGCCGCCACCTCGACCTCCGCCTGTCCGACCCCCACGGTCTCCACCACGATCTCGTCGTACCCGGCGGCGTCCAGCACGCGGACGGCCTCGGGCGCCGC
This sequence comes from uncultured Actinomycetes bacterium, assembly GCA_963723855.1. Taxonomy (GTDB): domain Bacteria; phylum Actinomycetota; class UBA4738; order UBA4738; family HRBIN12; genus JBBQVZ01. The sequence continues at coordinate 3,131 of CAVRSI010000008.1, read as the reverse complement.
GAGCGCCATGCCCCCCAGATGTCCGCGCGTGGCCATCGAGCGGATGAAGACACCCGGATCGGTCGCGTGTTCCTGCATGCGAACGCGATCCCCCAGCAACGCCCCGCCCGTGTACGGGGAGGTGGGATCGATCGCGAGCACCGCGACGGTGCGACCGGCATCGCGCTCGGCCCGCACCAGCTCGGTTGCGAGCGTCGACTTCCCGACGCCGGGAGCCCCGGTGAGCCCGACCGTCGACGCCCGGCCGGTGCTCGCGTAGATCCCCGCGGAGAGGACCTCCAGGTCCGCATCCCCATCCTCGACCATGGAGATAGCACGGGCGATGGCGCGGCGATCCCGCGCCAGCACGCCCGCGATCACCGATCCGACATCCACCGGCCGAAGCCTAGCGGTCGCCGGGACCCGCGTCGGCAGCGGAGCCGGCGTCGGCGGGGGCCGCACCGGGGATCGCGCGCAACGCGTCGCGGAGGATCCGCAATACGCGCGCTGCTCGATCAACGCCGGGTCGTCGTCGCTGGCGACCTTCGAGCGGACCATCGCCAGGTTCACCTGTTCCCGCTGGAGTCGGCGGAGGAGCCCGGCGGCGTGGTTGCCGGCGCGCGTCCGCATGCCGCGGACCGCCCGGCGCCGCCGGCCCGGGTCCTCGAGTGTCGCGAGCTCGACCGAGGAGATGCCGGGGCCGCCGATCTCGTCGGCGAGCTCGCCGTGCAGCCACGTGCGCTCGCGCCTGCGGGCCAACACCACCGCGAGCGTCGCGAACGCGAGGAGCGGAAGGCCCTTCACCGCCGTCGCGACGGGGATCATGGCCAGGATCCGCGCCGCTCCACGGCCGCGCGGGGAACAGGTTCAGGAAGGGCGAGTTCCACAGGAAGTGTCCGAGCACGGCGGCGGCCGACAGGCTCGCGAGCACCATGATCCGCCGCGCGAGCGAGCGGCGGGTGCGTCGAGACACGAAGTACCCGATGCCCATCCCGACGAGTCCGGTGTACAGGACGTGGGAATAGAGCCCGCTGGACACGACACGGACGAAGAACCCCTGCAGCACGCCGTTCGGATGACCGCCGAAGACGCCCATGAAGTAGAAGACGTCCTCGACGACCGCGAAGCCCAACCCGCACACCGCGCCGTAGACGAAGCCGTCCATCATGTCGTCGAACTCGTCGGGCGCGATCAGGTAGATCAGCACCACGCCCAGGCCCTTGAGGATCTCCTCGACGATCGGCGCGGTGAGCGCGGCGGTCCAACGCGCAGCGAACTCCGGTCCGCCGACGCGGGACACCACCAGGCCCCAGCCGTCGTTCGCGAACCCCGAGAGCGTCGTGGCCGCGATGGCTCCCCAGAGCAGCGCCCCGATCACCAGCGACAGCGGCTCTCGTTCGTAGAGGTCCAGGACGTAGACCAGGAAGAGCACGGGGAGCGCGTACACCGCGAGGAGCGCCCACGACAACGCCCAGCCCGCAGGTGAGATCTGCCGGAAGAAGCTCTGCTGCCCGAACGAGACGATCCCGGTGAGCACGAGGATCACGGCGAACGCCCAGAACGCCGGGCGCCTCGGCTGGTACAGGCTGCCGTCGTGCAGCGGCGACCGGCGGCGTCGGGGCACCGAGGCGATCACGTCACCGCCGCCTCGCTCACCATCGCGCGGACGTCGGAGCGGACGAACGAGAGCAGGCCGGAAGGCGCCCACGCGTTGAACACGATGCCGTGCCCCGAGGGCGTGACGAACGCTGTGACCTCGCCCTCGACGGACGTGCCCGTGTCGGCGATCACCCCGACGTACGCGAACCGCACGCCCGACAGACCCGACGGGAGGCGAACGATCTCGAGGTTCCTCGACACCGAGAGCTGGCTCAAGCGGCCCGAGAGCACCGAGTCCTCGTACAGGCGCGCGAGGGCGTCGGGACCACCGCCGAACGGATCGAGGGCGGTCACGAGGAGGTTGCCGCTCCCCCGAGTGAGCTGGACGGAGGCGCCTCCCTCGAACCGCGTGGCGCCCGCGAACGCCCACCCGGAGAGCGGCCTGATGCTCACGACCCCCGGGATGACGACGGGTCGTCCGGCCGGCTCGGAGAGCGCGCCCACCACCACGTACCCACCGAGCACCACCACGATGATCGTGACCACCACCGCGGCCGTCGCCCATCCGCCCCGCGACGGGGAGCGGGCGCTCGCCGTGACATCCGGGCGTGTCGGGGCGACCGGGGGCGCGTTCACGTCATGCCACCGACAGGAGGGACGAGAGCCTGGCCAGGCGTCGCGGATGCGTGAGCATGCCGCGGATGCGGACCCGCCCCGACAGCACGTCGCGGAGCACTACCCGCCCGCGCGCGTCGAACGATCGGGCAGGCCGAAGCGCAGCGGCGCGGCCGTCAGCCCGAGCAGCCGGTCCCAGTCGGCCGTGATGGCGATCTGTGCCGCCGGGTCCTCCCCGTCGCGAACCTCCACGCCTCCCGCGCTCGTCAGCACCGTGACCGCGACGCCGGCGTCGGGCGCGATGAGCGTCGCGGACGACGGCCGGAGGAGCCTGCGTCTCGTGGGATCGCGCTCGAGGTTCTGGTCGATGAGGCCACCGACCATCGAGGCGAACCCGCTCGGCTCGTCGGTGTCGTAGACGACCGTCACGGGACCAGCACGACCTTCGTCGCCTCGTGGCGGTCGAAGAGCGCGTAGCCCTCCGGGGCGTCCTCGAGCGACAGCCGGTGCGGAATCAACGGTGAGGGATCGATGCGCCCGGCCACGAGCTCGTCCATCGCGCGACCCCACCACGCATGCACCGGGCAGATGCCGGAGAACCGAAGGGTCAGCGCTCGTGCCCAATACACGCCGAGCTGCAGCTCGACGGACTCCCCCGCGTAGACCCCCACCACGACGACCCGGCCGCCACGGCGCACGATGCCCACCGCGCTCTCGAACGCGCTCGGCGTTCCCACGGCCTCCAGCACCACGTCGGCGCCCCTGCCGTCGGTGACCTCCGCGAGCGCGCTGGCCGGATGCCGTTCGCGCGCGTGGACCGGCACGGCACCGATGCGCTCGGCGAGGTCGAGCCGTCCCGGCTCGAGGTCGATCGCGAAGACACGGCCGGCCCCGAGCGCGCGGGCCGCCTGGATGCAGAAGAACCCCAGGGGACCGCA
>CAVRSI010000007.1:0-10870 GCA_963723855.1 uncultured Actinomycetes bacterium | reverse complement strand
TTGCCCTCTACTGGTTTCATTACGTATCGCTCGCCGTCGGTGTCCGAGGTGCTCGAGCGAGCACGGTGACCTTGGCACAGAGCGGACCGTCACCGACACCGAAGCGGACGAGATGGAGAGCACCTCCGTGGCTTCGGCTGCCTGGAGTAGGGCGGCCCAATCGTGACCGCGGTCACGGTCCGTCGTTCGCCGTGATGCTACGGTTCCTCGGATGACCGCCGCCGTCTGGACCGCGATCGGCCTGCTCGCCGCCACGTCGTTGGGCACGCTCTTCTCCCTGGGCGCCCGGATCGACGCGCTGGGCGCCCGCATGGACGCTCGGTTCGACAACCTGGTCGGTCGCATGGACGCTCGGTTCGACGGCGTTGCCGGTCGGTTCGACGGCGTTGCTGGCCGCTTCGACGCGCTCTCGGCCCGGATCGACACCTTGGAAGCTCGCGTCGATGCACGCTTCGACAACCTCGAGGCACGTCTCGACGCCCACCTGGAACGTCACACCGGATGAGTTCGAACAAGACACTCGGAAGCCGGGGAGCGCGAAGGGGACGTTCGTCGTCCCGCCGGAGTTCGACGCGCCACTCCCAGATGACGTCCTGGAGGACTGGGAGCGGACGTAGCCGACCCGATCGGCTCGGGCGGATCGGGTCAGCTACGTCTTCGCTCGGCGCCAGGGTGGGGTGATGCGAGCGGGGATCAGACGCCGTTCAGCTCGTCGGGAGCGAGCAGGACGAGCACGTGCTGAGCGCGTCCAGGATCTTCGACGGATCCGGGTCGCCGTCGAACACCGCGCGGATCGGTGAGATCGGGGCCCAGCACGAAGACCGTCGGCGTGCTCTGCAAGTGCCATGCGTCGCTCTCGGCCTTCATCGTGCTCTCCACGGTCGGCAGCGTGAGGCCGGTCGAGCGGACGAACGCCTCCGGCGAGTCGTAACCGGGATCGGTCTGGATCTGGCTCGGGTTGTCGTACGTCATGCCGACCGTCACCACGTTGGCGTCGAGGGCGGCCTTCTCCCACGCGTCCTGGAAGGCCGGCACGAACTCCCGGCAGTGCGGGCATGCGTACAGCCAGAAGACCACCACGGTGGGCTTGCCCGCCATCGAGGCCAGGTCGATCGATCCCTTCCCGGTGAGGTCGGGACCGGAGAGCGCCGGCGCCTTCGCCCCCACCATCGTTGCCGGGCTCGGGCGGTTGTCGTTGGCCGCCCCGCCGCAGGCGACGGCCGTCATCAACACGAGCCCCAACAGCGGGATCGCCGCCCGCATCCATCGATCGCTCCGCATGTCCTCCTCCTTCGGGTCGTCGGCCGGTCCTTCGCCGGTCGTCACGGCGACGTTATGGAGGTGGGGTCACGGGGCGCATCGGGGCTGGCTCCCGAACAGATCGAGGGCTAGCCCTGATGCGGCGGATCGACGCGGGTGGCACGATTCGCCCATGCAGCGCACGGTGGTGATCGTGGACGACAGCGCCGGGTTCCGGGCCCAGGCGCGTTCGCTCCTGACGGCGGCGGGATACGACGTGATCGGCGAGGCCGCCGACGGAACCTCCGCGGTGGAGACGATCCGCTCGTTGTCCCCGCAGCTCGTGCTCCTGGACGTGCAGCTGCCCGATCTGTCGGGCCTCGAGGTCGCCCGGCTCCTGCACGAGGAGCCCGATCCCCCCGCGATCATCCTGATCTCCAGCCGCGAGGCCGCGGACTACGGCGCGGGGATCGAACGGAGCGGCGCCGACGGGTTCATCTCGAAGGCGGAGCTGTCCGCTCGGGCGCTCAAGGTGGTGCTGGACGGGACGGATCGATGACCGCACGCCGCTGGTGGCTGCTGATCCTGAGCGTCGCCGCGCTCGGATGGGCCTTGGGCGGGGAGTGGGTGAGCATCAGCCGAGGCGTCCCGGAGAACCACTTCCTGGACGCCATGGTCGGCATCAGCTTCTTCGGCGCCGGGATCGTCATGCTCGACCGGCGGCCGGGCAACCTGATCGGGCCGCTGATGGTCGCCTCCGCGGCCTGCTGGTTCACCGGGAACTGGGGCAACCTCCGCGCCTGGCCGACCGCGATCGCGTTCGATGTGGGGGACACCCTCGGAACGGCGCTGCTGGCTCACATCTTCTTGGCCTACCCGAGCGGGCACGTCCGCACGGGGTTCGACCGGTTCGTCCTGTGGAGCATCTACGTGGTCGCGCTCTCCACGGGTCTCCTGCACACGCTTACCTTCGACCCGCGGGCGTTCGGGTGCGCGACCTGCCCTTGGACGCCGTCGCCGTTCCCGAGTGAGGCCGTCTCGAACGCCGCGAGCCGGATCAACGACGTGACGGGCGTGGTGCTCGTGGTCTTGTTCCTCACCGCGATCGCGCGGCGTTGGTACCGGGCGTCGCGCGCCGAGCGCCGGTCGTCCACGCCGCTGTGGGTCGCCGCGACCGCGATCGCGGTCGCGTCCCTCCTGGACATCTTCGCGTCGAACGACCCATTCAACGGGTTCACCTACCTGCTGTGGGAGATCCGGTCGGTCCTGCTGATCGCCGTCCCGATCATCCTCCTGTGGGGACTCATGTCGACGCGCCTCGCGCGCAGCGCCGTCGGCGATCTGGTGGTGGAGCTCGAGGGGCCGCTCCCGACGGACGGCCTCCGCGACGCGATGGCGCGCACGATCGGCGACCCCGCGCTGGAGCTCGCCTACGCGATCGAGGGCCAGGACCGCTGGGCCGACGTGGATGGCCATCCGGTCGAGCTGCCCCAACCCGGGGAGGGCCGCGACGCGAGAACCGTGACGCTCGTCGAGCGCGACGGGGACGCGCTCGCGGCGCTGGTCCACGATCCCGCGCTCGAGCCTGAGCTGGTCCGCGCCGCCGCAGCGGCAGCCGGCATGGCGATCGCGAACGAGCGGCTGCGCGCACAGGTCCGGGCGCAGCTCGAGGAGGTGCGTGCCTCCCGGCAGCGCATCGTGGAGACCGGCGACCGCGAGCGGCGGCGCGTCGAGCGCGACCTGCACGACGGCGCGCAGCAGCGGCTCGTGACCGTCTCGCTCGCCCTTGCGATGCTTCGCGACCGTCCCGACCTGGACGAGGCGACGTGCGAGGCCCTCGAGGAGACCGCCGCCGAGCTGAAGCGTGCGATCGCGGAGCTCCGCGACCTGGCGCGCGGGATCCATCCGGCGATCCTCACCGAGGAGGGCTTGACCCCGGCCGTCGAATCCCTGGCCGCCCGCTCCGCCGTGCCGGTCCGCGTGGTCGCGGAGCTCGACGGGCGGCTGCCCAGCCCCGTGGAGGCCACCGCGTACTTCGTGGTCTCCGAGTCGCTCGCCAACGTGGCGAAGTACGCGAACGCGACCGGCGTCACCGTCGAGCTCTCGCGTTCGGGTGGCGCGCTCGTCGTCTCGGTCGTCGACGACGGCGTGGGCGGCGCCGACCCAGGCGCGGGGTCGGGCCTGGGCGGCCTGCAGGACCGCGTGGCCGCGATCGGAGGCACCCTGCGCGTGCGGAGCCCGGCGGGGGAGGGCACCAGCGTGACGGCGGAGATCCCGTGCGATGGGTCATCGACGCGAGCACGCCGAAGACGTTCCTGATCGCCGACGTCCGAGGGTTCACATCGTTCACGAGCGAGCACGGCGACGAAGCGGCCGCGGCGCTCGCCGAGGCGTTCGCCCGCATCACGGAGCCCACGGTGGCGGCCGGTGGCGGTTCGGGTCTCCAGTACCGTGGCGACGAGGCACTCGCGGTGTTCGACTCCCCCCGTGCGGCGATCGTCACGGCCCGGGCACTCCAGGAGGCCTACGTCGCCGGCGACGACGGGGCCGCGATCCCGGTCGGGATCGGGATCGACGTCGGCGAGGCCGTACTGGTGGACGACGGCTATCGGGGAGCGGCGCTGAACCTCGCGGCCCGCCTCTGCGGTGTCGCGGCGGCCGGCGAGATCCTCGTGACCCGCGAGGTCGTCCACCTGGCCGGCCCGGTCGACGGGATCTCCTTCCAGGACCGAGGTCCCTCCCGCTTCAAGAACGTCCCGGACCCCGTGTCCGTGTTCCGCGTGGTGCCCGACGGCGATGATCCGGCCGACCGGTTCCGCGGCCCGGCGGGCGCGAGCCGGGCGACCACCCGTGTGGTGCTGGCCGACGACTCGGTCCTGTTCCGCGAGGGGGTCGCGAGGGTGCTCTCGGACCACGGCTTCGAGGTCGCAGGTCAGGCGGGTGATGCCGAGGAGCTGCTGGCACTCGTCGACGCCACTGAACCGGAGGTGGTGGTCACCGACATCCGGATGCCGCCGTCCCACTCGAACGAGGGATTGGTGGCCGCACAGCGGATCCGCGCCGAGCATCCGGACGTCGGCGTGCTCGTGCTGTCCCAGTACGTCGAGACGACGCACGCCATCCGGCTCCTGCAGGACTCACCGGAGCGGGTCGGATACCTCCTGAAAGACCGCGTCTCCGACATCGCGGACTTCGTCGACGCCGTTCGGCGGATCGCGCGCGGCGGCTCGGCGATCGATCCCGAGGTCGTGGCGCAGCTGCTGGGCCGCGGGAGCGAGCGCGAGGCGCTGGCGAACCTCACGGACCGCGAGCGCGAGATCCTGGAGCTGATGGCCGAGGGCCGGTCGAACCAGGCGATCGGCGAGCGGTTGTTCCTGTCGCCGAAGACCGTGGAGACGCACGTCGGGTCGATCTTCTCGAAGCTCGGTCTGCACCAGACCCCCGACGACCACCGTCGCGTTCGCGCCGTGGTGATGTACCTGCGGGGCGCGTGAGCCATCCCTCGCGAGCTGGTGGCTGGCTGCAGGACCTCGATGGGATGATGCCTCGATGCGCGCGGGGATCATCCTTCCCGGCGGCGACGCCAACGAGCAGCTCGAGCTTGCCGTGCTCGCCGAGGAGACCGGCTGGGACGGCGTGTTCGTGTGGGAGGCGTCGTACGGCATCGATGCCTGGAGCCTGCTGTCGGCGATCGCGGTGAAGACCGAGCGCGTCCGGCTCGGCACGATGCTCACCCCGCTGCCGTGGCGCCGGCCGTGGAAGGTCGCGAGCCAGGTCGCCACGCTCGACCAGCTCTCGGGCGGCCGCGCGATCCTCACGGTCGGGCTCGGCGCCTTCACCGACGATCTTCCGGAGGTGGGTGAAGTCGCCGACCTCCGCGAACGGGCCGCGATCCTCGACGACGGCATCGACCTCGTGCGCGCGCTCTGGGAAGGGCGAGACGCGTACCACGGGCCGATCCACGACCTGCGCTTCGCGGAACGCGATCAGCTCGAGGTCGGGCGTCCCGTACAGGGACCGCCGCCGATCTGGGTGGTGGGGCTGTGGCCACGGATGAAGTCGATGCGGCGCGCGCTGCGCTGCGACGGCATCGTGCCGCAGTTCGAGGGCGAGGAGCACGAGGGCTCGCCTGAGCTGGTTCGCGAGATGCTCCGGTGGCTCGGGGAGAACGGCGCGCGTTCGGACATCGACGTGATCGCGCAGGGCGAGACGCCTGCGGACGATCCCGCCGCCGCCACCGAGCTGGCCGCTCCGTGGGCGGACGCGGGCTGCACGTGGTGGCTCGAGACGAACTGGGAGATGCCGCACCATTCCGCCGAACGGATGGCGCAGGTCCGCGCGCGCCTGCTGGCCGGACCGCCGGCGGCCGGGACCACGGGGTAGGGGCTACCCTGGCGTCGCACGAGCCCCGAGGGGAGCGACGTCCGATACCGCGATCGAACGAGCCCGGGCGGCGATCACACGCCAGGACTGGGCCGACGCCTACGCCGCGTTCCACGACGCGGACCGCGCGCGCATGACCGGCGCCGACCTGGAGGCGTTCGCGGACGCGGCCTGGTGGTGCTCGAAGCTCCCCGAGGCCCTCGCAGGTCCGCAAGGAGGCGTATGCCGCCTACGACGCCGAGGGGAACGACTCGGCGGCGGGCTGGATGGCCGCGCGGCTCGCGATCGAGCACTTCATCCGCAACGAGCCCGCCGTGGGAGGCGGGTTCCTGATGCGCGCGCAGCGGCACGTGGCCGCGCTCCCACCGGGCCGAGAGCTCGGGTTCCTCGCGATGCTCGAGGCGACGGTCGCCTTGAACACCGGTGACCTCGAGGGGTCGCTGGCGCGGGTCCAGGATGCCGTCCGGATCGGCCGCGAGGTGGGCGACCCCGAGCTGACCGCGATGGCGATCCACACGCAGGGGCTCGCGATGATCGACACCGGCCGCGTCCAGGAGGGCCTCGCGCTGCTCGACGAGGCGATGGCCTCCACCGTGGCCGGCGAGGTCGGGCCCTACTTCACGGGGATCATCTATTGCAGCCTGCTCGCGGCATGCCTGGCGATCGGCGACCTGCGACGTGCCGGCGAGTGGAGCGATGCGGCCGCGGCCTGGTGCGCGACGATCCCGCCGGACTCGCCGTACCCGGGGATGTGCCGGGCGAACCGGGCCGAGGTCGCGCGCCTGCGCGGCGCGTGGCCCGAGGCCGAGGCCGAGGCCGAGCGCGCCTGTGACGAGCTGTTGGCGGTCGATCCGGGGATCGCGGCGGCGGCCTTCCTGCAGCTGGCCGAGATCCGCCGCCGGCAGGGCGACCTGGCCGGCGCGGAGGCGGCGTACGGACGTGCCCACGAGCTCGGCGAGGACCCCCAGCCCGGGCTCGCGATGCTCCGGCTCGCGCAAGGGAAGATCGGCGCGGCCCGCGCCGCGATCGCCGCCTCGCTGGGCGCGGCGGGTCCGGCTCTGCCCCACCGGGCGCGACTGCACGCGGCCAACGTCGAGATCGCCCTGGCCGACGGGTCGATCGAGGACGCGGGCGGGTCCGCGGCGGAGCTCGGCCGGATCGCGGAGGAGACGAGGACGCCGGCGTTCGCCGCGCAGGCGGCGGACGCGGCCGGGTCGGTCGCGCTTGCGTCCGGCGACGTCGACGGCGCCCTGGCCCGCCTCCGCGAGGCCTGCACCACGTGGCAGGAGCTGCGCCTGCCGTACGAGGCGTCGCGCGCCCGGGTGCGGTTCGCGCGGGCGCTCGCCGCCGCTGGAGACGAGGAGGGTGCGACGCTCGAGCTCCGCGCCGCCCTCGCGGGCTTCGAGCGGCTGGGTGCGCTGCGGGACGCCGGCGAGGTCGCGAGCCTGTTGGGGACGCCCGGAGCGCTGCCGGCGGGGCTCACCCCGCGGGAGGCCGAGGTCCTGCGCCTGGTCGCGTCGGGCAAGACGAACCGCGACATCGCGGTGGAGCTGGTGATCAGCGAGCACACCGTGGGACGACACCTCCAGAACCTCTACGCGAAGCTGGGCGTGTCGTCGCGCTCCGCGGCGACCGCCTACGCGTTCGAGCACGGCCTCACCTAGATGGTGCGTTCGCACCATGCCCGTGCGATCGCAGGTTGGTGGGTTCCGTCGATGCGGCGGCCCCGCCTCCAGCCCTAGCGTCCTCCCATCGACACGGAGGAGGACGCCATGCGGACGGAACGCTTCGACACGATCGTGATCGGTGCCGGTCAGGCCGGCCTGGTGACCGGGTACCACCTGCAGCGCGCGGGACGCTCGTTCGTCATCCTGGACGGGGACGCCCGGGTCGGCGACAGCTGGCGCCGGCGCTACGACTCGCTCCGGCTCTTCACCCCCGCGTACGGGTGCGCGCTCGACGGGATGCCGTTCCCGTCGAAGGACTCGACGTGCCCGACGAAGGACGAGTTCGCGGACTACCTCGAGGCGTACGCGGCGCGGTTCGCGCTGCCGGTGCGCACGGGCGTGCGGGTCGACGGCGTGCGGCGCGAGGGAGACCGGTACGTCGTGTCCGCCGGTGATCGCACGTTCGAGGCGGCGAACGTCGTCGTGGCGACGGGCGCGCATCGCGACCCGCGGGTCCCGGTGTTCGCGGCCGATCTCGATCCGTCGATCGTGCAGCTGCACTCCAGCGCGTACCGGAACCCGTCGCAGCTGCGCGAAGGTCGCGTGCTGGTCGTCGGCGTCGGGAACTCGGGCGCCGACATCGCGTTGGAGGTCGCGCAGACCCACCCGACCACGCTGTCGGGCAGCCCGACCGGGCACATCCCGCCGGACATCGACGGCTGGATCGCGCGCAACATCGTGTTCCACGTGATCCGATTCCTGGGCCTGCACGTGTTCACGCTGCGCAACCCGATCGGGCGCAAGATGATCGCGACGATGTCCGCGAAGGGCGGCATGCTCGTGCGCGTGAAGCCGAAGTGGCTCACGGCGGCCGGCGTCGTCAGCGTCGGACGGACGATCGAGATCCGCGACGGCAGGCCGGTGGTCGAGGGCGGCGAGGTGCTCGACGACGTCACGAACGTCGTGTGGTGCGTCGGCTTCCGCCAGGACCTGTCGTGGATCGACCTGCCGATCTTCGGCGAGGACGGGGCGCCGATGCACGAGCGCGGGGTCGTGACGAGCGAGCCGGGCCTGTACTTCATGGGGCTTCCCTTCCAGTTCGCGGTCGCGTCGGACGTGATCCCGGGGGTGGGTCGCGACGCGCGGTGGATCGTGAAGCAGCTCGTGCGCCGTTCGCCGGCATCGGTGCCCGCCGTCTCGGTCGCCGCCTGATCTGAGGACCGCAGCGCTCGGCCGGAGTCGTGCCGACGTCAGGAGCTCGTCAGGATGACGAGCTGCTGGGTCGCCCGGGTCATCGCGACATAGTGGTCGACGGCTCCCTCGATGCCGGTGCCGAACGACTCCGGGTCGATGAGCACGACCAGGTCGAACTCGAGCCCCTTCGCCAGCTCGGGGGTCAGCGACCGGACGCGCGACGTCGAGCGGAACGTGGGATCGCCGACGACGCAGGCGATCCCGTCGTCGTGCACGGCGAGCCACCTGTCGAGGATCGCGTCGAGATCTGCGGCGGATCCGTGGACGACGGGCAGTCCGCTGCCCCGGATCGAGGTCGGCACGTTGGCGTCCGGCACGACGGCGCGGATGACCGGCTCGGCCTCCGCCATGACCTCGGTCGGCGTCCGGTAGTTGATGCGCAGGGACGCCAGGTTGATCCGGTGGAGCCCGACCCGCTCGAGCCGTTCCCGCCACGTCTCCGTGAACCCGTGCCGGGCCTGGGCACGATCGCCGACGATGGTGAAGCTCCCGGTCGGGCAGCGGCTCAGCAGCATCTGCCACTCCGCGTCGGTCAGCTCCTGCGCCTCGTCCACGACGACGTGCGCGAACGGGCCGGCGAGCAGGTCCGGTTCGACGTCGGGCTGCCCGCTCTCGTCGACCACGGCGTCTTCGAAGTCCTCGCCGCGCAGCATCGTCACCAGGCCCGCGCCGTACTCGTCGCCGCGGACCTCGCTGAGGTCGTCCACGACCATGGCCATCTGCTCGCGTTCGGCGGCGCGCGCGGCGGCGCGCCGGCGCTGACCGCGCGACACCTCCGGATCGCCCAGCCGCTGCCGCGCCGCGTCCAGGAGCGGCAGGTCGGACACCGTCCAGGCCTGGGCGTCAGAGCGTTGCAGCCGTTGCACGTCATCGGGGCCGAGCCAGGGAGCGCACGCGCGAAGATAGGCGGGGACCGTCCACAGGTCTCCGACGAGGTCGGTCGCTTCGACGAGTAGCCACGCGCGGTTGAACGTCGTACGTAGTTCCTTGTCCTGCTCCAGCGTCCCGCGGAGCACGTCGGCCGAACCGTCGTCCACGCCGTCGGCGTCGAAGTGCTCGCCGTGCTTGTCCACGAGGATCGTGAGCAGCTCCTCCCAGATCTGCTCGCGCGCCTCGTTGTGCGGCGTATCGGGGTCGGGTGCCGCGAACGCCTCGGCCCAATCCTCGGAGCTCAGCCAGATGTCCGACCCGTCGGTCGTGAGGGTCATCCCTTCCGTGGGCGGCTCCTCGTAGATCCGGACGGCCGCCTCGATCGCCCGGACCATGTCCGCGGACGACTTCAAGCGGGCGACGTCCGGGTCGGCCTCGATCGTCGCGGCGGCCCCCTCGGGGATGAGGTCCCGCAGGGTGCAGGTCTGCACGCCCTCCTCGCCGAGGCTCGGGAGGACGTCGCCGATGTAGGCCAGGTACGGCCGGTGCGGACCGATGAACAGCACGTGGCCCCGGCCGTGACCGAGGTGCGGGTCGGAGTAGAGGAGGTAGGCGGCGCGGTGCAGGGCGACGACGGTCTTGCCCGTGCCCGGACCGCCCTCGACCACGAGCGCGCCGCGGGAGCCCGCCCGGATGATGGCGTCCTGGTCGGCCTGGATGGTGCCGAGCACGTCCCGCATGCGGGGGGACCGGTCCTCGCCCAGGCTGGCGATGAACGCGGACTGGTCGTCGAGTGCGGCTCGACGTTTCAGCCCGTCCGGGGTGAACACCTCGTCCCAGTAATCGCTGATCCGGCCGCGGGTCCAGCGGTACCTGCGGCGGCTGGCAAGACCCATCGGGTTGGCATGGGTCGCTCCGAAGAACGGCTCGGCCGCGGGGGATCGCCAGTCGATCACCAGCCGGCGACCCGCGCTGTCGGTGAGGCCGAACCGTCCGACGTACACGGGCTCGGGGTCGTCCGTGCGGATCATGTGTCCGAGGCAGATGTCCAGACCGAAGCGACGCAGCGCGCGCAGGCGAGCGGCCAGCCGGTGGATCTCCATGTCCCGGTCCATCGCCTGCTGGCCCGTGCCGCCGGGCGCCAGGCGCTCGGCATCGAGGCGGTCGGACAGGTCGGCGATCGACCGCTCGAGGCTGTCCGCGATGGCCGCGAAGTGCCGCTCGTCGTCGGCGATCAGCGCCGGGTCTGCTTTGGCTGCGAGGTGGTCGGGAAGGTCGAACGCGCTCGGCGGTCGGCGGCTTCACGGCATCAGCCCTCTCACACGCATCTCACTCCCATCTCCGCAGGTCGTGGCCTCGGTCGGTGATTGTGCGGCACGACCCGGGTCTTGCGGCAAGCCCCCAGGTGCGTGATACTTTGGAGGTGGCAAGGAGGAGATCTCTCCCCTTGCCGTTCC
>CAVRSI010000006.1:0-19456 GCA_963723855.1 uncultured Actinomycetes bacterium | reverse complement strand
GACGTCGCGGGCGACCGGTGAGGCGGGTGTGTCACCGCACGGGCGATCGACACGCTCGGTCCCGTCAACGGCGGGCGGCCGCTCCCTCACTCCGCGACACGAAGCGCCTCTCCCAGTCGGACGTCTCGCGCGGCGCGTGTCGAGAGCCATCCACCCACGAACGCGGTGATCGCCAGCCCGACGGCCGCGGCGGCGACCGCGACCCACGGAAGCACCGAGACGGGATCCGGCGGGATCGTGGGCAGCGGGTCGAGGTACGGGGTCACGTACGCCGCTCCTATCATGCCCACCGTCCCGCCGATGGCGAGCGCGGCGAACAACACCACCGACAGTTCGAGGACCAAGGAACGCCGCAACGTGCCCGCCGACAATCCCATCCTCGCCGACAGGGCCGTCGACACGACGCGCGAGCGCTGACGAGCCTGCAGGTACACGATCGCCACGACGAGCACCAGGATCAACGCGACGATGCCGAGCACATCCAGCACGATGAACGTGTCGATCGCCGCTTTGATGAACGGGATGTCCGACACCTCGTCGGCGGTGATGGTCAGGAAGGTGTCCACGCCCGCGTCGGCCGCGGCAGCCAGCACCTGATCCGTCGGCCCGCGGATCCACATCTCAGTGGTCGCCTGAACCTGGTTGAGCGGATCGCCCAGGCCGGCGAACGCGTCGTAGAGCCGGTCCCGGGCGACGACGAACACCGGTCTGGCAGAGGAGGTCCCCGGGACGCTGGACGCGGTCGCCACGATGTCGATCGGCACGATGTGCTGCTCGATCTCGATCGCGGCCGGGGCGATGCCCTTCCCGTTCGCCAGCACCACGGGGAGGCGATCGCCCGAGGGCGTATCCAACAGGCGCAAGAGATCGGCCTCGGACCGATCCGAGAACGCCGAGTTCCAGTAGGCCGCCCCTTCGAACGTCGCGGGATCGATCGCCAGGAGATCGAACTGCGTGTCGGAGCCCGGGATGCGTCCTGCTTCCTTGGAGCGCGTCGCGATCGTCGCGGGGAACCCCAGGTCGGCGGGGATCTGCGCATCGGGGCTGATCTGCAGCTGGACGTCGCTGCCCACGAAGACCTTCGCCTTGGCGTCGACCGTGCCGCGGAGGGAGCTCACCATGGTCTGCGATGCGGCGAACACCGCGAGCGCGAGCGTCGCGGCGACCAGGAACACCATCGTCAGCCGGGAGGACGAGGCGAGCCGACGGACCGCCAGGTACCACGCCGAGACGCGCGTCCGATCCCCGCGGCGGCGGCGCGAGAGCGCGAGGACCATCAGCCTCGCGACGAGGATCGCCACGCCGAGCGCCAGGAGCAGTGGGAACAGGAACACCGTCGGCGCCGGCCGCTCGACCGTCCTGCCGAGCACACCGCCCCGGGCCTGCAACCGACCGGCCGCCACGTACGCACCGCCCAGTGCCAGGATCTCCCACGGGACGATGAAGGCCGCCCGCGACAGGCCCTGTCGCGGTTCGTGGCGCGACACGAACGTGAGCGCGGAGACGACGCCGACGACCGCGAGCACGCCGAGTGTCGCGAGGAGCGAACCGACCAGCGCCGACGAGCGCCCCGCCGGGTCGATCGACCCCTGAGGACCGATCCACGCGATCAGCCCGGTCGCGACGACGAAACCGATGACCGCGCCGACCACGCACGGAAGGATCGATTCCAGCACGGCCTTGACTGCGACGCGTGCGGGACCCCATCCACGGACGGCGAGCACGCCCGCATCGACCCGCCTTGCGGTGAACGAGAACATGCCCGCGGCGGCCACCACGCCGAACGAGATGAGGAGGCCGGCGAGGAACAGCACCTGGATCGGCCCCTGCACCGCGGCGATCCGCTGGTCGACGACCTTCACCACACGCGACATCGCACCCAGGAACTCGAACTCCTCACTGTGCCCCGTGCCGATGAACCGCTGACCGCAGCACGGGAAGAGCGATCGGAGCGACGATCGACCGATCGTGAGTTCGCGGCTGAGACGCAGCGCGAACGAACCCAACCCCCGGGCCTCGTCCAGACTCAGCGGAGGATCGGCCCTGACGGGCGCCGAGAGGGCGAACGCGGCACGGTCCATCCCGAGCTGGTTCGACAGTGCGATCAGCTGATCCCGGTCGACCAGGATCGGCTGGGGTGGGACCGCGCATTCGACGCAGGGGATGTAGAGCTGTTCGTACCACGTGCGCCAGTAGCCGGTGCTCGGCTGCGCGTAGAGCGCGCGATAGATGCCGTCGACCGTGACGGGGACGACGGCGGTCCCCGAACGCAGCTCGACCCGATCGCCCGGGTGCGCGCCCAGCGGCTCGGCGACGTAGTCGGGAAGCCACACCCCTGTTCCGTCGGTGCCCTCGACGAGCTCGACGTGATCGAGGACGTCGGTCCCGGAGAACAGGACACCGTTCACCGGGCCGGATGACGGGACCTGTCCGTCCGGCCCGGTGATCGCGATCTCATCCCCCATCGCTTGCTCGACCACCGGATCGACCGATGGGTTCGTTCCTACGGTCTGCGAGAACACCTCCCGCCGCCGGTCGCTCAGCAGACCGTGTCCGTCGGAGCTCGCCTTGTCCAACCGCACGTTCGTCGAGGTGTAGGTGATCCCCGCCCCGAACCGGGTCACCGTGGGATCGTCGATCTCCGAAGAGACCAACGCGCTGCCGGACGCGGAGAGGAAGAGCGGATACGCGACGGTCGAAACGACGACCAGGAAGGCGCCCAGCGCGAGCGCGGCGAACAGCGACGGGTGTCGAAGCAGCGATGCAGGAGCCCTCCGCCACACGGGATCTCCCCCGTGATCGCGCGGCGCCGTACGGTGTCGCTCGGTCGTGGTGGCCATGGAAGCTCGCTTCCGTCGCAGGTTGACGAACGAAGTTCCTCGACAGAGGTCACCTGAATCTACGCGGCGCGAGGGCGATCGGTCCTCAGGTGGTGGCGATCAGGTGCGATCAGCACCCCCGCAGCGACCGTGCTCCGTCAGCGCCGGCGACGGTTCCCGTTCGACGGCCGTCTCGGGCTGCCGTTGCCCGCGGGTCGCGGCGCGTCCATCCGCAGTCCCGCCTCGCCGAACTCCACGTGCAGCTCGAGCACCTTGGCGATCTTGCCGACATCTGAGCGCTTCTCCGGTGTCACGAACGTGATCCCCGTGCCGCTGCGCCCCGCGCGCGCGGTGCGTCCCACCCGGTGCACGTAGGCCTTCTCGTCCTCCGGTGGATCGAAGTTGATCACGTGGGTGATGTGTTCGAGGTCCAGGCCGCGCGCGGCGACATCCGTGGCGACGAGCACGTCGTTGGCGCCGGACGCGAAGTGGCCGAGCGCGCGTTCGCGCGCGTTCTGCGCCATGCCGCCGTGCAATGCTCCCGCCCGGAACCCCTGGGTCTTCAGGTTCTTCGCCAGCCGGTCGGCGCCGCGCTGCGTCCGCACGAAGATCAACGTCAGCCCTCGATCGGCGGCAAGCTCGCGAACGAGCGCCTGCGACTTGCGGCTCTGCTCGACCGCGACGAACCGGTGATCCGCCAGCGCGACGAGCACCCCGTCGTCGTCGTTCACCTCATGCTTCACCGCATCATGCGTGAATCGCGCGGCCAGACGGCCAACCTCGCCGTCGAGCGTGGCGGAGAAGAGCATGGTCTGGCGATCCGGACGGAGCATCTCGAGGATGCGTTTCACGTCCGGCAGGAATCCCATGTCGAGCATGCGGTCGGCCTCATCCAGCACGCAGATCCGGACGCGGTCGAGGCGGAGCAAGCGACGCGCCACCAGATCGAGCAAACGTCCCGGGGTGGCGATCACGATGTCGGCTCCGCGTGAGCGCTTGGCTTGCGGGCCGATCGCGACGCCGCCGTAGACGGCCGCGACGTGCAGGTGCCGCACGTCGGCGATGGCTCGGAAGTCCTCGGTCACCTGGCTGGCCAGCTCCCGCGTCGGCGCCAGGATCAACGCCGTGGGGCTCCCGCCGCTCGGCGTCAGCCGTTCCACGATCGGGATGGCGAACGCGAGCGTCTTGCCCGAGCCGGTTCGGGAGCGCGCGAGCACGTCGCGTCCCGCGATCGCGTCGCGGAGCACGAGCTGCTGGATCGCGAACGCTCCGGTGATGCTGCGCATCTTGAGCGCGTCGACGACCGGCTGGGACACGCCGAAGTCGGCGAAACCCGGGAGCGGGACGGAGGGTGTGGGCGGCTCCAGGGTCGCGAGCTGCGACGCAGATGAAGGACGCCGTGGGTTCACGGTTCGTTGTGCCATGGATCGATTCCCTTTCGAAAGATGTGGGGATGAGCGGCCCAGATCTTCCGGATAAGAAGGGAGTGAGACGGCCTTCACCACGCGATGTCGGCGCGAGAACGCGCTCGACCTACCTCAACAGCGTACGCGAAACCGACGGGAGCGCGACGGAGCGAGGCTCGAGCACCTACGAGCGGGCGAGCGGGTGCTTGTACTTCGAGTCGGTGTGGAGCCAGCACGTCGTGCCGGCGTTGTACGTCGTGAGGACCGTGGAGCACCCTTCGTGGTGACACTGCCTCCCAGCAGTCGCGCGCGATCCCGCGCGTTTCCCGCGATCCGGCAAGCCGAACTGAACCTGATTGCTGCCGCTGGTTGCCTTCGCCATCGACGGTCTCCGATCTGGAACACACGATCCGTGGGGGCGAGGGCGAAAGGGTGGGAGGACCCCGTTGTCGATCACTCGGCGCGAACCCTCGGACGTCCGCCCGAGATACCCAGCCTACTACGTTGGCCCTCGCCAGCGACCGGACCTCGGCGGATGGCGGTTGGGCGTGTTGACCGAACGTTCCCGTTCTTGGTTGGATGCCGCAACCCGCAGCCGAGAGGATGGACCATGACGGAGCTCCACGTCCTGTGTGATGGATACGTGCGAGAGGGAGCCGAGCTCCGGGTCGGATCGACGGTGGGGTTCGTCGCGGACGGGAACGCGCTCGTCGTGATCGATCCCGGCATGGTCGCGGGTAGGTCGTCCATCCTCGAGCCGCTCCGCGCACTCGACATCGCACCCGGCGACATCACCGACGTCGTGCTTTCACACCATCACCCGGACCACACCGTGAACGTGGGGTTGTTCCCCAACGCGCGCATCCACGACTTCCAGGCGATCTATGTCGACGACCTCTGGATCGATCGACCGGCCGAGGGGTTCCAGCTGTCGCCGAACATCACGCTCATCGAGACGCCGGGCCACACGCCGCAGGACCTCACGACGCTCGTGACGACCGATGCCGGCGCGGTCGCGTTCACGCACCTGTGGTGGGCGGCCGACGGTCCCGCCGACGACCCGTACACGCAGGATGCCGACGTGCTTCATGCGAACCGCGCGCGTGTGTTGAGCCTGGCCTCCGAGGTCGTGCCGGGCCATGGTCCGCGGTTCGTACCCGACGAACGCACGCCGCGCTGATCGCGAACGGGCGATGACGCCTCCGAAGCTCATCCTGATCCTCAGCGAGAACTGGACGATGACGTCGCCGCGCGATCTTCCGTCGCTGGTCCGCTTCGCGGTCGAGGCGGAGCACGCCGGGTTCGATGCGGCGATGGTCAGCGAGCACGTGGTGCTCGGACCTGGGGCGGACTCCGGCGGCCTCCCGTCGAACCCGCGGGACTACGCACTCCCCGGCAACCAGGACCCGAGCACGCCCTGGCCGAGCTCGCTCGTGCTGCTCTCGGCCGTCGCGGCCGCGACAACCCGGCTCCGGCTGGTGGCCGGCGCGATCATCCCGCCGCTCCGGCATCCGCTGCTGTTGGCGAAGGACCTGGCCACGCTCGACCTCCTGTCGCAGGGGCGGCTGGTCGTGCAACCGACCGTGAGCTGGCATCGCGCCGAGTACGACGCGCTCGGCGTTGCGTTCGATGCCAGAGGTGCGCTGCTGGACGAGCACCTCGCGGCATGGAGCATCTTGTGGCGGGACTCGCCCGCATCGTTCGAAGGCGCGTCTCACGCGTTCCACGACGTCTTCCTGGAGCCGAAGCCGTTCAGGCCGGAGGGCCCGACGCTGTGGTTCGGAGGGAGCTCGCTCCACGAGCGGCTCATCCGACGCATCGTCACGTACGGGCGTGGCTTCAACCCGTTGGGCCGTCCCGCACCGTCGGACCTGGATCGGTTGCGCGCCGCGATGGACGAAGGCGGTCGGGACATGGGCGAGCTGGAGATGGTCGGCGGGACGCGCGGAGCGTTCCCCGATCGAACGAGCGTGGCCGACCTGGGACGCGCGTTGTCCTCGATCCCGGAACAGGTCGCGGCGGGTTTCACGTCGATCTGCATCAAGCCGTCGCAGTTCATCGACGACCCGGCGCGGATCGGCGCGTTCTGTCGCGAGGTCGTGGAGCGCGTGGCGGCACTCGTAGGCTGACGGGGTGACCGGCGCCCCGAACCTCGAGCAGATCCTCCTCGCACCGAAGGTACTGCTCCACGACCATCTCGACGGCGGCCTCCGGCCGGCGACGATCGTCGAGCTCGCCGACGGGACCGGCTACGCGGGGCTCCCCACCACCGACCCGGACGAGCTGGGTGCCTGGATGACCCGCGGAGCGAGCCGCAAGGACCTCGTGTTGTACCTCGAGACGTTCGCGCACACGGTCGGGGTGATGCAAACGCCCGAGGCCCTGATCCGTGTCGCGCGGGAATGCGCGGAGGACCTGGCGGCCGATGGCATCGTCTATGCCGAGGTGCGGTTCGCTCCGGAGCTGCACCTCGAGCGAGGCCTGGCGTTGGACGACGTGGTCGAGTCGGTGCAGGAGGGGTTCCGCCTCGGGAGCGAGGACCGCCCGATCACGGTTCGGACCCTGCTCACCGCGATGCGGACCGCCGCCCGGAGCCTGGAGATCGCCGACCTCGCGGTGCGCTGGCGGGACCGCGGCGTCTGCGGATTCGACATCGCGGGGGCGGAGGCCGGGTATCCGCCGACGCGTCACCTCGACGCGTTCGAGCACATCCGCGGAGAGAACTTCCATCTGACGATCCACGCGGGCGAGGGGTTCGGCCTGCCGTCGATCTGGGAGGCCTTGCAGCTCTGCGGCGCAGAGCGTCTGGGTCACGGTGTCCGGATCGTCGATGACATCGTCTTCCCACCTCATGGTTCGGTGCGCTTGGGCCGGCTCGCGGCGATGGTACGCGACCGCCGGGTTCCGCTCGAGCTGTGTCCGACATCCAACGTTCATTCCGGCGCTGCGCCGTCGATCGCCGAACATCCCATCGGGCTGCTCGCCGACATGCGGTTCCGCGTCACGGTCAACACGGACAACCGGCTGATGTCGGCCATCACGCTGAGCCGGGAGCTGGCGAACCTCGTCGACGCGTTCGGCTGGGGATGGGATCGCCTGGAGTGGCTGACGATCAACGCCATGAAGTCGGCGTTCCTCCCGTTCGACGAACGGCTGGCGCTGATGGACCGGGTGATCAAGCCGGGGTACGCCGCGCTCCGCTAGCCGTCGACCGCGCGATCTTCGATCTCCCACGCGTGATCGAGGACGTGCCACGCGGCGCGGCGAACGAAGTAGCGCGGCAGCCAGATCCTGCCGCCGCGCGGCCCCGTTGCCGGAAGTCCCTCCCTCGCCGCGCGGGATAGCGCGTCGCGGACGACCGCCCGCTCTTCCGAGGCCACGTCCCACCGGTCTCTCCCCTCCATCTTTGGACGAGGCGCGGCCAGCTTCGCCACGTAGGAGATCTCCGCCCCGATCACGTGATCGACGATGCGGTCGAGCTCGCGCCCGCCGCCTCGCGGCCCCTTCCGTAGCTCCCGGCCGGTAGCCGCCGCAGCGATCGTGTCGAACGCGCCCCACGAAGCATCGAGGATGGCGATCAACCGCTTGAGGTCCCGGGCGTCGAGCGGTCTCGCGTCCGCCGCCGGCGCGACGGACGGTGCCCCGTAGTCGGTCGTGGCGTCTCCCGCCACGCGCTCGACCACGGCGAGATCGGCACGCGATCGCGGCACGGTGAACCCGCGCACCGAGCCGGCGACCACGTTGGCGTAGCGCGTGCCGTACGCGAGCAACCCGTCGAGCGCGTCGTCCTCACGACGCCCGGTCCGGCACCACCCGGGCCACTCGATCGCGCCGGCGAACGCACGCTTGTCGCCGGCCTCCACGTAGACCTGCGTCGGACCCGTCATCGCGGATGACGCTACCGCACGCGCGGAACGGACACGACGGGTTCTCCAGGGACCTTCCGGACGTGCCGATACGGGTGCGGTGGAAGATCGGGGACTGGTGTGCGCGGAATGCGGTTTGCCCGTTGACCCGGATCTCTCCTACATCATGAGCGTGCCCGTCGGCCACGAACCGCTCTATCACCACCTCGCCTGCATCGGGCTCGACCCGCTCTGACCAGATCCGGCCGTCGCCCGGATGGGGGAATCGCGTCTTGCCCCGACCGGCTGATACGCCCGCGACGCTCCCGGGCCGACATCTCCAGGAGGAGATCGAAAGGGGGACGCGATGCGGATACTCGTGATCGACGACGATCCAGGCGTGCGGGTGCTGTGCAGGATCGCCTTCCGTTCGGGAGGCGACGAGATCCTGGAGGCGGCGAGCGGCAGAGAGGGCCTGGAGCTCCTCGCCACGGAACACGTCGACGCCGTCGTGCTCGACGTGATGCTCCCGAGCGTGAACGGATTCGAGATCCTGCGGCGCATCCGTCAGGACGATCGGATGAGCCACCTCCCGGTCGTGCTGTTGAGCGTCCGAGTCGGGATCCAGGACCAGATCGACGGGTGGCGCGCCGGCGCCGACGACTACCTCACGAAGCCCTTCTCCCCCGCCGCCCTGGCGGCGAAGGTCTACGAGATCTGCGGCATCGAACCGGGCGATCGCATCGATCAGCGCGCCGGGCGCTTCGACGAACGCATCACGCTCCGCGGCGCCTGATCGCCGAACGCTCACAACAGGGTGGCGATCGATGCCGCCGCCGCCCTGCCGGACACGATGGCTCCTTCGATGTAGCCGGCCCCCTCGATGGCGATGTCCGACCCGGCGAACGCGAGCCGGCCCTGCGGCCGCCCGAGTTGCGACGCGATCTCTGCTGCCCAACCCGGAGGCCACGACAGCCAGGTCCCCTTCGAGAACCTGTCCGAGATCCAGTCGTGGCCGTCCACCGCACGTACTTCGGTCTCGGGCACGAACACGCGGAGGGCCGCCTCGACCTCCCGAGGATCACGCGCGTCGTGGATGAGCCCCATACCGTCGAAGCCGGTGACGAGCGCGCCGCCGGGCAACTCCCGCGTGCCGACCGCAGCCTGGAACGGATGTCCCCACCCGACGCCGATCGTCGCGGCCCCGAACCCCTCGGTCACGGCGAGCACCTTCGTGGAACGTCCTGCGTGACGCTGGTCCGCCGCGCGCGCGAGCGTGGGATCGAGTCCCGGTGAGAACGCGACATCGGTCAGGCAGTTCAACGGCAGGGCGACGACGGCGGCATCGGCCTCGAACGAGCCGCCGTCCTCTGTCGAGACGCGGATGCCTCGATGGTCCTGGTCCACGCGGGTGACGACCACGCCCTGCAGGATCTCGCCCCGGATGTCGCCTTCGAGCGCCTTCACGAGCGCAGCGGTTCCGTCGGAGAACGACTCGCCGACGTCCTCCATCGACGCACCGAGGGAGAAGCCCGTCAAGGCGAGGTCGCCGATGAGCATCAGGATCGACTGCTCCCCGGGGTCGCCGCCGCCCACCGCCGCCATCCACGAGAGCAGGATCTCCCGCGTCGCGCGCGGCACATCCAGAGCCTCGATCCAGCCGGCTGCGGGAACGTCGAACTCCGGCGGGATCTCCGTTCCGGCAGCGAACGCCTCGCGTACCCGCTCGACCGCCGCGTCCATCACCTGGCTCGCGGGCTCGAACAGGGGGACGAACGTGTCGCCGGGGTTGCGCCCCACGACCGGGCCGTCGGTGCCCGCCCAGACCGCGCGATCGAAGTGCACGCTCTCGGTCACCGAGAGTCCGTAGCGTTCGATCTCCTCCGCGATCGCGGGCTGGAGCTTCCGCGTGAACCACGTGCCGCCGAACTCCGCCTCGACGTCCGTCCCGGCCATCGTGCGCGTCCAGGTTCGTCCGCCCAGTCGCTCGCGAGCCTCGAGCACGGTCACGCGCGACCCTCGGGAGCTCAGGTCGCGGGCGGCGACCAGGCCGGCGACGCCCCCGCCGATCACGATCACGCCCGTCGTCGCCCCGTTCGGTCCCACGTCAACCTCCTCCGCGACTCAGTGGGCGGGGATCGTGGGCATCGGCGGTATCGGTGCCGGTTCGCTCCGCGACGCGGCGATAGTCATCAAGATCGCGGCCGGAACGAAGAACATCCCCACCGACCACATCCCCACGACACAGCCGATCCACAGGAGCACCGCCGAGACGAAGCGCGCTCGACGATGACGCACCAGGACGGGGATCAAGGCCACCAGCACCGGGACCGAGACCACCACGAGGACCCAGGCGCCGTTCACCTGGAACATGCTCTCGCTGTAGGTGCGCGTCGAGACCACCCCGCTCGACGATCCGAAGGATTCCGAGACATGGCCGGTCGGCGCGAACGCCGCGACGAAGGCCCCGAGCCCCGCGACCAGGAACGCCGCAAGCGTGAACCCTCTCGCCTTCATGCGCCCAGCCTACGTCCGCACGGCGACCGGTCAGGGCACGTTCTACGATCTGGTCCCCTTGACCCGAACCGGACGGATGTGATGAAGACCAACTACGACGTCGTCGTCGTCGGAGCGGGAGTCATCGGGACGATGACCGCGAAGGCGCTCGCCGAGCGCGGTCGACACACCCTGGTCCTCGAGCGCTACCAGCTCGGACACAAGGGCGGAAGCTCGCACGGGCTCAGCCGGATCGTCCGCGTGACCGACTACCACCCCGATTACGTCCGGCTCAACCGACTCGCGATGCGAGGGTGGCAGGAACTGCAGGAGGCCGCCGGCGAGACGCTGCTCGTCCGGACGGGCAACCTCGAGATCGGCGAAGGCGCACGCGTCTATGCCGACGCGCTCGACGCTGCCGGGGAGCGCTACGCATGGCTTTCACGGGACGCGGCGCTCGAACGGTGGCCGTCGCTCCGACTTGGAGCGGATGAACCGATGTTCGTCCAGGAGGACGGTGGCGTCTGTCTGGCGGACCGGACCGTGCGAGCTGCGGCGAGGCTCGCCACGAAGGCCGGCGCGGAACTGCGCGAGGCGACGTGGGTCGAACGGATCTCGAACCACGACACGTTCGCGGAGGTCGTGATCGAAGGGGAGACGATCCGCGCGCCGGTCGTGGTCGTGACGGCCGGCGCCTGGGCGTGCGGCCTCCTCGCAGGTGCGGGTCTGGACCTGCCGCTGGTTCCCACGCTCGAGCAGGTGTCGTACTACCGGCTGGCCACCCCATCGCCGCTGCCGACGATCATCGACTACACGGTCGACGGAGCGATCGACCACTACGCGGTCCCCCATCCCACGCAGATGGGGAGCTTCAAGCTTGCGCTGGACCACGCCGGCCCGATCGTCGACCCCGACACGCGGACGTTCGAACCGGACCCGGAACGCCTCGCACGCGCGGAGACGTGGGGACGGAGTCGTTTCCGATCGATCGACCCGACCGAGCCTCCCGAGACCTGTCTCTACACGAACACACCGGACAACGACTACGTCCTTGATCGGATCGGATCGGTCGTCGTCGGCTCGGCGTGCAGTGGCCACGGCTTCAAGGCGAGCCCGATGGTCGGCACGATCCTGGCGGACCTTGCGACGGGCGCCGGCTCGGGGATCTCGCTCGGCCGGTTCCTGGCCTCCCGGCCGGCGCTCCGACCGTAGGCGCGCCGGTCGCGCGAACGAGCTGTCGGTCCTCGGAAGCGCGAACGGGCCGGACCCTCGGCGGGTCCGACCCGTTCGACCACGTGTCCCCTCACGAGCGCTTCGGACTCTGACGAGCCTTCATCCGGTAGACCAAGCCGGAACCCATGAGGTCGGTGAGATGGTTGGATTCTGCCGGTCTCCCGGCGAGCGGGCGAGGTGGTGAACCCTGGCCCGCGAGGGATGGCTCAGCAGCCACTCACCTCGAGGGTCTCCTGCTGTTCATGCAAGACGGACCACCTCCTTCCTCTCGTACCGGACATGGTGCGGCAAGCTCAGCGGTAAGGCAACCAACGGATAGCCCGGATCAGCGTGAACGAGATCGCTCCCTGAGTGGCCAGCGCTTCGCTAAGCTCGCAGGTCAGCTGCCGTTCGCCCTCGTAGCTCAGTGGATAGAGCACCGGTTTCCTAAACCGGGTGTCGCAGGTCCGATTCCTGCCGAGGGCACCGATCAGCCCGTCCGCGTACCGTCGTGTGACCGGAACTGGAGCTAGGCGATGCCAGAGAACCTGTTCGGCCTCCCCACGCACATCTTGTTGCTGCACGTCGTGGTCATCCTGTTGCCGCTCGCCGCAGTCGCCACCGTTGCCGTGGCACTCTCGAGCCGTTTCCGCCATCGGTGGGGCATGGCCACGGTGTGCGCGACGTTCGTCGTCACGCTGTTCGTCCCGCTGACCACGCAGGCCGGCGAATCCCTCGCGGCGCGACTCCCGACCAACCCGCTGATCGTTCGGCACGCCGACATCGGGAACCAGGTCGAGATCTGGGCGGCGGCGTTCGGACTCAGCCTGTTCGCGGTGGTGGCGATCGACCTCCGCAGGCGCGCCTCGGCAGGGCCCGATGAGCTCACGCCCGCCGAGACCTGGGCGACCAGGTACCTGCCCCAGAGCTGGCGCACTTCCGCCCCGAACTGGACGGCGTCGACGTTGCAGATCGCGAAGATCCTGGCGCTCGTCACGGCGATCGGCGTGACGGTCATGGTCATCTGGGCGGGTCACACCGGAGCTCGGGCCGTCTGGTCGCACTACCCCAACATGCGTTAGGCGGGGCAGCGAGCGACGAGCGGGGCTCAAGGCTCGCCGCCCTCCGTGTCGAGATTGTCCGCATGAGGTCGATCAAGATCGCGTACGTGTTGGTACTGGTCTCCTCGTTCGGGGTCTCGATCGCCTCCGCGCCCGCGTTCGCAACGCCGACGTGCTTCGGGGTCCGAGCGACGATCGTGGGTACGGGATGGATCGACACGATCTATGGGACGCCCGGTCCCGACGTGATCGCCGGTCTCGCGGGCCAGGACTTGATCTTCGGGGGCGGCGGCGCGGATCGGATCTGCGGAGGCGACGGCACCGACCTGATCCAGGGCGAGGATGGCAACGACCAGATCGACGGCGGTGGCGACGGCGATGTCGTTTCCGGAGGGTCCGGTGACGACACCCTCTTCGGTCGCGACGGCGCCGATCAGTTGACCGGTGACACCGGGAACGACCAGCTACATGCAGGCGCGGGACTCTCGGGATCGGGCGACATGTTGAACGGCGGACCGGGCGCCGACCTGTTGATCGGCGGACCGGACGACGACCATCTCGATGGCGGCCAGGGCCGCGATCGATTGAGTGCCGCCGCCGGCAACGACGTGCTCTCAGGAGGGACCGGCACGGACGTGATCATGGGAGGTGCCGGGAACGATCGGATCGATGGGTGCGCGATGTATGACACGTCGGACGACGGGAAGGACGTGGTTCACGGCGGCGACGGCGCGGATGTCATCTTCGGCGAGCGCGGGAACGATCAACTGTTCGGTGATGACGGCGATGAC
The DNA here is from genome assembly GCA_963723855.1 of uncultured Actinomycetes bacterium. Lineage (GTDB taxonomy): Bacteria > Actinomycetota > UBA4738 > UBA4738 > HRBIN12 > JBBQVZ01. The sequence continues at coordinate 5,826 of CAVRSI010000006.1, read as the reverse complement.
CAGCTGTTCGGCGACTTCGAGCTGCCGGCGACGTATGACGGTGACGACCTGCTCGATGGCGGCACCGGGGACGACACGCTCACCGGTGGAAGCGGCGCCGACACCTGCACGAACGGCGAGACGACGTTCGACTGCGAACCCTGATCCGGGGATCGTGCATCATCACGGGCCGCCATAGAGTGGTGGCGTGATCGCGCGATCCGATGTCGTCGGGAGCCTGCTCCGTCCACCCGAGCTCATCGACGCCCGCGAGCGGCTCGCCCGGGACGAGACCTCGCAGGCCGCGTTCAAGCGCATCGAGGACGCGGCGGTCGACGACGCCGTCCGACTGCAGGAAGCAGCCGGACTCGCGGTCCTCACCGACGGCGAGATGCGTCGCCTCTCGTTCCAGAGCCAGCTGACCGAGTCCGTGGACGGGTTCTCGGAGTGGGACATCGACGCGTTCCTGTGGGGTCGGTGGCGGAGCGACGAGCTGGGTGATATGGAGATCGAGCGTCCGCCGATCGCCGTGGTCGACACGCTCCGTCGCAAGCGGTTCCTCTCCGCGGAGGAGTTCACGTATACGCGGGGGCGAACCGACCGGATCGTGAAGGTCACGCTCCCCAGCCCCAGCCTGTTCGCCAACTTCTGGGATCCGGGCCGGTCGGTCCGAGCGTACGGTTCCGCGGAAGCGTTCCTCGGCGACGTCGCGGAGATCCTGCGCGACGAGGTCGTGGAGCTGGTCCGACTGGGCGCGACGTACATCCAGCTCGACGCCCCGCAGTACCCGTTGCTGATCGATCCCGGGTACCGCGCGTTCTACGAGCGCCGGGGCTGGCCGGCCGATCGATGGATCGAGTTCGGGGCGGAGCTCGACAACCTGGTGATGGGAAAGCACGACGGGATCACGTTCGGGTTCCACGTGTGCCGCGGGAACCAGATGAGCCGGTGGCTCGTGTCCGGCGGCTACGACTGGCTCGCGGGTCAGCTGTTCCCGCGGATCCACGCGGACCGGCTGCTCCTGGAGTACGACGACGAGCGGTCGGGCTCGTTCGAGGCCCTCGCCGCGGTGCCGGAACGCACGACGGTCGTCTTGGGCCTGGTGACGACGAAGACCGGCCGGGTCGAGACCGTCGACGAACTCGCGGCTCGGATCAGGGAGGCGTCGCGGTTCGTGCCGCTCGAGCGGCTCGCGCTCTCACCCCAATGCGGGTTCGGGACATCGATCCGCGGGAACCAGATCACGCTGGAGCAGGAACGCTCGAAGCTTCGAACGATCGCGGAGACCGCCGAGACGGTATGGGGGTCATCGCCGCCATGACGCCGGCCGGCCGGATGCGCCTGTGGCTGTTGCGTCATGCCAAGTCGAGCTGGGACGAGCCCGGGCTCGACGATCGGGACCGGCCGCTCGCTCCCCGCGGCGAGCGGTCCGCGGATCGGATGAGCGACTACCTGCTGGCCGAGGGCATCCGGCCGGACGTCGTATTGTGCTCGTCCGCGCTCCGGACGCGAGAGACGCTCGCTCGGGTGCTGCCCGCACTTGGCCCGGACCTCGAGATCCACATCGAGCCTGCGCTCTATACGTTCGATGCGGGGTCGCTCCTGGAACGCGTGCGTGCGATCCCCGACGGCGTCTCGGCGATGCTGATCGGTCACAACCCGGCGATGCAGGAGCTCGCGATCAGGCTCGCGGCTCGCGGGGACGGGCTGGACACGCTCGCACAGAAGTATCCGACGGGCGCATTGGCCGAGCTCGAGTTCCCGGCGGGCTCGTGGCACGAGGTCGGCCCGGCGACGGGTGAGCTCACTCGATTCGTGGTCCCGCGGGAGCTGGACTGACCGCCTGGTCACCCACGAACGGAGCTGCTAAGGCTGGGCGCATCCAGAGGAGACGCGGCATCCTTGCTAGCCTTGTCCAAGGTCAACTCCCCTCTCCCAGCCCGGAAGGGCTCGGGCCCGCGACGAAGGATCGATCGAAGCTTGTGTTGAAGCGTGCGTGGTTGTGGGCATCGCTGGTTGTCGTCGGCGTGACCGGCGCTCTCGTCGGCGATGCCGGAGCCGGCGGCATCCCGCCCGCTCTCCGCCGGGAGGATCCCGCGACGTGGAGCGGTGGATGAGCCGGAGACTCCTCGCGTTCCTGGCCATCGCGTGCGTCATCGCGCTGGCCGCCGCATGCACGCAGGGCTCCGGACCGTCCGCAACCCCGACGACGATGTCCCCCACGGACGATCCGAGCTCGAGCTCGCCGACGTCTGACGGCCCTATCGACCCCGCGTTGGGGATCGACAACATCGACCACGTGATCGTGGTGGTCCAGGAGAACCGGTCGTTCGATCAGTACTTCGGGACGTTCCCCGGCGCCGACGGGCTGCCGCGCGACGGCCAGGGGCGATTCACGACGTGCGTCCCCGATCCCGAGGCCGGACACTGCTGGCGGCCGTACCACGACAAGGACTTCTTCGACGCGTCCGGCCCGCACGGTCAGATCGCGTCAGGGATCACGGTCAACGGCGGCCGTATGGACGGCACCATCCGGGCGCTCGAGCAGATCGGCAACGGCTGCGAGAACCCGCACAACGTCGACGCGTACCCGTGCGTCCACGCGCTGGCCGGCCCGCAGGGCCAGCCCGACGTCATGGGGTACCACACCGCCCGCGAGATCCCGAACTACTGGGCGTACGCGAAGCGGTACACGCTCCAGGACCACATGTTCGCGCCGTCGGACTCGTGGACGCTCCCGTCGCACCTGTTCCTGGTCTCGGCATGGTCGGCCACGTGCTCCGACCTGTCGGACGTCATGAGCTGCCGGTCCGATCTCAAGCATCCGGGCTCGAACGCCGCGACCCACGGCAACATGTGGATCCCCGAGGACGGCGCACCCCGCCCGTACCTGTGGGGCGACATCACCTGGCTCCTGAACGCCAACCACGTGAGCTGGGCCTACTACGTCGGTCCCGGTACCTGCGTCCTGCCCCCGTGCGACGGCCTCTCTGGGCCGGCGACGGCGCCGGTGCAGAACCCGCTCCCGGGCTTCACCACCGTCGAGAAGACGAACACGTTCGCCAACATCCAGTCGAACACGAACTACTTCGACTCCGCCGCGAACGGCACGCTCCCCTCCGTCTCGTGGGTCATGCCCACAGAGGGCGTGAGCGAGCATCCACCTGACAACATCGCCGACGGGGAGGCCTGGGTGACGAAGGTCGTGAACGCGGCGATGAAGGGACCGGATTGGACCCACACCGCCATCTTCCTCACGTGGGACGACTGGGGCGGTTTCTACGATCACGTCCCGCCCATCCGCGTGGACGCGAACGGCTACGGGATCAGGGTGCCGGGCATCTTGATCAGTCCCTGGGCGCGGCGCGGATACATCGACCATCAGACGCTATCGTTCGACGCCTACCTGAAGTTCATCGAGGACCGGTTCCTCGGCGGAGCGAGGATCGACCCGAGCACCGACGGCTGGCCCGACCCTCGCCCCACCGTCCGTGAAGATGTGTCCCTGCTGGGAGATCTCTCGTCGGAGTTCGACTTCACGCAGGAACCGATCCCCCCGTTGATCCTGCCGCCGTATCCCGACGATCTCCCCGGACCGATCCACACCCCGTCGATCCACTGGACGAACGGCTGAGGTTCGAGCCGGCGACCGAGGGCGGCGGCTCTCGCCTTCACGATCGACGCCTGCGGAGCCCATAGGATGGGCCGGTGGATCGGCCCGCGGTCATCACGTATGTCTACGAGTACGCCGACTCGCCCGGCGCCGTCGCGTTGAAGGAACTGAGCCCGATCGCGGAGGACGTCCTCGGGTTCTCGGTCGAGGAGTGGAAGGCGGATCCACAGCTGTGGCAACGCCTGTTGCATCCGGAGGACGCTGGACGGGTGATCGCCGCGACCTGGCGGACCACGTTCCAGGGCACCACGTACGCAGAGACCTACCGGATGATCTCGCGCGACAGCCGCATCCTTTGGATCCTCGATCGCGCCGAGGTCGAGCAGCTCCCCGACAACAGCGAGATATGGCGTGGGTCTTGGACGGTGGTCGACGAGCCCGAGCTCGACGAGCAACCAGCCCCACGCTGACAACCGTGCCGCGGCGGAACCGTGTCACCCCGCTCGGAGACCTGATCGCAGACCCGGCCCGCGGGTCCGTCTACGGCAACCGCGGCTGCCTCCACGACGAGGCCGGGCGGATCCGCCGCCGCTACAACGGCAAGCGGTGGATCGCCTGCCGGCTCCGGTTCCGCGGATGGCATCGCGAACCGCTGATGCAGCCCGGCCGTTTCACGGAGCTGTTCTTCCTGGACGAAGCGACGGCGTTCGCCGCAGGCCACCGGCCGTATGCGCTTTGCCGGCGCGAGGACTACGACCGCTTCGTCGAGATCTGGCGCCGGTTCCACCCGGGGCAGACGGGCGCCGACGCGATCGACGGCCAGCTCCACCGCGAACGACTCGATCCCGACACCCGCGGCCAACGCCACCACCTCGCATCGTTCGACGAACTGCCGGACGGGGCGTTCGTCCTGCACGAGGGCGAACCTCGGTTGGTGTACGGCGCTCACCTGCTCTTGTGGACACCGTCCGGCTACGTCGATGCCATCCCCCGCCCGTCCGGCACGCGAGGCGTCGTGATCACGCCGACGTCGCTGGTGGAGATCCTGCGACACGACCGGCAACCGGCCGTTCCGCTGCTCGATCCATCGGCAGACGTCGCCGCGGGCCGTTCACGCTGACGGTGCCTCGCGCTCCATCGCGGCGGCGACGCGACGAGCCGCTTCCGCGAGTTCCTCATCGGGAACGTTGGGGAGCACGTCCTCCCAGAGCGGCAGCATCATCCCGGACGCCTCCAACATCCCGAGCGGGCGTGGGAGGAACCACACATGGAAATGCGCTCCACCGTCGCCCCAGCGATAGAGATGCACCCGAGCGACGCCCCCGAGACCAAGGATCGCGCGCTCCACGCGAGCTGCGACCGGACCGAAGGTCGTGACGACTTCTTCGGGGAGATCGGAGAACGAGTCGGCGTGGACCCGGCTGGCCATCCAGACCGCGCCCGGCAGGCTTCCTCCGACAGGGGGATGCAGGGTCCAGTGCGGATCCGACCACACGGCCGCCGTCGCCCGTTCCGTGCAGATGCCACATGGTTCGCCGCCCGGTTCGCCGCGGCGGGGCGGCTCGGGGATCACGCGGTCGCTCGGTTCGCGGACGATCAGGGGCTCGTCGTACGGCAAGATCATCGGCTCTCTCCTTCTGGTTGTCGATCCGGACGGGCGTGTCGGCGCGCGCATCGCGCCGCGAAGCGGAAGACGCCCTCGCGCTCTTCGACCTCCACCTGCTCGAAGCCCGCGAGGAGGAGCCGAGCGCCGAGCGTCTCGGGATCGACCGGCACACACACGTCGCCGACGTGGAAGTCCCGGAACCCCGAACCGTCGAGTGAGTCCACGCCCATCAGCCAGCGGCCGGCGCGCAGCACGCGACACGCTTCGGCCAGGAGCGCGTCCTGCGCCCCGGCGGTCGGTACGTGATGGAGCATGGTCATCGCGATCGCAGCGGTGAACCGACCCCGCCGGAACGGCATCGCCACCGCGTCGGCTCGAACGACCGTCACGTTGGTCCCGGCGAGCCGACGCTCGAGCGACGCGGCGGCGCGTGCGTCCGACTCCACCGCGGTGAGACGCCTCGTCCGCGTCCGAAGCAGGTCGGTGGAACGTCCGGGGCCCGGTCCGATCTCGAGCACGCTGCCGCCGAGGACCCGAGCTCCGATCACCCATGGCAGCAGGTCGTCACGGATGTACTCCCCCACCCGTCGCTCCCACACAGTTCCTGATGGTTGTGGTTCATGTTCGG
>CAVRSI010000005.1:0-45769 GCA_963723855.1 uncultured Actinomycetes bacterium | reverse complement strand
GTGATCACCCGGCTGTACCGCCCGGACCACCGGCGAGCTGAACTTCGAGGGCGAGTCGCTGCTCTCGACGCCGCCGCACCGCGTCGTCCGCCGCGGGATCGCGCGCACCTTCCAGAACCTCGAGCTCTTCGACTCGATGACCGTCCGCGAGAACGTCCTCGTCGGCACGCATGCGCGCGCGGCGGCACGACGCCGACGAGCTGCTCGACTATCTCGGGCTCGGCGGCGTCGCGAGCGCCGCCGCCGGGTCGCTCCCGTACGGGACGCTCAAGCGGGTCGAGACCGCCCGCGCGCTCGCGCTCGGCGCCGAGGCTGCTGCTGCTCGACGAGCCCGCCGGCGGCCTCTACGCACGAGGAGGTCGAGGCGCTCGGCGCGTTCATCCGCGCTGCGCGAGGACTTCGGGCTGACGGTGCTGCTCGTCGAGCACCACATGGGCCTCGTGATGGGCGTCTCCGATCGCGTGCACGTGCTCGACTTCGGCCGGCGATCGCGACGGGACGCCGCGCGAGGTGCAGCGAGACCCGGCCGTGATCGAGGCCTACCTCGGGCCGCGAGGACGGACCGCGCTGCTCGAGCTCGAGCTGAGCGTCGAGGCGCGCTACGGGCCGGTCCACGCGCTGCGCGGCATCTCGCTCGCCGTCGAGGAGGGCGAGGTCGTCGCGCTGCTCGGCGCGAACGGCGCCGGCAAGACGACCACGCTGCGCGCGATCTCGGGCACGGTCCGCGCGCGCGGCGAGTCCGCTTCGCGGCCGCGATCGCTGCCGCGCGGCCGCCGGAGGCGATCGCGCGGCTCGGCGTCGCGCACGTCCCCGAGGGCCGCGGCATGTTCGGCGACGCTGACCGTCCCCGAGAACCTGCGGCTCGGCGCCTACGTCGCGCCGCGAGCGCCGGCGAGCGACGGCCGACCGCGAGCGCGTCCTCGAGCTCTTCCCGCGCCTCGCGCGAGCGCGCGCGACCAGGCGGCCGGCACCCTCTCCGGCGGCGAGCAGCAGATGCTCGCGCTCGGCCGGGCGCTGATGGCGCGGCCGCGGCTGCTGATGCTCGACGAGCCGTCGCTCGGCCTCGCGCCGCTCATCGTCCGCGAGACTCTTCGAGATCCTCGGCAGCTCAACCGGGAGGACGGCCTGACCGTGCTCCTCGTCGAGCAGAACGCGCGCACTCGCGCTCGCGTCGCGCGCACCGCCTGTGTCCTCGAGACGGGCCGCGTCGTCGCTCGCCGGCGCCGAGCGCCGAGCTTCGCGGCGGACGACGCCGTCCGCCGCTGTACCTGGGCTACTGCCTGGCCGGATTCTGGCAGCAGGTCGTCAGCGGGCTCGCGACGCGGCGGCGTCTTCGCGAGCCTCGCGCTCGCGATCGTCCTGATCTACCGCGCGACGCGGGTGATCAACTTCGCCCAGGGCGAGCTGGCGACGCTCTCGACGTACGTCGCCTGGAGCTGCTCGCGAGGGGGCGTGCCGTACTGGGGCGCCTTCTTCCTGACGATCGCGGTCTCGTTCGTCGGCGGCGTGCTGCGAGCGAACGTGATCCGGCCGTCGAGCGCGCCCCGGTGCTGACGATGGTGATCGTCACGCTCGCGGGCTGATCGCCGCTCAACGGCCTCGTCGGTGGATCTGGGGGAGCGAGACCGAAGACGTTCCCGAGCGCCTTCTCGACGCGCCCGATCGACGGATCGGCGGCGTCGCCTTCTCGATCCAGGACTTCGGCGTGTTCGGCGTCACGCTCGGCGCCGTCGCCTGCTGCTCCTGCTCTTCCGCTTCACGAAGCTCGGGCTCGGGATGCGCGCCGCCGCGGTCAGCCCGGCGCGAGCCGGCTCGCTCGGCGTCCGCGTCGGCTGGATGCTCGCGCTCGGCTGGGGCCTGGCCGCGGCGCTCGGCGCGCTCTCGGGGATGATGTACGCGCCGACGACGTTCCTCGACCCGACGATGATGCAGGGCGTCCTCCTCTACGCGCTTGCGGCGGCCGTGCTCGGCGGGCTCGACTCCCCGCTCGGCGCGGTCGTCGGCGGGCTCCCGCTCGGCGTCGTCCTCAACCTGGTCGGCACCTACGTCGACTTCTGTCGGCTCGGCGGCGAGATGCGGCTCGCCGCGGGGCTCGCGATCATCCTCGGTCGTCCTGCTCGTCACGCCCGACCGGCCTCTTCGGCCGCGCCGCGGTGAGGAAGGTGTCAGTTCGCCGCGGACGCGGCGCTCGCTCGCCGCGGTCGGCGTCTTCCTCGCTCGTCGGCCTGCTGCCGCTCGTCGCTCGGCGACTTCCAGCTGTTCCAGCTCGCCTCGTGGGATCTTCTTGGTCGCCATCCTCGGCCTCCGATCCTGACCGGCTCACGGGCCAGATCTCGCTCGGCCACGGCGCGTTCATGGCGGTCGGCGGCTACACGACCGCGATCCTCGTCGCCGACACGGCTTCCCGAGCTACGCGACGATCCCGCTCGCCGGCCTGGTCGCCGGCCTCGCCGGGTTCGCTGTTCGGGATGCCGGCGCTGCGCCTCACCGGGCTCTACCTCGCGCTCGTGACGTTCGGCTTCGCCGTCGCGACGCCGGCCGCTGATCAAGAAGCCGGAGGGGCTCACGCGGCCACGCCGGCATCGTGCTGCCGCTCCACACCGGGCGGTGGCTCTACGACGTCACCTGGGCGGTCGCGCCCTGCTGGCGGCCGCGTGGCTGCTGTCCGGGGACGGGCGGGCCGCGCGTTCCGGGCGGTCCGCGACAGCGAGGTCGCGGCGGCCGCGTCCGGCGTCGACGCTGCCGCGGCGAAGACGCGCGCCTTCGCGTCTCCGCGTTCTACGCGGGCGTCGCCGGCTCGCTCTCGCGATCGCCGCGACTTCGTCTGCCCGAGACGTATCCGATCCGGCTCTCGCTCTTCCTGCTCGTCGCGCCGTCATCGGCGGGCTGCGGATCCTCTGGCGCTGCCGTCGGCGCCGTATTGCTCGAGTTCCTGCCGGTGCACGCGCAGGACATCCTCGAGGACCACGCCCGACGTGATCTTCGGCGCGGTGCTGATCGCCGTGATGATCCTGCTGCAGGCCGGCGTGGCGCCGTTGATCAAACGGGTGGTCCAGGCGTAAAGGGCTGAAATCCAGCTGCCGATGTGGCGGACATGCGCCGCTCGCGTTGGCTCGCTGCCGTCCGCCTGCTCACCGCCGCTCTCGGCGCCGCGTGGGTCGTGTGGGACCGCAACGCCCTCGACCAGCCGCTCCTCGCGCTGATCGGCCTCGGCGCCGTCGCGGCCTCCGCCTGGTTCTGCTGGCGTCCGCGGCCCGGCGCGACGGACTGCTCGAGGCCGCGACCTCCGGGGTCGCCGCTGCGCTGCTCGTCGGCCTGAACGGCGGCGCGAGCTCGCCGCTGCGTCGCGATCTGGCTCGCGGTGCTCGGCTCCGTGTGCCTGACGCTTCCGCCGCGCATCACCGCACAGCTCCCGACGCTCGCCGCATCGCTCCTCGCGATCGGCGTGCACCCGGGCTCGACCGAGATCCCGATGATGGCCGGCGCATTCGCCGTCGCCGCCGGCTCGGTCGCCGTGTCGAGGCGCTACGAGCAGGTGCTGCAGCGCGCGCAGCTCGAGAGCCTCCACGACCCGCTCACCGCCCTCCCGAACCGCCGGCTGCTCGACCAGCGCCTGTCGACGCTCGCGGACGGCCCGCTCGCGCTGCTCTGGGTCGACCTCGACGGCTTCCGCGACGTCAACAACCACCAGGGCTACGCGGCCGGCGACCAGGCGCTCGTCGCGACCACCAGGCGCCTCCGCGCCGCGGGTATAGGGCACGACGCAGAAGCTGCAGAACTTGTCGCAGCCTTCCTGCACCGAGAGGAACGCCGTGACGCCCGGCCTGGCGCCCGTCGCTGCGGGGAGATGATCGAATTTGATCTCGACCGGAAATTCCGTATCGACCGGCCGCCGCGCCGCGTGCGGCGAGCCACATCTCCGGCAGGCGATGATAGGTCTGCGGGCCGACCACGATATCGACCATCGGGGCCCGCGCAAGGATCTCCGCCCCTTCCGCCTGGGCCACGCAGCCCGCCACCGCCGATCAGCTCGCCGCCGCCGGCGTCCGCGCCGCCTTCAAGCCGCCGCAGCCGGCCGAGCTCCGAGATAGACCTTCTCCGCCGCCTTCTCGCGGATATGGCAGGTATTGAGGATCACGAGTTCGGCCTCCTCGGCCGATCGGCCGGCTCGTAGCCCTGCGGCGCCAGCGTCTCCGCCATGCGCTCGAAGTCGTAGACGTTCATCTGGCAGCCGTAGGTCTTAACGAATAGCTTCCTGACTCGGCACCGTCATCGCAGTCCCCGAAAACGCAAATGCCGAAACGCAAAGGCGAAAGACGAAGCCCCAAAAACAAAGGCCGCGTGCCATCAGGCGCCGCGTGCCTCTAGCCGCCCGCTCGGGCTGCTTCAAGCGCCGCAGCCCCGGGGCGCCCCCGCCCCGACAGATCCTCACCCATGCAGACGCCCGGTGCATGCACTTGCGCATGCACGCTGCATGGCCGGCGAGCTACCTGGCGCGGGGCTTGGTGCCCAGGCCGATCTTCTTGGCCAGAGCTCGAGCGCTGCCGGCGTAGTTCGGCGCCACCATCGGGTAGTCGTCGCGCCAGACCCCAGCGCTTGCGATACTCCTCCGGCGTCATGCTTGTAGCGGGTCTTCAGATGCCGCTTCAGCATCTTCAGCTTCTTGCCATCCTCGAGGCAGATGATGTAGTCGGGCATCACCGACTTCTTGATCGGCACCGCCGGGCACGGCTTCTCGGGCTGCTCCTTCTCCTCCTCCACCCCCTGGGTCGCCAAGGTCGAGTACACCAGCTTGATCAGCTGCGGGATGTCCGAGACCGCAACGGTGTTGTTCGACAGGTGCGAAGCCACGATCTCTGTCGTCAGAGAGAGCAGCTCGTTCTGGCTCAATTTTCTCGGTCATTGGTCCTCGACTTCATCGCGAACGAGAGATGGCGGGCATAAAATATCGGGTAATCTCCGACTGCAAGCCGTTTTTTCCGAGCGAAAGAAAGGAGGCAAGTAGCGTGAGCGAGGCTGATCTAGAGCTAGATATCACCGCTGAGGTATGCCCGATGACCTTTGTGCGGACCAAGCTGGCTGCTGGAACAAATGGCCGTCGGTCAGGTTCTGAATATTAGGCTGCGGGGCGGCGAGCCGGGACAACGTGCCCCGCGCGGTTCGCGACCATGGCCACGAGATCCTTAGCCTTGCGCCGCTCGGGCGGCGATCTGTTCGAGCTGTGCTTCGCAAGGGCGTCGCTGAGGTCGCGTGCTCAGGCGGCAGGCCCGGCTGATTCCAGCCGCCGTCGCCGGCCGAGATCGCAGCGCATGGTGTAGGCGGCCGCCGCTCGCCGTTCGGACGCTGATAGTAGTCCGGCCGGTGCCGACGCGCTCGAAGCCGTGGTCGAGGTAGAGTTGCTGGGCGGCCGTCTTGTCGATGGCGACCTCGAGGAACATCTGGCGCGCGCCGATCGCGCGGCCCGCTCCATGCTGGCCCGCAGCAGATAGCCGGCGACGCCGCGGCGCCGGTAGCCGGGCCCACGCCGATCGACAGCAGCTCGCTCTCGTCGCGCACCACCCGGCAGAGCGAGAACCCGACGCCGCGCATCGCGTCGAAGCGGCCAGGCCGCCCTCGTACAGGCGCGCCGATCAGCCCGAAACCCGCCGGGCATGCGCCAGCAGATGCGCGAGGTCCGACCGGCTCCAGGCCTCCTCGAAGCAGCCCCTGTGCAGGCGGGACAAGCGGCCGAGTCGAACGGGCCGACCGTGCGGACGCTGACCGCCTGCGGCTTCGGCTGAAGCCGCCATGTCAGGGCCGCGCGCCACCAGCGGATCGCCGGCACTCGATCCGCGCGTCCGGCGGCTCGCGAGATAGAGCGGCTCGAGCGCCGTACGCCCGGCTCCGCCTGCCAGCCCTGCGAGCCAGGCGGCACGCGACCAGAGTGCAGGCATCGAGCACCGTCGCAATCACGGACGCGCCTCGCAGGCAAATGCGCGCGCCACGACCTGCGCACGACGGCCAGGAGACGCGCGGCGGAGCCAAGCCGCGGCTCGCGTCCGCGGGCGGCAACCAGCCCCGGTGGCGTCAAACGGCTCGAGATCTGGCCGCGAAGCGCTGCGCATACAACCTCGTTCGCGGCGCGCATCGCGCGACACCGGATGGGCAGCTTATTCGGCGGGACGCCGGGCGGCCGCCCAGCGACCTCCAGCGTGCCGACCCCATCGCCGGACACCCAGGCCAGGCCAGCGCGCGCGCCACCGCGATCCCCGCGCGCGAGTCCCGTGAAGTCGCCGGGTCCGAGCGCCACCGCGACCAGATCGATGTCACCCCAGCTCCACCCCGCCTCGGCCAGCACGCTCGCCCAGCAGCGGCACGATGCGCTCGGCGTGGCCGCGATCAAGGGCTCGTGACGCGCGTGCACGACCGGTCGATGCGCCGTCGAGCGGCCACCGGCAGAGATGGCCGGGCCCGACGTGTCGAACGCGAGCAGGCGCAATGGCAGATCAGGAGACGGCGCGGACCTCGACCACTTCCGGCACATAGTACTTGAGGAGGTTCTCGATGCCGTTCTTCAAGGTCACGATCGAGCTCGGGCAGCCCGAGCAGGCGCCGCGCAGATGCAGGAAGACGACGCCGCGCTCGAAGCCGTGGAACACGATGTCGCCGCCGTCCTGAGCCACCGCCGGGCGGACCCGGGTATCGATCAGCTCCTTGATCTGCCGGACGGTCGGATCGTCGTCCGGCGTCGAGTCGCCGGCTGCCGAGCTTCGGCCCCGGCGAGCGCCACCGGCTCGCCGGACAGGAAGTGCTCCATGATGGCGCCCAGCACGGCCGGCTTGAGCAGGTGCCAGTCCTCGCCGGCGGCCTTGGTGACGCTGATGAAGTCGCCGCCGAGATAAACGCCGGTGACGCCGTCGACCCTGAACACGCGCGAGGCCAGCGGCGACAGGCGCTCGGCCTCGGCCGCATCGGTGAACTCCGCCACCCCCTCGCCCATACCGCGCTTGCCCGGCAGGAACTTGAGGGTCGCCGGGATTCGGGGTCTGCTCGGTCTGGATGAACATCACGCTCTGCTCCGCTGCGGAGTCCCGACCCGGTCAGGTCCGCAGGATGTCCATGATCTCCTCGAGCTTTGTGCGCACCCGCAGGAGAAGGAAGCCCTCAGCCGCTAGATGGTTGGGCGTGGCCTGGCTGTCGAGGGGGCCGTTGCTGACCACCCAGGGATGCAGTGTGGCGCCGAGCCGGGCGCTGGTCATCAGCTCGTCCCAGCTCGCCTGAAGATTTCGCTCTCTTGATGATCGTTGTGATAGTCGTGACCGAGCTCGCGCAGGATCAGGTAGTAGGCGTAGAGCTTGCCCTTGACGCGTGTAGAACAGATTGTCGGCGTTGAAGTCGAGAAAGTTCGTGGCCCCCTGGTCGACCTCGTGGGTCAGTGCGGCCGAAGCCGGAGCCGAGATCGTCGGAGATCCGGTCCAGCGTCGCCAGCAGGTTGTCGGCGCGGCGCTCGAATACCGCCTGCCCCTGGGCCAGCCGCTCGTTGTACCGGCGCAGCTCCTCCATGCCCTCGCGATACTGGCTCTCCGACGCTCGGCCTGCACGGCGTGCCACTGACCATCTGGAGCGCCCACTCGTCGCCGGCGATAATTGAGTTACCCGCCGCGCGCTCCAGGTCGGGGTCGGCCGCACTGGAGCCGCGCACCCGCGCCATCCGGTCGCGCAGCTCGGTGGTGAACCGGCCGACCGCGCTCAGCATGGCCGGTCTGGTAGGCCGGCATGTTGTCGAGCAGATAGCCGGGCTGGAAGGACGGGTCGTTCGCGACCCAGCGGTGTGATTGACCTCGCGGTCGATCAAATCGGCCAGCTACGGCCACGGTACGGCTTGCAGTTGTCGGGCACGATGACCTGCGGCATCGAAGTCGGGATCGTCGTCGATGCTGATGAATCCAGATCGCGCCGCCGACATAGTAGACAACGACCAGCAGAACAACGGCGCCCAGCCCGATCAGAATACGGCGAAACCAGCTGCCGCTCCGCGGTCCATGGGCACTTCGTCGGTCAGGCTGGCCATGAAGACTCCCAGAAAGTAGCCGAGGTCCGTACTCCAAGTCTCAGGTAGGCGGCCGACCGTGGCGCGGCAACCGGAATTCGGAGACAAGTTCAGCCGGGCGCAGAAATCCCACCGCATCATAGGCCCGGGCCAGCACCTTCTCGGCAATGGCCGGCGGCCCGCTCGGCGCCGTCGCGCAGGATCCGGTCGAGATGCCCGGGGTCGGCCTGCAGGCGCCGCATCTCGCCGGCGATCGGCGCCAGCTTCTCGACCGCGAGGTCGGCCAGGCGGCTCTTGAATCGGAGAAGGTGGCGCCGGCGTAGACCGGCTCGATCTCGGCGCGCGGCCGCTCCGCCAGAGCGGCGAAGATCGTCAGCAGGTTGGAGGCCTCGGGCCGCTTCTCCGGATCATAGCTGATGCCCAGGATGCTGTCCGACTTCGCCCGGCGGAACTTCAGCGCGATCGTGTCGGCGTCGTCGATCAGGTTGATCCGCGACTGCTCGGAGGGGTCGGACTTCGACATCTTCTTGGTGCCGTCGCGCAGCGACATCACCCGCGTCGCCTCGCCCAGGATCATCGGCTCGGGCAGCGGGAACAGCTCGACGCCGAAGTCGGTCGGTTGAATCGATGCCGGGCGATGTCGCGCGCCAGCTCCAGATGCTGCTTCTGGTCCTCGCCCACCGGCACGTGGGTTGCCCGGTAGACCAGGATGTCGGCCGCCATCAGGACCGGATAGGTGTAGAGCCCGACCGGCGCGTTCTCGCGGTCCTTCCGGCCTTCTCCTTGAACTGGGTCATCCGGTTGAGCCAGCCCAGCGGGCCACGCAGCTGAACACCCAGGCCAGCTGGGCATGCGCCGGCACCTGCTCTGGACGAACAGGATCGAGCGCTTTCGGATCGACGCCACGCGGCGAGAGGCCGCCGCCGACCTCGCGGGTGTTGCCCGCATCTGCTCGGGCTCCTGCAGCACCGTGATCGCGTGCTGGTCGACCAGGCAATAGATGCACTCGTAGGCCGACTGCAGCCGCACCCAGTGGCGGATCGCACCCAGGTAGTTGCCCAGATGGATGCCCGAGGTCGGCTGGATGCCGGAGAAGATGCGGCCCTGCATGGTATACGGCTCCGGTCGTCGCGGGAGGTGGCGCTTTACGCACGGCGGCGTCGGCACCGTCAAGCGCCGCGAGCCACGTCGCCGGCTAGGCCGGCGTCGATGGCGCCGCGCGACCAGGCGGTCAGCGCGAACGCAGCGAAGCGCCGCGATCGTCGGCGCCAGCGACGCCGGCCCGGGCTCACCGCGCCGGTAGCAGGCCAAAGCGGACAGCAGCCGCCGGCCATGACCACGACCGCCGCCCAAGCATGCGCGGCGACGCGGCGCGAGAGATCGCCGTCGGGCGCAGCCGGCCGCGCCGCCAGCAGCCAGGCCAGGCCAATGGCATATTGACCCAGCTGGCAAGGGACAGCGCGAGGGCGATGCCGACATGGCCCAGCGAGGCCGCCAGGACCGCGGCCGCGACCGAGTTGACCGCCAGGGCCACGGCGGCGACCCGCACCGGCGTGCGGGTGTCCTCGCGGGCGTAGAACCCGGCGCCAGCACCTGCCGAGCACCAGGGCCGGCACGCCGAGCGCAGAGCGGCCAGCACCTGGCCGGTGGCCATCGACGTCGGCGGCTCGAAGGCGCCGCGCTCGAAGAGCACGTGGATGATCGGCTCGGCCAGCAGGGACGAGCGCCGACCGGCCGCGGGCAGCGCCAGCAGCAGGCCAGCTCGAGCGCCCGGTTGAGGCCGCCCTGGGCCGGTCTGCCGTCGCTCACCGCCGGCTCAGCGCGGGCAGCAGCGCCGTGCCGAGCGCCGACGCCCGACGATGCCCAGCGGCAGCTGGTCCAGCCGGTCGGCGTAGAACGAGATAGGAGACGGCGCCGGCGCGGCAGATGGGAGGCGAACCAGCTGTCGACCACGAGGTTGATCTGGTACGACGCCGGCGCCCACCGCGCCCGGGCAGATCAGGCGGAACAGGCGGCCGCAGCCGCGGGTCTCTGGGCAGGCCGCGGGGCCGAAGCCGAAGCCGTCGCGCGCGGCCGCGCTGGCCACCCAGGCCAGCTGCACGACACCCGCCGCCGCGACGCCCCAGGCCAGGATGTGCGCCGGCGCCGCAGTCGCCGAGCGCCAGGAGCAGCGCCGCGATCAGGACGATGTTGAGGGCCACCGGGCGCCGCGGCGGCGGCGGCGAAGCGGCCCGGCGTTCAGCACGCCCGAGAACAGTGCGGCCAGCGAGATGAAGAGGAGATAGGGGAAGGTGATCCGCGAAGCTCGACCGCGAGCCGGAAGCGCTCGCCAGTCGGGCGCGAAGCCCGAGGCCAGTGCCCGCACCAGCCACGGCATCGCAGCTCGGCCACGAGCACGACGACCAGCAGCACGGCCACCATCCAGCCGAGCGCCTCGCCTCGGCGAAGCGTCGGGCGCCGGCCTCCGCCCTCGCCCTCAGCGTGCGGGCGAAGAGCGGCACGAAGCGCGGCGTTGAAGGCGCCCTCGGCGAACAGGCGGCGCAGGAAGTTGGCGAGCTTGAAGCTCACGAAGAACGCGTCGGCCACCGGCCCGGCGCCGAGGATCGCCGCGATCAGCAGGTCGCGCGCGAAGCCCAGCAGGCGCGACAGAGCGGGGAGCCCACCGCACGGTCAGCGCGCACGCGGCTCAAGAGCGGCTCTCCGTCAGCGCGCCGTCAGCGCCTCGATCAGACGCTTCTGGACCCTCTGCAGCTTGCTCTGCGTGCGTCGATCTTCAGGCCGAACACGTCCTTGACGTAGAAGACGTCGACGACGCGCTCGCCGTAGGTGCTGATGTGGGCGCTGTTGATGACCAGGCCCAGTCCTTGAGCGTCGCGCGCGACGTCGAGCAGCAGGCCCGGGCCGGTCGCGGCCGTTGACCTCGATCACGCTGTGGGTGCGGCGAGGCGTTGTTGTCGATCAGCACGCGCGGCTCGACCGTGAAGACGTCGGTCGCGCTTGGGCCAGCGACGCGCTGGCCGTCGAGCGCGCTTGTCGAGCGCGATCTCGCCGCGCAGCGCCATCTCGACGTGCGGCGGATGCCGCGCGAGGCGCTGCGGGCCGTCGAACGGCTTGGCCCTCGAGCGTCCTGGATCCAGAACATGTCGAGCGCCATGCCGTTGGCCAGGGTGAAGATCTTGGCGTCGACGATGTTGGCGCCGCTGATCGCCATGGCGCCGGCGAGCCGGACGAACAGGCCGTGGGTGTCGGGGGTGTAGATCGTGCATCTCGGTGACCGAGCGCCGCCGTCGATCCGGTGCTCGATGGCGAGCGGCTGGCGGTCGCGCTCGGCGCGGCGCACCAGCTCGGCCTGGCGGACCAGCTCGTCGGTCGGGAAGGCGAGCCAGTAGGGCGCGTAGCCGCGCCGAAATGCTCCTCCTGCTGCGGCCCGGTCCAGCGGCGACGGCGGAGCGCCGGCGACCTCGGCCTTGGCCGCGCTCTATGCGCTCGGCGCGGCCGCCCGCCAGCGTGCCGCCCGACCATCGCCGCCGCTCGGTCGCGTTGTAGAGCTCGCGCAGCAGCGGCCCTTCCAGCCGTTCCACACGTTGGGGCCGACGGCGCGGATGTCGCACACCGTCAGCACCAGCAGCAGCCGCAGCCGCTCGGGCGATTGCACGAGGGCGGCGAAGTCTCGATGGTCTTGGGGTCCTCAGTGTCGCGCTTGAAGGCGGTGTCGGCCATGGCGAGGTGGTAGCGCACCAGCCAGGCCACGGTCTCGGTCTCGGCCGTCGCTCGAGCCCGAGCCGCGGCCCGAGCTGCATCGCCACGTCGGCGCCCAGCACCGAATGATCGCCGCCGCGGCCCTTGGCGATGTCGTGCAGCAGCAGCGCGAGATAGAGCACCGGCCGCGACAGGATCTTGGGCACCACCTCGGCCGACAGCGGATGCTCCTCCTTGAGCTGTGCCGTTCTCGATCTGGACCAGGATGCCGATGGCGCGGATCGTGTGCTCGTCGACCGTGTAGGCGTGGTACATGTCGTGCTGCGTCTGCGCGACGACACGGCCGAAGTCGGGCACGAAGCGGCCGAACACGCCGGCCTCGTTGAGCCGCCGCAGCGTCGTCGCCGGATCGTGCGGCGAGGTCAGCATCTCCATGAACAGCCGGTTGGCCTCGGGATCGTCGCGCAGCGTCTGTCGATCAGCCGGATGTTCTGGGTGATCAGCCGCAGGGCCTGCGGGATGGATGTCGAGATCGCGCTCCTGCGCGACATGGAACAGCTCGCAGCATCGCCGACCGGATCCCTCGAACAGGTCGCGCGATCGGCCAGGTCGACGCGGCCGCCATGGACGATGAAGCCGTTGAGCTGCGCGCGGCCGAAGCCGAACCGCCGGGCGGCCGAAGCGCGGCTTGCGCCGGCGCTGTCCTCGAGCGCCGCGCAGAAGATGCGCGTCAGCGCGCCCACGTCCTTGGCCACGCAGGTAGTAGTGCTTCATGAAACGCTCGACGCCCGCGACCCGGGCCGCTCGCGGTAGCCCATGCGGCGCGGCGATCTCGGGCTGCAGGTCGAACGTCAGGCGCTCGTCGGCGCGGCCGGTCAGATAGTGGAGGTGGCAGCGCACGGTCCAGAGGAACCGCTCGCGAGCGTCAGGAAGGTCGCGAGCGCCTGCCGGGTCAGCACGCCCTGGCGGACGAGCTCGCCGGGCTCGCTCGACGCCGATAGAGGAACTCGCGCGATCCACATCAGGGTGTGCAGGTCGCGCAGGCCGCCCTTGCCCTCCTTGACGTTGGGCTCGAGCAGGAAGCGCGAATCGCCCATGCGCTGGTGGCGCTGGTCGCGCTCGGCGAGCTTGGCCTCGACGAACTCGCCGCCGTCGCCCGTCGACGATCTCGCGCGCGAAACCCTTTCAGCTCGTCGAACAGCGCGCGTCGCCCCAGAGGAAGCGCGCCTCGAGCAGCGCCGTGCGGACGGTCAGGTCGTCCTGGGCGAGCTTGATGCTCTCCTCGACGGTGCGGGCCGCCTGGCCGACCTTGAGCCCCAGGTCCCACAGCATGTAGAGCATGAACGCATCACGCATCCTCGTGCTCTCGGCTGAGCGACTGACGAACCGTGCCGACTCCGAGGCGCAGTACCTCGCGGCGTCGGCAGCTGCTCGGATGGCGAACCTACTGGAACGCGGATTCTCGATGGAACAGGCACAGGCGCTCGCGATGGGCGAGGAGATCCAGAGCTGAGAGCCGGGCAGCCGGCGGTGATCGTCAGCTCTCGCACACGACCGCATCACATCCTCGCCGAGCCCAGATCGATACCCCGCCTCACCGGCAGGCCCCCTTCTCAGCTCGACGAGCCAAGGGCGGCGGTGACCGGAAGCAAGAGCTCACTGCTTGCGAACTTGCGGCGTCATCGAAGCGTGAGTACGTTCCCCGTCAACGCGGCGAGGTTTGATCCTCGCCCTATGCGGAGGGAGGCGACATGTTCAGGAAGGTCTCGATCGTCGGACTCGCGGGGGTCCTCGTGCTCGTTGGGGGCGGGCTCACAGTGGCACTCGCCGGGAACAACATCACGTCCCCCGAAACGTTGGTCCTCACCGAAACGAGTCTCAAGGGGAGGTTCGTTGACGTGGGCAAGCAAGGGTTCGGCCCAGGCGACTCGTTCATCTTCGTCGATTCGCTGACCGATCCTGCGGATGGTTCGAGGGTCGGTACCGTTCGCGGACAGTGCACGATCCAGATCGGGGATTGGCAGAATTGCCAGGTGGGCGGTTTCCTGAACGGTCGGGGAGAGATCTTCGTAAGCGGGGTTACCAAGAATACGGACCAACCGATGGCCATCGATCTCGCCATCACGGGGGGCACGGGCGAGTTCGACAACGCACGCGGGTCGGTCCATGTCGAACCCACCTCGGATACCGAACAGACGACCACGTTGACCATCATCCCGTAGTCGACCGAACTTCAAACGTGTCGGAGAGGCTTCTTGCTGCTGTAGCGATCGCCATGATGAGCCCCGAGCGATCGCACAGAAGGGAGGGCGCTGTCTCGGTCGGCGTGTACGACAACCTGATCACCTATGAAGGCGGGCGGCTGCCATCTTGAACTTCACCTGGCAGCCGGTGCACCAACTCGCCGCGGCGGGAACCCATCGCACCGGCGCGGTCGAGTTGGTCTTCGACGCCGCGCGCTGTTCGTCTCGCCGATGCGGGGCGTCTCCGCATCGAGCGCGGGGCTGGACGCCACCGAGGAACCGGACGGCTCAGAAGTATCACAGAGCTTCGGGGTGGATCCCCCCTTGACGACCGACCTCGTCGCCGGCTGAGGATCGATAACGTCGCTACGAACGGGGCTGCGCCTCTTCCTGAAGACTCAAGGTGCGTCAAGAGGAACCTGGTTCCTCCGGGCGCCCATCGGCGATGCTTCGGTTCTGCCTTCCTTCGGCCTCTTCCGACGCTCCTACAGCCCTCTCGGCCGCCGCCGCGGCCTTGAGCACGGCGATGGCCAACAACCTCGTCATGCCTGCCGCCATCTGCACCGTCCCGCCGAGGATGCGCAGAGCCCCACGCATGGCGTCGAGGACGGCCTCTCCCAGTTGATGCTCCGGTGTCTCTGGCTCGCTTTGCGCCATGGCTGATCTTGACACGATCCGTCCAGCTTCGACTCGCGATGAGTTGAAACTCGCCCGACATCCGTGGTCCCGGAACCCTTTCCAGCTGTCCAGTGAATCCCGGGGCGGCGGATGGCTCCCACGACGACATCGGTCGTCTTGCCACGAACGAGGCACGGATCTCAGGATCGAAGACATGCTGCTCAGCCGTGGTCACGACTTCCATCCTCATGTCACGAAGAGCGTTAGCGCAGGTCAGAGGACTTCTTAGTTCTAGGTAAGAACTTCAAGCACGAGGATGAAGGCGCCAGCCCGAAGATGGCGAAACGGCTGCTCCGGGCACTCGACGAATAGTCAGCAAGGGGTCGCCCAGCAAGATCAGTTTGAGGACTGCGCGCCCTCGGCGTTCGTGCCTACGATGCAACCGTGGACCCGATGGGAGCCGTGGAGGCTTGGGACCGAGCGCTCCGGGACGGTGATCGGCAGACCGCCCGGGCCATGCTCGCCGGCGACGCGACGTACACGGCGCCCGGGAGCCCTGAAGATGGAGTCGATCTCCTGCACGACTCCGGAGCAGATCGTCGCACCCATGCGTTCGTGGAAGGGCAAGCTGCCTGTTGTGCAAGTCGTGGGATGGGAGCCGCGCGGAGATCACGTCGTGGCGCATCTCCGCCAGCCGGCCTTCGGAGACGACGCTGATCGGTACCAGGTGCTGAGCGTACGGGCCGGGCGGATCGCGAGCCTCGAGGACCATCCAACCAGGGATTCGGCACTGGCCGCGGGTGGCCGTTGATCTGACCGGTCTTTCCTCAGCGGCAGGGACCGTCCGCGAAGTCAGATCACAGGTAGCCGTGCGTCAGCAGGCGATCGGCGCCCTTGTCGAACCGCTCTGCTGAGACGACCTCGAACCCGAGGGAGTCGGCCACCCGGTCGATCAGGTTGAAGAGGAAGCCGACGTAGAGGGCATCGATCACCCCGGCCTCGCTCACTCCGGCCTCGAGGAGCCGTCTCACGTGATCCGCTCCGACGTCATCCGGACGCAAGGTCATGGTGTCGAGGAGATCGAGCGCCGCGTGTACCCGGGCGTCGACGGGCGCCGTCTCCCAATCCTGGAGGACCGCTGCCGTCTCTTCTGCTCCGAAGCTCTTCGACGCGACCGCGCCGTGAGCTCCCGTTCAGAACTTACATCGGTTGCGCTCGGAGACGAACGCCGCGAACAACTCCCGTTCGCCGACGCTCCACTCCGACGGTCCGCGCATGACCTCCTCGATCAGGGCGTTGAACGGTGTGCCGAAGAGGGCGGGCCGGTACTCGAGGGTCTTCACGACGTCGACGGCCGGAGCCCCGGAGAGCAGCCGGATCATCGTGAGCTTCGCCTTCGCGCGCAGCCCACGGCCGCGAGCTACCGCCTCGAGACGCATCAGGACGCCCCTGTGGCTTCCCGCACGGCAGCGAGACCGGCCTCGAGGCGTTCGCGTGCCGCTCCGAAGGCCGCCGAGATGGTGACCTCGAATACCTCGTCCTGACTGGCGCCGGCCGCGCGGAGGTCCGACACGGTCCGGTCGCTCACCTGGTACGCGTGGTCGTGGATGGTGTCGACGTAGGCCGCGAACCGTTCGGGAACGTCCGTGCGCTCGGCCGCCCCCCGCCGCGCCTCGACCGGTGTCACGGCGACCGCGTCCCCGCCGATGATGGCCGTCCGCAGCGTGTCCAACGCCAGGCGATGCCGCTCCTCCGTCTGATCCATCGTTCGCTCATCTCTCATGCACGCAGTGTCGCAAACCCCTCGGGGCCAGGCAAGCGGTACGCTCAGCCGCATCCACGCGAGGAGGAGAGGCTCCATGACCGGTGCACGGCTCGCCAGCCCCGCCACGTCAGGACGACGCACGTGGACGCTTGTGATGGTGGTCGCCGTGTTCGCGTCCCTGATGGTGTGGAACGCAGTCGGCCCCGCCGGGGCGTCGACGATCCAGGCGACGCCGCGACCGGACGCGTGGGTCAAGCTCTGCGGCCTCAGCACCGGCTGCACGATCGACCCGCTCCCGCACCCCTGGCTGGGCGACGACATCTACAACGTGACCGGGTCCAGGCAGAAGATCGCGGTCCGCCTGGACGACGGCGAAGACGTCCGCTTCTGGCTCACGCTCCAGAACGACGCTGAGCAGGACGACACGTTCGTCGTCGACGGCTGCAAGGGGAACCACCTGTTCCAGATCATCGCGGTGAAGGTCGGATTCCTGAAACGGCCGAACTGGCGTCCGCCCGACATCACGGAAAGGTTCAAGAACGGAACGGCGACCTTCGACTTCCCACCCTCGTCCGAAGGCAAGCGCGTTCCGCTGACGGTCGCGTTCATCGCGCCGACCACCGCCGAGGGTGTGACCTATCGCTGCCCGATCACGATCCGGTCGCAGTCCGACCCGTCCGTGCGCGACACCGTGGTCGTGATCATGACCACGTACTGAGGCGGCGATCCTCGGGACTACCCGTCGCGACCTTCGATCCCGCAAGCGCCAGGAGAAGCACCTCCCCACGCAGGTGATGGGGGTCAGGCCGCCTCGAGCGTTCCAACGGCCTGCATCAAGACATGGGCCTCGTCGTCGATGCCGCTCTGCATCGCGATGGGAACCACAGCTTCGATCCGGCCGACGGGGTCGATGAGGAAGATCGTGACGGTGTGGGCGGCTCCTGGTGTGACCCCGTATGCGTTGTACACGTTCCAGAGGGTCGCGGCCTGCGCGGTCAGGAACAGCCAGCGATGCGTCATCGAGTGCTGCTTGGACCACCGAAGGACGTCATGGACAGCGCTGAAACGATAGTTCGCGTTCACAGCCACGACCTGCAGGTCGTCGGCCTTGGTACCGAGGAGGTCCTGCGTGCGCGCGAGGAGCTCGGCGGTCAAAGGACAGATGTCCTTGCAGTGGCTGGACACGAACGTGAGCAGCACCACCTTGCCGCGATAGTCCGACAGCCGCTGATGCCGATCGAACTGGTCCCGAAGGGAGAAATCGGGAGCCTGTCTCCCGATCATGGTGGATGGATCGGCGCCAGGAGACGGTCGGCGGACCGTTCCTGCTGGGTTCCTCGATCCGCAGCCGGTCACCGACGCGCCGAGCGCGACCACCAGGGCCATGAAGCGAACCACACCGGACGTGCGCACCGATCTCCTTCCTGGATCCATCCCGTCTGGATCCCATCCTGGCGCCGAAGTGTGGAGACGGCAAGCGAGGGGCGGATCTCTTTCAAGATCGTCATCAGCCGCGACCGCTCACGGCCCTCGGATCACCTTGTGCGCGACGTCGTCGGACGCAAGGTGGATCGAACTCGCGCCAAGATGAACCGCTCGACCTCCTCCGCACGCTCGTCACGGAGAGCTCCCTGACCAGGTCGACCGTGTCCGCGAGCCGCTCCGCGACTTCGATCCTCTCTCGCACGGATCGCGTGGTGCGTCGCCGAGCCTGACATCAAGGACCCCGTGTGCGGCGATCCGCGGCTCGGTGCGCCGCGTCGCGGTGTAGGCGGCTCCGATGGTGTCGTACAGCTGCGCGCTCGACATGTCGCTGACTCCCTGGCTGTCACGACCCGCACGCCGAGCGCGTGACCTGGCGTCCCTGCCCTGGTTGCGTGGTCACGTGCGCGCCATGCTATTGGTTGACGGACGTCTTCAGGAGAGCTCTCAGGCACCTCGGAGCCCGGCCAAAGGCCGGGCTCCGAGTCGTGCCAGGATCGATCGGAACTACCCGACGGGAGTCACCAGGGCAGGTGAACCCGCATCGACCAAGGTGACGTCAGGCTTCGCCAGCAGCGGCGAAGAGGTCTTGAACCCCTTGACGATGAGGTAGATGCCGAGCGACAGCTCCCAGAAGAATTCCGGGATCGTCGCGAGGGCCTGCGCCGAAGAGCCCGGCTCGATGACGTTGAACAGCACGAGGGTCCCCGACAGGATGATCAGCGGACCTCCGATCAGCCCCAACCACGTCATGCGACGCGGCACCAGACCGGATCGGTACATCAGGTAGCCCAGGATCAACCCGTTCCCGACGCCGACGACCCAGCCGGGTCCGAGCAGGAACGTCCAGTCGTGGATCGCGACGAGCGACCGGCCGGCGATGACGAGCGAGGCCCCGCCGGCGGCACCGACATCCTGCCGCAACGTCACGACCGCCATGAGGCTGAGGATGCCGACGGCGATGAAGGCGGATTCCATGACACGGGCGGTGACGTAGCCGAGGGCGAGGCTCTCGTTCTGCCGCTTGAGGATCGGGAACAACACGACGGCCGTACCGATGTTGGCGAAGATGACGATCATCTCGAGGAACGCCCCGAGGGCGATACGGCCGTCGGCGCCGGCTCCGACGATGTAGTTGGGGTGATCCAGCAGCGGCTTGTAGCAGATGA
This sequence comes from uncultured Actinomycetes bacterium, assembly GCA_963723855.1. Classification (GTDB taxonomy): domain Bacteria; phylum Actinomycetota; class UBA4738; order UBA4738; family HRBIN12; genus JBBQVZ01. The sequence goes on along the minus strand of CAVRSI010000005.1, from coordinate 26,764 downwards.
AGAAAGCTGGGATGGAAGCGACGAAGGTAACGATGAAGAGCCAGCCTGCGATCCTTGCGGTCTTCTGAGGATCCATCTGACGTCCTTCCTGAGGTCAACGACTCTGCAACTGCGAACGGGCAGCGATGGTCAGGAGGGAGGAACGTCGTCCATGCGAGCCTCCTCTGCAGCGTCGTCGCACCGACGACGCGATCTCGAAGGCTCAATGGCTTTGGGAGCCAAGTCCGGGGCGGCCAACCTTCGCGAGAGCCGCTCCTTTGGGCAGGGTAGTTGCGCTCGGATAGAACCGCAATGATGCTTCTGAGATCGCGATCGACACTCACGAGGAGAACGCGCCCCTCGGTCAAGGCCGTGGACGCCTTGACCGAGGGACCATCCGGCCGCGACCACCTATCGCCGTCGCATCACGACCTTCGAACCGAGGAGCCCCAAGAGGCCGAGCGCGATCAGGCCGAACGCGACCAGAACCAGATCCTTCACGCCTTCCGGCAAACCGGTGAATGCCGTCCCGTTGGACCCATGCGCGCCGAGGACTTCCGGAGGCCCCGGCGTCTGGTGGTGGTGTGGTTGTGGTGACGGCGTCGGGCTGGGGCTCGGCGTCGGTGTCGGGGTTGGCGTCGGAGTCGGTGTCGGGGTCGGCGTCGGCCGTGGTGGTGGCGGCGGTGTCGGTGTTGGCGTCGGTGTCGGGTGTTGGTGTGGAGCACGTCTCCGTGGCCGTCACCGAATACTCGACCGTGACGTCCGGCCCATCCGAGTAGTGGAACGTCGTCGATCCGGTCACGGGGAACGATCCGGCGTACGCGAGATCATCGACGGGCAGCCCGTCGATGGACGTCGCCCCGTCGGGGTTCACCTCGAACCGCAACGCATAGGTTCCGGGCTTCTCCAGATCGCAGGATGCGGATCCCGAGACGGCCGGATGGTGCTCGACGTGTGTCGGCACGCATCCCCCTGGGACCGTGACGGTCGCGGTGTCCGAATCGGACTCGTCGTCGCCGGTGTCCGCCGTCCCCTTGTCCCACACGGCGAGCGCCGTGTTGCTGATCGAGCCGGACGTGCTCCCGGGGAGCGACGTCGGGTTGGCGTACGGACTCCAGCTCACGACCTCACCCGCGTTGGTGGACGCGTAGGCCCACGACACCTGGAACGTGCCATCGTCCAGGCAGACCGCTGAGCCGCTCGCGTGGATCTCCCATGCCGCCGCCGGCAGCGCGGTCATCCCGATGAAGAGGAAAGCCGCCGCCAGGGGAATGAGCACCCTCCTCATGGAAATCACCCCGTTCGAGGAGCCAACGCCTCCTTCTGTAGACCAATCTAACTAACCTCTTAGATTGAGCTATAGAGCGATGGGCGTTGCCGATCCAGGACCCATCGAACGGCGGAGGACCTTTGGGCGCCCGCTACTCGAGGTGCGATCGGATCGAGCGTTCGATCGATGCGGCATCTGAGGCCTCGAGCACCTTGCGCCCCACGGCGTCGCGCACGTAGAACGCGTCGATCACCCGATCCGTGTACGTGGCCACCTTCGCCAGGTGCACGTCGAGCTCCAGGTCGGAGAGCGTGCGCGTGATGTCGTAGAGCAGCCCGATCCGGTCTGGCGCGCCGATCTCGATCACCGTGAAGAAGTCGGACGCGTCGTTGTCGACGGCCACCGTCACGGGGGTGTCGCTCCGCTCCGGGTAGTGGCGCCGCTTCTCCGTCATGCGGTGCTCGAGCGATACGCGTCCGTCGATCGCCTTGCGGAGCAGGCTCCGGAACTCACGCCAGCGCTCCTCACCCACCTCGGGCTCGAACACGCCCTGGACCTCGAACAGGTCGGCCGCCACGCCGTCCTCGGTCGTGAAGACCTGTGCGGTCAGGATGGACAGGCCGGCCAGCGAGAGCGCGCCCGCGATCCAGGAGAGCAATCCCGAACGGTCGGCCGCGACCACCAGCAACTCGTAGGTCCCCGGGCGGCCGCCCTGCCGCGTCGACGTTCGCACGTCGTGCCGTCCGAGGTCGGGCTCGATCGTCGCGTAGTGACGCGCGATCTGCGCCGGTGGGATCGAGAGGAAGTAGCTCCGCGGCATCCGCAGGATGAACCGCTCGACCTCCTCGGCACGCTCGCCGGCCAGGAGTTCCCGGACGAGGTCGACCACGTCCGCGAGCCGCTCGGCGACCTCCACGCCCATCTCGCCACGCTCGAACACGCGCTGGACCTTGGCGACGAGCTCGCGGATCAAGGCTTGGCGCCACGGCGTCCAGGCCGACGGGCCGGTAGCGAGCGCATCGGCCTTCGCGAGCAGGTACAGCGCCGCGAGCCGTTCGGGCGTTTCGACCCGGGCGGCGACGTCCAGGATCAGGTCGTCGTCACCGAGATCGCGTCGGGTGGCGGTGTCGGGCAGGAGCAGGTGCTCGGCCACCATGAACCGAGCGAGCTCGCCCGTCGACGCCTCGACATCCATGCGGGCGAGGATCGTGGCCGCGACCCGGTCGCCGACCAGCACGTGACCGCCCTCCCCGTTCTTCCCGATGTCGTGCAGGAGCGCCCCCAGGAGCGCGCCGTCACGTTCCTCGATGTGACCGGCCGCCACGACCTCCAGCGGATCGTCCGCGTCGGGGCCGGCGAGGGCGCGGGACATCCGGTCGAACGCTCGCAACAGGTGCACATCGACCGTGTAGCGGTGGTACGGGTCGCGCTGCGGGCGACAACGCACGTCGACCCATTCGGGGATCAGTCGCGCGAGCAGACCGGTTCGATCGAGCGCCTGCAATCCGTCCGTCGCCCCGGGGCCCGCGCCGAGGATGCGCAGGAAGGCGTCGCGGACCGGATCGCCCCACTCGAGCGCGTCCGGCGAGGCGATGACCTCGACGGCGTCGAGCTCGGCCGCCGACAGCGACCGTCCCTCCTCCGCGGCTCGGGCCACCAGGGCGAGCGCGTCCGCGGCATGAAGGAGCTCGACCTGATCGGAGGATCCGCCCGACGGGCGGCCGTGGACGATCACGTCCTCGGTGAGCGCATCCACCGCCCGCGCGTGCTCGAAGACCGTTCGCATGAGGCCGTCCTCCGCGATCAGCCGCGGCTCGTCCTGGAACCCCATGACCTTCGCGACGTCGTGTTGCTGCTCCCGGAGCAGCCGATCCGTCCGACGGCCGCTCTCCAGGTGCATGGCGCTCCTGACGCGCGTGAGGAACTCCTCCGCGGCCTCCAACCGTGCACGTTCCGCGCTCCGGAGCAGACCGTCGTCCTCGAGCGGCCGGCCGCGGACCTCCTGGAGCCACCCGAACGCGTGGATATCCCGAAGGCCGCCGCCGCCCTCCTTCAACTCCGGCTCCAGCAGGTACGCGGCGGAACCGAACCGCGTCCGGCGGTCGCGGGCGTCGTTCGCCAGGCTCTCGGCGAACCCCTCGACGTCGCCCCGGAGCCGTGCCAGGACGGGACCGGAGGCCTCGCCGAGCAGACCGGCGTCACCCGCCAGCAGCCGGGCATCCAGCATGGCGGTCGCCGCATCGAGACGTTCCGTGGCCAGCTCCACGGACTCCCCCGGCGTCCGGACGGCGTGACCCACGGTGAAGCCGGCGTCCCAGAGCGGGTACAGCAACTGCTGCGTCAGCGCGGCGACGGCGTCCGCCTCCGTCCCGTCGTGCACCAGCACGATGTCGATGTCCGACCGCGGGCAGAGGGCGCCGCGCCCATAGCCGCCGAGCGCGACCAGCGCCGTGCGCGGCGCCCGGTCCCCGGTGGAGGTCGCCGCCGAATAGAGATCGACGAGCGCGGCATCGACCAGCTCCGCGCGCCGTCTCGCCGACCACAGGCCGTGATGGCCCGGCGAGTAGGCGCGCTCGAGCGCCGCCAGCTCGTCCTTCAGCCGCGCGATGGGAGCCGGAACGGCGGCCGGCGCGTCCCCGGCGCTCACGTCACAGGGCGTCCGGGCCGCGCTCGCCGGTGCGGATCCGGATGACCTGCTCGGCCTCGGTGACCCAGATCTTGCCGTCGCCGATCTTGCCCGTCCGGGCGGCCTTCTCGATCGCGTCGATCACGCCCTGCGCGTCGGCCTCGTCCACGAGCACCTCGACCTTCACCTTCGGCACGAAGTCCACCTGGTACTCCGCGCCGCGGTACACCTCGGTGTGGCCGCGCTGGCGCCCGAACCCCTCGACGTCGGTCGTGGTCAGGCCGTTCACGCCGATGTCGCGCAGCGCCTCCTTGACCTCCTCGATGCGGTGCGGCTTGACGATCGCGGTGATGAGCTTCATGTGGGGCCCCTCTCGGCCGGGGTCAGTAGCCTAGCCGGACTCGATGCGCTTCTCGACGACGACGTGCTCCCGCACCGGGGTCATCCCCACCGATCGGTACAGCTCGTGGGCCCCGGTGACGTTCTCCGTGTCCACGCCCAGGCGCCCGGTGCGGATCCCGCGAGCCGCGAAGCTGGCGAAGGAGCGCTTGAGCAACGCCTTGCCGATCCCCCGTCCCTGGTGCTGCGGAGCGACGGCGAGCTCGAACACGTAGCCGGTCCCGTCGATCACGCCGTTGTTGCTGTAGCCCACGATCGTGCCGTCGAGCTCCGCCACCAGCCCGAGCGACGGATCCCACGTCTCATCCGAATGCTGCTGCGCCCACCAGTCCTCGAACGTCTCCTCGAAGTACCCGAAGTGCGTGACGAATGCGGCGTCCACCACCGCGAAGGCGGCGGGACCGTCGACCTCGGCGTCGAACGGCCGGATGGCGACGCCGTCGGGCACCTCGCCGGAGTCGAAGGAGGGGTCGAGGTCGATCGTCATCTGCCGGAACGTGCGGATCGGTGCGTAGCCGCGCCTCTCGAGCAATCGGGCGGCCCCCACGTCCCCCGCCGGGGCCGTGTTCCACAAACGCGTCGCCGACCCCGGAACCAGACGCGCGCGGGTCCGGTCCTCCGCCCAATCGACGATCGCCGATCCGAGCCCGCGCTCCTCGAACCCGGGACGCACCGGTCCGAACGCTTCGAACCGCTTCCCGTCGTCCGGCGTCGCGTGCTGCGCGTACGCGACCAACAGGCCGGCGGCGTCGTGGATCAGTCGGGCGTCGCGCTCGAGCTCGAACCACGAGGCGCCCCACTCGAACTGGAGCGCCGACCGGACGGCGTCGGCTTCCCCGAAGCGAGCGATCTCCCACGCCTCGATGAGGGCGACCACGGCGTCGAGGTCGTCGGGCCTTGCCGGCCGGGACGTGAATCCCGGCGGGAGGTTCATTCGCCCGAGGCCTTCTTCCGTGCCGGGGTCTTGCGGGCGGCCGTCTTCTTCGCCGCCGGCTTCTTGGCGGCCGGCTTGCGCGCAGGCTTCTCGGCTTCCCCGTCACCGCTCGGCCGCTTCTTCGCGGCATCGACGCTCGCCTTCAGGGCGGCCATCAGGTCGACCACCTTCGCCGTGGGCTCGGCCTCGACCAGCTCGATCTCCTCGCCGGCGATCTTCGCCTCGACGATCTTGAGCAACCCTTCGCGGTAGTCGTCGGTGAACTCCTCAGGCTGCCACTCGGCCGTGAGGTTCTCGATCAGCGTCTTCGCCATGTCGAGCTCCTGATCGCGGACCTTCGCGTCGACGTCGACGCCCCCGAAGTCCGCCTCGCGGATCTCGTCGGGCCAGTACATGGTCTCCAGGACGAACGCGTCGTCCTTGAACCGCAGGGCGGACAGATGCTCCTTGTCGCGGAAGCTGACCTTGGCGATCCCTACCTTGTTCACCTGGCTCATGGCCTCGCGGAGCAACGCGTAGGCCTTGGCGCCGGTCTCCTCGGGGATCAGGTAGTAGGTCTTCTTGTACATGATCGGGTCGATGTCCTCGAGGTCGACGAACTGGACGATGTCGATCGCCCGGCTGGACGCGACGGGCACCTTGTCGAAATCGTCCTCCGTGAGGACCACGTACTTGTCCTTCTCGTACTCGTAGCCCTTGACGATGTGCTCGTAGCTGACCTCTTCGCCGTCGACGGAGCACGTCCGCTTCATGCGGATCCGGCCGCCGTCCTCGTCGTGGAGCTGGTTGAACCGGAGCGTCTTCTCCTCGGTCGCCGGGTACACCGAGACCGGGATGGTCACGAGCCCGAAGCTGATGGCGCCTTTCCACATCGATCTCGGCATGGTCTGTCCTCCATGGGTGCTTGTTCCCACGTCTCACGCAGCGGAAACGCGATTGTATGCCCTCGTTCGGACACGCAGGATAGACCGGTCGATCAGTCGACGGACGGCTGCTTCTTGCGGAACCCGAAGATCGCGCCCAGGACGCCCAGCAGCCCGCCGATCACGCCGAGGATGGCGCCGAACCCGACGCTCGCCGTGAGCGTGCCGTCGGCGAACCCGGCCTTGACCGTCTCGTTGATGGAGTTCTGCACGGACGTGAGCGCCAGCTTGGACATGGTCTGGGTCGTGGCGAACAGCTGGGCGATCGTCGACGGCGAGAAGATCGCGAGGAGGCCGGCCGCGAGCATGACCGCGGCGCCGAGCAGCCCGATGAGCCCGTACCAGATCCGGCCGCTCCCCTGGGAGGCGGAGACGCCGAGCCCGGCCAGGGCCACGAGCAGGGCAAGGAACCCCAAGGTCTGGCCGGAGACCGCCCGGAACGCCGGGACCGACGACGTGACGTTGGCCGCCGTGTTCGTGACGGACATCCACGAGAAGAAGATGGAGACGAAGCCGATCGCTCCCCCCAGTGCCAGTCCCCAGCCCCCGGGGTTCCGCTTGAGCCGTTCCATTGGAGTCCCTCCGTCCTCTCGCGACGCCCGTTCGTATCACACGCCCCTGAGACTGTCACGGTCGCTACCATCGGGCCATGTCTCCCAAACGGCAGCGGGCGCGCACGTCGCCGCACGCGTTCACCATGGAGTTCCCGCACGCGCTGGACGTCCGCAAGGACGGCGACGCGTGGTGGCTTGAGGTGGACGACCGCGAGCTCCGCCTCTCCAACCTCAACAAGGTGTTCTGGCCGGAGGAGGGCTACACGAAGGGCGACCTGATCGCCTACTACTTCAACGTGGCGCATCTCATGCTGCCGCACCTCTCGGCGCGGCCGCTGACGATGAAACGGATGCCCGACGGCATCGACGGGCCGTTCTTCTACGAGAAGTCGGCGCCGTCGCACGTGCCGGACTGGATCGGCCGGTGCAAGGTGCTGTCCGACGACGCCAAGACCGGCGTGATCGACTACATGACGATCGAGGACGCCGCCGGTCTGCTCTTCATCGCGAACCTCGGTTGCATCGAGTTCCATCCGCTCCACTCGCGCTGCGAGGACGTCGAGCACCCCGACTACTGCTTCTTCGACCTGGACCCGTTCCCCCCGTACACGTACGAGGACGTGCTGACCGTCGCACGCCACATCAAGACCCTGCTCGACCAGCTGGGTCTGCCCGGCTTCCCCAAGACGTCGGGAGCCACGGGCCTGCAGATCTTCGTGCCGATCGAGCGGGGCCGGTACACGTACGACCAGGTCCGCGAGCTCGTCGGGCGGTGCGGCCGGCTGATCCTGCAGGCCGACCCGGACCGCGTGACCATGGCGTGGAAGATCGCCGACCGCACCGGCAAGACGTTCATCGACCACAACATGAACCGGTCGGGTGCGAACATCGCGGCCGCCTACTCGCTGCGCCCCGAGTTGCGGGCGCCCGTCTCCACCCCGCTCACCTGGGACGAGGTCGCCGCAGGGCGGGTTCGAGCCGCAGGACTTCCGCATCGACAACGTCTGGGAACGGTTCGACCGGGTCGGGGACCTGTTCGCCGGCATGCTCACGGAGGCGGCCGACCTGACGAGCGCGTTCGAGGCGCTGGGGATCGACCCCGCCGATCACGACGTCGAGCGCGCCGACGCGAACCTCGGCGGAGATCATCGCGGCGTCGAAGGACCCGAACCTGGCCGAGTACATCCGCAAGCGGGACTTCGAGGGGACGCCCGAGCCGGCGCCGGGCAGCGCCGAGGGGCAGGGCAACTCGTTCGTGATCCACAAGCACCGGGCGACGCGGCTGCACTACGACGTGCGACTGGAGCGGAACGCCGCGCTGCCGTCCTGGGCGGTCCCGAAGGGCCTGCCGACGGTGAAGGGCGACAAGCGGCTCGCGGTTCGGACCGAGGATCATCCCCTGGAGTACGGGAAGTTCGAAGGCACGATCCCGGCGGGCCACTACGGCGCCGGCGAGGTCCGGATCTTCGACGACGGCTGGTACGAGCCGATCGAGTGGGACGACGCGAAGAAGGTCTCGTTCAAGCTTCACGGGCGGCGCTATCCGGGTCTGGAGTTCCACTTCGTGAAGACCCGAACGGACTGGCTCGCGTTCCTGGCCAGCGCGCAGGATGCGCCGTTGATCGAGTCGCCGCGCCGGTTCCAGCCGATGCTCGCGGAGGGTGGCTGGAAGGCGTTCGACGACGACGGCTGGTGGTTCGAGCCCAAGCTCGACGGCATCCGCTGCCTCGCCGAGATGACGACCGGCGAGACGAAGCTCATCACGCGCTCCGGCCGCGACGTGACGTCGCAGTACCCCGACATCCACATGATCCACGAGCTGGTCGATCAGGTGAACGCCGTCCTCGACGGCGAGATCGTCGCGTTCGACGCACGAGGGCAAGAACTCGTTCGAGGCGCTGCAGCAGCGGATGAACCTGGCGAACGAGCGCGAGATCAAGCGCATGGCGAAGGAGATCCCGGTCGCGCTGGTCGTCTTCGACGTGCTGTGGCTGGACGGCCGCGACACGACGGGCCTGCGCTTGGAGGAGCGGCGGGAGCTGCTCGAGCTGATCGTGGAGGAGGACCACCGGCTCCAGCTGATGACCCACGTCGAGGGCGAGGGCAAGGCGTTCACCGCCGCGGCGAAGGAGCTCGGCCTGGAGGGCGTGGTCGCCAAGAAGAAGGGCTCGAAATACCTGCCCGGCAAGCGTTCCGACACATGGCGCAAGATCAAGCTCACGAACACGCAGGACTGCGTGATCCTGGGCTGGACGCCCGGACAGGGCGGTCGTTCGGGGTCGTTCGGCGCGCTGCTCGTCGGGGCGCTCGACGGCGACGAGTGGAAGTGGATCGGTCAGGTCGGGTTCGGGATTCACCGACCGGACGCTCGCGATCGTCCAATCGCAGCTGGATCCGCTGGTCCGCGACACGCCGGCGATCGATGACCCCGACCTGGCAGCTGTGAAAGGCGCGACCTACGTCGAGCCTCAGGTCGTCTGCGAGGTCGAGTACCTGGAGATCACGAAGAGCACGAAGAAGATGCGGGCTCCGGTGTTCAAGGGCCTACGTCCCGACAAGACCCCCGACGAATGCGTGCTGGAGCGACCCGTGACGACCGCGCGCCGTCAGAAGGGTTCGTAGCCCGCTCGGACGAGCAGCGCCCGCACTTCCCGTTCCTCCATGCCCTGCGCGACGAGCTCGTGGTACAGGCGCACCGCTCCGAGCGAACGACCGCACCTGGGACAGAAGCGGAAATGCGCCTCGAACGTGGTCTGGCACCACGGGCAGGAGCCGACGGCGATCGTGCGATCCGGCTCCAGTCCGGTGTCGGCGAGGGCGTCGATGTAGCCCTTGCCGTAGTCCCACTGGATGTATTCCTCTTCCTGGATGTCGAACGCCGGCTCGTGCATCCGGGGCTCGCCGGTCTCCAGCATGTGCTCCAGGTTGTCCTGCAGCAGCTCCCATTCGTAGAAGTGGTTCGAGCCACAGTCCTGACAGGCGATCACCACGCCCTTCACGCCTTGCGCAGCGAACAGGCCGCGCATGGCGTCCAGGTCGTGCAGGTCCGCCTCGATGTCCGAGCGCTCGTCGGACGTGAGGTCGATCCGCTCGTCGGGCTCGTCGGGTCCGGGTGTCGGCTCTTCCATCACTCGTCCGCGGGATCGTCGACGAAACGGAACGCCTTGAATGCCTCGGCGTACCTGTGGCCCGCCTCCTGACCGGTCTGCTCGGCACGCAGACGCACCCACGGCTCGGCCTCGGCGCCTCCCTGGGATACGTGCTGCTCTAGGGACTTGATCTTGAGATCGATCGTGTCCGTGATGTCGACGTACGTGTCGGGCTCGTTCGAGCTGAGCCACAGGTTCTGCACCTCGAACGGCTCGATCCCTTCGGCCTCGAGCTCCTGGAACATCACGCGGGTCGGCGCGTCGGGCATCACGGTCGAGAGCGCGAGCATGCCGGCCGCCTTGTGGTCCGAGTGGTTGATGTACCGGGTCCCGGACCACAGGCGTGACGGATCGGGCGCGACGATCACCTCCGGGCGGAGCCGCCGCACCTCGCGCGTGACCTTCCGCCGCGTGTCCAGCGTGACCTCGAGCATCCCGTCGACCTCGCCGAGGAACGTCAGGCTCTTCACGCCGAGCACCTCGGCCGCCGCGCGCTGCTCCCGCTCGCGGATCGGACGCAGCTCCTCCCGGGTCACTCCGGGCTCGTTGGAGCCGGCGGATCCGTCGGTGATGACCACGTAATGGACCTCGCAACCCTCGCGGGTCCACGTGGCGATCGTGCCGCCGCACATGAACTCGGCGTCATCGGGGTGGGCGAACAGGACGAGCGCGCTGGAAAAGGACATGGGGGCAGGGTATCGCCTGGTCGCGATACCGGAAACCGTGTACTTCACCTCATATCCCGACGCGTCGATACCTCCAGGTATGCCCCTGAGGAACGATGGACGCCTACCGCACGGGCGGATCGTGGCGGTGTTCGCGCTCACGAGCCTGATCGTCTTCGTGGTGATCGGGGCGTTCATCACGACGTTCCGGGCTCGGGACGTGCGCGTGCGCGAAGAGCGCGCGGCCGCGAGCCGCGCCGAGCTGGTGGCGAACGAAGCCATCGGTCCAGAACTCCTGGCGTCCGACCTCTCCGGACCCGTCACGGGCGCCCGGTACGACGAGATCGAGTCGGCGGTGCGAACGACGTTGCTCGCCGACCCCGGGATCCTCCGGGTCAAGCTCTGGAGCCCCACCGGGATGGTGACGTTCTCCAACGATCGGGGAGAGGTCGGGTTGCAGCCGACCTTCGAGGACGACCTGAAGGAAGCGCTCGGCGGGGAGTTGCAGAGCGATGTCTCCGATCTCACGGCGGACGAGAACGTGGGCGAGCGACAGCTCGGGAGCCGGCTGTTCGAGACGTATGTGCCGTTCCGTATCGGGATGAGCGGGCCGGTCGTCGGCGTGATCGAGGTCTACCAGGACTACTCCGTGATCCAGAGCGAGATCGACCGGCTGACGCGGACGCTTTCGATATCGCTCGCCGTCGGTCTGCTCGCGCTCTACGTCGTGATGCTGCCGCTGATGATCGGCGTCACCAGGACGCTGCGCCGGCAGAACAGCCAGCTCCAGGAGCAGGCCGACCAGCTCTCCGACCTGTTGGAGCGAGAACAGGACACGGTCGCAGAGCTCCGCGAGCTCGACCGGATGAAGAGCGACTTCGTCGCGGCCACGTCGCACGAGCTGCGAACGCCGCTGACGAGCATCAAGGGGTACGTCCACATCCTCCGCGCCTCGTCGCTGGCCGACGATCCGGTCGCCGTCGAGGCCCTCGCGGCGATCGAGCGCCAGTCGAGCCGGCTCTTCCGCCTGATCGCGAACGTGCTGCGCGAGTCGAACCTCGAGCACGACGACGCCCAGAACGCCGTGTTCATGTTCCCGTTCCAAGACGTGGTAGACGAGGTGGTTGCCGACTTCCACGACGCCGGCAAACGCATCGTGAGTGAGGTCCCCGCCGATCTGGCGCCGGTCACCGTCGACCGACGCCGGATCCAGGACGTCCTCGTGAACCTCGTCGACAACGCGCTGAAGTACTCGTCTCGCGCCGGCTCGCGTCACGGTCGGAGCTCGGAACGATGGCTCGACGTTCACGTTCTGGGTGCAGCGACGAGGGGATCGGGATCGAACCGGGCGACCTCCCTCGGATCTTCGAGCGCTTCTACCAGGTGGATCAGTCGGCGACGCGGTCGCACGGCGGCGTGGGACTGGGCCTGCACATCGTCTCGGGCCTGATCGAGACGATCGACGGGAGCGTCGAGGTGCAGAGCACGCCGGGGGTCGGCAGCACGTTCACGGTGACGGTTCCGCTCGCGCGCCCGGAGGACCTCGAGACGGCCGGTCATCCGTCGAACGCCGCCACTCCTAGCCTCGCCGATCGACCGCTCGCATCCGCATCCCGTACTTCGGCCGGAGCGTGACGACGGGCTGCAGCGCGATTCCTGCTGGTCCGCGTCGAGCTCGAACCGCCATCGCCGGGCGATCGTCGCGATCAGCAGCTCGCCCTCCATCTGCGCGAACCCCTCGCCGATGCACATCCGCGGGCCGCCCCCGAACGGGAGGAACGCGTGCCGCGGCCGGGCCGAGGTCGCGTCATCCGTCCAGCGATCCAGCCGGAACGGCGTCGGGTCCGTCCACCACCGCTCGTCATGGTGCAGCAACCACGGCGAGACCACGATGACCGACCCCTTCGGAAGGACGTACCGGTCGAGCGCATGATCCTCGAGCGCTCCGCCGCCCCATGGCCCACGCGGGCGGATAGAGCCGCATCGATTCGGAGAGCACCGCGCGCGTGACGGGCAACGACGGGACGTCGGCGACGGTCGGTGCGCGATCGCCCAACACGGCGTCGAGCTCGGCGTGGAGCGCCGACTCGGCGTCCGCGTGCTGCGACAGCAGGTACCAGGTCCAGGTGAGCGCGTTCGACGTCGTCTCGTGGCCGGCCAGGAAGAGCGTGATCGCCTCGTCGCGGACCTGGACATCGGTCATCGCGGTTCCCTCGTCGGACGCGCGGAGCAGATGGGACAACAGGTCCCTGCCACCCGCGCCCTCGGCCCGGCGACGCGCGATCATCGAGTAGATCATCCGGTCGAACACGTCGCGCGCACGGGCGAAGCGTCGCGTGCTCGGGAGCGGCAGCCGTTCGGAGATCGGCAGGAACGGCGAGAAGACGCGGTTGAACTGCGCGAGCACATCGGTGAGCGCGCGGCCGACATCCCGCGCGTCGCCGGTCTCGATGTCCGTGTCGAACAGGGTCCGGCCGACGATGTCGAGCGTGAGACGGGCCATCTCCTGCTGCATGTCGATCCATCCACCGTCGACCAAACGCCCGGATGCCTTCTCCGCCTGCGCCACCATGTCCGACGCGTACGCAGCGATCCGCTCGTGATGGAAGATCGGCTGGATCAGGCGGCGGCGGCGGCGATGGACGTCGCCCTCGCTCGTCAGGAGCGACTCGCCCAGCAGGCGCTTGGCCACCTGCATCGTCGGGCCCTTCATGAAGTCGCGGTTGCCGGTCGCCAGCACGTCCCACACCAGGTCGGGATGATTGACGACGAAGACCGGGAACCTCGGCATGGGCAGCGCGGCAACGTCTCCCACGGACGACACACGCTCGAGCAATCCGATCGGGTCCGAACGGAGCGCCCGGAGCGCCGCCACGCGCGAGATGTCGGCCGAGGGAGGAGCCGCGGTCCCCATGGTGCGCCCAGCGTACGCCGGGCGCCGGCTAGCCTCGGCCGGCTCGCGCCGCGAGCGCGGCGGACACGGCCTCCGCCTGCGCCGCCACGCTGTCGGGCGACGGTCCTCCCGGCATCGTGCGAGCTCCGACCGAGGCGTCCGGGTCGAGCAGCGCCACGCCGTCCTTCACGCCGAACGCGTCCCACTCCTCGACGCTGAGGTCACGGAGCGACCTGGATCTCGCGGCGAGTTCCTTCAGCAGCGTTCCGGTTCGCCGGTGTGCCTCGCGGAACGGCACGCCGCCTCGCACCAGCGCCTCCGCGAGGTCGGTGGCGTAGAGCCCTTCGTCGGCGGCGGATGCCCGCATCGCCGAGACGTCGAACCGCATCGAGTCGACCGCGCCAACGAGCGCGGGGAGCACCACCTCGAGCGTGTCCGCGGCGTCGAACACCGGCTCCTTGTCCTCCTGGAGGTCGCGGTGGTAGCCGAGCGGCAGGCCCTGCAGCACCGACGTCAGCGCGACGAACCCCCCGGCGATCCGGGCGGCCTTCGCGCGCGCCAGCTCCGCCGTGTCCGGATTGCGCTTCTGCGGCATGATGCTGGACCCGGTCGTGTACGCCTCGTCGAGCTCCGCCCATCCGAGCGCCGGATCCGTCCAGCGGGCGAGATCGGCCGCGAGGCGGGAGAGATGGGTGGCGCAGATGGCGGCGTCGGCCAGGAACTCCTGGACGAAGTCGCGGTCCGAGACCGCGTCGATCGAGTTGTCGAACGCGCGCCGGAATCCGAGTTCGGTCCCGGCCTGCGAGGGATCGAGCCCGAGGGTCGACGTGGCGAGCGCGGCGGCCCCGAGCGGCGACACGGACGTCCGCACCGCCGCCTGGTCGAACCGCTCCAGATCGCGGAGCAACGCCCACGCGTGCGCCAGGAGGTGGTGTCCGAGCGTGACGGGCTGCGCGGCGCGCGCATGCGTGGTGCCGGGCATGACCGTCTCGGCGTGCTCGAGCGCGCGCGCGACCAGCGTCCGCACGAGCATCGTGATGAGGCCCTCGATCCGACGGTTCGCGGCGAGCATCCAGAGCCGGAGATCGGTGACGACCAGGTCGTTGCGGCTCCGTCCGGCGTGCAGCCTGGCTCCGACCTCGCCCAACCGGTCCGTGACGCCGCGTTCGATCGCCGAGTGCACGTCCTCGTCGGCCTGATCGAGCGTGAACTCCCCCTCCGCGATCCGGCGTCCCACCTCAGCGAGCGACTCGACGAGCGCGCCCGACTCCTCCGGCGTCAGCAACCCGGCCCGCTGCAGGCCGTGGACGTGCGCGATGGACGCGTCGACGTCGTGCGGCGCGAGCCGAACGTCGAACTGGACGCTGCGTCCGAGCGCGTGCGCTTCGGGTGCGGGTGGCGACGAGAACCTGCCGGCCCAGAGCGGCTCGCCGGAGGAAGGACCGGGCTCCTCGGACCCGCCGGTCATGCGCCGCCCTGCTTGGCCGACCAGACCTTGAGCGGGAGCCCGTAGAGCCGGACGTAGCCCTCCGCGTGCGACTGGTCGAACGCGTCGCCGCTCCCGTACGTCGCGAGCGACAGATCGTAGAGCGAGTTCGCCGAGCGCCGTCCGACGACCGTGCACGCGCCGGGATCGAACCGCAGGCGCACGTCGCCGGTCACATGCGACTGCGTGGCGTCGACGTACGCGTCGAGCGCGAGCGCGCAGCGGAGAGAACCACTGGCCGTCGTAGACGAGGTCGGCCCAGCGCTGTTCGACGAGGGGCTTGTGGTGCGCGACCTCGCGCTCCAAGGTCAGGTCCTCGAGCGCCCGGTGGGCCAGGATGATCGCGAGCGCGCCCGGCACCTCGTACAGCTCGCGCGACTTGATGCCCACGCGGCGGTTCTCGATCATGTCGACCCGGCCGAAGCCGTAGGTGCCGCCGAGCAGGTCGAGCGCACGGATCACGGACGGCAGGTCGGCCGCCTCGCCGTCGAGCGCCACCGGGAGTCCGCGCTCGAACGCCACCGCGATCTCGGCGGGCTCCGACGGGCGGGCTTCGGGGGACGCCGTCCTGGCGAACGCGTCCTCGGGCGGCGCGACCCACGGGTCCTCGAGCGGCCCGCACTCGGCGGTGCGGCCCCACAGGTTCTCGTCGACGGAGTACGAGCTGACGATCGACGCGAGCGGGATGCCCCATTCGTCCGCGAACACGAGCGCCTTCTCGCGCGGGATGTTCGCGTCGCGGATCGGCGCCAGCACCTCCAGGTCGGGGGCGAGCACGCCGAACGACACCTCGAACCTAACCTGGTCGTTGCCCTTGCCCGTGCAGCCGTGTGCGACGACGTCGGCGCCGACCTCGCGGGCGACGTTCACGACCTCTTCGACGATCAACGGACGGGCCAGCCCCGACACCATCGGGTACTTGCCCTCGTACAGCGCGTTCGCCTTGATCGCGTGGACGAGGTAGTCCGACGCGAAGCGGCCGACGGCGTCCACGACCCGGACGTCGGTGGCGCCCGCGAGACGTCCTCGCTCGACGACGCCGTCGAAGTCCTCCTGCTGGCCGACGTCGACGGCGACCGCGTGGACCTCGTAGCCCTGCTCCACCAGCCAGCGGATCGTGACCGACGTGTCGAGCCCTCCGCTGTACGCCAACACCGCCCGCTTCATGCGTCCGCCTCCATGATGTGGTTGAGGGTCCGTTCGAGCGCCGCGGCCGCGACGCCCTCCCGGCCGAGGATGAGGATCGTGTTGTCGCCGGCGATCGTCCCGGCCACGTCCGGCAGGTCCACGCGATCGATCCCCTCCGCCAGCGCCGACGCGGCACCGGGCGGGGTCCGCACGACCAATCCGTGATCGCTCCGCGTGAACGCCAGCGCGAACTCTTCGAGCAATCGCTTGAGCAACCGCATCGGGGCCGGTGCGGCGCCGTTGCCCGGCACGACGTACCGCAGGCCGTCGTGATCGTGCACGCGCGCGAGCCCGAGCTCCTCCACGTCGCGCGAGATCGTCGACTGCGTGGCCTCCAGTCCGAGCGCCGCCAGCCGTGCGCGGATCTCCTCCTGCGACGCGAGCCGCTCCCGGCCGACGAGCGACAGGATCGTCTGCTGGCGTTTCGCCTTCACCGCGGCGTTGCCCCGGCTCATCCCGACGTCCCTCCGACTCGCCCGACGTCGGGGGTGATCATGGTGCCGACGCCCTCGGGCGTGAACAGCTCCAGGACGAGCGAGTGCTCGACCCGGCCGTCCACCAGGTGCACGCGACCCACGCCGGCCTTGATCGCGTCCGCGGCGCTCTCGAGCTTCGGGATCATGCCCCCCTCCACCACACCCTCCTGGCCGAGCAGGTCGAGGCATTGCTCGGCGGAGAGCTCCGAGAGCAGGTCCCCCGTGGGGCCGATCAGCCCCGGCACGTCGTTCAGGAAGACGAGCTTCTCGGCGTCGAGCGCGATCGCGAGCTCCGCAGCCACGACGTCGGCGTTCACGTTGTACGCCTGCCCGAACTCGTCCACCGCGATCGACGCCACCACGGGGACGAACCGTTGCGCCATCAGGGTGCGGACCACGTCGGCGTTCACGTGCACGACCTCGCCGACGAAGCCGAGGTCGGGCGCCGTCTGCTTGCGCGCCAGCAGCATCCCCCCGTCGACGCCCGACAGCCCGACCGCGGGGACGCCGCCCGTGACGAGCGACGCGACGACCTCCGTGTTCAGCTTGCCGGCGAGCACCATGGTCGCCACGTCGAGCGTGTCGGCGTCGGTCACGCGAACACCGTCGACGAACGTGGTCTCGATCCCCAGGCTCGCGGACATCTTGGTGACCTGCGGCCCGCCGCCGTGCACGACCACCGGCAGGATGCCGGCGCTCTGCAGCAGCGCGATGTCCTGTGCGAACGACGCGGCGAGCGGCGCGCGCTCCATGGCGGCGCCGCCGTACTTGACGACGATGACCTTGCCGTGGTGCGCCTGCATGAACGGCAGCGCCTCGAGCAGGATGTGCGCCTTGGCGACGGTGCGCTGTCGGATCTGCGGCGGCAGCTCGGTATCGCTCACGTCGTGTACTCCCCGTTGATGCGGACGTACTCGTACGACAGGTCGCAGCCGAGCGCGCGGCTCCGGCCGGGCCCGTCGCCGAGCGACACGTCGATGTGGATCTCCGGCTCCTTCATGGCCACGCGAGCGGCCGACGAGAGCGTGTCGTCGTCGAAGTACGCCGGCGGGATCACGCCGCCGTGCACCAGCGGGACGCCGCCGATCGCGACGCCGATCGCCGCGGGGTCGACGTCGACCCCGGAGGAACCGACGGCCTGCAGGATCCGGCCGGGGTTCGGATCGCCCCCGAAGACCGCCGTCTTCACGAGCGGCGAATCGGCGACCGCCTTCGCGACCGTGCGCGCATCGAGCTCCGATGCCGCGCCGGCGATGTCGACCAGCATCACGTGCGTGACCCCTTCGGCATCGGCGATCAGCTGATGCACGAGCGATTCGCCCACCGAGCCGATGGCAGCGGCGAGCTCGTCCCACGCGGCCGTGTCGGGGGTCACCTCCTCGGTGTCCGGCGCCGCACCGCTCGCGAACAGGAGCACCGTGTCGTTCGTGCTGGTGCACGCATCGACGGTCAACAGGTTGAACCGCGCCTTCAGCTGCTCGTCCGCCAGGCGCTGCAGGTGGTCCGGGCGCACCGCCGCGTCGGTCGTGACGAAGACGAGCATCGTGGCGAGGTTGGGCGCGATCATGCCGACGCCTTTCGCGCATCCGCCGACCCGGAAGCCGACGGCATCGGCCGTGGCCTGCTTGTGGATCGTGTCGGTGGTCATGATCGCGCGTGCGAAGTCGGAACCGCCGTCGGCCGTCAACGCACCGCTGAGGATCGGGAGTGCCGCGAGGAGCGGTTCGACGTGGACGGGCTCGCCGATCACGCCCGTCGAGCACGCGAGGACGTCGGCGGCGTCCGCGCCGAGCGCGTCGGCGGCCGCGGCGACGACGGCCTCCGCGTCGGCGTCACCCCGCTCGCCGGTGGCCGCGTTGGCCTGACCGCTGTTGACGATCACCGCCCGGCCGCGGCCGCTTGCGATCCGCGCGCGGCTCAGGTGGACGGGCGCCGCGGCGACGCGGTTCGTCGTGAACAGGCCGGCGACGGTCGTGCCGGGTTCCCCGACGAGCAGACCCAGGTCGGGGCGCCCCGACGGCTTGAGGCCCGCGCTCATGCCGGCCGCCCGGAACCCCCGCGGGTACGTCACGCTCACGGATAGACCGCCAGGGTCGGAAGTCCGACGGCCTCATCCATGCCGTGCACGAGGTTGAAGTTCTGGATCGCCTGCCCGGCGGCTCCCTTCACCAGGTTGTCGAGAGCGCCGATCACGATCGTCGTGCCCGTCCGTTCGTCGGCCACGGCCTGCAGCTCCACCATGTTCGAGCCGCGGGTCCGCTTGGAGTCGACCATCTCCCCGGGCGCCAGCACGCGGATGAACGGCCGACCCGCGTACGCCTCGGACAGGCACGCCGTCAAGGCCTCGGTGGTCGCTCCGGGCGCGAGCGGCGCGTATGCCGTCGTGACCACGCCGCGGACCGCCGGGACCAGGTGCGGCACGAACACGACCGCCGGGCGTGAAGCCGGTCGCGAGCTCGATGCCACGCTCCATCTCGGGCGTGTGCTGATGGCGCGGCACGCGGTACGGGCGAACGCTCTCCTCCGACGCCGCGTACAGGGCGGCGTCGGTGGCCGTCCGACCGGCGCCTGAGAGTCCCGTCTTGCCGTCGACATGGATCGGACCGGGCTCGACGAGGCCCGCCGACAACAGCGGCGACAGGCCGAGGATCACCGGCGTGGGGAAGCACCCCGGGTTCGCGACGAGCTGCGCGCCGGGGAGCTGCTCGCCGAACAGCTCCGGCAGGCCGTAGACGGCCTTGCCGAGCCAGTCGGCCGCGGGATGCTCGAATCCGTACCAGTCCGGATACGCCGACGCGGGGAGCCGGAAATCGCCGGCGAGGTCGATCACCTTGACGTTGGCTTCGAGCAGACCCGGAGCCAGCTCGGCGCTCGCCCCGTGTGGCAGCGAGCAGAACGCGACGTCGGCCTCGCCCGCGACGTCCGCGGCGGTCGGCTCCCGGAGGATCTCCGTCGCCAGCGCGAGGGGCGCCAGGTTCGGGTGGATCTCGCCGAGCGTCTTGCCGATCGACCCGTGGGCGCCCAGGAACGTCACCTCGACGAACGGGTGCGCGTCGAGCAGCCGGACCAGCTCGCCGCCCGCGAACCCGGAGGCTCCGAGGACGGCGACCCGGACGTGGGGGGTTGCAGAGGCCATGACGGATAAGTATGCAGCGACTGCATAGAACCGTCAACCAAGGGCCTGATCTCCGCGATCGCCGGATCAGGCCGATGGCATCATGCGCCCGGGAGGTCGTGCGTGCGGGTCTTGTGCACCTATGCGGGTGGGAGCGGGCATGCGGATCCGCTCGTTCCGGTCGCCGAGGCGGTCCGGGCCGCCGGCCATGACGTCGCGTTCTTCGGCCGCCGATCCGCCGCCGCCGCGCTCGACGCCGACGGCTTCACGCTATTCGCCGACGCCGACGACCGGGCGCTCGCGGCCGGCGACGACGCCCCCATCACCCCGCTGCTCGAGCTCGACATGGAACGCGAGTACCGCGACCTTCGCGGCTTCGCCGACCGGATCGCTCGCGCCCGGATGGCCCGCGTGCTGGAGCTTGCCGAGCACTGGCGCCCCGACCTCCTCGTGTGCGATGAGGCCGACTACGGCGGCATGCTCGGCGCCGAACGCCTCCGGCTCCCGCATGCCACGGTCCTGACGAACGCGTCGGGATCGTTCCTGCGGGCGGTGGACGTCGCCGAGCCGCTCGATGCGATCCGTGCGGAGCACGGCCTTCCGCCGGACCCCGATCTCGCGATGCCCGCGCGGGACCTGGTCATCTCGCCGTTCCCGCCGAGCTTCCGAGACCCGGCGTTCCCGCTCCCGGAGAACGCGATCTCGATCCGCCCGGACCCGGGCCGTTCGCTGCCCGGGTCCGCTCCCGACTGGTTGTCACACCTGCCGGACCGGCCCACCGTCTACTTCACGCTCGGAACGATCTTCAACCAGGAGTCGCGGCGATCTCTTCGATCGCGTGCTCGCCGGACTCCGCGAGCTTCCGGCCACCGTCGATCGTCACCGTCGGACGGAGCCTCGATCCGGAACGGTTCGGCCCGCAGCCCGACAACGTGCACATCGAGCGCTACGTCCCGCAGTCGCTCCTGCTCCCCCACTGCGACCTCGTGGTCAACCACGGTGGATCCGGGAGCGTGATCGGCGCGCTCGCGCACGGTCTTCCGCTGGTCGTGCTCCCGATGGGCGCCGACCAGCTCCCGAACGCGCAGCGATGCGAGCACCTGGGCGTCGGCGTCACGCTGGATGCCGTTCGCGCGACGCCGCGATCGGTCCGAGACGCAACGTCCGCGCTCCTGAGCGATGCGCACGCACGCGAGGTGGCGGAGCGCATCCGCGATGAGATCGCATCGCTCCCCGGACCCGAAGCAGCGGTGCCGTTGCTCGAGCAACTCGCCGAACGCAGCGGCTCGTCCCCCTCCGCGTAGCCGCGAACGATCCGGTTCAGCCCGGCGAACCGCTCCCCGAGACGACCGTGAGCCGAGACTCGCCGAGGTCCGGCGGATCGCTCGCGGGCGCGCTCGCGGTGCCGGCGCGCGCGATCGAGCCGCGTGCCTTCCCCAGGTTGGAGCGGAGCTCGTCGGCGCCGTTCGTGAGCATGGTGGCGGCCCGCGTCAGCTTGTTCTCCACGACGGCGCCCATCGCCTCGAGCGCCGACGAGACCTCGGCCAGGCTCGACTGGACGTCGGCCGAGTCGCCGAAGCGCTGCACCAGGCTGTACAGGAAGAGCACGATCGGCAGCGCCGACGAGTACGGCACGATCACGACGCCCTTCGACCACGCGTCGGCGTGCGCGCGCTTCAACACCGCGTACGCGGCGTCGGGCACCGCGGCGACGGCGACCTGCGACGTCACGGCCGGATCGAGGTACTGCGCGACCTCCTTCGCCCGCGCGGCGACGGCGCGCTCGACGTCGCGCGCGCACGCGTCGCGCGTGACCGGGTCGTCCGCGGCCTCCAACGCCTCGAGCTCGGCGAGCGCGGTCCACTTGGAGTCGATCGGCAACCGCCGTCCGTCGGAGAGCTGCAGGCCGAACTCCACGACCTTGCCGCCGACCCGGAGATCCGTGACGAGCATGCCCGGCGGCAGCTGGGCGAGGTGCTCGCGCAAGACGTTCTCGCCCGCACGGCCTTTGGACGCTCCACCGGCGAGCACCGTCGACAGCCGGCGGACCACCTCGCGGCCCTCGACGTCGGCCTCGCGGCGTTCCTGCTCGCGCAGGCTCAGCTCCTCGAGCGCCCGGCGCGCGCCGTCCAGGCCGGCGCGCAACTGCTCCCCCGCCAGGTCGCGGTTGACCGCCGAGTCGGCGATCCGCCGGAGTTCGGCGGACTGCGCCTCCAGCCGCGCCTCAACCACCGCGAGCGGTGTGTCGCCGACCGCGAGCCGGGCTGTACCTGGGCTTGCGGAGCACGACCAGCACGGCACCGACGGCGACACCGAGCGCGAGAGCGACGAGCGCGATCCCGATCTGGATCATGAGGTCCTTCCGGTTCGAGGGGGGACGTCATGACCGTACGGAGAGCCTCTGACATGCCCGAACGACGAGGGATCGGCGGCGACGTTCAGGCGTCGAGCGCGTGATCGCGAACGACCGTGCTCGCGACCGGGGCATGTCGGGGCCGTTCCACCAGCTCCACCGCGACACCGTCGGGATCGTGGATCGTCATGCAGCGGGCGCCGAACCAGTCACCGGGCTCGGTCAGTTCGACCGGGTCCGACTTCACCGGCCAGCCGGCATCGACGAGCTTGTTGTGGAGCGCATCGACGTCGTCGACCGTGAGCCCGATATGACCCGAGCCCGGCCGTTCGAGGGCCAGCGCCGCTCCTTCGCCCGCCCCGACGTACTCGAGCAGCTCCAGCACCTGCCCGCGCCCGAGGTCGAGGTCGGCGCTCAGCAACCGGGCGCCGGGAACGCCGGTGATCCGCTCGACCTCGTCGCCCGAGAGCTCGCCGACGCTCCGCACCGGGAGCTCGAGCAGATCGCGGTAGAACGCGAGCGATCGTGCGATGTCGCCCGTCGTGACCGACACATGGTCCAGTCCCAAGATCCTCATGCGCCGCCCCTCGGTGCCTCGCCCGGTCGTGCCGGCACGATATCGCGCCGGAAGACATCGTCGACCGTCTCGGCGCGCTTGACCACCTCCGAACGGTCCCCATGTACCACGACCGTGGCCGGTCGAGGCAGCGCGTTGAAGTTGCTCGACGCCGCGTCCTGATACGCACCGGTGTCGAGGATCGCGATCACGTCGCCGGCTTCGACGTCGGGGAGCGCCGCGCCGGCGACGATCACGTCGAACCCACAGCTCATGCCGACCACGTCCGCCTCCTGCGTGACCGGCGCATCCGCGCGACTCGCCACGATCGCCGTCCACCGGTTGTGCTCGATCAGAGCCGTCGGGCAGGAACATCTCGGTCGTGTCCAGCTCGACCCATCGCTGCGGGATCGGCCGGGTCTGCGCCTTCACGTTCCGCACCGTCGCCAGGTGGATCCCGGCGTCCGCGAGCAGCGCCCGTCCGGGCTCCGCCTCCAGACGGATGCCGTCGGTCCGCACGCCGTGGCGCCGCAATCCGTCGCGCAACGACGTCGCCACCGC
Organism: uncultured Actinomycetes bacterium; assembly: GCA_963723855.1. GTDB lineage: Bacteria > Actinomycetota > UBA4738 > UBA4738 > HRBIN12 > JBBQVZ01. The sequence goes on along the minus strand of CAVRSI010000005.1, from coordinate 3,637 downwards.
GTCCGCGTACGCCTCGATCGGAGGCGAGAGCTCGGCGGCGGACCGCTGCAGCCCGCGGGTCGTGGTCCGCCCGGTCGGATCGCGCGGCGAGGCGAACCCCCCGCCGACGTCGATCTCGCGTGGCGTCCAGCCGTCCCACGCCGCCGACAGCACGCCGATCGTGTCGGCGAAGCTCGATGCCATCGCGCGCCAGACGTCGAGGGAATGATGGTGCCGGCCGAGGTGCGCCATGACGCCGGCCACGTCCAGCTCCTCGGCCGCGAGCGCGACCGGCCCGATCGCCAGCAGGTCCTCCGTGGGGATGCCCGGCTTGTACGCCGAAGCCGCCACGCGGATCGGCACGTCGGTCTCGGTGAACTCGCTCAACGTGTCGAGCCCGTCGTAGTCGGGCCGCACCCGGAACCGCACGATCGCCCGGCGCCCGGTGGCACGGGCCGCGTCGCGGACCAGGTCGACCTCGCGCGCGCTGTCGAGCGTGATCCGGCACCCGGCCGCGACGGCCCGCGCGATCAGCTCCGCGGACTTCACCGATCCGTTCACCGAGATCGTCTCCGGCGGCACGCCGGTCCGCAACGCCGCCTCGAGCTCTCCCGGACCGAACGTGTCGCATCCGGTCCCCTCGTCGGTGAGGATGCGGCGGACGGCCAGCGTGAAGTTCGCCTTGATCGACGGGAGCAGCAGGACGTCGCCCTCCGGCCATGCGGCGCGGAACGCCGCGACGGTCCGCCGAACGTTCCGACGGAGGTGATCCTCCGACACCACGTGGATCGGCGTGCCGTACGTCCGCGCGAGCTCCACCGCGTCGCATCCTTCGACCCAGAGGTGGCCGTCGCGGATCGACAGACACTCGTCGATCGCGACCGCGCCGTCGAAGGGCGTCGCCACCGCTCAGCCCTGGAAGATCGGTTGGAACAGCTGGTCCCAGGTCTGCTGCTCGTCCTGCGTGAGGACGCGGTAGCCGTGCAGCTGGCTGTACATCTCGGCCGTCGGGAACACGAGCGGGCTCTCCGCGACCGGGTTCCCCTCCTGCCGCAGGACGTCCTGCGAGGTCGGGACGGGCGACACGTTCTGGATCCACCCGACGATCATGGCCGCGACGTCGGGCCGGTAGATGAAGTCCATGAACGTCAGCGCGTCGAGCGGATGCGCCGCGTTCACCGGGATGCAGAGGCTGTCCGTCCAGAGCAGGGCGCCGTCGTCCGGCACGACGAACTTCAGGTTCGGGAACCCGCCCATCTGGAGCTGCAACACGTCCGCCGACCACGCCATCGTGAGCGCGACGTTCCCGGACGTCAGCGCGTTGACGTAGTTCTGCCCGAAGTACTGCCGGACGATCCCGTCGTCCCGCTGCTTCGTGAGCATGTCGGCCGCCGCCTGCCAGTCGGCCTCGGTGGACATCGTTCGGCTCGACGCCCATGCCGAGCAGCGTGAGGTTCGGCATGTCCTCCGTGTCGCCGAACATGCCGACCTTGCCCTTGAACGCGGGGTCGAACAGATCCTTCACGCTCGTGATCTCCCGGCCGGTGAGCGCCGGGTCGTATCCGATGCCGGTGATACCCGACATGTACGGGATCGAGTACGCGTTGCCGGGGTCGTACGCGGGGTCCTTGTACTTCTCCGCCGCGTTCGCCGCGAAGTTGGGGAGCTGCGCGTGATCGAGGGGGATCAGGTAGTCGTTCGCGATCATCAACGGGAGCCACTTCGGGTAGCCCATGACGATCAGGTCGTAGCCGGTCGGCTGTCCGGCCTCGAGCAGGATCCGGAGCTTCGCGAAGAACTCGTCGTAGGCCTGGATGACCTCCTTGTAGTCCACCGTGATGCCCTTCTCCTTCTGGAAGAGCTCCAGCGACGGGTGGACGCGCTCGCCGTCGTTCTTGGTCTGGTCGATGTACAGCGGCCAGTTCCCGAACGTGAACTGGCCGGTGATCTGCTGCGACGCCCAGTCGAAGCCGCCGGCGGTCCCCGTGGCGCCGCTCACGGACGGCGGCGCTTCCTTCGCGGTCCCGCCGCACGCCGCCAGGAGCCCGGAGAGACCCAGACCGGCCGCGCCCATCCCCGCGTACCCGAGGAAGCGGCGTCGCGACATGCGGGGTTGGATCAGCCCCCGCAGCAGCGTGAGGTCGAGATCGTCGCGGTCCGGCATCGAGCGTTCCACCCTCCCCTGCCGGGCGTCCCGCGACGCCCGGGTCGGCCGGCCGTTGCCGGTCGGTTCGTTCCGGTGCAGGCTACCGTCGAGGAGACCCTGCGGGAAGGGAGGCGTCATGACGACTCCGCCGAGCGCAGCACACGGGCAGCTGACCAGCCCGACGAGCTCGCCCGCGAGGGCGACCTCGCGATCCGTCGCATGCGCGACGACCCGGCCGACTACGAGCTTTTCGTTCGGTGGCGGAACGAGCCGCATGTCGCCGAATGGTGGACCACCGACGACGATCCGACGCCGATGACGCTCGACCATGTCGTGGAGCAGTACGGTCCGCGAGCTGAGGACGGCTCGTGGGTGACCGGGTGCATCATCACCGTCGGCGACCGAGCGATCGGGTACACGCAGTTCTATCCGTGGTCCGGCGCCGCCGACGAAGCCCGGGAGATGGGCATCACGGATGTCGACGGCTCCTACGGTCTGGACATCTTCATCGGCGAACCCGACGCGGATCGGCATCGGGCTCGGCTCGCGCGCGGTGGCCCTGCTCTCCCGTTACCTCTTCGAGGAGCGGGATGCGACGAGCGTCGCGCTCCTCACCCCGGTCGGCAACGATCGCGCGCACCGTGCCTACGAGAAGGCGGGGTTCCGGAAGGTCGCGCAGACCCTCGACACCGATGTCGTGAACGGCGAGCGGCGGATGAGCTGGCTGATGGTCCTCGACCGGCCTCTGGCATGATGCAGCCGGCATGACCGCATCCGGCAACCTCGACCGCGAACGCATCCAGCGCCTCAAGCAGCGCGAGGACGAGGCGTTCGTCGCCGCCCGGCCCCGCTCCGCGGAGCTCTGGGAACGCGCGAAGGTTTCGATGCCGAACGGCGTGCCGATGTCGTGGCTCCGCACGTCCTACGACCATCCGCCGCTGTTCGTCGCCGAGGGAGAGGGCGCGCGGTTCCGCGACGCCGACGGGCACGAGTACTCGGACTTCAACATCGCGGACATGTCGATGTTCGCCGGATACGCGCCGGAGCCGGTCGTGGACGCCGTCTCCCGTCGCGTCGCGCAGGGAACGCAGTTCCTCCTCCCGAACGAGGACGCGCTGTGGGTCGCCGAGGAGCTGGCCCGCCGCTACGGGCTTCCGAAATGGCAGTTCACGCTCAGCGCGACACATGCGAACACCGAGGCGATCCGCGTCGCGCGCGCGCTCACCGGCCGGGACAAGGTCCTGTTCTTCGACGGGAAGTACCACGGGCACTTCGACGAGGCGCTCGTCGACCTGCAGGACGGGACGCTCGTGCCGGAGGAGGGCGGCCTTCCGCGCGACGTCACGTCCAAGACGAAGATCGTGCAGTTCAACGATCCCGACGCGCTGCGAGCCGCGCTCGAACCACGTGACGTCGCCGTCGTCATCACGGAACCGACGTTGACGAACAACGTCGGGCTGCTGTTGCCGGACCCCGGCTTCCACGACGTCGTGCGCGCGATCACCCGGGGAA
>CAVRSI010000004.1:0-7013 GCA_963723855.1 uncultured Actinomycetes bacterium | reverse complement strand
CATGGTCAAGTGCTCAGCACTGAGAGGCGGCAGGCGGATACACCGTATCTCGCCATTGTACGTTCAGGCGCCCAGACGTTACATCCGCGGACGACGTATCAGAGAGGCGTCAGCCGCTTGTTTGGCACCCGCTGGAACGCCCTACGTGTCCGTCGAGACCTGCCTCTGCCCGAGCGGCACAGGCAGCTCGCTCGGCGTCACCCGCGGCAGCCCGCCGGCCCAGTTCTCCCGGTCGTCGATCTGCGACGGATTCACGATCGACGCCGGGTAGGCGGCGGGGAGCGAGCCGCTCACCACACGCGACGTCGAGAAGGGCGCCGTGCCGAGGCCGACGCCGATGGCGGCGACGATGGCCGCGACGGCGACACTCGCACTGATCACGCGCCAGCCACCACGCTGCCGATGGGGGATGAAAACGGGGCACGGGAGCGGCTCGAGCGGCCGTAACCGCAGCATTCCCGTCAGAGCGACCGTGTTGTCCGCATGCGCCGAGCACGACGGACAGGAGAGGAGGTGGGCTCGCATCATCGCAAGCTCGAATTCCGATAGCTCGCTGTCGAGCCAAACCGAGACGAGCATACGCACACGATCACAATTTCCGAATCTTGGGCTCACATGACTCACACTAGGTAGGACGCCGGAGAATGGACGTGGTTAGGAGGAATTGTACGCACGGCTCAGAGCAGCCTGTAGCGAGGATCAATGGCGATCCCGATCACGACGAGCACGAAGCCGACGGCGACGAAGAACGCCGACACGTTGATGGCTTCGTCCCGTTCGTCGGGCAGAGCGAGCCGGGCACCCTTGAGTGAGCCGCGGTCACGCCGCACCAGGCGAACCGGGCCGCGACTGCCGACGAAGAACCCCATCACGAGCATGAATGACCCGACGACGGTGAACCCGAGTGAGATCGCACGAGCCTGCGGGGTGTCGAAGAGGACGCCGAGCAGCCGCAGAAATGACCGTGGTCGATTGCCCCGAGCACGAGGAAGAGGATGACCAGGCGGCGGATTGCCGCAAGCAGCATGCTAAACCGAGGCCGTAGCCGGCTCTCCGGCCGGCTCTGCCGGCACGATCTCGCGCTTTCGCCGCGCGACGACGTCGGGGTCGACGGAGCTGATCTCCTCGACCGTCATCGGCCAGTGCTCGAGAGGGAAGAAGCAGGCGGAGCCGTGGGATGCCGAGACCTCGGTGATCCGCGGCTCGACGACATCACACACCCCCTCTTGAAATCGCGGGCAGCGTGGGTGGAAGCGACAACCGCTTGGCGGGTTGATCGGATTTGGGACGTCTCCCTGCAGCACCACCGACTTGCGTGAGCGTCCTGCCCGCGGGTTTGCGATCGGCACGGCCGAGAGCAGCGATCCCGAGTAGGGGTGCTGGGGCTCGGCGTAGAGCTGGGCTCGCGTCTGCGATCTCGGCCACCTTGCCGAGGTACATCACCATCACCCGGTCCGAGATGTAGCGAACCACGTTGAGATCGTGAGCGATGAATATGTAGGTCAGCCCGAACTCCGTCTGGAGATCCTTGAGGAGGTTGAGGATCTGGGCCTGGACGGAGACGTCGAGCGCCGAGACCGGCTCGTCGGCGACGATCAGCTTCGGGTTCACGGCCAGGGCGCGGGCAACACCGATCCGCTGGCGCTGCCCACCCGAGAATTCGTGGGGGAAATCGGTTGTAGTGCTCCGGGTTGAGGCCGACGACCTCGAGCAGCTCCTGCACCCGCCGCTTGATCTCCGCGGCCGAGCCCATCTTGTTGATCTGGAGCGCCTCTCCGACAATGAAGCCGACCCGCTTGCGCGGATTGAGCGACGCGTACGGATCCTGGAAGATCATCATCATCTCGCGCCGCACGGGCCGCATCTCGTTGCGCGTCAGATTCGAGATGTCCCTGCCCTCGAACGTGATCTTCCCCGCAGTCGGATCGAGCAGGCGCATGATCACCCGAGCCAGCGTCGACTTGCCGCAGCCGGATTCGCCGACGATCCCGAACGTTTCCCCCCGCTTGACCGTGAAGCTCACGTCGTCGACCGCCTTCACAGCCGCGATCTGCTTCTGGAAGATGATTCCGCGCGAGACCGGGAAGTGCTTCTTCACGTTCTCGACGCGGAGCAGCTCCTCGGCCATCACACACCCTCCGCGGCTTCAGGATCGAACGCCGCCAGCACCCGACGGGCTTCGCGCAGCTTCGTCTCCTCGTCGAGGAAGCACGCCTGGGTATGCGCCGGGTCCGAGAGCGCCGGGACGAGCTCCGGAAGCTCGCGACGGCAGCGATCGAAGGCAAAGGTGCAGCGCGGATTGAATCGGCAACCGGCAGGAGGCCGAAGCAACGACGGCGGCTGGCCGGGAATCTGCGTCAGGCGCTCGACATCCGTCTCGAGTCGCGGGAGCGAGCCGAGCAGACCCCATGTGTACGGGTGCATCGGCTGCTCGTAGATGTTGTCGACCGGTGCCCGCTCCGCCACGCGGGCCGCGTACATGACGACCACCTCATCGGCGACTTCCGCCACGACACCGAGGTCGTGGGTGATCATCACGATCGCCGTCCCGTGCTCCTCCTGCATCCTGCGCATCAGCTCCAGGATCTGGGCCTGCGTCGTCACATCGAGAGCCGTCGTCGGCTCGTCCGCGATCAGCAGTTTCGGGTCGTTGATCAGCGCCATCGCGATCATCACGCGCTGTCGCATCCCGCCCGAGAACTGGTGCGGGTAGTCGTCGATCCGTCGTTCGGCCCGTGGGATCCCGACATCCTTCAGCGCCTCGATCGCGAGCTTGCGGGCCTGCTTCTTCGACACGTCCTGGTGGAGGAGCGTCGCCTCGATGAGTTGGGTCCCGATGCTGTGGACGGGATTCAGCGACGTCATCGGGTCCTGGAAGATCATCGCGATCTCCCCACCGCGAATCTCGCGCAGCCGCGAGCCCGAGACCGTCAGGAGGTTCTCGTCCTTGAAGAAGGCCTCTCCGGTGGACAGCGAGACCCACTTCGTCGACTCCTGCAACGCCTTGCTCATCGCCTCGCCGCGACCGGGCCCTGCTGGAATATTCACCCGTCCGGGCTTGGGGTTCAGGCCGAGGATCGACATCATCGTGACGCTCTTCCCGCAGCCCGACTCGCCCACGATTCCGAGGGTCTTGCCGCGCCCGACAGAGAACGAGACGCCGTCGACAGCCTTGACGATGCCGTCGTCCGTCTTGAAGTAGGTGCGAAGGTCGCGAACGTCGAGAAGGAGCTCGTCTGCGCCGTCGGTCGCCAGCTCGTTGCCGGCAGCGGTGCTCGTCATCACTCGAGGCGGATCCGCGGGTCGATGCTGGCGTAGAGGACATCGACGATCACGTTGAAGACGATGATCGCGAGCGTCGAGAAGACGACGACGCCCATGATCGTCGGCAGGTCGAACGCCTCGAGACTCTGGATCGCGAGCCTGCCGAGCCCCGGGAGGCCGAAGATGTACTCGGTGAAGATGGCGCCGCCGAGCGCGATGCCGATGTCCATTCCGAGCATCGTCACGACCGGCAGGAGGGCGTTGCGCAGGACGTGCTTCTGCATCACCTGGGTCTCGGGCGCGCCCTTCGCGCGCGCGGTGCGAACGTAGTCCTCGCCGAGCGTGTCCATCACGTTGGACCGGATCATCCGGACGTAGATCGCGGCGAACAGAATGGCGAACGTGAACCACGGCAGGATCAGGTGCGTGAACCAGTCGACCGGCCCACCGCACGTTGCTCCGGCCGGCGGGTTGATGAAGTCGCAGTAGCCCGAGTTGGGTGTGAGGGCCCACTTGAAGCCGACGAAGTACTGCAACACGAGCCCGATCCAGATGACGGGCAGAGAGATCCCGATCAGCACGAACACCATCGCCCCTCTGTCCAGGAGCGAGCGCGGCCTCAAGGCCGAGAGGATGCCGATCGGGAGGGCCATCAGCATCCACAGGATGACGCCACCGAAGACGAGTGACGCGGTCACGGGCGCTGCCGCGAGGACCATCTCGTTGACGTCGCGGCGGTTCGTGAACGAGTAGCCGAGCGAACGGTTGATGACGAGACGCTGGAGGAACCTCTCGTACTGAATCGGGACGGGCTTGTCGAGCCCGAGTCGCTTCTCGGCGCGCGCGATGTCAGCAGCGCTTGCCGACTTCCCTGCCGCCATCGCGGCGGGGTTCGCCGGAATGACGAAGAAGATCACGTAGGTCACCATCGTCACGGCGATGAACAGAACCACTGCCCAGAGAAGTCGTCGGATGAGGTAGCGAACCACGTCTAGAGCCTAACGGAGAAGGGACGGGTGGGAAAGCGATGTGGGGCGGCGGCTGGCCGCCGCCCCACATCGGTTGTTGCGCGAACGGATGCTACTTGAGGCACATGGCGGCCAGGTCGGGACCCTGGTGCGCCGCCTCGTTGACGGTGATGCAACCGAACCGGTTCGACAGGAAGACCCGGTCGTTGCGGTAGTTCGTGGGGGCCCACGGCGGGTCGACGGTCATGATGTTCTTGTCGAGAGCCTGGTAGGCAGCACCACGGGCTGCGCCGCCGAGAAGCGCGGCGGAATGCATCTGCTTGTTGAACGTCGGGTTGTTGTAGTACGCGTAGTTGTTGTTGCCGGTCGAGTCGATCTGCGACCCGTCGAGCAGGATGTTGAGGAAGTCGTACGGATCGTTGTAGTCGGCTCCCCATGCCTCCAACGTGATGTCGTAGGTGGCCTGCGCCCGGATCTTGGCCGTGCCGAACTGCTGCGCACGCGGCAACAGCTTGATCTCGGAATCGATGCCGATGTTCTTCAGGTTGAACTGGACGACCTGCGCCTGGAGCGGCGCCGCGCCACGGTTCGACGACCAGATGACCGCCTTGCCGTCACGCGTATTGCCCGACGCCAGCTTCTTCGCCTGGGCGATCGAGCCGGACGTGACCTTCAGCGGGTAGAGGCTCTGGTCCTTGAACCCCGCCATCCCGGGCGGAAGGATCTGGTCGGCGCGCTTGCCGGCCTGGAATCCGCGCTGGGCGACGTATGCCTGCCGGTCGACGGCCCAGTTGACGGCCTTGGCCAGCTTCGGGTTGTTCTTGAACAACGGCCGATCGTGGTTCAGCGCCACGTAGTCGATCACGAGCTCGGGCCGCGTCTGATACCGGCCGTCCTTCTTGTTGACCGGGAACTGCTTCGCGATTTCGGCCCACTGAGCGGGCGGGATCGCGGCACCATAGTCGGTCTTGTTCGAGAGCGTGTTCTGGTAGATCGTCTCGAGCGAGTTGCCGACGTTGACCTGGATCACGTCCGGGTTGTTCGGGCGCGAGCCCTTGTAGTTCGGGTTCCGCTTGAGCGTGATCGAGCGGTTCGGCGTGTAGGCCGAGTAGTAGTACGGGCCGCACGACGCGTACGTCTGGACGCCGGCAGGATCGATCGTCTTCGCGAGGTTGGTGTCGATTGCCTGGAAGAACGGCATCGTCAGCCGCGCGAGGAAGTCGGGGGCAGACTTGGTCAGCGTGACCGACAGCTTGTTCGAGCCGATGACCTTGACGCCCGAGATGCTCGAAGCCTTGCCGTCGATGACGGCCTGTGCGCCCTGGACGACGTCGAGGAACGGCGAGCCCTGCGACGCCATCTTCGGGTTGGCAAGGCGCTCCCACGAGTTCTTGAAGCTCTGTGCCGTCACTGCCTGGCCGTTCGAGAACTTGAAGCCGCTCTTGATCGTGAAGACGTAAGTCTTGCCGTTGGCGGAGACGACCGGCTGGCCGGCCGAGACCTCGGGCGTGAGAGCGCCGCCTGCAGCGCCTTCCTTGTCAGGCCAGTTGAAGAGCTTGCACGCGGTGGCGTACTGCAGCGTCCACGAAGGCGTGTAGTAGGTGAGCTGCGGGTCGTTGTAATCGATGTCGGTGTCGAGCTCCATCACGACCGTGCCCCCCTTCTTCGCGTGGGCGGCATCCGCTGCGGCTCCGGTCGTCTTCGTCGTCGGTGCGGCAGTAGCTGCTGCGACGAGAAGGCCGGCGCCCAACATGGCTGCGACGAGCGCGAGCCAGGTCTTTCTACTCATTGGACTCCTTTCGAACACATCGGCTCGCGCAGGTTCTGCCGAGCCATGGATAACGTTTCACTCCTGCACCTGTGACGGAGCCGGCGGAGTTTAGTTAGTTGCGCGACGCCAGACAATAGAGATAGTGAGATGCGGCGGGTGCCGGGTTTCAGCGGGAGCCGCGCGGGTCGAATGCATCGCGGAGACCGTCGCCGAGCAGGTTGAAGGCGAGCGTCGTGAGAAGCAACGCGATCCCCGGCCACACCATCAGCATCGGCCGAGTGGTGTAGAAGTTCGGCGCCTGGGCGAGCAATGTGCCCCAGCTCGACGTCGGCAGCTTGATCCCGAGCCCGAGGAATGAGAGACCGGCCTCGGCAAGGATGAAGGCAGCGATGCTGAGCGTCGAGAAGACGATCAGAGGGCCCATTAGATGCGGGAGGATGTGCGAACGGACGATACGCCAGTCGCTCGCGCCCACCATCCGGGCAGCCTCGACGAACTCCTTCTCCCGCAACGAGAGCGTGATTCCACGGAAGACGCGCGCGGAGTAGAACCAGCTGAACAGCCCGAACACGATCACGAGCGTCACGACGCCCTGGCCGAGGAACCCGAACGTCACCTTGTCGAGACGCGATCCCACGGTCGAGGCGAGCGCGATGACGAAGAGGAGATAGGGGAATGCCATCGTGATCTCGGTCACGCGGGAGATCACAGTGTCGGCGTAGCCGCGGTAGAAGCCTGCAACCGCCCCGAGCAGCAACCCGAGCAGCATCGCAATCAGCGTCGCACCCACCGCAACCTCGAGCGACACCTGGGCGCCGTAGAGAATCCGGAGGAACTCGTCGCGACCGAGGGTCGAGTCGCCGCCGAGAACAAGGATCTGCTTCTCGGTTCCGGTGGCCGTGATCGCCTGGACGTAGGTGAGCGGCTTCGCCGGCAGGAGCTCGGCGTCCACGCCGCCGCTCGCGAAGAACGGCTCGTTCGGACCGTGCCCGATGAAATGGGCGGCGACC
>CAVRSI010000003.1:0-28646 GCA_963723855.1 uncultured Actinomycetes bacterium | reverse complement strand
CTCGACCGCTGGTACCGGGACCGTCATGGTGCGAGAGCTGGAGGAGGAGCGTTCACAACGGCTGACGATCGTCGTCGACACGCTCGCCGACGTCGGCGACGAGGGGACGCCGCTCGACGCGTGCTGCACGGCGGCCGCATCCATCGCCCGCGTCGCGTTCGGCGAGGGTCACACGATGCGGATGATCTCGGGGCGTCCGGGCCGGTCCGTCGACGTGTCGGACGACGTGGATGAGGGGTCGCACCGTCGCCGGCTCGCCGCGATCGTGCCCGACGGGGTGCCGCTCGCGGGATCCGTTGAAAGGTACGCAGATGCGTTCCGGGACGTCGACGTCGTGATCCTCATCTTCCCGACCTGGCGGACGAACGGTGATGGTGCGCTCGTGCGCGCGATCGAGGCGATGTCGGCTGCACACACATCGGTCGTCGCGGTGCCGGTCGAGGTCGGGTCCGATGACGCCAGGAGGATCGCGTCGCTCGGACCGGCGGAGGTCGATCTGCTCGTGGGCGCGCTGGTTCGATCCGGCGCGGACGTCTACCCGTGGCGTCAGGGAACGCCGCTCGACGTCGCGCTCACTCGGGAGCCGGCGGTGACGGCGTGACCGTTGCGACGTCCCTCATCGCGCGGATGCGCCGCGGCGCGGGAACCCCCGAGGAATCCGTGGCGATGCGCGTGGTCGTCGCCGGCGCCGTCGAGGTGGCGATCATCGCCGTCGTCGCGCAGGGCGGCGTGGAAGGGTTCGGCGGCGATCCTGCCGCTCGTCCTGGCTCCCGTCGGCTACGTGTTCTCGTACAGGCAGCGTCACCATTCGAACCTCACCACCAAGGTGTTGCTGTCCGTGGGTCTGCTCGCCGCGTTCGCGGCCTTCCTGCAGAGCGTCCAGATGGCGGGCTCGGTCGACCAGGCGCGCGTGCCCCTGGCGTCCTTGTTCCTCTGGGTACAGGTGCTCCACGCGTTCGACGTGCCACGACGTCGCGACCTGGCGTTCTCGATGGTCTCCAGCGTGATCCTGATAGCGGAGGCCGGGGCGCTCTCCCTCTCATCCTCGTTCGTCTTGTTCGTGATCCCGTGGGCGGTTCTCAGCGGCGGGTGGCTGTTCCTTTCGAGCCGGCCGCGCTCGGCCGTCACCACCCAGCCCATCTCGGTTCGCCGTCGGCCGACGGCGCGCGGCGGAACGGCGGCATCGGTCCGGGGGGCGGTGTGGATGGGAACGTCCGTCGTGCTCGCGACCGTGCTCGTCTTCATGGGGATCCCGAGGCTCCCCGGGACGCTCATCCGGTCGCTGCCGTTCTCACTCGGGGGCGCCGCATCGGCGGTGTCGAACTTCGCCGGCGGCGTGGAGAACCCTTCGCTGCCGGCGGCAGCGGGCGACGGCGTCGTGAACTTCGCGGCGGACGCCTACCCAGGCTTCAGCGACGTCGTCGACCTCCGCGCTCGCGGGCACCTGTCGGACCAGATCGCGTTCCGTGTGCGCGCGCCTCAGGCAGCCCTCTGGCGCGCGGAGGCGTTCGACACGTACGACGGCACCACCTGGACGATCTCGGATCGGTCGACCGAGCCGCTGCAGGCGAGCGACGTTCCGAACGCCGTCACCGTCCCACCCGGGCTCGCGGGACCGATCGGACCGGTGCCGCTCGTCCGCGTCACCCAGACGTTCTACATCGAGACGCAGCAGCCGAACGTATTGTTCGCCGCGGCCATCCCGGAGCAGGTCTACTTCCCGTCCGCGGGGCTGGAGGTGGATCGCTACGGCTCCGTCCGTTCGCCGATCCTCCTCGACGAAGGCATGGTGTATTCCGTGGTCTCCGACGTGCCCGTCACCGACGCGCGCACGCTGCGCCTGGCGCATCCGCCCGGACCGATCGTGAGCGAGCCGATCTACACGCAGCTCCCCGCCACGCTTCCCGACCGGGTCGGCGACCTGGCGCGTCGCATCACCGCAGGCGCGACGACCGAGTACGACCGCGTGCAGGCGGTGCAATCCTGGATCCGCCACCACACCACGTACGACCTCAACGTGCCTCCGGATCCCGCCGGTGTCGACTCCGTCGATCATTTCCTGTTCGTGACCCACACGGGGTTCTGCGAGCAGATCGCGAGCTCGCTCGCGATCATGCTCCGGACGCTCGGTATCCCGACCCGCCTGGTGACGGGGTACGGACCCGGCGAACGCGAACCCATTGACCGGGTACTTCGAGGTCAAGCAGTCGGACGCGCATGCCTGGGTCGAGGTGCTGTACCCGGGCATCGGGTGGGTCCCGTACGACCCGACGTTCGGTGTCCCGGAGGCAGCCCCGCATGCGAGCAGCCGGTTCATCGGGGGCGAGGTCCTCGCGGCCGTCGGGCGGTTCCTGTCGGGCGTCGTGCCGGAGTCGGTGAAGAACCTCGTGCGTGACGCGGGCATCGGGGTCGGGGTCGTGCGCGACGGGATGTTCCACGCCTGGCCGGTGGTCCTGCTGGTGCTGGCGCTCGTCGCGCTGTTCGTGACGTCGCGCCGGCGCCGGCGCGGCGCGACTCCAGCGCAAGCGGCGGCCGTCGGCGCGTACCTCGATCTGACGGACGCGCTCGCGCCGCGCGGACATCCGCTCGTCGAGCACGCGACGCCGCGCGAGTACCTCCGAGGGTCTCCGCGGACCCGGCGATCGAGCGCGCGGTCGTGGACGAGGCGGAGGTCGTGGTCGCCACGCTCGAGCGGGACCGGTTCTCCGGCCGGCCGGCCCCCGACGCCGACCTCGAGCGGGCGCGAGCTGCCGTCGCGACCGTGCGTGACCTCGTGTCTCGGCGTTGAGGCCCGGGCGCGGTACGGTTCCCGGCATGTGTCGAAGCATCAAGACGCTCCGCAGGCCCGACGAGGCCGCAACCGAAGAGGAGATCCGCGCCGCCGCGCTGCAGTTCGTGCGGAAGGTGAGCGGGTACCGCGCGCCGTCGCGCAAGAACGAGGAGGCGTTCAACGCCGCCGTCGACGAGGTCGCCTCGGCGTCCCAGCGTCTCCTCGATCGCGTGTCAGCCGGCTGACGACGACCGACCACGACTCGGCGACTCGCCGTTTACGATGGGCCGCATGTACCCGCTCGACCCGAAGCCCGACGACATGCGCGCGATGGGCGAGGCCGCGGTCGAGTTCCTGATCGGGTTCATCCACGGTCTCGACGACGCGCCGCTTTCGAACGTGCAGGGCTCGATCGAGCTGGCTCGTTCGCTCCGCGCGTCGCCGCCCGAGGAGGGCGGAAGCTTCGCCGACGTGTTCGAGGACTTCAAGGCCGCGGCGGCTGCGGCGTACGAGACCTGCGCTCCCGGCTACCTGCCGTACATCCCCGGCGGCGGCCTGTACGCGGCGTCGCTGGCGCAGTTCCTGGCCATGGGCGTGAACCGGTTCCCGAACCTGTGGGAGGTCGCGCCCGGCATGCAGCAGATCGAGGAGAACGTGGTGCGGTGGCTCTGCGACCTCTTCGCGTTCCCACCGGGGTCCCGCGGCATCCTCACGACCGGCGGGTCGATCGCCACGCTCTCCGCGGTCGTCACGGCCCGGCACACGAAGCTCGGCCCGGATTTCGGCGACGGCACGTATTACGTCAGCGATCAGGCGCACGCATCGGTGTCCAAGGCGGCGACCATCGCCGGCTTCTCGGAGCGGAACCTCCGCGTCGTGCCGACCGACGCCGAGCTGCGGATGGACCCCGAGGCGCTGCGAGCGATGATCCGCACGGATCGCGAGGCGGGTCTCCGGCCGTTCCTGGTGGTGCCGGCCGCCGGCACCACGAACACCGGCGCGATCGACCCGCTGGACGACGTCGCGGAGATCGCGGAGACCGAGGAGCTCTGGATGCACGTCGACGCGGCGTACGGCGGCTTCTTCCAGCTGACCGAGCGCGGGAGAGAGCGGTTCCGCTGGGATCGAACGAGCGGACTCCATCACGCTCGACCCGCACAAGGGGATGTTCCTGCCGTACGGCACCGGCTCGCTCATCGTGCGCGACGGAACGACGCTGCACGACGCGATGTACGCGGGCGCGGCGTACCTGCAGGATCGCGCGCCCGAGGGAGAGCTCCCCAACGTGAACGAGTACTCGCCCGAGCTCTCCCGCGACCATCGCGGCTTCCGGGTGTGGCTGCCGCTGAAGCTCCACGGTGTCGGCGCGTTCCGCGAGGCGCTCGACGAGAAGCTCGATCTCACGCACCATCTGCACGCGTCGCTCTCGGAGGACCCGGCGATCGAGCTTCCGTGGAAGCCCCAACTGACGGTCACGCCGTTCCGTCTCGCTGGGGCCGACGACGACGCCAACCGCCGGTTCCTGGCGCGGATCAACGCGTCGTCCCGCGTGTACCTGTCGAGCACCTCGGTCCGCGGCCGCTACATGATCAGGGCCTGCATCCTCAGTCACCGGACGCACCGAGACCGGATCGACGAATGCATCGACATCGTGCGGTCGGCCGCCGCCGTGACGACCTGACGACGACCTGAGAGGACACCATGACGCCGACGGTCCATGAAGGCACGATCGCGTTCCGCGGCTACCGGACGTGGTACCGCGTGGTGGGCGAGGCGGAGGATCCCGGGAAGCTGCCGGTCCTCTGCCTGCACGGAGGGCCCGGCGCGACGTGGCATCACATGGAGCCGTACGAGGCGCTCGCCGAGGGCCGCCGCGTGGTCTTCTACGACCAGCTCGGGTGCGGGAACTCCTCGATCGAGGAACCGCACGACCAGACGATGTGGACCACGGAGCTCTACGTCGAAGAGGTCGGCGCGATCCGCGACGCGCTGGGACTGGATGAGGTGCACGTCCTGGGGCATTCGTGGGGCGGCATGCTCGGCATGGCCTACGCGATCACGCAGCCGGCGGGCCTGGCGAGCCTGATCGTCGAGAGCTCGCCGAACGAACATCCCGTTCTGGCTCACGGAGCTCGCGAAGCTGCGCGCGGAGCTGCCGGCCGACGTCGAGGCGACGCTCCGCGCCCACGAGGCGGACGGCACGTTCGACGATCCGGCGTACGAGGAGGCCATGATGGTCTTCTACCGCAAGCACGTGTGCCGGATGGATCCGTGGCCGGGTTCGTTCGCGCGGACCATGGAGGGGCTCGCCGCGAACCCCGAGGTCTACTCGTTCATGAACGGACCGAGCGAGTTCCACGTGATCGGCACCATCAAGGACTGGGACATCACGTCGCAGCTCAGCCGCATCCAGGCGCCGACGCTGATCTTCTGCGGCGAGCACGACGAGGTCACGCCGGCGACGGCCGAGCTCGCGCACCGTCGGCATCATCGGATCCGAGTTCGCGGTGATGCCGGGCTGTTCGCACATGTCCCAGGAGGAGCGCCCCGCGGAGACGCTCGGGATGATCCGCGAGTGGCTGGCCCGGGTCGAGGGCCGTGCCTGAGCTCCCGGAGGTGCAGGCGCTGGCCGAGCGTCTGGACGACGTGCTGCGCGGCGGGACGCTTCGGGCGCTCGACATGCTGCAGTTCTCGTCGCTGAAGACGTACGCGCCTCGCCCCGACGAGCTCCTCGGGCGGACGATCGACCACGTCGGGCATCGCGGCAAGTTCGTCGTCGTCGACCTGGACGGCGG
Organism: uncultured Actinomycetes bacterium; assembly: GCA_963723855.1. Classification (GTDB taxonomy): domain Bacteria; phylum Actinomycetota; class UBA4738; order UBA4738; family HRBIN12; genus JBBQVZ01. The sequence continues at coordinate 23,081 of CAVRSI010000003.1, read as the reverse complement.
CTACCGGCTGCTGTTCCATCTGTCGCAGGGCGGTCGCGTCGACGTGGAATCGCCACCGAAGTCCACCAAGCCGCGCGGGTGCGTCCTGCGCATCCGCGCCGAGGACCGGCCGAGCGTGCTCCTGAAGGAGTTCGGCAAGGAGCGAAAGGCCGGGTGGTGGGTGCTCGCGCCCGGCGACGACGGGCCGCTGGAGAAGCTCGGGCCCGAGGTGCTGTCGGACGGGTTCGCCGATTGGGTCCGGGAGACCGACGACCCGCGACGCGTGCACACGATCCTGCGCGACCAGCGAACCGTGGCCGGCGTCGGCCGCGGGTACAGCGACGACATCCTGCATCGCGCGCGGCTCTCGCCCTACGCGTCGCTGGCGAAGCTCACGCCCGACGAGCGCGAGACGCTGCTGCGCGCGACCGCGGAGGTCATGGATGAGGCGCTCGCGGCCGAGCGGGCACGGACCGGCGGGCTGCCCACGAAGATCGGCGATCACTTCACCGTCCACGGCAAGTACGGGGAGCCGTGCCCGCGCTGTGGCGAAGACCTGCGACGCGTGAGCTACGAGTCGCACGAGGTCACGTACTGCCCGGCGTGTCAGACGGACGGTCGCCGATTGTCGGACAGACGGATGGATCGGCTCATCCGTTGACCTGCCGGACGTCGAGTTCCCCCAGTGGCCACGTTCCTTCGTGCACTTGTCTACTGTCGTGAGGATGGGCACGTTCCCGCCTCCTGCGCCCTTCGAGGTGGTGTTCGACGTCGAGCCGACAACGTGGATCGACGACGGGCTCCAGCCATGGGGCCGGGTGAACGAAGGGGTGCTCGTGGGCGAGATCGTCCCGAGCGGCTTCGAGGCGTACGCGCGGGTCTTCCATCCGGGGCGGCAGTTCTTCGGCAACTCGATCGAGCAGAGCACCGCGCTCCGGTGGTCCGAGATCGCGGCAGTACGCGGCAAGGTGGTGCACCCCGAGATGCAGATCGAGGCGCTCATCGACACCCTCGACGCGTTCGATTACGACCACTGGAAGGCGATCAGCACGGGGGGCGGTGAGTGGTCCCCGCCTAACGAGTGGCTCGAGGACACTGAGGCGCTCGCGCTCGCGTCGGTTCTTCGCCCGTTCTCCGCGAGCGAGGCAGACGCCTGGTTCATGCTGTGGGACGGCCGGGGCGATCTCGGACCAGGCATCGACGGCATCCCGCGAGGCGTCATCCACCCAGACCGATCGGACGCGCCGGTTGGCGAGTTGTTGAACGGCACGTGGGCACTCCGTCACTACCTCGTGATGCGCGCCCCTCTCGACTCGCTGTCGGACTGGTTCCGGTGGCGCATGGAGGCACCGAACTACTGGTGGCCAGATGATCGAGCATGGATCGTCGCCACCGAGATCGACGGGTTCTCGACGTACGTGGGCGGCTCCCAAGGGTGCGTTGATGCCGTCCTGAACTCCCCGCTCCTCGAAGCACTTCCGAGTGCCTTGGCCCACCGCTTCGACATCCGCGGTGATTCGCCCAACATGCCACGGTCGTAGCCGTCGAAGGGTCGCCTCTGGCCAGAAGCGACCGTCGACGCAAGGAGACCCTGCCCGGCGTGCCAGACGGACGGCAAGATCCTTGCGGACCGTCGGCTCTCCCGCCTCGTCCGGTTGCGGCCCGGTCCATCCGCCCCGCGGCGTGTTCCATATCCTGGGACCACGTTCCCACATACTGGAACACGCTGGGAGGCTCGCTCAGCGAATCTCCACCCATCGGGTAGCGTTGCGCGGCGATGGACGATGAGGACCAAGCGCCCGCCCCGACTCCCGAGCCCGACGCCGAGCGGGGCATCGTCGCTCGCGCGCGCGAGCACCTCATGGACCTCACCCCGCTCCACGAGTCGCGCGACTTCCGGCTGCTCTTCATCGGGAAGTCCGTCTCCGACTTCGGCGACGAGATCGTGGCGACCGTCGTGCCGTTCCAGGTCTACCAGCTGACGCACTCGACGCTCGCGGTCGGCCTGCTCGGTCTCTGTGCGCTCGTGCCGGTGTTCGTGTTCCCGATCGTCGGGGGCGCGTTCGCCGATGCGGTCGAGCGCCGGCGGTTCGTCATCGTGATGCACGCGATCCTCGCCGTGATGTCGGCGCTGATGGCCGTGAACGCGACGCGCGACCAGCCGCTTGCTGTGGCCGCTGTACGTGTTCGCGACGCTCTCCGCCGGCCTCTACACGTTCAACCGGCCCGCCATGTCCACCTGGCCGGCCCGGCTCCTCCCGCCCGACCTCCTGCCCTCGTCGAACGCGCTCGAGGCGGGGTTCCACACCGTCGCGGCGATGGCGGGGCCGGTGCTCGCCGGCGTCCTGATCCTCACGATCGAACCGGCGGGCGCGTTCGTCGTCGACGTCCTGTCCTTCCTCGCCGTGATCGCGTTCGTGTGGCGGATGAAGCCCTCGCCTCCCGCGCACGAGGACGCGGCGGTCAGCTGGGGCGCGATCGTCGACGGGTTCCGGTTCGTCAAGGGCAAGCGGACGATCCAATCGGTCTTCGCGGCCGACCTCATCGCGATGACCTTCGGGTTCCCGATGGCGCTGTTCCCGGCGATCGCCCAGGAGCTCGGGCACGGGTCGGGCGCCGGCGTGCTGGGCCTGCTGTACGCGGCGCCCGCGCTCGGGTCGTTCCTGGCCACGGCGTTCTCCGGCCGGGCGAAGCACGTCCGGCGGCAGGGGCGCGCGATCATGATCGCCGTGGTCGTCTGGGGCGCCGCCATCGTGGCGTTCGGGTTCTCGAACACGCTCTGGCTCTCGCTCGCCATGCTGGCGCTCGCGGGGGCCGGCGACATGGTGAGCGGCATCTTCCGGATGACGATCCTGCAGGCGGCGGTCGAGGACTCGATGCGCGGGCGGCTCGACGGCATCGGGATGGCCGTGTGGGCGACCGGCCCATCGCTGGGCGAGCTGGAATCCGGCGTGGTCGCATCGATCTGGAGCGTGCAGGTGAGCGTGGTCTCCGGCGGTCTGCTCACCGTCGTCGGCATGGGCGTGCTCCGGCTGTTGGTGCCGGCGTTCGCCCGGTACGATGCGCGCGATCCGGTGGCCTGACCTGAAAGGGGAACCGTGCTCGCGTTCAACATCCACGTCTACGACACGCTGAAGTTCGTTCACATCCTGGCGGCCATCGCGTGGATCGGGAGCGGGATCTTCGTCCAGTTCGAAGCGACCAAGCTCCGGAGGGCGGACGATCAGATGCGACTCACGGCGTTCGCGAAGGACATCGCGTTCTGGGGAACGCGACTGTTCATGCCGGCCTCGCTCATCGTGTTGCTGATGGGCCTCTCGCTCGTGTTGTACAGCGACCTCGGGTTCTCCCACACGTGGATCTGGCTGGGATTGATCGGTTACGCGGCGACGTTCGTGACGGGCGCGTTCTTCATCGGTCCCACGTCGGGGAAGCTCGCGAAGATGAGCGAGACGTTGCCGCCCGACGACCCATCGATCCAGGCGGCGATGGCGCGGATCTTCGCGATCTCGCGCATCGACCAGGTGGTGCTGATCCTGGTGGTCGCCGACATGGTGTTCAAGCCGGGGACGTAGTCGCTCAGCCGGCGTCGTCGGGGAGGCTCACCGCGCCGCCGAAGAGCCGCGGCCGCATGGGGCGGGCGCCCGATCGATCCGAGGACCAGGGGGCCGGAGGCGCGCTCGTCAGGTTCGCCAGCGCGAGCAGCACCGCGTCGTAGTTGACGCGCCAGCCGGCGAAATCGCGCCACGCCTGCTCCCGGTCCGCCTTGATCGGCACGCCCGCCTCCTCCAGGTAGGCGACGGCGTCGTCCCACTCGGACCGCGTCACCGAGATGGGGTCGTCTGGCTGCGGGTCGGGGTCGTACGCGAAGTTGTAGTAATCCGAGATCCGTCGCAAGGAGAGGTATCCGGCGCGGAGACAGAACTCGGCCTGCACGTCGCGTTCGATGTCGACCGTCGAGACCGCGAGCGCCGCGCCGTCGAGCACCGCGCCCGCCGCGGTGACCCAGTGGTGGTCGGCCTGCGGAGATCGGAAGAAGGCCACGGCCGGCAGCGAGGTGTGCGTCTCCTCGACATCGACGAACCACCGCTCCCACTCCAGCCACACGGCGTTCAGGTGCTCCATGCGCTGCAGCGCCCAGAACCGCCAGATCAACGTCGGGCCCCACGGCGGCGCCCCCGCGCGGATCTCGAGCGCGGTCACGCCGAGCTCCCGCCGCGAGAACGCCGCGTAGATGCTGGGGAGGTACGTGATCAGGAGCGCCAGCAGGAACAACCCGATGCCCGCCTCGATGAACGCGAGCGAGACGCCCGGCAGCGAACCGGGGCGGGTGAGGCCCAGCGTGAGCAGTGCGGAGCCGCTCTCGACGAACGCCTCGCGCATCGACAGGTTCTCGACGCCCCAGAAGATGAGCGTGAAGCCGGCGAGCGTCAGGGTCAGCCAGGCGACGAGGATCGCGACCAGGCCGAGCGGGGAGTACCACGCCAGCCGCCGGTCCCGCTTCGCGAGCGGCAACGACGGACGCGCGGCCACCCGGAACACCTTCCGCACCGCCAGGAAGACCCCACGGGTGACGATCGACACCGAAGCCCGCGGGAGCACGACCGTCTTGATCGCCGATGCCAGCGCGACGACGACGAGCGCTGCGCCGAACGCGATGGCGACGATGCGAAGCGTCATGTCCACGCGGCCCATCCTCGCAGAAGGGGGCCGGTTCCCCGGCCCCCTTCCCCGACGTATCCGTCAGGACGCGTCCCGGCTAGACCGGTGACGTCGGCCAGATGAACGTGCTCCAGTTCTCCAGGTACGTCCGCGAGTTGTCGCCGATCCACTCGGTCGCCGAGTACACCGTGCCGTCCGGGGTCGCCACCGAAGCGGAGTAGTCACCCCATCGACACTGGTTGTAGCCGTACGCCGGGTAGCACCCGAACCCGTCGTAGGGCCGGAACCCGGGGGCCTGGATCTCGATCGGTCCCGTGGTGCCCCACGGCGCGATGCGGATCTGGGCCGGCGACGGGTAGTTCTGGGGGCCCATCAGGCTGAACGCGATGACGCCCCGCCCCGAGTCGCTCACGCCGATCGACGGGAACGCCAGGAACGCGTTCGAGGCGGACACGTAACCCTGCCGCTGGATGAACCCGCCGACCGCTCCGTCGTGGACGAACGGGTGGACGATGAACCACGCGATGCCGTCCCGGGGTCCGGGGTTCACGATCGTGTTGATCCCCGCCCACAGAGCATCGTCGGCGAACACCACCTGGTTCATCCGGCTGTCGTTCGCGTTCACCGGAAGCGTCGGCTTGTCCGAGCTCCTCACCGAGCGGTCGGGGTCCGGGCGGCTGCGGCATGCCCACCGGCGTGCCCCAGGTTTCGCTCGAGATGTCCTTTCAAGTGACAGGGTGCAGCGTCGGGCGTCGCCGTCGGCAGGCTGCTCGTGTTGGTGATCGCCCAGATCGTGAGCTCGTTGAAGGTCCCGCTGGCGATCGGGCAGCCCGGCTCCGGCAGGCAGTCGAAGCTCGACAGCAGGTACTCGGTGCCGCCTCCCGCCGTCTCGAACACACCGTTCGGCGTGGTCGATGGCTGGATCGTTCCCGTCGTCCGGCCACCGTCGACGTGCGTCAACCCGTCGAAATGCACCGCGTTGACGGCGAGCCCGCTCTCCATCGCCACCTTGTCCATCGCGTAGAGCTGCGGGCCGTTGAACGCGCACGCTCCGCCGGTGAAGCAGTCCAGGGAGTACTCGGACGTGTTGATGTAGAAGCCGTACTGATCGGCTCCGATCAGCGGCTGGTCGCCGAAGCACGGGCAACCGGCGTGGTCCGTATCCGTGGCGTCCAGGGTGTAGACGTAGTACGAGCCGAGCGCCTCGCTGGACGTGCTCACCGCGATGTAGGTGGTGGCCGGCGCGATCAGATCGCCGGTGACGGGGTCCTGGTTGATCACCAGCATCGTCACGAACCAGCGCTGCGTCGCGGTGTCGAAGTAGCACTTCGGGTCGGACTCGAACGGCCCGTAGGTCCCGGAGTTCCGGTCGATCGTCGGGGGCAGGCCGAAGAACTCCGACAGCGTCAACGGCACGCCGAACTGGTGGGAGGTCGAGTCGTAGAAGGCGAGCGCGTCGTTCACGGACTCCACGACCTCGACCCCGTCGGCCGGACCGTTCGGGCTGACGCCGCCGACGCACAGGGCCTGGTCGGGTGGCTCCAAGCTGAACTGGTTGCCGTTGCCCGCGGACCGCTGGTCCGTGTGGTCGAGCCCCTCCCACCCGTAGGCGTTCACGTGGGTGAACAGCGGGCTGGTGATGGGCCATCGGGGCGGGTCCCGCCACCGTGCCCGGACCCCATCTCCTGTTCGAAGTCGTGGTTGGGTGGGAACAGCTCCTCCGCGGGGTCGTTGCTGCTGACCGCTTGGGGCTGGGCGCGATGCCGAGCTGCAGCGGCGTTGGTCGACTGGCACCAGCGTGAGCGGGACCGGTCTCCTGGCTGCCCACGTCGCGCTTGGTTCCACGATGGGGTCGCCGGGACGGCGCGGCCGCGGCCGACGGTATGAGGGATGAGACGAGCAAAGCCGAGCGCCAGCACCATCATCAGCGCGGGCCATGCCTTGAGGCGTATCCGTGCCATCTTCCAACACCTCCGGGGGACGTGGATGAAGCAGATCGTCGAGCGTGTCGATCGGGGTCGACGGCAGGTCGGCGGGAGAAGCCCCAGGGCCACCCCGCGACCATCCGCCCCGGTGGATCAGGCTTCTGCATCTCGACCTCTCTCTGAGAGCGCAAGGAAACGCAACGCGCACCGTCTACCCATGTACAGGGTCGCTGTCAAACCGCGTGCGCGCGGGCCCTCGGGTGCCGCGTGGGTACACTCGAACGACGCCGCACGACCTCGAAGGAGCCCGCACGCATGTCGAAACGCCTCCTCGCCCTCGTCCTCGGTCTCGCCTTGCTGGCAGCGGAGGCCGCGACCGCGGCACCCGCACGAGCGGCGACCCCTTCCCCGAACGTCAACATCACCAAGCTCGCCGGGAACCAGTCCGAGGCGGCGATCGCGATCGACCCGCTCGATCCGACCCACGTCGTCGAGTTCTCGAACCGCGAGCGAGGCGCCGGGATGTACGTGGCGAGCAGCGTGGACGGCGGCGCGACGTGGACCGTGTCGTCCTTCGCGCGAGACGACCGGTTCGGCAAGGCCTGCTGCGACCCCACGCTGTCGTGGGACGCGTACGGCAACCTGTTCATGGCCTGGCTCGACATCGAGGACTCGGGCGCGATCCCCGTGGCGATCAGCACCGACGGCGGGCTGACGTTCCGGCCGCTCAAGGTGCTGCGACCCGGCCCGCCGAAGCGCCGCGAAGCGATCGCCGCGACCCAGGTTCGTCGCGATGATGGCGAAGGCGACGGAGGCGAGAAGCCCGGCGGCGGCGAGAAGGAGCGGGACCCGAGCCCGAAGGGTTCCTCGATCGACCAGCCGACGATCGTCGCGGGTGAGGGCTCCGTCTGGGTGACCTGGAACAACAACGGGATCATGCAGGCGGCGGGCGCGGCGGTGTCCGGCTTGGGGCAGGTCGGGAAGTTCTCCAAGCGCGAGGACATCCCGAAGAGCCAACGGCTGCAGCTTCGGCGACATCGCGATCGGGCCCACCGGCCAGGTGTTCGAGGTGTGCACGAAAGACAAAGCGGGCACGGACCCGACGGTGGCGACGATCCGCGCGGCCACCGACCCCGACGGGCTCGGGCCGCTCGGCTTCAGCCCGGCGAAGGCGATCGGGACCACCAACGTGCAGCAGTTCGATCCGATCCTGCCGCAGCGGTCCCGCACGGTGGACGCCGAGAGCGGGCTGGCATGGGACACCAACCAGAGCAGTCCGCACTTCGGCCGCCTCTACCTCATGTGGACCGACGAGCAGCCGAACAAGAGCAGCGACACGGACGTGTGGCTCCGCTCGTCCGACGACGCGGGCGTCACGTGGAGCACTCCCGTTCGCGTGAACGACGTGACGACGAACGCGCAGTTCCTGCCGCGCATCGCGCTCGATCCCACGACCGGGAACCTGGCGTTCGGCTGGCACGATGCCCGCAACGACCTGGGGGATCACGGAACGGGCGACACCGACGGCAAGGTGAACACCGACGCGATGTACTACGTCACGTTCAGCACGGACGGGGGAGCGACGTTCGCGCCGGCGGTCGCGGCGAGCACGGGTGTGTCGAACGCCAAGGACGCGCAGAACGGCATCGATTTCGGCGACTACAGCGGTCTGGCGTTCTTCGGCGGCGTCGCGATGGCCGCGTGGTCCGACAACTCGAACAGCACGGGAGACAACCCGGGCGGAGCGCTCAGGACGTTCGACATCTACACGGCGCGAGTGAGCGTCGTCTGACGTCGCGCTCGCCCCGCGCCTCCTCGGGCGACTATCGCTCGCTCGGCAGCGCCGGTTCCTCGAACGGCGTGAGGTCGACGACGAGGTCGCGATCGTTCGGGTGCAGGGCCTCGGACAGCAGACGCTCGGGCTCCACCCCGTAGAAGTTCGCGAGCTCGCAGAATCGCTGGAGCGAGATCTTCCGCTCGCCGCGTTCGTAGCCCGCCACCGCCGTCGACGTGAATCTCCCGTCGGATCGGATCCCGACATCTCGCAGCGTGAGCCCTCGTGCCGCGCGAGCCCGCCGCAACACGCGGCCCACGTCGTTCCCTATCGCCCCCATGCTCGCGCCCGCCCCTCTCGACTCCGCCGAGCGATGGAATCTAGGTCGAACGACGACCCGAGAGTAGGGCTGTTCAACGTATCTTCCCTACGCGTCGTTCAACGTATGGTTGCCTACTCCTTCGACTGTAGTCCCGTTACGTTAGTTGACAAGACCGCGCTGCGTGTTCGAGACTGCTTGCTTCGAACGGGGGGAACGGTGGGAGACGTACGACCCCAGAGCCTCGAGCCATCCGGTACCCGCGTCACGCGGGGCCGTTCGTCGAGGTTATCGTCGGATCCTGCGCGACTGGTCGAGTCGATGGTGGGGTGGGTGCGCAGCGCCGTGGCCTGGGAAGCGGCCAGCGTGCGGGTCCTGCTCCCGGACGCGGCCGGTCGCCTCCGCACGTTCGCCGCACGCGGCGATCCGGTGAACGGGGGAAGGCTCCGCTCCGCCCGCCGGCGGCAGGTGTTCCAGACAGGACACCCGATGATCGTCACCCTGCGGAGCCCGGCCGGCCACGCGCTGGCCCTCTATCCGCTCGTGGCGGGAGGGCGCTCGATCGGCGTGACCGAGATCGTCGCGCCTGCCCAGTCGCTGGAGGACCGACGTGACGCGATCCAGGCCGTGGTCGCGCAGTCCGCGATCGTCCTTCGCAGTGTCATCGACAAGCGCAAGAGCGACGACGCGCTGCGCGACATGGGAGGGATGGTTCTCCTCGCCGGCGAGCTCCTGCGAACCGCGACGCCATCCTCAGCGATCCGCAGCACCGCGCAACTGTGTTACCGCGCGCGTGGGAAGCCGATCGTCGCTCTGCTGCCCGACCCGTCCGGCACCGGCTGGTCGGTGGTCGCTGCGCACGGGCTCGGGGCAGCGAAGCGCGCGACGCTCCGAGCGATGCCTCGAAGACGTCGGGGCTCGGCGGTGGAACAGCGTCCGACGCGGGATCGCCTCGCCTCGTGCTTCGCCACGATCGACGGGGCGTCGCCGGGCCGACGCGTTCGAAGCAGGCGACGCGCTCGTGGTCGTGGCTGAGCTCCGACCCGATGACGAGACGTTCGTGTCGGACCGTCGCGGCGTTCCTGGGCGAAGCGCTCGCCCGGATCGGCGCCGTCGACTGGGCGCAGGCGCGGAACGAGAACCTCGATCTGGCGATCGCCTGTACGGCCCACGAGCTCAAGGCCCCGCTCGTCGGCGCGCGGGCCGCGCTGGATCACGTCACCGTCGCCGACGAGGACCCCGCCGGGCAGGAGTTCCTCAGGAGATCCCGCGACGAGCTCGGGTTGCTCGTGGACCTCGTCGATCCGCTCCTGCGTTGGTCGGCCGGCTCGTCCTCGCTCCGCATGGATCGAACCGACCTGGTCCGGACCGTCCGAGAGACGATCTCGAGCTGCTCCGCGGAGTCCGATGAGCCGGTCGTGATCCTCGATGCACCTGAGCACGTCTGGGTGGATGCGGACGAGCAACAGCTCGGGCGGGCGATCGCGAACGTCGTTCGCAACGCCGTGGCGTACGCGCCACAGGCCACTCCGGTCCGCGTCATCGTCGAAGAGGCCGAAGACAGCGCCCGGGTCCGTGTGCGAGACCGTGGGCCCGGGGTGCCGGCGTCGGAGCGCCACCTGATCTTCGATCCGTTCGCTCGCGGGATGGTGGCGAACGGCCGCCGAGGAAAGGGACTCGGCCTGTTCATCGCACGGCGGATCGTGGAGGCGCACGGGGGAGCGATCGGCCTTCGGTCGGTCGAGCCCGGCGCCGAGTTCTGGATCGAGCTGCCCGCGATCCAAGGAACGGAGGTCCGCATCCGCGTCCTGATCGTCGACGACCATCGGCTCTTCGCCGACGCCATCCGCGTGACCGTCACCCAGATGGGCATGTCGGTCCTGGGCGTCTACACCACCGCCGATAGTGGACTGGCGGGCGCACGCGAGCACCGGCCCGACATGGTGTTGCTGGACCTCGGGCTCCCGGACCGATCGGGTCTCGAGCTCGGCAGGGACATCCTGGAGGAGCTGCCCGAGACGAAGGTCGTGGCCGTGACCGCGCTCGAGGATGAGGGGTCGGTGCAGGACGCGTTCAAGGCCGGGTTCCATGGATACCTCACCAAGCAGACCGAGGCTGAGCGATTCGAGCACGTGCTGAGGAGCGTCGAGGATGGCCAGTCCGTGTTCCCGCAACGGCAGATCGGCCGGAGCCGGGAGCGGTCGGGGGCCGAGCTCTTGGCGGATCAACTGACGGCCCGAGAGGTCGAGGTGCTGCAACTCCTCGCGGAAGGCGCCACGAGTGCCCAGATGGCCGAACAGCTGGACGTCTCGCCGAACACGGTCCGAACGCATGTCCAGGGCATCCTGTCGAAGCTCCAGGTCCATTCCCGACTCGAGGCCGCCGCATTCGCCGTACGTCACGGCCTGGTGAAACCTCGCACGTAGCGTCGTCTCGGACCGTAGTTCCGCTACGGCGACCGGCCCGGGTCTTTGGGCTTCACCCACGGCGAACGAGGGAATGGTCCGTCTGACGTATGAGGTCTACGTCGCGGAGCGCATGTCCTGCGTTCATCGCACCTATACGGTCGAGGCTCCGCTGATCGAGGGGAATACGTGGCCGAGGGGGACGGAGTGATCCGCGTGCTGCTCGCCGACGAGCAGTCGCTGTTCCGGCAGGCGGTCAAGGTCGTGCTCTCGAACGAAGACGACCTCATCGTCGTCGGCGAGGCCGCAGACGGACTCCAGGCGATCGCCGAGGTCGAGCGGGTGCGGCCCGACGTCGCCCTGCTCGATGCCGGTCTGCCCAACTGCGACGGCATCCGTGCGACGCAGCAGATCAGCCTGCGGGTCCCCGAGTGTCGAGTCATCGTGTTCAGCGCGCAGGAGGACGAACAGCTGCTGGTCCAGGCGTTGGAGGCCGGCGCCAGCGGGTACCTCTCGAAGGGTTCCCCGCTGGTGGATCTGATCGAGGCCACGCGCGCCGTCCATCGGGGCGACGCCCTGATCCCGCCGCGCATGCTCGGTGCGCTCCTGCAGCGGCTGATCCACCGGCGGCGCGAGCGCGACGAGGCGCTGAAGAGGATGGCGAAGCTCACGCCGCGCGAGCGCGAGGTCCTGGCGCTGCTCGCGCAGGGTGCCGACAACGATGGCATCGCGCAGCACCTGGTGATCAGCCCCGAGACGGCGCGGACGCACATCCAGAACGTGCTCGGCAAGCTCGACGTCCATTCGCGTCTCGAGGCGGCGGCGTTCGTGACGCAGAACGACATCCTCGACGATCTGGCGGGAGCGGAGCGATGAGCATCCTCGTCCGGAAGGGCAACCCGGTCAGGAAGCCGGAGGTCTGGCTCCGCCAGGCCGACAACGAGAACGTCGTCTACGACCCCGAGACGAGCGCCGTGCACATCCTGAACGCCACGGCGACCGCCATCTGGGTGCTCTGCGACGGCGAGACGACGCCGGACGAGATGGTCGAGGCCATCTGCGAGCTCTCCGGCCTGCCGCGCGAGGTGGTCGTGGAAGACCTTCGGAGGATCCTCCTGCAGTTCGAGGAAGCCGACATCTTGACCTGGAAGGAGTAGCAGCGATGCCCCTCGTGAAGCCGAAGGTCCGTGATGGACTGACGGTCGTCGAGTTGGACGGCGAGGCCGTCATCTATGACGAGGAGACCACCGAGCTCCACCACCTGAACCCCACGGCGACGATCGTGTTCGGTCTCTGCGACGGCAGCGCCACCATGGCGGAGATGGCCGCGGACCTATCGGCAGCCTTCGACGTTCCGGTGCAGGTCGTGGAGCCGGAGGTCCGAGCATTGATCAGGCGATTCCGAAAGGTGCAGCTCCTCGAGCCCAACGGGCGCGGCTACGTCTCCGACCGTACGGAAGCTACGCCTGGGGCACCGTGAAGTCCGCAGCTTCTTTCCCTACCGTCTGTTGTCTTCTCCGATGAGGTGCCCGTGATCGAGACGAACGAGAACCTCGTGTCCGACCGGACCCGCGCGGCCTGCCCAGCCGCATCGTCGCCCGTGTCCGGCGCGACGTGCCCCTGGCGCTCCTCGACGCGGCGGTCGTCGTGCCGGCGTACCTGGTGCCGCTCGTCCTTCGATTCAACGGTGGTGTGCCGTCCCACGACTGGCGGGATTTCTGGATCCTCTTGCCGGCGATCGTGCTGATCCATCTGCTCAGCAACTACCTGTTCGGTCTCTACGGGCAGATGTGGCGATACGCCGGCGTGCAGGAGGCGAGGCGTGTCGTCCTGTCGGGGGTCACGAGTTTCGTGTTGGTGCTCGGGCTCGACCTGCTCATCGGTCGCGGTGGTGAGCACCCACTCCCGCTCTCCGTCGTCGTGCTCGGGAGCGCGGGGGCGATGATGGTCTTCGGCGCGATCCGGTTCCAGAGTCGCCTCTTCGGATTCCGGCGGCGCTCGGTCGAGCAGACCGCCGGGACCCGGGTCCTGCTGATGGGTGCGGGAGACGCCGGGGCCCAGGTGCTGAGCGACATCCACCGCCACCCCGAGCTCGGTCTCCGGGTCGTCGGACTCGTCGACGACGATCCACGGAACCTCGGGCGCGCGCTTCACGGCGCGACGGTGCTCGGCGGGCGGTCCTCGATCCCGGAGCTCGCGCGGAAGCTCGGCGCCGATCAGCTCCTGCTGGCGATCCCGAGCGCCACGAGCGACCTGATCCGCGATGTCGCGAGCCTCTGCGAAGAGGCCGGCCTGTCGCTGCGTGTGCTGCCTTCGGTCCGCCAGAACGTCGATGCGCGCGTCACGGCCCGGGACCTGCGCGACCTGCAGATCGAGGACCTGTTGGGTCGGCGGCAGGTCGAGACGGATCTCGCGGCCGTTCGGGAGCTCCTGCGAGGCAAGCGTGTGCTCATCACGGGGGCCGGCGGGTCCATCGGCGCCGAGATCGCGCGGCAGGTCACCAACTTCGAGCCCGCGGACGTCGCGCTCTTGGACAACGACGAGACCCACCTGCACGACCTGTTGGTGACGCTCGACGGCGCGCACGCATCATCGGTCCTGGCCGACGTCCGCGATCGCGAGCGGATGCTCGAGGTGTTCCGCGAGCACCGGCCGCAGGTGGTCTTCCACGCCGCCGCTCACAAGCATGTCCCGATCCTCGAGGACCATCCGCAGGAAGCGCTCCATACGAACGTCCTCGGCACCGCGAACGTGGTGGAGGCCGCAGCCGCCGTCGACACCGAGCGGTTCGTGTTGATCTCGACCGACAAGGCCGTGCGGCCGACGAGCGTGATGGGCGGTTCCAAGCGGATCGCCGAGGACATCGTGCGCGGTCTCTCGGGGAAGGGGACGATCCTGTGCGTCGTCCGCTTCGGGAACGTGCTGGGGAGTCGCGGGTCCGTGGTGCCGACCTTCCTCAGCCAGATCGCCGTCGGGGGACCGGTGACGGTGACCGATCCAGAGATGACGCGGTACTTCATGAGCGTCCAGGAGGCGGTCCAGCTCGTGCTGCAAGCCAGCGCCCTCGCGCGCGGCGGCGAGGTCTTCACCCTGGAGATGGGGGAGGCGGTCAACATCCTCGATCTGGCGAACAACCTGATCCGGCTGTCCGGACGTGTTCCGGGGCGCGACATCGACGTGCAGGTGATCGGCGCTCGCCCGGGCGAGAAATGCCACGAGGAACTGATCGATGACCACGAGGCACCGATGCCCACCGGGCATCCAGGGATCGTGGTCGCCGTGCCGCCGCGTCCGGATCCGGCCGTCCTTCGGCGGCACCTCAGAGAGATGGAGACGCTGGCCGGTGACGGTCGGCGTCGGGAGCTGGCGGAGACCATCCGCCGGTCAGGAGCGCCGAGCGAGTCTCGGATCCCGGTCGCTGCGAGGGAGCTCGCATGAGCGTCCGGACCGTCGTCATCGCGCACCGCGAGTCCTTGGCTGCCCAGGGCATCGCGGCAGCACTCGGGCGCTACCCCGCGCTGGTGCTCGTCGGCATCGCGACCACGGCCGAAGAGACCGAGCGGTACGCGGAGCAGGCGGACGCCGTCGCGATCGACGACCGGATCCCGGGCGCCGTCCAGACCGTCGGCCGGCTTCGGAAGCGAGGTGTACGGGTCGTCGTGATCGGTGAGGCGACACCGGGCCAGGAGGAAGAGGCCGGCGTCGTGGTCGGCGTCGACGCGACGATGGGGCACCTCGCGTCGGCGCTGGCGCCCGGCGCGCAACCGCTGGGCTCCGGGATGGACGGACTCTCGAACCGTGAAGCGCAGGTGCTCCGCCTGGCGGCGAAAGGCATGGCGGGCAAGCAGATCGCTCGTTCGCTCGGGATCAGTCCGAAGACCGTGGAGCAACACAAGACGCGGGCCTTCAAGCGACTCGGGGTGCCGAACCAGGTCGCGGCGGTGGCCGTGCTGACCGAGAGAGGGGGGCGAGCGTGGAGCCCATCCATTACCTGAGAGCCCTCCGACGTCGTTGGTGGGTGATCGCGGCGTCGGTCGTCGTCGCGTGCGCAGCTGCGTGGGTGACGACGGTTGCCCTGGCAACGCCGGACGTCCAGGTCGCCCGACGGCCGACCTACAGCGCAACGACCACCCTCTGGAACGTGCAGGCGCCAACGCTAGGGGCAGTCGTGCCGCGTGCCGGACCCGGCGTTCCTCGCGAACCTCGTGACGCTCCCGGCCGTGACCACGATCGCCACGCAAGCGAACCCGGCCGTGGCCGATTCGAAGGTGTACGCCACGACCGATCCGCAGACCGGCCAGTTGTCGTCACGGGGACGGCATCGAGCCCAGGACAGGCCGTCGCGGCGTCGACCGCCTACTCGCGTGCGCTCATCACCTATCTCGAGCGCTTGAAGCAGAAGAGGATCACCGCCCAGCAGCGAGTGGTCGAGCGGCAGATCCAGAACCTCCAGCGAGCAAGGGTTCCACCCGGACCTGGTCGCTGAGCTCCGATCGACGCTCGATCAGTTCGCGATCGACCGAACGACACCGATACCGCTCCAGATCTTCCAACCGCCGACGGCGGTTCGCGACACGGCCCCCAAGGCGGCCCCTGCTTCGAACGGCATCCAGATCCCAGAAGGGCTCCCCTGGCGGATCGGGCTGGCCGCCCTGCTCGGACTCGTCGCCGGCGTGATCCTTGCGCTCGTGCTGGAGCGCTTCGACACCAGGATCCGTTCCCCACGCGCGGCGGAGGACGCCTTCGGTATGCCGGTGCTGGCCGAGGTGCCGGCGATCTCGCGGGGACGACGGGGAACGATCGTCACGGCCTCCCACCCGTCGTCCCGTGCAGCGGACGCGTTCCGATTGGTCGGCGTCGGGACCGCGCGATGGAACGGTCACGGTTCCAAGGCGAGAACCCTCCTCGTGACCAGTCCCGAGGCGCGCGACGGCAAGACCACCGTCGCCGCCAACCTGGCGGTGGCCTACGCTCAGACGGGTAGCCGGGTCTTGGTCGTGTCCTGCGACCTGCGCCGGCCGGCCATCCACGAGCTCTTCGGCGTGGACGAGCGGCCGGGCCTCGCCGACCTGCTGGAGCGCACCGGCGACGATGATGCCGATCCGGCACAGGCACCCGATCTCTCGACGTACCTCGAACCCTGTTCCGTCGTTCGGGTCGCCGTGATCCCGAGCGGCGTGGCATCGCAGCATCCGGGAGAACTGCTCGGCTCGCCGCAGATGCGACGGTTCCTGGAGCGCCTGAAGAAGATCACCGACGTCATCATCCTGGACTGCGCGCCGCTGGTCGTGGCGAGCGACGTGGTGCCGCTCCTTCCAGAAGCCGATGGAGTCATCGTCGTGGCCCGCGCCGGCAAGACCCGACAGGAGCTCGCCGGCGAGCACCACTGCGCTCCTCGAGCGCATGGGCGCTCCCACGGCCGGCGTCGTGCTGAACGATGCGCGGGAGTTCTCGATCCCGTTGGCCAAGCGGCGCATGTATCGGCCGACGAAGCAGATGCGGAAGGCCGCCGAACGCAACGGCCATGCCCTGACGGACGAGCCCGCGACGCTAGACGCCTTCGTCGAGCACGATCCGGTGGATGAGGCTCCCGCGGTCCATGAAGCTCCGGCGGTCGATGAGGCTCCTGGTCGAGGACGTCACGCCCGAGCCGGCCGAGGACACCCCTGTGATCGAGCAGACCGCATCTGCGACCGTCGAGGAACCGGAGCCTCGCGTGCCCCCGAGCGCAGCGTCGACCGATGAGGAGGCTGGATCCCGCCAGTCGCAGGTGGTGGTTGCCGAGCGGACGGTGCAGATCCCGTCCACCGAGGAGGTCCACGAGAAGCCCCGCGTGCGAACCCCTGCGGCGCTCCAGTCGCTGCAGGACGAGCTGTTCGAGCTGCGCGCGCAGTTGGAGGGGCTGCAGCTCGAGCTGCCCGACGTGAACCAGGGGAACGGAGCCGAACATGGATAGGGGTATTCCCCGTCTCGCATGTCACCGTCCGAGGCTCTACGGTCTAACGTTAGGAGAGGTCCGTGCTCGACACGCCTAACCAGGTCGTCTGGGCATTGATCACCTACACCGATTGGTGGCAGCCGAACACGGAATCGGTGTATCGGATCGGTGCCCGCCGGGGAACCTTCGCGACGGACGGGATCCGGGACGGGCTGTTCGACACGCTCTCCGAGCGAGACGAGCTCTGCCGGCGGATGCTGCAGATGCGCGAGAGCGACCGGCGCCTCCTGTGGCTGTGGTACCTCCGTCAGCTCCCCGTCCACGAGATCGCCCAGTGACCTCCGGATCGGTCGGCGCCAATGCTTCAGACGGCGCGCCTCGGCGATCCAGAGGATCGTCGAGCTCGGGGATCCGGTCGCCGCAGACGCTGTCCCGGCCTGAATCGTTCGCTTCGGTCGTCGTTCCGCCACCTCGTAGAGAGAGGACTCCCGTGCGATCAACCGCGGATCTTCGTCGTCGCATCCTCAATCGAAGCGCTCGGATCGTCGTGATCGGACAGGGGTACGTCGGCGTGTCGCTTGCTTGTGTCGCCGCCGAGGCCGGATTCAGCGTGACGGGCGTCGACGTCGAGAGCCATCGGGTCGCCGAGCTCTCGGAAGGGCGGATGGTCGTCGCCGGTGTCGATGCGAGCCTGGCCCGATCCGCGTTCGCGACGGGACGGCTCACGTTCAGCACATCGGCGGAGGCCGTCGCCCAGAGTCAATTGGTGTTCATCTGCGTGCCCACGCCGTTGCACGACGGGACGCCCGACCTCTCCTACGTCGAGCGTGCGTGCGCAGACGTCGCCGCGCAGCTGTCTCCCGGAACGCTGGTGGTCCTGGAGTCCTCGACCTATCCGGGCACGACCGAGGAGTTGGTGAAGCCGTTGCTCGAGACGTCGGGGCTCACGGCCGGGCGCGACTTCCTGCTGGCGTACTCGCCGGAGCGGATCGACCCCGGCAACGCGGAGTTCGTCTTCCGCGACGTTCCTCGAGTGGTCGGTGGATTGAACGCCGAGTCCACGGGCGTCGCGGTCCTGCTCTACGAGCAGTTCGTCGAGAAGGTCATGGCCCTGTCGTCATGCCGCGCCGCGGAGCTCGCGAAGCTCCTGGAGAACACGTTCCGCCATGTGAACGTCGCGCTCGCGAACGAGATGGCGATGGTCTGTCACGAGATCGACATCGACGTCTGGGAAGTCATCGCCGCTGCCGCGACCAAGCCGTTCGGCTTCATGCCGTTCTACCCGGGACCCGGTGTGGGCGGGCACTGCATCCCACTCGATCCCAGCTACCTCGCGTGGCAGGTTCGCCGCGATTCGGGACATCAGTTCCGGGTGCTCGAGGAGGCCGAGGACATCAACGCGCAGATGCCGTCGTGGGTGACCGGTCGGATCGCCGAGGCGTTGAACGACCAGGGCAAAGCCGTGAAGGACGCGAAGATCTTCGTGCTCGGCGCGGCGTACAAGCCCGATGTGGGCGACATCCGCGAGTCGCCGTCGGTGAAGATCATCAACCAGTTGCACAAGCGGGGCGCCCTCGTGGCGTTCCACGACCCCTACGTCGAACAGGTCGCGTTGAACGGCGGGAGGCTTCAACGGACGGAGCTCACGACCGTCGCCATCGCCCGGGCCGACCTGATCGCGCTGCTCACGCCGCACAGCGCGTACGACCTGGACTGGGTCTCCGAGCACGCGAAGCTGGTGTTCGATGCGCGGAACGCCTTCGGGTCGAGTCCGGCTCCGAACGTGGTGCGGCTGTGAGGTTCCCGGACGGCACCCGGTTCCGGCCGTCCTCCGATGCGCTGCATCGGCGTGTCGGCGCGGACATGATCGTGACGAGGCCGGGTGATCAGCAGATCCACGAACTGTCCGGCGGCGCGACCGCCGTCTGGGAAGGCCTGCACCTCGCGCCGACCTTCCCGGAGCTCGTGGACCGGCTCGCCGTAGCACACGGGACGGAAGCGGATGCGATCGAGGGACAGGTCGCGGATTGTCTGGAGCTGCTCCTGGGCCTCGGGGTCGTCGAACAGGGGACGGACCCGTATGCCTGAGGGAGCGCACGAGGTGGAGACGCTGGCGCGGAGCGTCGCCACGTTCGGTTTGGAGGAGGCACGGGCGACCGAGCCGGTGGAGGTTTCCGAGCTCGTCTGGAAGCAACTGTTCGCGAGGATCCGCTTCGAACGCATGACGGGTCTCGCGGTCGAGAGCGCGGCGGCCGGTTCCCTCCGACTGGGCGATGTGCAGGCGGCGGCGCTGCTCGCCGAGCACCGGGGCGCGATGGCATGGTGCCTGGGCGTGGAGCGCAAGCTGGTGGGCCTAGCGGACGCGTTCGACGCCGAAGGCATCGGGTTCGCGGTCCTGAAGGGGGCATCCGTCGCGCACACGATGTATCCGGAGCCCTGCCTGCGGTCGTTCGCCGATGTCGATCTGTTGGTCTCCACGGCCGACTACGAGCGGGCGTGCGCGCTGTTGGGACGCCTGGGACATGTGCGGCAGCGGCCCGAGCCACGCCCGGGGTTCGAGGCTCGGTTCGGCAAGGCCAGCGTTCACAAGCACCCGGACGACGGCATCGAGGTCGACCTGCATCGCACGCTCGTCCTCGGTCCGTTCGGACTGTGGATCCGTCCCGAGGAGCTGCTCGAGCGCCGTGAGCCGTTCCTGCTCGCGGGACAGAAGCTCAGCAGGCTCGACGACACGGGGATGCTGCTGAACGTCGCGATGCACGCCGCGCTCGGGTGGTGGCCGCCGCGGCTCGTCCCGCATCCGCGACGTGGTGCAGGTGACGAACGCAGGCTCGGTCGACTGGGGTGTGCTCGAACGCTGGTGCCGGCCCTGGCATCTGTCGGCCGTCCTCGACCGCGCGTACTCGCTCGCGGCCACGACGTTCGGAGCGGCGAGGCCGGTCGAGCTCGCGCGGATCTCCCGTTCGGTGCCGGTGGCCGAGCGGAAGGCCCTGCAGCGGTACGAAGGGGACCGTCGAGCCGCCGGTGGAACGGCGCTCGCGACCTTACGAGCGATCCCGGACGTGCGGTCGAAGGCGGCCTACGTGGCCGCGTTGGCCTTCCCCGGCAGGGAGTTCCTGGAGGCGCGAACGATGCCCGGCGAACGGCCCTCGTACCTGCGACGTCTCGGGGTCCCCACGCGATGGATCAGGAGCAGATGGTGACGGAACAGATGACCCGGCTTTCATGGAAGAAGACGATACCCCCGACGTGCTATTCAGGGCGGAACTTCTTGGACTTACGCGCTCGCCCCAAGAGCCTGCCCTGCGCGAGCCAGTCACGTTCCTTGATCTCGTTGGAGCGACGCATCGCGTCCATGAATATCGAAGGCCGCACCTCCTCGAGGAGGTGACTGTTGGGGATCACGCAGTGTCCGCCGATGAACCCGGGCTGGAAGGCCACTGGCGGCAGGAAATCGATCTCCTCCATGAAGCGAAGCACCTCGAGTTAGTCCCGCCCACCTCTCCGCCAGGCGTTCCATTTCCTGAGCCCAGCCGAGGAGGACACCGAAATAGGAGGTCTCTAAGAGCTTCGCCAATTCGAGCGCCTCTGGTGATCCCATGGTTTCGACGGTCATTCCCGCCGCTCTGAAAGTGCACCTCGGCCTGCTCAGAGCATCAGTCTGCGGGGAAGCCACGAACTTGGCGTAGCGCATCATTTCTCCGAGCCATACGAGGTGCTTGCCCCGAACCGGACTGTAGGCGAACTCGGGAACCGCTCTCCTCGCCGATGCGTCGGGTGGTCCTAGGCACGACGGTGCTGTTCACGATCTATGAGCCGAGGCGCGTATGTCTTCGCGTACTCGACGGCGGTCTCCGACGAAGTGGTCGAGGTCGAATGGGAAGCAGATGTGCATCACGTCCGACGCTGTCGAGCTCGAGGGGCTCGATGTCCTTGGTCACCACCTGGAACGCACCGCTGAGCACTTCCGCGAGCGGGCGTCCACCTCGCCGGCCCCGATGACCAAGACTTCCGCACGCCATGTCTACCTCCCTGACCCTGGCTCACGACCCTCCGAGAACGCCCTCAAGTATGCGGGCTGCGCCACTCTCGCTGGCTTCGGCCGGCGAACGTTCGATCGACAACCGCTGAATGAGTCGAGGGTATCCGCCCTGGACGACGAGAGGATGTGCCTGCATGCGAGTTGCGGTGGTTGGCCTTGGATACTGGGGGCCCAACCTCGTTAGGAACCTGCGCTCCCTCGAGGCGTTGCGACGAGGTCGTCCTCTTCGACACGGAGTCCGCGAAGGTCGATAGGGCCGTCCGCCAGTTCCCTGGGGCCTCCGTCGCGCCGAGCTACGACGCGATCCTGGCGGACCCGTCCATCCCGGCGGTGGTCGTCTCGACCCCCGTGACGACGCATTACGACCTTAGCGGCTCGCGCCATCGAAGCGGGCAAGGATGTCCTGGTCGAGAAACCATTGACGATCTCGTACTAGTCGGCTGTGGCTCTCGTCGCTCGCGCCCGGCGAGTTGCGGAAGGTCGTCATGGCGCGGCCACACGTTCCTGTACAGCCCACCCGTGAGGCTGGTGAAGGGGCTGATCCGGGAGGGTGAGATCGGCGAGCCTCTTTACGTTCAGGGTTCACGGATGAACCTCGGCGTACACCAAGAGGATGTGAGCGTGTTGTGGGACCTCGCTCCCCACGATCTCTCGATACTCATCGACTGGTTGGACGAGTATCCGGTCCGTGTATCGGCGATCGGCAGAGCGACCCACGGTGGGAGGCGCGCGGACGTGGCGTTCATGAGCCTGGAGTTCCCCTCGGGCTGTATCGCGAATCTCCATCTGTCCTGGCTCGCCCCGACCAAGATCAGGAGGACGACGCTGGTCGGCACCCGCCGCATGGTGGTGTACGAGGATACGAACCCGGAGGAGCCCGTGAAGATCTACGACAAAGGGGTCGAGCTGCCGGATCCGCAAGACTTCGGGCACCATCAACTCACGTATCGAACCGGCGAGGTGAGGTCTCCGCACGTCGATGTCGTCGAACCCCTCGAGGCGGAGCTACAGGAGTTTCCTCACGCGCGTCGCCGGGGGGCAGGGCCCGACGAGCGTGAAACACGCGCGGTCGAGATCGTTCGAACCATCGAGGCAGCAGAGCTTTCGCTCGGCGGCGGCGGCGTTCCGGTCGAACTATGACGGGCGCTGATGCCACGGTCCTCGCGGGTGTGGAGCTTGGGGAAGGAGTCGTGCTCCAGCCCCCATGCATCGTTGGCGAGCCGGCTCGGGGACAGCAGGCCGGGCACGTCGTGACGCGGATCGGAGCGGGCTCCGTGATCCGATCGTTCACCGTCGTCTATGCGGGTGCGGTGCTGGGCGAAAGGGTTCAGACGGGCCATGGTGCTTTGATCCGCGAGGGCAACGTCGTCGGCGATACCAGCGACGGCATCACCTGGCGCGCGCCAGCGCATGGGTCGGGCGCTCACCGAGCAGGTCACCCCGCGCCTGCTGGCCGCGGCGTCGTTCTTTTCCGGCAGTCCCGCCGTGGTCCGCAGCTACGCCCGGCCGCCGGGCGCCGCCATCCCCACCGGGTACCGCTTCTGGCGTCGTCGAGGCGTCGCACTTCATCGGCAGCGTGGCTGGCCGCGCCTGCTCTGCGCCGTCGCAAGGCGTGGCGCGACGGCTTGATGCCGCCTACTACCTGTCCGCGCTGCTGATCGTCGTCGGCATGGTGGCATCGCTGCTGAAGGGGTTCGACTACGAAGAGGCGCTGTTGCTGCTGCTGGTGCTGCTGGCGCTCACCAGGGCCCGGCCGGCCTTCGACCGGCGCGCCGCCTTCTTCGACACGCGGGTCCGCGCCGTGGAGCGCCTGCTTTTTGGTTCGTCGCCGCCGAGACGCGTCCGCGGCTGGGCGTTCGCGTTTAAGCACGTGGAAATGACGTCATCAGCTCCTGGAGGGTTTTTCGAACTGCACGGGCTACGCCGCCCGCGCTTCCTGCGCGCGGCATGGCGGCGATGCTGTTTGCGGCCTCGCCTGCTGAGGCCGGCGCCTCACGAGTTCGTGACGCCCACGCAGGACGATTCCTCGACACGGCG
>CAVRSI010000002.1:0-6832 GCA_963723855.1 uncultured Actinomycetes bacterium | reverse complement strand
TCATGGGCCCGGAATCGCCGCCCTCTCCGCAGGGGTACCTGCAGGACGTGGAGCGCTGGTACATCAAGCTGTACGCCCAGGACGACATGGCGTTCCAGGGGCGGTTCCTCGTCGAGTCGCGCACGTTCGGCCGCGGCCTCTCCGCCGTGGCGCCCTACGACACGAACGGGTACCACTCACCCGATTGGGTCGGGTTCCAGTACGACAGCTCGGACCGGGTGCGCAGGCGCTACCCGGGGCTGCCCGGACGGTGGTCCGGGACCGCCTACGACTTCGTTCGTGGCGGTGCGGGGCTCAAGATTCCGGGGCTACCTGACGAAGTCAGTGGGTGTCTGGCCGGCACGTAGTCGGCATCGACGCAGGGCGGTAGGCATGGGGATCTACCAGAGCTCGGGTCGAACGAGGAACCCGCTGGGCGTCGTCTCGGTGGTCGTGGGCGCGATCGGCGCGGCCGCGTCGATCATCCTTTGGGCATATCAGTACGACCCGTCCGGTCCGATCGTTCGCTCGGTCGCGTCGAAGCTGGGTCCGGGACTCGCGTCCGGGGACGCGTTGGTGATGTTCGCCGCGGTCTTCGGCGGGCTCGCGGTGATCTCGGCGATCGCCGTGTCGATGGGTGGGACCGGCAAGGCGACCTCCGTCGCCGCCATCGTGCTCGGTGTCATCGCGCTGAGCTACCCGGTCCTCAGCTGGTTCAACGTGTTCACGCGACCGCTGCTCCAACACGAGCTGCCCTGACGGAGCGCCGGTTCGCCTCACCCCTCGGACGGCCACTCCGTGAAGACGCCCGGACCGCGTTTGCGGAGCTCGTTGCCGATCACCACGCGTTGGATCTCCGACGTGCCCTCCCAGATCCGATCGACGCGGAGCTCCCGCCACAGCCGTTCCACGGGCTGCTCGCGCATGTACCCGCGACCGCCGTGGATCTGGACGGCCTTGTCGATCACCCGTCCCGCCGTCTCGCTGCACACCAGCTTCACCGCCGACGCCTGCGCGTGGAGCTGCTTGCGGTCGATGCCGCCTCGGGCCGCCATCCAGCACACGCGGTACAGCATCGACGTCGCGGCCATGATCTCGGCGGCCATGTCGGCGAGCATGAACTCGATCGCCTGGAACCCGACGATCGGCCGTCCGAACTGCTCGCGTCCCTGCGCGAACGCGAGCGACAGCTCCAGCGCGCGGGCCGACGCGCCCATCGTCCGGGCGCCGATCATCAGCCGCTCCTCGACGAACCAGTCCTTCGTGAGCTCGTATCCCTGCCCCACGGCGCCGAGCACGGCATCCCCGGGCAGCCGGACACCGTCGAACGCGAAGATCGGATGTTCGAACACGAACGTGTGGGTGTACTTCGGCGTCCGCACCAGGCGGACCCCCGGCAGGTCCTTGTCGACCAGGAACACGGTGGGCTTCGCCGGATCGCCATCGACATGGGCGTGCACCAGGAAGAAGTCGGCGACGTCGCCCGACGTCACGTGCCACTTCTCCCCGTCGAGCACCCACCCAGCTCCTTGGCCCTCGCCGTCGCGCCTGGCGGTGGTGCGCACCATCGACGGGTCCGAGCCAGCGTGTTCCTCGGTGATCGCATACGCCTCGCGCCGCTCGCCTCGCGCGGCGGGACGCAGATAGCGTTCCTTCTGCGCCTCCGTGCCGCGTGCGAGCGGGATCGAGGGTCGCCACGGGATGTCCCACAGCGCGCCCGTGGCGCGGCCCCACTGCTCCTCGACCAGCATCTGTTGGAACGTGTCGAGGCCCTGCCCTCCGTCCTCGGGGGCATGGTTGATCGCGTTGAAACCCGCATCCAGCACCGCCTGCTTCGCACGGGCGGCGCTCTCGGGCGTGAGTCCGTCGTTCGCCTCGCACTCGTCCTCGAGCGGGATCAGCACGTCGTCGGTGAAGGCCCGGGCGCGCCGTTGGAGCGCTGCATCGGCGCGGCTGAGGCGGATGTCCACGTGATGGAGTGTAGAAGTCCCGATCCGAGTGATGTTCGAGCGGCTCATCCATACGCCGTGCCGCCACGAACGATCGCTACGAAGCGCCACGGTCCCATCGCCGGGAGTCCGTTCGCCTCTTGCCGAGACCCCGGCGCTGTCGGACGGTGGGTCTGGGAGCCGACGGGCGTTCCTTGAAGAAGTGAGAGCCCGTCAGGCCGGGGAGGAGGCATCATGCGCCTCACGTGGAGAGACGGTCTCGCAACGGTATTCGTAGGGGTCGCTGCGCTCATGTACTCCCTGTGGCTGGCAGGGATCAGCGTGCTCGGACTCGGAGTCCGGGGTCTCGGCGGCGTGGTGCTTGGACTCGGGGTGGCAGCATCGGTCACCGCAGTCGTCTACGGTGTCGGCGCCGGGCTCCTCCGAGCTTCCAAGGCGTACCTCGGGATCTCATCGCTTATCGGGCTCGCCGCTCTTATCGCCGGTGTCATCACTCTCGTATCGGCCAGCGAGCCCATGCTCGGCGTGCTCGTGGTCGCGACGATCTTGCTTTGGGTGATGGCTACGGTTCGCCACGCGATGATCGCGGGCGCGGAGCCAGTGGAGGACGAGACTGCGGTCCACCGGCCATTCGCAGACGCGGCGTAGGTGAACCCGGCTTCCGGGTGAGCAAGGTTACTCAGCCGAAGCGGCCCGCGACGTAGTCGGCCGTCCGCTCATCACTCGGCGTGCCGAAGACGGCGCTCGTGGGGCCCATCTCGATCAGGCGTCCTGCTCCCTCTTCATCTCCTAAGAGGAAGGCACAGAAGTCGGACACGCGATGCGCCTGCTGCATGTTGTGCGTCACGATGACGATCGTGACCCGTTCGACGAGCTCGGAGAGGAGCTCTTCGATCCGTTTTGTGGCGCTCGGATCAAGCGAGGACGTGGGCTCGTCCATGAGGAGCACGTCGGGTTCAACCGCGAGTGCCCGGGCGATGCAGAGCCATTGTTGCCGGCCTCCCGATAGGCTCGTCGCGGGCTTGCGCAGCCGATGTCGAACCTCGTCCCACTGCGCGGCGGAGATCGACGCGGACTCCGCGGCCTCGTTGAGCATCGCATTGCGTCTGATGCCGGCGAAGCGGAGTCCAGATACCACGTTGTCGAGGATGCTCATCGTCGGGGCCGATCCGTCTCATGCGCACCTCGTGCCTCCTTGCGTTCATCCGCGCGGGGATCTCCGAACGCCGTCGCGGAACGTAGCGAGGGTGCGTGAATGGACGGTGAACGAGATGGTTTCCAGCAGTGAACGTTTGGCGACCGCAAGCGCGTTCGAGGTGCAGCAACGAAGCCCGCCGGTCGGTAGGCTTCAGCGGCATGAGGGAGGCCGAGCACGACGTCGTGATCGTCGGCGGGGGGCACAACGGGCTCGCCTGCGCGGCCTACCTGTCGAGGGCCGGGCTGGACGTCGTGGTCCTCGAACGACGGAGCGTGCTGGGCGGCGCGGCGGTCACGGAGGAGCCGTGGCCCGGCTACAAGGTGTCGAGCGCTTCGTACGTGGTCTCGCTGATGCCGCAGCGGGTCGTGGACGAGCTCGAGCTGAAGCGGCACGGCTACGACGTCTCGATCATCACTCCCGATTACTTCGTGCCGTTCCCCGACGGAACGTCGTTGACGCTGTGGGGCGATGTGGCGCGCGACCGAGAGAACATCGGCCGTCTGTCGACCCACGACGCGGACGCGTGGGTGGCGTTCGACGCGTACTTCGAGCGCGTGGCCAGGCTCTTGAAGGACCTGCTCTTCGTCGTCCCGCCGAACATGCGGCTGGCGGAGGTGCCCCGGTGGGCGAAGACCGCCGGCCGGTTCCGCGGCTGGACCGGCCGCGACATCCATGAGCTGGTCCGCCTGTTCACGATGAGCGCCGCGGACTTCCTGGACGAGTGGTTCGACGACGAGCGCGTGAAGGGTGCCCTTGCGACGCAGGCGATCATCGGTGCCTGGTGCGGCCCCATGACGCCGGGCTCGGCGTACGTCCTGATGCATCACTGGATCGGCGAGGTCGACGGCCACTTCGGTGCATGGGGATGGGTGAAGGGGGGGATGGGTGGCGTCTCGCTCGCGATGGCTCGCGCCGCCGAGGCCGCCGGTGCCACGATCCGGACCGACGCGCCCGTGAAGCGCATCGCGGTCAACAGCCACGGCCGGGCCGTCGGCGTGGAGCTCGAGGACGGATCGCTCGTGCGCGCCAAGGCCGTCGTGTCCAACGCGCATCCCACGACCACGTACCTCGATCTGGTGGGGGAGGCCCTCCTCCCACACGACGCGGTCCGAGACATCCGTCGCTACCGCACGCGGTCGGG
This sequence comes from uncultured Actinomycetes bacterium, assembly GCA_963723855.1. Taxonomy (GTDB): domain Bacteria; phylum Actinomycetota; class UBA4738; order UBA4738; family HRBIN12; genus JBBQVZ01. The sequence goes on along the minus strand of CAVRSI010000002.1, from coordinate 2,565 downwards.
TTCGGTGAAGATCAACCTGGGGCTCTCGGAGCTCCCCGTCTTCTCCGCGTGGGACCAGGAAGGCGACGTGCATCGAGGGCTGACGGCGATCTCCCCTTCCATGGAATACCTCGAGCGCGCGTTCGACGACGCGAAGTACGGCCGCGCCTCGGACCATCCGTACGCTGAGGTGATGTTCCCGACGGCGCACGAATCCGACCTGGCGCCCGACGGCAAGCACATGATGTTGGCGTTCACGCAGTACGGCCCGTTCGAGCTCCGTGAGGGTTCGTGGGACACCGAACGCGACGCCTACGCGAAGCGGGTGATCGACGAGCTGGCGCGATACGCGCCCGGCCTGCCGGACTCGATCGAGCACATCGAGGTGTTGACGCCGAAGGACCTCGAGGATCGCTACGGGCTGCTCGGCGGGAACATCATGCAGGGCGAGCTCACACCCGATCAGATGTTCTCGTTCCGGCCGATCCCGTTCTACGGCGACCATCGGACGCCCATCGAGGGCCTCTACCTCTGCGGAGGCGGGACGCATCCGGGCGGCGGCGTGATGGGCGTCCCGGGACGGAACGCGTCGACCGTCGTGCGCAAGGACCTCAAACGGGGGCGAACGATCGTCCGTATCCGCGACCTCGTGACCGACCGATGACCCTGTCGGAGCTCGCTTCCGCCGTCACAGCCGGCCGCGCGTCGGCGGCCGGCCTGGTGCGGATGTCGTTCGAACGGATCGAGCGGTTGGATCCCCCGCTCAACGCCGTGATCAGGTTGCGAGAAGCCGCGTTGGACGACGCCCGGGCGATGGACGAGCGGATCGAGCGGGGCGAGGATCCCGGTCCCCTCGCCGGTCTCCCGCTGCTGGTGAAGGACATGGAAGACGTGGCGGGTATGCCGACGACGTACGGTTCCCGGGCGTTCGCCGACGCTCCCGCGGCAACCGCCGACGGATTGGTGCCGCGCCGGCTGCGGGCGTCCGGCGCGATCGTCGTGGGCAAGACGAACCAACCGGAGTTCGCGTTCGCCGGGTTCACGACGAACACCCTCTACGGAACGACGGCGAACCCGTGGGGGACCGAGTGGTCGCCGGGAGGGTCGAGCGGCGGCTCGGGGGCCGCGCTCGCGGCCGGCATGGCCGCCATCGCGACCGCGACGGACGGCGGGGGTTCCATCCGGATCCCGGCCGCGTTCTGCGGACTGGCCGGCTTCAAGCCGACGAACGGGTTGATCGGGCGCGAGCCGATCCCGGAATGGATCGATCTCTCCACGTTCGGCCCGTTCGCGACGTCCATCGCCGACGTGCGGCTGTTGTTGTCGATCGAGGCCGGGCCGGTCCCGGGGGACCCCTCCGCGTTGCCGTTCCCGCTCCCGATGCGGGAGGGGTTGCCGAACCGGGCGCTCGCCATCCACCGCTTCGAGGGCACGCACCCCCTCCCGGACGGCGTCGCAGCGCGGTTCGAGGCGGCCCTCGCGTCGGTGGAGCGTGACCTGAGGCTGCCGGTGGAACCGCTCGAGCCCGGCTCGATCTTCACCCACGGGTCGACGGGAGACGATTGGTTCACGATCTGCGCCATGGAGCACCTGCACGGCCTGGGGCGCGACTTCGTCGAGGAGCACATGGACGTGTTCTCGTCGAACTTCCGCTCCACGATGGCGTCCGCGCTCGAGATCGACCCCGACGAGTACATGGCCGCGAGGAGACGACGGTTCGACCACGTGCGAGACCTCGACCTGCTGCTCGGCGACGACGCGGTGCTCCTCACGCCGACGATGTGCGTCGAGGGGTTCCATCCGGAAGGCACCGGGCCCGATCGGGAACAGGCCGACGCGTACAACACGGGTGAGACGAACATCACGGGACACCCGTCGCTTTCGGTGCCGGCCGGGCGGTGTCCCAACGGTATCCCGTTCGGCCTCCAGATCACCGGTCCGCGGTTCCGCGACGACCTGGTGCTGAACCTGGGCGCCGCGTGGGAGAGCGCCAACCCCTGGCCGCTCGCCGCACCGGGATACGAACCGTTCGCGGTCTGAACCGGTTCCGTCAGGTCGCCAGGTCGCGACGCTCGAACGTCACGAGCGCGACGGCGAGCGCCACCCCGGCGATCGCGATCAACACGGACAGATGAAGCGCGCTGAAGCCGTTCCGCAACGGGTCGTATCCGATGTACTGGTAGAAGGGCGAGAGCACCTGGTACCGGCTCATGCCCTTCACGCTGGGCGCGAAGACGTTCAACAGATACGTGGCCACCGCGATCGCCGTCGACGCCGCCACGGCAACGGCCTTCCTGCCTCGCCAACAACCGACCGCGAGCGCGATGGAACCGAAACACACGGCGAGGGCGATCGCCGACACCACGGCCGCGGCGAGGTTGACCGAGCCGACATGCAGGCCGAAGGCCGGACCGAACAGGGACATGCTGATCAAGAGCACCAGGCCCACTCCCGACGTCGACGCCACCATCGCCCAGAACTTCTGGAGCACGACGGTGCGACGCCTGACCGGGTTCGCCAGCAACAGATCCAGCGTCCGGCCCTCCTCCTCACCGGCGATCGCCCGGGCGCCGGCCCCGATGGCGA
>CAVRSI010000001.1:0-4390 GCA_963723855.1 uncultured Actinomycetes bacterium | reverse complement strand
ACACCGCGGTCATGCGCCGATATGCTCATGGGTCATCATGACCCCGGACGGGGAGGCGCCGCCACTCGTTCGAACACCTTCCCTTCGGATGTCCATGACGCCCGTCGGTAGCGACGCATAGTCTCGCCGCGTGACGACCGTCCACCAGCTCTCCCGGACCGAGGCGCGCCGGATCGCCGTGCAAGCCCAGGTGCTCGACGCCGGGCGACCGGCCGGACTGCTGGAGCTCGTTCGACATCTGGGCTTCCTCCAACTGGACCCGATCACCGCGGTCGCTCCGAGCGCGGACCTGGTCGTGTGGAGCCGTCTCGGTTCGTCCTACGACCCGGCAGAGCTGCGAACCGCGCTCGCGGACCGGACGCTCATCGAGCTGCAGGCGTTCATCCGGCCCGCCGAAGACCTCGCCCTCTACCGCGCCGACATGGCGGCCTGGCCGGGCCTCGGGGAGCTCCGACCCTGGCAGGTGGAGCGCCGCGACTGGGTGAAGGCCAACGACGCCTGCCGACGGGACATCCTGAAGCGGCTGAAGGCCTCCGGCCCGCTGCCGATGCGCGAGCTGCCGGATACCTGCGTGAAGCCCTGGAATCGACCGGGTGGACCAACAACCGCAACGTCGAGAAGATGCTCGACCTCATGGTGGCGCGAGGCGAAGTCGCGGTCGCGGGCCGGCAGGAATCGGAGCGGTTGTGGGACCTCGCGTCGCGCGTCTACCCCGACGGTCCGGTCGTCCCCCTCGGGGAGGCGGAGCGCACGCGCAACGAGCGGCGGCTCCGCGCGCTCGGCATCGCCCGAGCCCGCACGTTGCAGAGCCCGGTGGAACCGTGGGATGTGGGCGAGGTGGGTGAGCCCGCGGTCGTCGACGGCGTGAAAGGCGAGTGGCGCGTCGACCCGTCGCTGCTGGGTCGTGCGTTCTCGGGGCGCACCGCGTTGCTGTCGCCGTTCGACCGGCTCGTCCACGACCGCAAGCGCGCCCTCGAGCTGTTCGACTTCGACTACCAACTCGAGATGTACAAGCCCGCGACCAAGCGCCGATGGGGCTACTACGCGCTCCCGGTGCTGCACCGCGACCGACTGGTCGGCAAGCTCGACGCCACCGCGGACCGCAAGACCGCCGTGCTCCGGGTGGATGCGATCCACGAGGACGAGCCGTTCAACACGAGCACGGCCGCCGCGGTGCGCCGCGAGCTGAAGGACCTCACGCGCTGGCTGGAGCTCGATCTGATCCTGCCTGACTGACGCCGCTCCACCGGGACGAGCGCGGACGCCGCGACGCGAGCGGGACGCCATCGCCGCACTCGCGCCGCCGTTCGAGAGCCTCGCCCTACGCTGGAACTGCCACGCGCGGCTGGATGGGCGTGATCGCCGGCGCCCGGTCCTCGATCGCCTGCGCCGCGTCCAACACCACGTCCTCCCGGAAGCGAGCACCGATCAGCTGCACGCCCTGCGGCAGGCCTTCGTCGCTGCCGACGGGCACCACAGACGCCGGCAGTCCCAGGATGTTGACCGGCACGACCATCCGCATCGCCATGGCGAGCTCGTCGACGCGGGTGATGTCGTCGCCGACGATCCACGGGCGCTCGCAACAGACCGGCGAGAGCACGACCGGATGTTCCTGCGAGAACCGTGCCCACGCGGCGCCGATCTGGTACACCGCAACCCACGCGTGGAGCTGCGCTGCCTGATCGACGGGCGCGGCCACGCCTTTCGCGAAGCACGCCTCGATGAACGCACGCACGCCGTCGCCGGCGACCGGCTCCATGCCCGGCCAGATCACGCCCACGTCCGCGAAGATCGTCTCGACCCACGCGTGGGTGGCCTCGCCGATCTGCGGCGGCTCGGCGTCGACGACCTCGTAACCGGCATCGGCCAGCCAATCGGCGGCGCGGTCGATCCCCGCGCGTACGTGCGGGTCGATCCCGGCCCCGAGCGGATCGCGGACGACCGCCACACGGATCGGCCCGTCGACGGCCGGTCCCTGCAAGGGCGCAGGCACCCAGCGCGGGTCGCGGGCGTCGGGGGCGGAGATGATCTCCAACGCCAGCCGCAGGTCCGCGACGCGGCGCGCCATCGGCCCCGCGCACATCGTCCGCTGGATCGCCAGCGGCTGGACCGCCGGCTCCGTGACGGCGCCCTCCGCGACGCGTCCCGACGACGGCTTCAGCGACGCGATCCCGCACATCTGCGCCGGGAGGCGCAACGAGCCACCCAGGTCGTTGCCCAGGCCGAGCGGCGTCATGCCGGTCGCCAGCGCGACGGCCTCACCGCCGGAGGAACCGCCCGGCGTGCGGGTCGGATCCCACGGGTTGACCGTGTGACCGGCCCTGCCGCTCTCGGTGTGCCAGCGGAACGCGAAATCGGGCAGGTTCGTCCGCGCGAGCGGGATGGCACCGGCCTCTCGCAGCCGAGCGACCATCGGCGCGTCGGCCGACGCGATCTGCTCGGCCATCGCGGCGACTCCCCAGGTCGTGGCCGATCCGGCCACGTCGATGTTCTCCTTGATGGTGAACGGCACGCCGGCGAGCGGCCCGAGCGGCTCCCCGGCGGCGACCGCTCGGTCGACCTCGGCGGCGGCTGCGCGCGCGTCGTCGGCCAGCGTCACCGTCACCGCGTTGAGGTCCGGGTTGACCTCGTCGATCCGGGCGAGATGTGCCTCGATCACCTCGGAAGACGTGATGTCGCCTCCGGCGATCATCCCGGCGAGCTCCTTCGCACCCTTGCTGTGCAGCTCGTTCATCGTCCGCTCCTCTCGTTCGTGGTGGACAGACGAATCGTGTACGGTCACGTGCCAGCTCGAATCGGGAGGTTTCCCCATTTCCGGACCGCCGCTCCGTCTCGCCGAGCTGGTCGCGACGCTCGCGCTGGGACAGGACAACGCGTTCGGCCAGCCGCTCGAGTCGCAACTGCGGTCGTGCCTGCTCGGCGTGGCGCTGAGCGAGGAAGCGGGCTTCGACCAGGACGTGCGCGAGACCGTCTACTGGGTCTCGCTCCTGCGCTACGTGGGGTGCACGGGCCACGCGCACGAGGTGTCCGCCGTCTTCGGGGACGACATCGCCCTCCTCGGCCAGACGCTGGTGCTCGACCTCGCGGATCCGGCCGAGGTCGGTCACGCCATGGTGGCGTTCGCGACCGCAGGTCGTCCTCCCGAGGAGCACGAGCAGATCGCCAAGGCGCTCCAGGAAGGCGCGCACGACTGGGCGGTGCACAACTTCGCGACCGGCTGCGAGGTGGGCGACATGCTGATCCACCGGCTCGATCTCGGACCGGATGTCCGGGAGGCATTCGCGTTCACCTACGAGCGCTGGAACGGGAACGGCTTCCCGACGGGCGCGAAGGGCGAACAGATCCCGCTCGCGATGCGCGTGGTGCATCTCTGCCATGACATGGAGGCGATCGGGCGCCGCATCTCACCGTCCAGGGCGATCGACGCCGCACGCGAGCGCCGCGACCGCACCTACGACCCGGAGCTCGCCGACCTGTTCGCCGGGCACGGGATGTTCTGGTTCGAACAGCTGGACAAGCTGGATCCGTGGGACGCCGTACTCGACCTCGAACCGGAACCGCAGCGCATCCTGGTGGGCACTGCGCTCGACGACGCCATCACGGTGGCGGCCGATTTCATCGACCTGAAATCCCCCTACATGGCCGGCCACAGCCGGCGGTGCGCGCAACTCGCCGCCGACGCCGCCGGGCTGCTCGGTTGCACCGACGCAGAGATCGCAACGCTCCGCCGGGCCGCCATGCTGCACGAGTTCGGCACGACCGCCGTCCCGAACTCCATCCTGGACAAGCCGGGTCCGCTCACACGCGCGGAGTTCGACCGCATCGAGCACCACCCGATGTTCACCGAGCAGATGCTCGCCCGCTCACCGGCCCTTGCCGCGTTGAGTCCCGTCGCCGGAGCCCACCATGAGAAGGCCGACGGGTCCGGCTATCACAAGGGCCTGCACGGCCACACGACCGATCGCACGGCTCGCGTCCTCACGGCCACCGACATGTACGTTGGGCTCACGACCGAACGAGCCGATCGTCCGGCGTTCTCGGACGACCACGCCGCGAACGAGCTCCGAGGGCTCGTCTCACGAGGGGTGCTCGAGCCCGAGACGACCGACGCGGTGTTGACGGCCGCCGGGCACGACGAACCGGCTACCCGGAGGACCCGTACGCAGCACCCCGGCGGGCTCACCGGTCGCGAGGCCGAGGTGCTGCGGCTCGCGGCGCTGGGACTCACGACCAAGGAGATCGCCGATCGGCTGTACATCTCGCCGAAGACGGCCGACCATCACATCCAGCACGTCTACACGAAGATCGAGGTGTCGACGCGAGCCGCCGCCGCCCTGTGGGCGATGCAACACGACGTCGTCCGGTGAGGCGATCGCTCAGGAGCCGAGTG